>JAPDQK010000056.1:0-39132 GCA_034505955.1 Candidatus Zhuqueibacter pondensis
CGTTTTGGCTCTGGCAAAACTGAGTTCATCAGAATTTCCTCCACTTGTTAGTCATTAGATGACTGTAATATAATAAATTGTGGAGCAAATTCCTCGAACTTTTTTCACTTTTTATGAATAATTCAGGCTAAAAAAATTTTCAAAAAAAAGAAAAAAGTTCTTGACTTTTTGTTCACCTATTATTATACTATAGGTGAACATCATAGCACCAAAAAATCATAAACAGCTGGAATACAGATTCCACTGTATGAATGGAGATTGGCACAAATCAAAGGTTCAACTATGAAAAAGCTGACCGACAAACAAAAGCAAATTCTTGAGTTGATCGGGCGTCATGTCAAGCAACGCGGCTTCCCTCCGACGATGCAGGAGTTGGCGGACGAATTGGGCATTCGCTCCAAGAATGCCATATTCAAGCATTTGTCGGCGCTGGAAAGCAAGGGTTTTATCCAACGTCACGGTGGCGGCGCTGCGCGCGGGATTACAGTGTTGCATCCGATGGGCTTACCCCATCAGGCGCACGCAGACAATGTGCCGGTGGTTGGCCGCATTGCTGCCGGCTCGCCGATTCTTGCCGAACAAAATATCGAACGTTACGTTGCGGTACCGGACTATTTGACTGGCGGCGGTGGCTCGTACTTCGCGTTGCGGGTACAAGGTGACAGCATGATCGACGCTGGCATTTATGACGGCGATCTGGTCATTGTCCGTTCCACGACTCAGGCAAGCAACGGTGACATTGTGGTTGCATTGACGGGCGAAGAGGCCACGGTAAAGCGGTTCATGGTAAGTGGTGACAACATGTATCTGAAGCCGGAAAATCCGGTGTATGCGCCCATCCCGCTTTCGCAGGCGTGGTCGATCCAGGGCAAAGTGGTGGCGCTGATTCGCGAGCAGGTGTCGTAAACAAATTGCTGCGCGCCAAATTCACTGATTCGTTGCTTGTAGAAAACGGACCATGGCCATAGGAGGCTGCGGATGGCGCTCGAGTCACGACTATGCACCATCGTTCGAGGCAGCGTCATCCGCAGTCCGTGTTAACATGATCGAAAGGAGGTCGCCATGCCACAATCTTCTCCTGTGCTCACCCGGCAGGAGAAAGTCCTGTTGCAGAAATACTACGAGTTCTACCGCTCGCTGGAAACGGGAAAGCGGAAACCGAATACGGAAGCGCAAAAGCATTTTGTCGCGGTTTGCCGAGGGCACGCGCCAGCCGAGACTTTGCATGAAAAGGTTTACGCGAAGTTCATGAGAATTCGTGCGGTGCAGCGTCGCAAGTCGTATGAGGAAAGAAAGGCACAAAACGACATTCCAGAATTTGAAGAAGGGGATCCTCAACCTGATTGGTTCAATGATGATGATTGGAAAAAGCTGCGTGGGCAGGATTTCGCGGATATGAGAAGACGGCATCATGAGTAGCAAGCTCGAGATAATTTCTTTTAACCCCGATAATTCATGAGCAGCATTTTCAGGCTTGAGCCAACAGCAGAGTGCTGTCGATTTACGAACCGCGTGAATTATCGGGGTTAATACCTCTTCCCTCCCTCCATAGCCATCCGGCAGCAAAGACTCATCCGACCACGGCCGGTTTTGCTGCCGGATTTTTTGTTTAGCTGCAATCTCACCGCCGGGGCACTCAAAAGAAATATTCCGTGACCACATTCCTTGTCTTGACTCTCACCGATTTTTCTTTTATATTTCAAAAGTGACTAACTGAAAACAAGCGAAAGGATTTACTTTCATGCGTGAAGAACTACATACTCAACTGGAGGACCTGTCCCGCCGTGTGTTTGCCCTGCGGGACAGTCTTTGACATCCCGAACCTGGAAAAAGAAAGTGGCCGGCTCGAGGCGCAAACGCACGCGCCGGATTTCTGGAACGACAAAGAAAAGGCGCAAGTGGTGATGCGCGATCTTGCCAGCCGCCGCGAATGGATTGAAGCCTGGAACAAAGTCAAGCGCCTGCACGACGACGCGGTGGTCATGTTGGAGCTCGCGGAAGAAGCCAAAGATGAAAGCGCATTCGCCGACGCAGAGAACGATATTACCGCGCTCCAAGTCGCGGTGGAAGATTTGGAGTTCCGCAGCATGCTCTCCGGTCCGGATGACCAGCGCAGCGCGATTCTCACGATTCATCCCGGTGCCGGCGGCACGGAAAGCCAGGATTGGGCGCAGATGCTGTTGCGCATGTACATTCGCTGGATCGAACGCCACGGTTTTGAATACCAGATTATCGATTTACAGGCCGGCGAGGAGGCCGGAATCAAAGATGCGACCATCGAGGTGCGTGGTGAATACGCTTATGGCTATTTGAAAGCCGAGGCCGGCGTGCATCGCCTCGTGCGTATCTCTCCCTTCGACGCGAACAAGCGACGCCACACTTCATTCGCTTCGGTCTTCGTGTTGCCGGAAATCGAGGACAACGTCACCATTAAAATTGAAGAGAAGGATCTGCGCATCGATACCTATCGCGCCAGTGGCGCCGGCGGCCAGCACGTGAACAAAACTTCCTCCGCGGTTCGCATCACCCATATTCCCACCGGCATCGTGGTGCAATGTCAAAACGAACGCAGCCAAATTCGCAACCGCGATCTGGCCATGAAACTGCTGATGGCGAAACTGTATCAACTCAAACGTGAGGAAGAAAAGGCCAAACGCAGCGATTTGGAAAAAAACAAGAAGGACATCGCCTGGGGCAGCCAGATCCGCTCGTATGTTTTTCAGCCCTACACGCTGGTCAAGGATCATCGCACTGGCGTCACGAACCGCAATGTGCAGGCAGTGATGGACGGCGAGTTGGATGAATTCATCAAAGCCTTTTTGCTGGGCAGGCAATACAAGAAAAAAGCCGGTGCCGAAGTGCTGGAGGAAGAGATGCAAGAAATTGAGGACTAATAAACAGGTTATGCACGCGCAGGCGAACGACCAGGGAGCAGAACTGAAGTTGATCGGCCAGCACAACGACGCGCTTCGACCAACAGTCGCGAAAATCAATTTAAGTGCCATTGAGACCAATATTCGCCGGATTTGCCAGCGCGTCCACCCCGCCGAAGTCATGGCCGTGGTAAAGGCTGATGCCTATGGTCATGGCGCCATTCCCGTGGCGCGCACTGCCCTTTCGGCCGGTGCCACAAAACTCGGCGTCGCGCTCTTGCAGGAAGGCCTCGAATTGCGTCGCGCTCACATCGCCGCGCCGATTCTCGTTTTCGGCGGGTTCTTTGAAAGTCAGATCGACAGTTTCATCGCGCATAATTTACAATTTACCCTTTACGATTTACCTCTTGCGCAAATGGTTTCGCGCCGGGCCCAAGCGCTGGGTTGCTTGGCGCAAGCGCACGTGAAAATCGACACGGGCATGGGGCGTGTGGGATTGTTGCCGCAGGAAGCGATCGAAGTGATTCTCGCGTTGGCGAAATTGCCCAATCTTGAATTGGTTGGTCTCTGCACGCATTTCGCAAGCAGCGACAGCCGCGATAAGAGTTACGCGCACCAGCAACTCCAACGGTTCCAATCTGTTGTACAGCAACTTGCGAGTTACGACATCCATTTTAAATATTTACACGCCGCCAACAGCGGCGCGATTTTGGATTTGCCGCAGAGCTATTTCACTCTCGTCCGGCCGGGGGTGATGATGTATGGCTACTATCCCAGCGACGAGACGAGCGAATCCATTCCGCTCGAGCCGGCAATGTCTCTGCGGACGCAAATTCTCTTTGTGAGGCGGGTGCCCGCCGGAACTTTCATCAGCTACGGCCAGACTTTTCAAACGCCGCAGGCGACAACGATTGCGACGTTGCCAATTGGATATGCCGACGGCATTTCACGGAAACTGTCGAATAATTTTGAGGTGCTCGTTCGTGGCAGGCGCTGCCCGTTAGTTGGCCGCGTGTGCATGGATCAGATCATGATCGATCTCGGCGACATGAAAAGTGTGCACGCGGGCGAAGAAGTGGTCTTGCTCGGCAAGCAGGGTGACGAAGAAATCTCCATCTATGAATGGTGCCGGAAGTTGGAGACGATTCCGTATGAGGTGACATGCGGGATTTCGAGACGCGTGCCGCGGATTTACATCCAAGCCGGGAACGCTGCAAGATTATCGGAGGCAGTGTGAGTTGGCATTGGGAAGACGGTGATGAAAATTCATGATTTGCCCGGATTGCTGGCGCGTGTGGCTTGACAGTCAGCACAAGTTTTGATATGAGATTATTGACCCCGACAAATCAAACGTTGCGTAAACAGGTCACACGTTGCATAAGATAAAAAATTTTTGGACAACCATAACCTCGGACTCAAATCAGCTTTATGGAACCTCAACTTGACGACCTCAACTCTGTGATGCGGGCGCGGCGCGAGAAGCTGGAGAAAATCAAAGCGCTGGGCGTAAATCCCTATCCGCATGATTTCAAACGCAAACATCTTGCGGCGGACATCAAAAACCGATTCGATGAATTTTTCGAGAAGGAGGTAACAATTGCCGGACGGCTCGTATCGCTTCGACCGCATGGCAAAGCCACTTTCGCACATCTCGAAGATTCGAGCGGCCGCATTCAAATCTACGTCAAACTCGATGCCGTCGGCGAAAAAGGTTATGAACTCTTTGGCCTGCTGGATCTCGGTGACATCATTGGCGTGGCCGGCAAAGTGCTGAAAACCCGCACCGGCGAAATCACGGTTCAAGTGGCGAATTTTCAACTGCTCTCCAAAACGCTGCGGCCGCTGCCCATCGCCAAGGAAAAAGTCGAAGACGGCGAGCGCGTGGTTTATGATGCCTTCGCGGACAAGGAATTGCGCTATCGCCAGCGTTATGCTGATCTCGCCGTCAATCCCGAGGTGCGCGAGGTTTTCATCAAGCGCAGCCGCATCATCGCCAGCATGCGGGAATATCTCACGGGACGCGGCTATCTCGAGGTCGAAACCCCCATCCTGCAGCCGCTCTATGGCGGCGCTTCGGCGCGGCCGTTCATCACGCACCACAATGCGCTCGACATGAAACTGTATTTGCGCATCGCCGACGAGCTCTATCTCAAGCGTCTCATTGTGGGCGGCTATGACGGTGTCTTCGAGTTCGCCAAGGATTTTCGCAATGAAGGCATGGATCGCTTTCACAATCCCGAATTCACCATGATGGAGCTGTACGTCGCCTATCAGGACTACAATTTCATGATGGACCTTGTCGAAGAAATGCTCAGCAAAATCGTCAAGGATCTGACCGGCGGTCACAAAATCACTTATCAAGGCAATGAAATTGACTTTACGCCACCCTGGCCGCGGGTGGCCATGCTCGATGCCATCGAGAAAGAAACCGGCTACAATCTCTTCGGCAAGTCACAAAAAGAGTTGGACGAGATTGCCAGGAAACTGCATGTCGAGGTGGACAGCACGATGGGCGTCGGGAAACTCATCGACGAAATCTTCGGCGCGACCGTCGAACCCAAGCTGATTCAACCGATTTTCATCACTGATTATCCACTCGAGCTTTCGCCCTTGGCGAAAAAGCACCGCTCCAAACCGGGATTGGTGGAACGTTTCGAGCCATTTGTTGGTGGAAAAGAGGTGGGAAATGCCTTCACCGAGCTGAACGATCCGATTGATCAACGCGAGCGGTTTTGGGAACAAAAGAAACTCCTCGACGCCGGTGACGAGGAAGCGCAACAGTTGGACGAGGATTTTATCCGTGCCTTGGAATATGGCATGCCGCCCACAACCGGACTCGGTGTCGGCATCGACCGGCTGGTGATGCTGTTGACCGACCAGCCGTCGATTCGGGATGTGATTCTTTTTCCCCAGATGCGTCCGGAGCAGTATAAATAGCAGGATTTTTTCGTGACGCTCAACCTGAGGCTGTTCGGTTTTACGGATTACGTTCGTAATATTTACCACTCATGTCCTACGAATTTTTCATTGCAAAACGCTATCTGCGCTCCAAGCGTCAGGTCAAGTTTATCTCGCTGATCACCTACATTTCGATTGCGGGTGTCATGATCGGCACCGCGGCGTTGATCATCGTGCTCTCGGTGATGAACGGTTTCGAGAGTGAAGTGCGCTCGCGGATCATTGGCTTCGATGCGCATGTCAAGCTGCGAACCTATCATGATCGCGGCGTCGATAATTATCGCGAAGCCCTTGACAAAATCAAGGGCATTCCGCATATTATAGCAGCCGCTCCTTATATCAACGAAAAGGCGATGATTCTCTCGCGCGAGCGCAAGGAGGGCGCGATCATCAAGGGCATAGACCCCAGGCTGGAAGCGCGTGTGACCGATCTGGCGAAAAACGTCAACTACGGCAATCTCAACCTGGGATTGGTTGAAAAAGAAGGTGAGCGCGCTTATCCGGGAATCATTCTCGGTTACTCTCTGGCGGATCGACTCGTGGTGGGACTGGGTGACAAGGTGCAGTTGCTCTCGGCGGCCGGGCTTGACATTGGCGGGTTCGGTTCCATGCCCACCGTCAGAACTTTTCGCGTGGCCGGATATTTTCAATCGGGCCTCTATGAATATGATGACAACGTTGCCTTTATTGGCATTCCCGAAGCCCAGCAGCTGTTTGAGATGGGTAACAAAGTCAGCGGCATCGAGGTCAAGCTCAGTGACATGAATCTCGCGGACGACATTGCCCAATTGATCGAAGACCGGCTCGGCGGTTATCCCTATACCACGATCACCTGGTTCGACATGAATAAAAATCTCTTTTCGTGGATGCAGTTCGAGAAATGGATTGCCTTCATTGTGCTTTCGCTGATCATCCTGGTGGCGGCCTTCAACATCATCAGCACTTTAATCATGGTGGTGTTGGAAAAGACCAAGGAAATCGGCATTCTCAAAAGCATGGGCGCAACCAACGAGAGCATCATGCGCATTTTCGTCTATCAAGGAGCCGTGGCCGGTGTGATTGGCGGCGCGCTCGGCTTGATTCTCGGTTATACCATCTGCTGGGCGCAACTCAAGTTCAAATTTCTCTCTCTGCCGCCGGATGTTTACATCATCAGCACGTTTCCGGTTCTGATGAAAGCATGGGATTTCGTTTTCATTGCCGCCGCGGCGCTTTTTCTCTCGTTGATCGCAACGATTTATCCGGCCTATCGTGCCGCCAAACTCGATCCGGTGCAAGCGATCCGATATGAATAGTGATCAACATGTCTGCCCAAAAACCGATATTGATTACCAGAAATTTGTTCAAGAGTTATCCGATGCCGGGAGGCGCTCTGGAAGTGCTCAAGGGCATCGACCTCACGATTTATGCCGGTGAAATTGTTGCCATCGTTGGGCCATCAGGAGTGGGAAAGAGCACCCTGTTGCACATTCTGGGCGGTCTGGATCGTGCCACCTCGGGCGAAGTGGAGATTGACAGCATGCCCATTTCAGCATGCGACGATCGCGCCCTGGCACAATTCCGCAATCGCACGGTGGGGTTTGTATTTCAGTTTCACCACCTCCTGCCTGAATTTACAGCCTTGGAGAATGTCATGATGCCGGCACTGATCGCGCGGCGCAATGGTCGTGATATTGTCACTCGCGCCCGGCAATTATTGGCGGACGTCGGTCTGGAAGCACGCGCCTCGCATCGTCCTGGCGAGCTCTCCGGCGGCGAGCAGCAACGAGTTGCCGTGGCCAGAGCATTGATGAATGAACCGCGGATGGTTTTGGCCGACGAGCCTTCCGGAAATCTGGACCGGCGTTCCAGTGAAAGCTTGCATCAATTGCTTTGGGATTTGAGCCGGCGGGATGGGCGTGCCTTCATCATCGTCACGCACAATCTCGAATTGGCGCAGAAAGCCGATCGCGTCATCGAACTCTTCGATGGTCGCATCAAAAAAATCCATAACTATAAAGGCCACTAATGCTTTGCCAAATTTGCAAAAAACGTCCCGCCGCAATTTCCTATACTCAGGTGATCAATCAAAAGAAAACCCAGCTTTCCCTTTGTGTGAAATGCGCGGAAGAAAAGGGGATCACGAATCCGCTCGCCGGACTGCCGGAGATGTTCGGCGAGATTTTGGCGCACATCCTTGGCGAAGAGCCATTTCTTGAAGCCGAGGCAGAGGCCTCCGGCAAAAGCGCGCGGCGTTGTCCGGGATGCAATCGATCGTTCAGTGACTTTGAAAAGACCGGGCTGTTGGGATGTGATGAATGCTATCAAACATTTGAAAAAGAACTGGCCATTTTGCTGCGCCGCATTCACGGCAGCAACAAACACATCGGCAGCCGGCCACGCCCCCGGCGCGCCATGACCACCGCACGAGATCTCGTCAAGCTGCGCAAAGAATTGGAGGAGGCTATTCATAAAGAGAAATTTGAGCGTGCGGCGGAATTGCGCGATTTGATTCGCGATGCCGAGCGCGAAGCCAACCACAAAACCCCGGCGCGCAATCGCAAACAGGCGAAATGATCTCATGAAATCCGATCCCTTCAAAACTGCGACCGCCACCTGGCTTGAGTCCTCGAGAATGACGGCGCAAAATTTGAACAGTCTGGTCAAACGCCTGCCCCGCTGGCTGGACAGCGATGCGCCACATTCCGATATCGTCATCACCACGCGCGTGCGCCTGGCGCGCAATCTTGCCGATTATCCGTTCCCCAATGCCGCGAATCGAGAACAGCTCGAGGAAATTGTCCAGGAAATTTATCGGGTCCTGGCGCCCAGCCCGTTGCTCGGCGCGGCGATGTTTTTGGACATGCAAAAACTGGGCAAGCTCGAGCGGAAATTTTTGGTGGAGCGGCGCCTGATCAGTCCGGCGTATGCAGAATCCCTCAAGCCCGCGATGCTGGCCGTGGGCGAAGATGAATATCTCAGCCTGATGGTCAACGAGGAAGATCATTTGCGCATTCAATCGATCCAACCGGGGTTGAACGTTGAAGAGGCCTGGCGGCTCATCATGCATCTCGATGATGCGCTCGGGGAGCAACTCGATTATGCCTTCACGGATCAATTCGGCTATCTCACCGCGTGCCCGACGAATACCGGCACGGGCATGCGCGTTTCGCTTTTCGTGCATCTGCCCGCGCTCGCCATGCTGGAGGAAATCGAGCGGGTCATCGCTAAATTGGCGCCGTCCGAGATCACCGTGCGCGGCTTCTATGGCGAGGGCACCGAGGTGGTCGGAAATATTTTTCAAATTTCCAATCAACTGACGCTCGGACGTACCGATGACAACATCATCAAACGCATGGAGGAGGTGGCCCACAAGCTTCTGTCCTTGGAAGCTGATGCCAGAGATCGTTTGCTCAACGACCAGCTTCTTCAGCTTGAAGACAGAATTTGGCGGGCGGTGGGAATTTTGAAATATGCCCGCATGATCAGCTCGTTGGAATTTCTCAATTTGCTTTCTTATCTGCGCCTGGGGATGGACCTGGGCATCATCAAGAATGTAAATCGCAGCCTGTTGAATGAGCTGATGGTGGTTTTGCAGCCGGCTCACCTCCAAAAAACTTATCGCGACGCACAGGAGGATTTGTCCCGTGACGTGCGCCGCGTGCAACTGGTGCGCGAAAAAATCGGCGTGCTCCTTTGAAAAGTTTGAAAAGCCTCTTTACTTTTTCAATTAGAATTTGTAGATTGATTATGGTAGTGGTTGAGTGAAGTTTAGATAAGTGGCGTAGCGAGTTATTCATTCGGGAGTTTGAAACATGAAAAATAATTTCTCCAGTCGTGTCCAGATGGTTATTCAGTTCTCGCGGGAAGAGGCCTTGCGACTCGGTCACGATTACATCGGCACCGAGCATCTTCTGCTGGGACTGATTCGTGAAGGGGAGGGAATCGCCGTTGAGATTCTCCGCAATCTTGGCACCGATTTGGAAGAAATCAGACACGCGGTGGAGGATGCGGTCAAATCCACCGGTGAAACCATGACCATCGGCAACATCCCGTTTACCAAGCGCGCGGAAAAGATTCTCAAAATGGCGTATGTCGAGGCGGAGAAATACAAATCTGACATCATTGGCACTGAGCATCTGCTTCTGGCACTGGTCAAGGAAAAAGACGGGGTGGCGGCGCAGGTGTTGTTGAATTTTGATATCACGTATGAGGCCGTCCGCGAGGAATTGGAAAATATCTTGCGCGGAACCCCCTCGAATAAGGAGGCCAGCACGCAACGGTCGAAGACACCGGCCTTGGATCACTTTGGCCGCGATCTCACCGAGCTGGCACGCAAGGGTGAGCTGGATCCGATCATCGGTCGCGAAAGAGAAATCGAGCGTGTTGCGCAGATTTTAAGCCGTCGTAAAAAGAACAACCCGGTTTTGATCGGTGAGCCCGGGGTTGGCAAAACCGCCATCGCCGAAGGCCTGGCCCTGCGGATCGTCGAGAGAAAAGTGCCGCGGATTTTGCACAACAAACGTGTGGTGACCCTCGATCTTGGCGCCATCGTCGCCGGAACCAAATATCGCGGCCAATTCGAAGAACGCATGAAAGCGATCATGAATGAACTGCTTCGCGCCAAGGATGTGATTCTGTTCATCGATGAGTTGCATACGATTGTCGGCGCTGGCGGCGCGAGCGGTTCATTGGATGCCTCGAATATGTTCAAGCCGGCGTTGTCACGCGGCGAACTGCAATGCATCGGCGCCACGACGCTCAATGAGTATCGCCAATACATCGAAAAAGACGGCGCCTTGGAGCGCCGGTTCCAAAAGATCATGGTGGATCCCCCCAGTGCCGAGGAAACCATTCAAATTCTTTACGGCCTCAAATCCCGTTACGAGGAACATCACAAAGTCCGTTACACCGATGAGGCCATTCACGCCACGGTCAAACTTTCCGAACGCTACATAACGGATCGCTTTCTTCCTGACAAGGCCATCGACGTGCTGGATGAAACCGGCGCGCGCGTGCATCTCGCCAATATTGTCGTTCCCAAGGAAATTTCCGAGTTGGAAGAGGAGATCAAGCAAATTCGCAAGGAAAAAGACGTCGTCATCAAGAATCAGGAGTTCGAGCGTGCGGCGGTTTTGCGCGATCAGGAGAAGCGGTTGAATCGCAAACTCGATGCCGCCAAACGGCGCTGGAAGGAGACCGAGGAGGAGGTCATTGCCACGGTTACTGAGGATGACATTGCCGACGTGGTGGCGATGATGACCGGCATACCCGTGCAAAAAGTTGCGCAATCCGAGACCGAAAAAATCCTCGGCATGGAGGAGGCGCTGAAAAAACGCATTGTCGGCCAGGATGAAGTGATCCACATGCTGTGCAAGGCCATCCAGCGCACCCGTGCCGGACTCAAAGACCCCACCCGTCCCATTGGCTCGTTTATCTTCCTGGGACCCACCGGCGTGGGCAAAACCCAGCTCGCCAAAGAGCTCGCCAAATATTTGTTCGAAAAAGAGGACGCGCTCATTCGTCTCGATATGTCCGAATACATGGAGAAATTCTCGGTCTCGCGTCTGACCGGCGCGCCTCCGGGTTATGTCGGTTATGAAGAGGGCGGTCAGCTCACCGAGAAAGTGCGCCGGCATCCCTACTCGGTGGTGCTGTTTGATGAAATCGAGAAGGCGCATCCGGACGTTTTCAATATTCTTCTGCAAATTCTCGACGACGGCAGCCTCACCGATGGTCTCGGCCGCCGCGTTGATTTCAAAAACACCATCCTGATCATGACCTCCAACGTCGGCGCCCGTGAGATCAAAAAGGCCGGCGGCTTCGGATTTTCGACACAAGAAGCCGAGATCGATTACTCGAAGATGCAAAGCAAAATCATGGATGAGGTCAAACGCCTGTTCAATCCTGAATTCTTGAATCGTGTTGACGAGCTGGTGGTGTTCCACAATCTGACGAAAGAGCACATGGAGCAAATCATCGACATCGTGGTCAAAGAAATGCTCAACAAAGTTTCGGATCGTCAGATTGAGATCACGTTGACCAAGGAAGCGAAAGAGTTCATTGCGGAAAAGGGATTCGATCCGGTGTACGGCGCCCGGCCGCTGAAGCGTGTCATTCAGAAATACATTGAAGATCCGATTGCCGAGGAAATGTTGAAAGGAAAATTCAGCGACGGCAGCCAGATCCAGATCATTCCCAAAGACAATAATCTCGAGTTCATTGAGATCGGCCGCAAGCCGGTGGTCAAAAGCACGGCCCAAAAATCTGTCAGCCCGCCGCCAGACAAACCAGAACAGCAACCGGAATCGGTGGTGAATTGAAAAGACCAGTTGGTTTGATATCGGCCCGACTCCTCTTGGCGAGGGATCGGGCTTTTCTTGTTGATTAATGAGAAGATTACAAAAGCCCAACCCCGATTTCCCTTGAACAACTTCGAGGAGAAGTCCGGAGGTTGATCAGTCAAGGAAGGAAAGATGTTCGTCTCGCGTGTTTTTATCCGTGCGTTCAAATCAATCTTCGAATTGGCCTTTCCTTTGGATTCCCGGATCACGATTCTGATTGGTGCCAATGAAAGCGGCAAGACCAATATCTTACGCGCTTTGCAAGCTTTCTCGCCGGGTGTGCCCTTCGACAACAGCTTGACCTGCCAATATTCCGACTACTACTATCAGGGCAAACCTCCGGAAGTGGCGGTTGAGTTCACCCAGATCTCCAAGGAGAATCGCCGAATGCTCCTGCGTTTCAGCGACGCCTTCAAGGATGCCGAGAGCTTTCTGATTCGCAAAGACGGGCCGGGGTTCGACAATTATCATGTCTTCGTCTCCGAAGCCGAAGTCCCGATCCGCGAAATGGACAAATTGCTGCTGGGGTTGCCCAAGTTTCTGTTCTTCGACAGCATTCCGCTCCTGAAAAATCGCGCCACCCTGCAGGATTTGATGAACGGCGGCGAGTTCTTCCGCACCGAACGGAATTTGCTGCGCATCGGCGGGATCAACAATCCGGAGATCATCTTTGAAGATTCCACCCGCGGCCGGCGCGCCAGCGAAGAAGCCAGCCGGCTCATTACCCAGCAAATCCGCCGTGTCTGGTCGCAGGAGCCAACGATCGAATTGAAGCTCAATGTCAACGGCAACATTCTTTACATTGATCTTTCGGACGGCACCACTGTTTTCGACACGCCGGAGTCGCGGAGTCTGGGTTTCCGCTGGTATCTTTCCTTTTACATCAATTTCATCGCGCAGACTTTCGACGCGCGCACCAACGAATATTTCTTTTTGATCGACGAGCCGGGAATTCATCTGCACCCGGCCGGCCAGAAAGATTTGGCCAAAATCATGGAAGAGTTGGCCATCAAGAATCAGCTCGTTTATACCACCCACTCGCCATTCATGATCAATCGCGAATATCCGGAACGTGTGCGTCTGGTCTCAAAAGACAAAGACGGCACACGCGTGGACAGCGAGGCCTACCGCGAGAATTGGAAGCCCTTGCGCAGTTCCATCGGTCTCATGGTCGGTGATTTGTTCTTTTTCAGTGAACGTGGCGTCATGATCGAGTTGCCTTCCAAGAAATTTTCATTCATGCGGAAAAGCCCGAAGTCATAATGTTGGATTCTCTTTGCGCTGTTCCAGGCATTCGAGTTGGCCATGCCCATGACGAAGCTGCGCGCACCGGCTGCACGGTAATTTTACCGGACCGCCCTGCAATGGCCGGGGTTGATGTGCGCGGCTCTGCGCCGGGATCACGCGAAATCGAAGCACTCAAGCCGGTGCGGCTGGTGGCGGAGATCCACGGCCTGTTATTCACGGGCGGCAGCGCTTTTGGATTGGATGCCAGTGGCGGCGTTCAGAAATATCTCGAAGAGCGCGGTATCGGTTTCGACGTGCAGGTGACCAAAGTGCCGATTGTGCCCACAGCCGTTATCTTCGATCTCGCGGTGGGAGATGCCAAAGTCCGTCCGACCGCAGAGATGGCATATCGTGCTTGTCTGGCGGCCTCGGCCACGGAAGTGCGCACAGGCTTGGTCGGTGCTGGCTGCGGCGCAACCGTGGGAAAAATTCGCGGCATGCAACACTGCATGCTCGGAGGTGTTGGCATGGCTTCATGGGGAAATGGCACGCTCGCCGTGGGTGCACTGGTGGTGGTCAACGCGCTGGGTGATGTGATTGATCCGAAAAATGGCAAAATTATCGCCGGGGCAAAAAACGACGACGGCTCGTTTACAAACACCCATGAATATCTCAAAGCCCACCCGGATGCTCCTTTCACAGCCTGGGGCAATACCACACTCGCCGTCGTGGCAACAAACGCCGCCTTCAAGAAAGAAGCCATCACAAAAATTGCGGAGATGGCACAAGATGGCCTCGCGCGCGCTGTCCGTCCGGCACATACGCCATTCGATGGCGACATGGTATTCTCCCTCAGCGTCGGCACGGAAAAAGCAGATGTCATGGCGGTCGGCGCAATCGCTGCGGAATTGGTAGCCGAGGCGATTGTACAGGCCGTGAGAGTGAGCAATCGGCTCGGATAATACCAATTCAGCATTGCGCCCCTGTCGCAGGCCCAGGGATTGTAATCACAGGCGGGGAATGTATCACAGGACGTGTAAAACTCACGTCAGAGTTGGCTCAAACAACGCAATCGTGGGGGCCAAATCCGTTCTAAACATGAGATGTATGCCTTCGGCAGAGAGCTTCAGTTCTGTCTCGAAAGGCTCGATATTGGCGTTGAAAGAATAAATGAAACTCTGCCGGCCCACCGGGATTTCAAAAATATTGGGTTGGTTAATTTGCCTCCTGGCCCGCTCCAGGGGTTCATAAAGATCGATCTCGAAAACTTCGGTCAACTTTTTCACCAAAAATTTGTTCAATAGATACTTGAGCAAATTGTCGAGCGGGGTGGGAAAATTCTGCACATGCAAATTCGTGATTTGAGCATTGGAGATGAGCAGTTTCAGATTTTGTGCAACCAAGCTACACTCAATGTCCACCTCGAATCCGCCAAGTCGGGGGTCGGGAAAATTTTTTACAGAAATTCGGCCCGTGAGCTGCAGCTTTATTGTGATCCGGTTGTCGCCGGCATGTTGAATCGTTATCTGTTCCGCAGTCAAAGGATCGGTGTCATGTTGTCGGTAACGAAGTGGGCCAAACGTGCCTTCGCCGATTGGCACGACGATTTTATTCGGGATCGGCAGGCTCTCGTAACGGATCTCCGCATTGATCACCAGCTTGATTTTTTCCATGTTCACTCTCCTTATTCATTCAACTGGAGTTCTCCATGAACACCTGACTGCGGCTTGGGGAAATTCACTTGCTTGAAATAAAAATTTCGGAGCAGGATTGAATGCCGGCGTTACGCGCGATGGCCTCGGCATTTTCAACCATCGGTCGCAGTTCCGAATCGTATTTCTGCCACGGCGCATTGATGTTTTTATTAAATCAACTGTGGCCTACCAATTTTTAAAAAACTGCGTTGTTGACCACATGAAATGCCCGACTCTCATTTTTTCCATTGCTTTGTTGTTGGACACTGCTTCTGCACAAATATCGAAAGGCCATCAAATTGCAGAACAAAACGTGGTGATCCGATTCGAGCAGGAACGGGACGAGGCCGCTGCAATCTCGGTGCTGGCGACGGTGCTTGACAGCCAAAAGCAGCTCACAGAAAAGTATCGCCTCGTTTTTTCGACACCGATCGAAATTCATCTCACCCAAACGACGGCTGAATTTTGCCAGCGCACCGGCAGTGCCTGGTGGCAGGGAGCAATTTATCAGGATCATGTCATTTATATCCAGCCTGTACGCGTTCTGCAAGAGCGTGGAATTCTTGAAACCACGCTGCGGCATGAGTTGACGCACCAACTTTTGGATGAGACCACCAGGGGCAACTGCCCGCGCTGGCTCTGCGAAGCATTGGCAATCTTCAATTCCGGAGAGATTGTGACACTCAAGCCTGCACCGCAAAAATTCCGCAAGGAAGAATTGACATGGAAACAGTTGAACAGGCATTTAAAGACAATCAAAAACAAGGAAGAAAGCGAACGCATATATTTTCAGCTTTATCATCTTGGCCGGTTTTTCGAACAGAATTTTGCGTCAAATCAAATCTCGGCGTTAATGACGCTGCTGGGCGAGGGCATGCCGTTCGAACAGGCATGTCAGCAGGCGTTCGGAAGCAATGCGCGAAAGATCGAACAACGGTGGCTGCAGTATTCAAGGAAAACACTTCTTTAAGATGGTGTCTGGATGTCAAAAAGATGGGTATGAAATCCTGAATTATGCGTAAGAGTTTCAAGTCTTCGTTATTGAGCGGAGTTTCGAGATCAACCAAACGTGCAAATAAGCTGTCATATTGTATTGCCCATTCGAGCACGTCTAATTCGTTCTTTAATTCAGGATTGATCAGGCGCGCCATTAAATATTCGTATGCTTCGGTGGTGCTGTCGGCAAGGCAGGATCCGGCCCATGCCATTGCAGGTGCAGGAACCGACCCCACAAAGACCATCACTGCAATGGGGTTGAAAATTTGGCGAAGGCAAAACATGGGTGCACCCCGCTACTTTTTCCACGAAATTGAGAACGGGTGGATTATTCCAGCGCTACGCGGTTGTCAAGACGGGAGTCGAGGCGGCGCTGGCACGCGCGACGAGATCCAATAATTGTTCGCGTTTGAACGGTTTCAACAAGCAGGCAAAAATACCCAAATCTTTCACCTCGTCGCAAAGGTTGTCGTGCGCGAACGGCGTGACCACGATCACCCGCGAGGAGGGTCGCAACGACGTGATCCTGCGCAAAAAATTTTTCCAACCTGCGCGCTGCGTGTTCAAGTCCACAATGACGACGCCAAAGACAACTTGCGCGAGCGATTCCAGGGCTTCGGTATCATTGGTGGCAACATTGAGCCGATATCCTGCCCGGCTGAGGGTTTTGAACAACGAACGCCGAAATTGCTCGTCATCATCGACGATGAGAATTTTACATTCCGAGCGTCTCAGCGACATCGCCACCGCGGGCTCTTGAGACATTGCAAACGATGAGGCCTCTGCTTCGGAGTCCTTCCGGTGTGCGGCAGGAGTACCATTTCTTTTCATTGCTCCGATCCCCAAAACAAGCTCCGCTTTCATTTGAGGTAATCCATTCAAGTTTTAAGTTTTTGCAATTTCATGGGTTACAAAATCAATGCTTACGAAAAGATTGCTTCAAAAAAAGTGCCATAATCCCGAAAAAATAAAAAAAGCCACTGAGCTTGCGCTAAATGGCTGAAAATGATAACCACAAAAGGCACATTTCGGCTGTGCTCAAGCAGGATGGATTCCCAAACTTGCAAATCCCATCGCAGGAATTCGCAAATCTGGGAAATCACAGCTCAGGCCTGAGCGACTGGCTCCCGCGCTTCAATTCCCAATTCCGATAGTTTTCGATACAGCGAAGAAAGGCTCAGTCCGAGGAACTTCGCTGCGGCTTTCTTGTCGTGCGCAAATGCCTCCAGGGCCTTCAGTATGCGCTCACGCTCGAAAGCCATTACCCCCTCTTTGAGAGTTTCCCCCGCCGGCAAGGTAATGGAGGCGCTGGCAAAATTTTGCGGCAAGTGATGCAGCCGGATGTAGTCATCGTCGCACAAAATCATGGCACGCTCGATGACATTTTCCAATTCCCGCACATTACCTTTCCACTGATAATTGAGAAAGGTCTCCATCGTGTCGGCATCGACTCCCTTAATGATCTTTTTCAGCTCGCGATTGAATTTGTTGACAAAATAGTCGACCAGCAGAGGAATGTCATCACGACGTTCGCGCAACGGTGGGATGTTGATGCCGACGACATTGAGGCGGTAAAACAAATCCTCGCGAAAGCGATCCGCCTCGACTTCGCCGGCCAGATCACGATTGCTGGCGGCAATGATACGGGTGTCAATCGGAACCGGCCGGGTGGCGCCAACCGGTAAAATCTCCTTTTGCTCGAGCGCGCGCAGGAGTTTGACTTGCAAATTGATGGGCACGTTGCTGATTTCATCGAGAAAAAGCGTGCCGCCGGAGGCAGTCTTGAACAAACCTTCCTTGTCACGAATCGCGCCGGTAAAGCTGCCTTTGACATGCCCGAAGAGTTCGCTCTCGATCAAATTCTCGGAAATCGCGCCGCAATTGACGGCAACAAATCGTTTCGCCACGCGTTCACTTTTGGCATGCAGCATGCGCGCGACAATCTCTTTGCCGGTGCCGCTTTCACCGGTAATCAAAACCGTGGAGTTCAGTGGTGCGACCCGGTCGATGATCTCCAGGATTTTGCGCACAGCCTCCGATCTGCCAATGAAGGTTTGCGGTACGACTGCACTGGCGAGCTGTTCACGTAGCTCCCGATTTTCATCTGCCAGGCGACGTTTCTCCAGGGCTTTTTCGACGGCTTTGATGATTTCGGCTCGGCGAAAGGGTTTGGTGATGAAATCATACGCTCCCTGTTTCATGGCCTCGACCGCAATCTCAATGGTGCCGTGCCCGGTGATCAAAATCACTTCCGTTGCCGGTGCCACAGTTTTGACCCGGCGCAAAAGCTCCAGCCCCGACATCTCCGGCATCTTCAAATCCGACAGAACCACATGAACAGATTCCTTTTCCAGGCAACGCAACGCTTCTTCGCCGGAGCTGGCAGGAAAAACTTGATAGTGCTCACGCTCGAGCACACGCGCCAAAGATTCGCGCACGCTTTGTTCATCATCGACGACAAGAATCCCGAGACTCATGGTTCCGCCTCAAGGTTTGACATCTCGACAATACCGATTGTCTTTCCTTCTATTTGACTTGTCACAACCAAGATTGACTCTTTCAACACTCCGCCATCCGTTGACAAAAAATTTCTTCGCGCCAGATTAATTTTCTCCCATGGTGATATGGGCGTGATTCACGGGAAGACGAATAATAAAACTGGCGCCACCGCGCATGCCGACTTCCCCGCCCCCTTCCTTATGCATGAAAATCGGACTTTCGCAATGAATGGTACCACCATGCTCATTGACAATCTGCTGCGTCAACGCCAGTCCCAAACCAGTACCCATATCTTTGGTGGTATAAAAAGGCTCGAAAATGCGCCCCATCACCTCTGCCGGTATGCCCGGGCCGGTGTCAGCAACGGCAATTTCGATTTGTCGGGATGTCGACTTGGCCGAAATCGTAACCGTGCCGCCGCGTGGCATCGCTTCAACGGCATTGCGTACCAAATTCAGCATGGCGCGGCGCATTTGATGAGGATCAAAAAACATTTGCGGCAAATTCGGCGAAAAGTCACAAATCAACTGAACGCCCCGGGCGCTCAGCTCCGGCTCGATGGAGGCAGCCAAATCCTCCAGCCACGCCCCCAAATCGTCAGTCTGGAAACGCGTCTCCGGCAGGCGGGAGAATTGCAGATATTCTTCGGTCAAGTTCGTGACGCGATCGACTTCGGCGATGATCGAATCCAGAATTGACTTGGCCTCGTCAATTTCTTGCGGCGGCAAATTCTGCAGCTCGTCTTGCAGCAATTCCGCATTCAAACTGATGGAGGAAAGCGGGTTGCGAATCTCATGCGCCACTTTCGCCGCCATTTTGCCGATAATCGCCAGCCGCTCGGCTTGCAACAACTGCCCTTGCAAGCGGCGGCTTTCGGTAATGTCCAAGCCCAGGCCAAGAGCGCCGACAATCTCCTGTTTTTCATTGCGAATAATCGTATTGTTCCAGGAGATCAAACGTTCCTCGCCACTTTTCGTCAGAATGGAATTCTCGAAGGTAGAGGGAAGACGTCCGGTTGCGATATTGCGGAATATTTCTTCCACCGCCGGACGAATTTTCGGTGGCAGAAACATTTCCATCCAGTTCTTTCCCAGGACTTCTTCTTTGGTATATCCGGTGATCTTTTGGATTTGTCGGTTGAAAATGATAATGTTGCCGTTCAAATCGAGGCCCACCACCAGGCTGTTGGCATTTTCGAGCAGGGACTCGGAAAATTTCTTCTCGCGCAACAGGGCCTCCTCGGTCCGTTTCTTCTCGGTGATGTCAATTTCCACGCCCATGTACCCGACTTTCATCCCCCTCTCGTAAATCGGTGTAATGCTAAGATAATTCAAAATTTCCGTTCCATCCTTGCGCCGATTCAGAATCTCTCCTTTCCACTGGCCCGTGGTATTGATGGCCTTCCACATTTCCTGGTAAAGCGCAGTCGAAGTATTGGGTGAACGCAAAATCCGCGTGTTCTGGCCGATGACTTCTTCGTAGCGATAGCCAAACATATCGAGAAAAGCGCGGTTCACCTCGATAATATTTGCACGGAGATCGGTAATCACGAGTCCGTCGGTGGAATGCTGAAAGGCATTATACAGCAAATTCATTCGCGACGGCATACCCTCCGCAGGCGCATCCTTGAGCGAATCTATTCGTATCTGCAAGCTCATTGCTGTCTGATGGAAAAAAAACGAAGATTCGAGTGTTTATTTAAGATAAAACCGCAGGTTTGAAAAATCAAGAACTTTTCTCGGGTGATGTACTGTGATTCAATCAAATCAGCAAAACCGCTGAACCGGCTGAGCCCGTAGCGGCTTTGAGCCGTTTTAACGGCTTTTCCGAGCAAAATGGATAACCGAACCAGTGATGGCTTATTTATCGGTGGAATGGATAATCCCCAAGGATGTCACTCTGTGGCCCCAAAGAATCTTCTAAGAGTGTATTTGAAAAATCCGGCAGACTGATTTTGAGCAAACCGTCTAATAACAACGTTAAGTTGGCAATACCGGCTGCTGAGGTCTGAATCCCACAACGTAAGCCTGCGGCCGCAGGCTTACGCTGTGGGATTGTTAGAGGTTGACGGCAACTTAACGTTATATACTAATATCCTTCCCCTTCCGCAGGTAATTTAATTTTCCCTCGAAATGCGTAGAAAACATAGGTGAAGTAGCCCAGTGCCATCGTCATTCCAATGATCCACCACACCAGCCCAACGCCAAGTCCGTACTCCCGCGCGGCAGTATTGTAGACGGTGAGACTGAATTGTGGATCGGTGGATGCCGGCAGCACGTTCGGAAACAATCCAAAAGCAGTGCTCGCTGCCATGCCCGCAATAAATGCGCTCGAGGAAAGGAATGCCCTCGTATCTTGTTTTTTGGCGTGATGGTAAACCCCTCCCAGCCATCCCGATAATCCAATGAGTGGAAAGACAAAACCCAATGGCTGCCTGAGGTAATTATCCCAAATCGCCGGTCGAATTGAGGAAATTGCCATCAATGCCAGGGTTGACATGAGTAGCACACCCCACCAGGCGGAGCGAGCCACCGCGCGTGAACGTTTCTGCAACTCACCGTCGGCTTTCATCGCAATGTAATTCCCGCCGTGCGCCGTTAGCGTGGTGAAGGCGACCAATCCCATGAGTACGGTAAACCAATCCAGAATGCCAGCGTTAGGCACCACAGTAAATGTAGTCCATAAAGGCGCGAAGAAATAACCTTCGGCGCTGAGCGGAACGCCGCGGACGACATTCCCGAGTGCCGCACCGAAAAAGATTGTCAGCAAGATGCTGGCACCGGCAAATACCACATCCCAAAACGACTTCCACATGGGATGGTGAATGCGATGGCGGAATTCAATGCCAATGGCGCGCAGCATCAGCAACCACAGAACGATGATTAAAGGCAGGTAAAAACCGCTAAAACTCGAAGCATAAAGTTTGGGGAAGGCAAAATACATGGTTCCGCCGGCGGCGATCAGCCAAACTTCGTTGCCATCCCAGACCGGGCCGATCGCATTCAAAATCGTGCGGCGATCATTGTCCGATTTGCCCGCGAACAAATGGATGATCCCGGCGCCCAAATCAAAGCCGTCCAGGATGACGTACATGGTGAGCATGAAGCTGACCGCAATAAACCAAAAGGTTTCCATGTTTATCTCCAAATTGAATCATGGGTTTTCTGCAACACTGCGCTCGAATCACTTCTGGCCGGTCACTGCCGGCGCCGGGCCGTGAAAAACCTCGCGCATTACCAAAAACAAGAACAGCAGCCCGATAACCATATACATGCCCATGAAGCCAATCAACGTGAACAAGTTATTACCAGCAGAAACGGTGGGAGAAATGCCGTCCATCGTACGCATCAAACCGTAAACCAACCACGGTTGTCGCCCCAATTCTGCTGCCATCCAGCCGGTGGTGTTGGCAATATAAGGAAAGGGAAAACTCAGCATCAAGATCCAGAGCAGCCAACGTGCCGAATAGAGCTTGCGCTTCAACAAAAATATATTGGCGACGATCATGATGGCGATGAAGATCGTGCCCAATCCCACCATGATGTGATAGCTGTAATAAAGCAGGGGGATATTGTCGGGCCAGTGCTCGCGCGGAAAAGCGTCCAAGCCCTTCACTTCCGCCAGCCAGTGACGATAAGTGAGAAAGCTGAGCATTCTCGGAATGTAGATGGGATTGTCGATCTTCAATTTTTCCATATCCGGCTGGCCGATGAGAATGAGTTCCGCGCCCTGCTTGGTCTCAAACAACCCTTCCATTGCAGCCAACGTGACCGGCTGATGCCTCACAACATTCTTGACCTGTCCATCTCCTGTGGGAAAGGCAACCAAAACGGAAGCGATAACTCCACTAATCACACCCAAGCGAACGAATATTTTTCCATATTCCACCTCGCGATGAGCCAGAAGATAATATGCGCCCACTGCCGACACCACAAACGCTGCCGTGACCACGGAGGCCAGCATGTTATGCGCGTATTGCCAGCCCACCCACGGATTGAAGAGCAATCCCCAGAAACTGTTGAGGTGTACGGAACCGTCTGCCGCGACGGAGTAGGCAACCGGGTGTTGCATCCAGGCATTGGTGGCGATAATGAAATAGCCGGAAATCCACGCGCCGAGAAATACCATGACCGCAGCAACGAAGTGGCCGATCTGACCGAGTCTTTTTTCGCCAAACAAAAACAAGCCGAGAAAACTGGACTCGAGAAAGAAGGCGAAAACCCCTTCCATTGCCAGGGTTTGGCCGATCACACCACCAGCAAATGTGGAGAATTGGGCCCAATTGGTGCCAAATTGAAATTCCATGGGGATGCCGGTAATGACGCCAACGGCGAAATTGATCGCGAAAATTTTCGCCCAAAATCGGGCGCCATGATTGTAACGCTCATCCTTTTTCCACAGCGCCAGTCCTTTCATAATCACAATCAACAATGCCAGGCCCATCGTGAGCTGCGGAAACAAATAGTGGTACATCACGGTGAACGCGAATTGGAGACGAGCCATGATGAGGGCATCGGCCATTTTCAATTCTCCTTTCCCGAATCGGAATGCCTGAAATTAGACCGGTCCGGTCATTTGCTGTTCGCCAGCCAATTCCCGAATCTGTCCAGGTCTCAAACATTCTCAATGACTTTTGCGAGTTTCTTGCGCACTTCCTCAGCGATAACGGTAAGTTTGTCGTTTTTGACACCGGCCATCGAAGCTACCGGGTCAACGGCAGCGACCTCAACGCCACCAGCCTTCTCATGTACGATCACGTTACATGGCAGCATGGTGCCGATGCACTCCTCGACCTGCAGGGCCTGATAAGCAAAAGGTGGATTGCAGGCGCCCAAGATTTTGTACCGCCGAAAGTCGACGTTCAATTTTTTCTTCAGCGTTTCTTTTACATCAATTTCCGTCAAAATCCCGAACCCTTCATTTTTCAGCTCCTCGGTGACGCGCGCGATGGCGTCATCAAAAGAGAGCGTCGTTTGTTTGGCAAAATAGTAACTCATGGTCTCTTGCTCATTCCTTTTTCCTTGGTATGATTAAAAATCCCAGCACTGCACCGTACGCAGTGCTGATCCACGGGTTGCTGGTAATAGGGCAGGTGCCGGAAGCGCAGCCGATGAAATAATAATACGCGTACCCGGCGGTTGCACCCAATACAATGGGTAGCGCGCGTTTTGCCCACTGCCAAAGCATGGGCGTTTTAATAACAGGCATGGATCCATTTCTCCGAGTATGTGTTTTTCCCGAGGTGGCGGCAATTTCATCCATTACTCCCAAAAGCGACAATACTCACCTTTTTTCTTTGAGTTTCAATGCCACCGTGGCATGCAAGCGTTTCCTTGCCGCCGCCGGCAGGCGTTTCGGCGCATCCTTCACTTGATAAAACACAATTGTCTTGCCCACCGTGTCAATGTAGATGCGGCATTTGGGACAAGCGGTAATGTGCTTTTTTATCTCATTGCACGTGGCTTCATCCAGCTCGCCATCGATGAAGTCACAAACTTTTTTGAAAATCTGCCGGTGGGTCATGATTCCGTCTCCGTGCCGTTGGTTTCGTGAAAGTATTTTGCCAGTGCTTCGCGCAGGAACAGGCGTGCCCGCATCAGGCGGATCTTGACATTCGCAACGGATATGCCGAGGGTCTTGCTGGTTTCTTCAATCGAAAGCCCTTCGAGATCACGCAATACAAATACGACACGATATCGGGCTGGTAAGTTCTCAATCGCCGCGTCCATGATCTCGCGCATTTCAGCCGTGAGTACTTTCCGAACCGGGTCAGCCGTCCAATCGATCAATTCGCGACTTCTTATGCTCTCGAAGCTCGGAACTTCGATGGATTCTTCCTTCTTTCTGCGCGAACGCTTCTTGCGCAATGCCATCAAGCTGACGTTCACGGCAATGCGATACATCCAGGTAAAAAAACTGGCGCGGCCATCGAATTGATCGAGCTTGTCCAGCGCCGTAATGAAAGTTTCTTGCAAGGCATCCTCCGCATCCTGAGGGCTGCGCAGGATGCGCAAAGCCACGTTGTACAGTCGCGGGCTGTAAGCATCGACCAGCTTGCGCACCGCCCGTTCATCGCCGCGCCGCACCGCCGCGAGCAACTTTGTCTCGTCTTTCATGTTATTTGATGCCGTTAGAAGTGTTTTAGTTACACATGCTTAATGATAACAAAAAGTCTCAACTTGTCAAGAGAAATTCTTGCAAGCAGGTTTTTCGGCGATAGCTCGCTCGTTGTCTCGAAATGACATTTGATTCGAATAGAGCCGGAAACAACCTCTCGCATTTCCTCCTTGACTTTCCGGGAATAATTGTTTAATTTCTGCCGCTATGAACACTTCCCGTCGAAAATTTCTGAATCGCATGGCGCTCGCCGGTGCTGGCCTTGTCCTGAGACCGTGGCATTTGGTTGTCGCAACCTCTCCAGCGACCAGCACATCGCGAGGATTGTTATTTGACCCCGGTGACCTGCCGCGCTTACGCGAAACGATCACGCATCCCCGCTTCGCGGCCTATTGGAATTCACTCAAAGATGCCGACCTGGAAAAGGACAAAAAATTTCTGCGCGACGAGCTGAATCTCTTCAATCACGTCAAACATTTGCTCGAGGCCAGGGTCATTCTCGAGCGCACCTCGTTCGTTTATCTTCTCACCAAAGACCAACGCCAATTGGAAGTTGCCAAGCTGGCAATTGAACGGATTCTCGAATTCAAGAAGTGGGACTATTTTCTTGAAGGTGGGGCGCACACCATCGGTTTGCAGCGCGCGCCGGAGACCACCATCGCGATGTGCTGCGCGCGCGAGTGGCTCAGCGAGGATTTGAGCACCGCGACCATCACTGAGATGGAGAAACAGATCGCCGAAAAGGGCGCGCGCCCGTGTTATCGCACGCTTTACGGCATGCGCCATCCCGACCGGGTGCGTGGCTGGGGATTTGATCCTGAGAGCGACTACCAATTTCGTTTCGATCTCAGTCGCTGGCCGATCATTCTCAATTCCACCAATCTCAAAGTCATTCCCATTGCCGGACTCGGTCTTGCCGGATGTTTGTTGTATGAGAAACATCCGCAAGCGCCGCGCTGGGTGGATCTCGCTCTGCAAAGCGCGCGCGCTTTCGCCCCGATGTTTGGCGCCGATGGCAGCTATGAGGAAGGCATCAGCTACTGGGGCTACACCGCGTTGCATCTCGCTTTGTTTTTGGAGGTGCTTTATCGCAAGCTCGGCATCGACGAACGCCGGCTGATCAATTTCCCCGGCACCGTGCGGTATGCGTTGCAAATGTCCATGCCCACCGCAGGCAAACCAAACGATGCCGTCAATTTTGGCGATGCCAGTGGCATGGGCGACACTTCGGTGTCGGCATGGGTGGCGTCTCTGCATCGCGATCCGATTGCGCAGTACGTCGCGACCGCAGTCGGCGAAATCCGCAGTCACTATGCGATTATCTGGTACGACCAGACCGTAACCGTGCAAACGCCGGGTTCTGAATTACATGACGTGCGTTTTGCCAATGATTGGGTCGTCGCGCGCACCGGTTGGGAGGAGCGCAGTTCGGTGGTAGCATTACGCAGCGGCACGCCCGCGAATCACGAACACGCCGATCGCAACAGTGTCATTTTCAAAGCCTACGGCGAGCGACTGTTGCACGATCCGTTCAAGGCCGCGTACTCTTACACTTTGCCGCATTGGCTCTTGCGGCAAACCGAAGCGCACACTGCCGTGCTCATCGACGGCAAAGGACATCAATATCATGATGGTCGCGAAGGCACCAATGCCTCGTGGGCGGAAGCGCAAATTATTGCCTACCATTCAACACCGCAACATCTCGTTGTGACCAGTGATGCCACCGAGGCGTACAAACTCGTCAACCCGCAAGTGGAGCTGGTGCGCCGTACGCTAATCTTCCTCAAACCGGAGGTGCTGTTGCTTTTTGATCGTGTCCGTTTGCAATCCACGCCGGCCAAAGTGCAACTGCGTTTTCAGGTGTACAATGAAGACGGAAAGGGCAGCGCACGCATCGAGAAGAATTCTTTTCGGATCAAGCGGCCGCTGGCAAGTCTGCACGGTTTGATTCATTCCCGCATGCCTGTCACGCTGCGCGTCGGCAATTTGAACGTGCCGCCGGACATCGGCATCCATCCGTTTGTGGAAGCTGAAGCCAAAGAAAGTCGGGATCATTTGCTGCTCTCTATTTGCACCGCGCAAGAAGTTGGCAAAAAACATGGCAAACTGCAAGTGACAATGAAAGGCGCGGTTTGGCATCTCAGTGGCAAACACAATCAACGCACATGTGCTGTTGCAATCAAGGTAAATGAGGATCTCCCGGTTGTGACTATTCAGTGATCAAAGAACGGTGATCAGTGAATGACACGAACTGATTACGGACAACTATCAACCAAAAAATGAAATCTCCCTTACGCTTCGTCGTCATCGGCCTGGGAGGCATGTCCAAAGTTCATCTTGAGGCCGTCGCCTGGCTGGAAAAACAAGCATTGGCGCAGTTGAGTGGCGTCGTCGCCATCGACTTTGATCGCCGGCGTTTCCCCGAACTTGTCCAATCCCTCAACGCGCGTCAAATTCCATTGTACCGGTCAATAGAAGATTTTTTACAACACGCCGCGCAGACTGCCGACATTCTCACCGTGCCAATCGGTATTCATCAGCACGTGCCGGTGAGCCTTGCGGCACTGCGTGCCGGACTGCACGTTTATTGCGAAAAGCCGGTGGCCGCGACCATTCAAGAAGTGGATCAATTGATTGCCGCACAAAAAACCTCCGGAAAGCTCGTCGGTATCAATTTTCAAAACATCTACAGCGCCTCGATTCAAAATCTCAAAGCGAGAATCTGTGATGGCCGTCTTGGAAGGCTGCAATCCGCAGCATTGATCTGCAGTTGGCCGCGCAGCCGAAATTATTATGCTCGCAACGATTGGGCCGGACGATTGCGTAAAAAGGGCGCATGGATTCTGGACAGCCCGGTCAACAACGCCATGGGCCACTACCTGCACATTATGCTTTACCTTGCATCGAACTCCATTGCCGATTCAGCCACACCGATGGAGATAACTGCCGAGCTTTATCGCGCCGCTCACATTGAGAGCTATGACACTGCTGCGCTGCGCGTGCGCTGCGAAAATGGCGCGAAGTTGTATTCTTACATGACCCTCGCTGGTGCACCGGCGTATGGCCCGGTGATGGAATTGACTTGTGAGAATGGACAGGTCCTCTGGCAAAATTTCAACGGCAAAACGGCCATTCACTATCACACCGGCAACAAAGAGCAATTTGACAATGGTCCGCCGGACTGGATGTATGAAGGCTTTCGGAATTTTGTGCGGGCTATTCGCGGAGAGGAAAGACTGTTGTGCCCGCCCGAGGTTTGTCGCAGCCATACGCTCTGCGTCAACGGGGCACACGAAAGTTGTCCGGTAATTCAAAATTTCCCCGCCTCTGAAATCATCGTTGTCACCGACAAAGAGATGCCCCCTTCCGAAGCCACGGCTGTTTTCGATCGTGTGCCGGGCTTGAATGCGCTGCTCCAAAAAGCTTTTTCCGAACGCAAGTTGTTGTCAGAAATCGGAGTCGAATGGGCAATTGAAGGCACATCATTCAATCTAAAAAACTATGACCAGTTCCCGGCCGCGCACGGAAATTTTGCCAAGAAAAATTCCACAAATTGGAACGCTGCTGAGACAGATTAAGCGAATTACCACGGATAATCTGCAACTCATTCGTTTATGGCAGGCCTCTCATTCGTTTCATCCATGATCAAAATATTTTATAACTTCGCGGCTTCTTGCACGCCCTCCAAAACCCGGTTCACTTCTTCAAAAGAATTATAAATATGCCACGAAAGTCGTAAGGCCTTGAGACCAGCCTCGCCCACGCCGCGGGTGCGCAGCTTGTATTTTTCCGCAAGAAAACTTTGCAGTTTCAGGTATTCGATATTTTTCATTTTAAATGTAATCATGGCGCTGCGCTCGGCCTGATTGAGCGGTGAAAGAATTTCGACAGCGGGGATCTCCTTTAAACCATTTAGCAACGCCGTTGACAAAGCCGCATCGCGTGCCCATACATTTTCGAGGCCGATTTTCAGCAAAAAATCAATTCCCGCGCCGAGGCCGACAAAAAGTGGCGTGCTCACCGTGCCGTATTCGTAGCGCTGCGCCGTGGGATGAAATTTCAATTCCCCGGTTTGAAGATTATGGCCCGCATCGGAATACGCGCCAACCCACTTTGCTTGAATCACCTCGAGCATGTCTTTGCGAACATAGAGCAGGCCTGTCCCCTTTGGCCCAAGCAGCCATTTATGCCCACTAGTGGCATAGGCATCGCAGCCGATCTCGTGCAAATTGAATGGCAACATGCCGGCGGTTTGCGCGCCATCGATGAAAAACCACAAATTCTTCGCTTTAGCCATTTTGGCAATTTCTTTGACCGACAAAACTTGGCCGGTGGTCGTGGTGGCGTGCGGCACGCTAATCACACGCGTGCGTTTGGAAATCAAGCGCTCGATGCGGTCGAGATTTTCCTGCGCGGATTTCGTTGAGGGCTCAAAGAGCTTGAGCACGATGCCCTCGTGTTTTTGTCGCGCCAACCAGGGTACCGCGTTGCCAACATGCTCGTGGGTCGTCGTGATCACCTCGTCGCCGCGTTGCAACGGCAAGCCGTTGCAGACAATATTGATGCCTTCGGTGGCATTGCGAGTATAAGCGATCTCTTCCGCCTCACAGCCGAGCAGCGCCGCGGCTTTTTGTTTGATGCTCAACCAAAGCTGCTCGCTGTGGCCGGTCTCCGAAATGCGCTCGAGTTCGTTGATGCGCGAAAACACGGCGTCAATCACCACATACGGCGAAGCACCCAAGCCGCCGGTGTTGAGGTAAATACGCTCGCGCGTCAACGGAAATTGCTCACGGACCAATGTCCAGTAACGCTCGTCAGTCGCGTCAGTGCCTTCACGTATAAGATCATCGAGATCACGTAATTTGGCCAACGTCTCATTCCGAAAGAGCGGTGCGCCGAGCAGGGCCGCGAATCCACTCGCGAAATGATTGATGAATGTACGCCTTTGCATAAATATCTCCATTCAATTTTAAGTAGTCTTGACCCTTTACGGGCATAGCCTTTTGGGTCGCTGTCGAAGTTAGATCTCAAAAATGTCCCACCAGGCTACGCTCGTAGGGGGAGAGGACTACAAAAAGATAATTCGACCAATCCCCAATTGCAAGCACTCAGAGAAAAAATGCTGCAATTACAAAAATAGCTTGCCATTATACTCTCTTCTTTGCATATTTTACTCCGAAAATTCTCATGGAGAACCAATGCATCTTCTCGGCCTGCATCTCATCGACTGGATCATCCTCGTGGGTTACTTTATTGCCATGATTGGGATCGGCAAATGGGCGAACAAAAAAATTCAAGACACCACCGATTTTTATCAAGGAGGAAGGCGGCTGGGCAAGGTGCTGAGTACCTTCTTGTGGTTCGGCAACATCACCAGCGCCGATCAAGCCTCCGGCGTGGCGCGGGAGATTTATCGCCAGGGGCTGCAAGGCATCTGGTTTCAAAATTTGGTGCTCTTTCACACCCCCTTCCAATGGCTATTCACGGCGATATTTCAGCGCCGCGCGCGCTACATTGCCAACGGCGACATTTATCTGCATCGTTTTGAAAGCCGCTTTCTTGCCGGCCTGTTCACGTTTTGTCTGATCGCCAGCACGGTTTACGGCGGTTCCATCGGTTTTTTGCTCATGGGCAAAACGCTGCAAGCCATGATGGTGAAGCCCGAGCAAGCCTACTCTGCGGTGGAGCGCCAAAGCGTCCAAGAGTTCAATGAGCTGCAAAATTTGGAGAAGAAATCCACCTTTGCAACCTTAACACCGGAAGAGAAAAATCGCCTGAGCATTTTGCAAGAAAAAGCCAAGCGCGGCGATATCCAAGCTTATGTTTCGTATTTGAATTTGCCGGCGTTTTATATTTTTTATGCGGCGGTCATTGCGGCCTACACCATTCTGGGTGGGCTGCTGGCCATTGCGATCACCGACGTCATTCAAGGCGTGATGCTCGTCTTTCTCTCGTTGGCGCTGATCCCCGTCGGCTTGAAAGCGCTGGGAGGTTTCAGCGGTTTGCACGCCAAGGTGCCGCCGGAATATTTTTCTCTCTTCGGCTCGGATGTTACGAGTGACTACACGTGGTATTACGTGGCGGCGTTTGTCACGGTCAATCTTGTGGTCAATGCGCCGCGGGCCTTTACCATCGGCGGTTCGGCCAAAGATGACAATGCCGCCCGCATCGGTTTTGTTGCCGGCTCGTTTGCCAAACGCTTCATGATGATCGGCTGGGCCTTGACCGGCCTGATTGCGCTCGGCCTTTATGCCGGAAGGCTTTCCGATCCAACGAATATTTGGGGTCTAATGACGCGCGAGCTGTTGGGCGCGGGATTCGTGGGGTTGATGCTCGCGGCGATTTTTTCGGCGAACATGGATCAAGCCAGTTCCACCAGTCTGGAATGGAGCGCAGCGTTCATCAAAAATGTGCTGCTGCCGATTTGGCCGAATATCAGTGAAAGGACACAAGTTCTCATCGGGCGACTCGTCATTCTCTTGGGGCTGTCGGGTACGGTCTATTTTTCGATGCAGGTGGGCGACATCTTCGTCGTTTTTCGCTATCTGCTTTCGGTTTTGACCACTATCGGTCCGGCGATATGGTTGGCATTTTTCTGGCGTCGCTTGACTACTGCCGCCGTGGCGACGCAGATGATTCTTTCGGTTCTGATTACCATTGTGCTTCCCAACCTCGTTCCCCTGATCAACAACAATCGTGAGAATCCGGCATTGACTATTCAAACCCCGGCGCGCACGCAGATCATACAATCCAAAGCCATCGAGCAAGACGTCGCCGCGGGCCGCGCGCAAGCTATTGGCCAAATCATCACCAAGACCAAAACCGCGCCGGCCGCCGGAATTTTTTACGAAACTGTGGTGCGCAAAAATCCTGAAGATCCGAATTCACCGTTGGTGGGCCAAGGCGCATTTCGTGTCCAAGTCTATCTCATTTCGTTGCTCGGCGTCGATTTCACCAAAATGACCAAACCGCAAGTACTAACCGCGTCATTTATCTTTGATATCATCTTTCCATTTTTGGTCTTGTTCGGTGTCAGTCTCGTCACCAAGCGCAACTCCGAAAAAGTGCTGCGCGAGTTCTATGCCGCGATTCACACGCCGGTAGTGGCTGATCATGAAGAAGATGCCCGACGAGTTCAAGCGGCCATCGACAATCCCGAAATCGTTGAGCGTGACAAGCTTTTTCCTGGCACGGACTGGAAATTTTGGAAACCGACCCAAGCGGATATTTACGGTTTCATTCTGTGTTGGGTGATCATCGGCGTGATTATTTGGCTGTATGGGGCGATTATGAAAATCGGGGCGTAGAATCAACTTGTTGTTATTTTATCCGCTTGATCTGCTGCCGACAAGCTTTTTGTAAGGGGATGTAACGGATTCAGCGGATCAGGAAAATAATCCCAGCTCAATCCATTGCTTCCGCGCAGCCAATTGGAGGGGAGAGTTCATCATCAATAACGCGATTGTTGCGTTGGCGATCGAAATGAGTCCATGAAGTTTGAATGGCGCCTTCTGCTCAACGGCAAAATGATCGGTCCAATCGTCGCGTCGAGGATGAAAAAGACGAACGCGCTGTTGAGTTTGCGCATCAAGGCCATCAATGTGGTTGGATTTGTTGAGATTGCAGGACCGGCAGGCAAGCGCCCAATTTGTTTCTTCATCCAAGCCGCCTTTAGTGAGAGGAATGACATGTTCCACTTCAAAAGGCACATTGAAGATTGCTTCGGGAGCATGGCAGTATTCGCAGCGATGTCCGGCTCGCTCCGCCACCATAGGATAATGCGGATTCATATTCGGACAGACTCAGGCATTTTTCGCCGCTTTGATAATTTCATCAGCGCGTTTGATCGCCGCCTGCCATTCGGCGTCCACCAAAGCTTCGAGCTCTTTCCGAAAATCCGGTGCAAACTCCTGGTCAGTTGCACACGCCTCGTGAAAACGTTCTATCAACTCTTGAAGCCGTGCCTGTTGTTCGCTGGTAAAAAAAGCGTCCGGACGGATCCGGACGGAAGCGTTGGACAATCACGACAGTTCCATCGCCATTCTCGCGGCTTGCGGCGACCAAACGCTCCATTGCATCCAGAGCAGCGCCAGGTGTGGCTCCGACGGTTTGCCAGTCGCGACACACGGCACGGTAAATCGTCCCTTCGGTGTTGGATTGCTCTTGTAAAATTTCAATGGTGCTCATGACAAACTCAACCTTGATTACAAACGATATTAGCTCTCGTTCCGCTGTTGCCAATATACTACCTGAATTTTGCACCCAGATTGATTCCTTCCGCGAGGAACGCCGATTTGATCGCGACGCCCGACCACCCAAGGGGTGGTGCAGAAAAAATCTTGCAGGCAAACTTGCGGTCAACTCCGTCAGGAGTGACCTGTTTGGTTCTCCTCAAAAAACCGCGCCAGATCATGAGAAATTCTATAGGCCACTCCTAACGGAGTTTAAAGACACGCAAGATTCCCATGTCTACAAACAGTTCACTCCTGACGGAGTTTTGTGAACACGCCATTTATTCCGGCGAACAGCAAGCCAGCATGCAAAATTCAGGTACTAAATTTACTTTTACAACGCAAGTGATTCGTCTCGAACATGAAACCATCTGATCAACATTTTCAAAAAGCCCTCGCGCTTATCCCCTGGGGCACGCAAACCAACGCCAAGCGCCCCTATCCGTTTTTCGATGAGACCATGCCCAAATTCATCGAGCGCGGCAAAGGCTGCCGGATTTGGGACATGGAAGGAAAGGAATACATCGACTTTCGCCTCGCTCTCGGCCCGGTGACGCTGGGCTATTGCTACGATGAAGTCGATGCTGCGGTGCGCGCCCAAATGAACAAAGGCGTGCTCTTCAGCATGGCCAGCCCCATTGAATTGGAATTGGCGCAGCTTCTGCACGAAGTCGTGCCCAACGCCGAAATGTGCCGCTTCATGAAAACCGGCGAGGATGCCAATCTTTGTAATGTCCGCATCGCGCGTGCTTACACCAAGCGCGATATGATCATTGTCAGCGGCTATCACGGCTATCCCGATTGGTTTGCCACCGAGGACAGTCCCAACAACGGCGTGCCCGAAATTATCAAAGAGTACGTCAAAATTGCGCCGTGGGGAAATCTCGAAGCTGCCGAGAAACTCATTCGCCAGTATAACGAGCAACTTGCTTGTGTAATGGCCGTGCCCTATGATTTCAACGAAGACACCAGCGGTGAATACATTCGACTCTTGCGCAAGTTGACCAAAGAGTACGGCATCATCTTGATTCTCGATGAAGTGCTCACCGGTTTTCGTTTGGCCCTCGGCGGCGCGCAAGAGTATTTCGGCATTGATGCCGATCTCGCGAGTTATGCCAAAGCCATGGCAAACGGTTATCCGATTTCAACCTATCTCGGCAAGCGCCAATACATGGAACAACTCAACAAATTCAAGCTCACCACGACGTATGCCGGCGAGACGTTGTCGATTGCTGCGGCGATTGCGACGATCAAGATCATGAGGCGCGAGAAAGTTCACGAGCATTTGTGGGCGATGGGTCGGCGCTTGATGAACGGCTTTAACGAGTTGGCCAAAGAACTCAGCATCGAAGCACACGCGGCAGGATTGCCACCAGCACCCTTTCTGAAATTCGCCACACCGGATGAGGTTTACAACGCTCGCATTGAGTATCTGTGGTTCCGCGAATTATACCGCGAGGGAATTTTTGCGAATACGCGTTGGTTTATTTCTTACTCGCACAAGCAAGCTGACATCGACGAAGCCCTGAGCAAATCGCGTGTTGCGCTCAAGCGCGCGCTTGATGTTGAGCCGAGGGAGAGGGAAAACGTGAAGCCGTTTTTCTGGTGATGTTCGTCATAGTGTCGTCGGCGTGCGGTTCTGAAGAGTAAAAACCAACGCGTATTACGAACAAGGTTTTTATCAGTTATAATCATCCAGTCGAAACAGTACGCCATCTCCAAAATAATCTTGCGATTTATCGAACCAAGCATTATATTTTTAAAGAAATCAAGGTAGCAAATGAACTCAAATAATAAACCGTTGGCATGGTTGCACGGTGAGATCAAAACCCCTCCTTTTTCACAAAGTGCGCGGATTGAAGCAGGGTTTCTACTTCGTAAGCTTCAGCAAGGCGAGAAACTATCCATGCCACATTCACGGCCAATGCCGTCAATCGGGCTACGATGCCACGAGTTGAGAATTAGTGACGAGGAAAAAATTTGGCGCATTATTTACCGAATTGATTCGGATGCAATCGTGATAGCGGAAGTGTTCGATAAAAAATCAAACAAAACACCAAAATGGGTTATTGAGGCCTGTAAGCAACGGCTAAAACGGTACGATGCAGACTCACAATAAGGCGCATGTTCCATGGACAGCAAAAAGAAAAAACGGCTGGAAGAAAAAGGTTGGAAAGTAGGCTCTGTTCAAGAGTTTCTGGAATTGACACCAGAAGAGATCTCGTACATCGAATTGAAGCTGGCTTTGAGTGAAAATCTGAAAAAACACCGGCAACAGAAGAGGCTGACCCGACTCGAGCTGGCAAAATTGATGCGCTCAAACCAGTCTCTGGTGGCTGAGATGGAAGCCGGAGCCCCCTCCATTTCTCTTGACCTCTTGGTGCGATCGCTGCTGGCGCTTGGAGTAACCAAAAAGGATTTGGCGCGGATGATTGCTTGAATGCGCTCGTCGTAAACCGGAACGGCGTTACGCTAACGAGTTACGGAAGCGGTGCATTCTCGTTGCGGATATTGTCTCACCCCTTAACATGTCGTCAGCCCGCTGAGTGAGGGCGATCTTATTGCCGTCCGTCATATATGGGTAATTGGCGGGCCTACTTTTGCCGATTGACATCAAATCGAATTATCATGACAACGCTAAATCAACGCATCTACCTCGACTCCTACGCCATGATTGGCAAGCGCGGTCCCAAAGATGTCGAAACGCCGTATGAAACCGAAGTGCTGCTCGAAGAAATGGAATGGTGCGGCATTCACGGCGCGCTCATTGCCCACTGGGTCGCAAAAGAGTACGATCCCATGTATGGCAATCGCAAGCTGCTGCACGAGTTGAAAAAGAGTCCGCGACTTTACGGCGTGTGGACGGTCATGCCGAGCCATACCGGCGAGATGCCGCCGCCAAAAGATATCGTCAAAGAAATGCAAGACAACGGCATTCGCGCCGCGAAGATGTATCCACGTACCCACCACTACTTTTTCAACGAAGATACTTGTGGCGAGCTTCTCTCAGAGCTTGAAAAGCACGAGATTCTTTTGCTCGTTGAAGGCGGGCACATGTACGGCCCGGATATTCTCGAGCCTTCCAACCAAGTTCTCCTCGCTGAGCTCGATGCCATGCTCACTCGCCATCCGAACCTGCCCGTGCTCCTGCAAGGCAGCCGCTGGGATGCGACACGCTACTTGCACACCTTGATGACCCAACACAAGAATCTTTATCTCGAGTTCTCGGCCAATCAATCCAACCGCGCCATGGAAGTTTATGCCGGTTGGTTCGGTGCGCAGCGCCTGCTCTTCGGCACCGGCGCACTCGACAAATCGCCCGGAGCAGCAAAGGCATTTGTGGATTATTGCACACTCACCGAGGAAGAAAAAGCCGATATCGCCGGACGCAATCTCGGCCGGTTACTCAAATTGGATCGTCTTCCCAAACCTTACCACGAGAAAGCAGTCGATGATCCGATTCTCGTTCATGCCAAAGCCGGAAAGCCGCTCGACGATATTCTCGTGATCGATGCTCATGCGCACATTGCCCATGACGAGGCGGTTGGCACCGGCTTCATGCACCAGCCATTTTCCGACGACAAAAGCATGTTCGAGCGCGCCAAGCTCATGGGCATCGACGCGATGTGCATCAGCTCGTGGCTGGGCATTTGGACGGATTATGAAGATGGCAACGAAATCGTACACAATGCGATGATGCGTTATCCGGGTTTTTATCACGGCTACGCAACGTTGCAGCCGCAGTACATCAAAAATTGGGAAGCCGAGCTGCGCAAAGTGCACGAGCAATACAAGATGCAGGGCCTCAAACCGTATCATCCGCGCACCAATATCCCCTACAACGATAAATTATGGGCGCCGTGGTTCGAATATGGCAATCGCATGAATGCGTATGCGCTGTTGCATCCCTCGCCGAATTTCACCGCCGAGATCAATGAGATCGCGCCGAAGTATCCGAACATTACCTTTATCATCGCCCATTGTGGCAGCTCGTTTGAAACTGCACGCCAAGGCATCGACGCCGCATTGAAATTTCCCAACGTGTTTTTAGAGATCACCCTGACCAGCGTCACCTACCGCGTCATCGAATTCATGGTCAAGCACGTTGGCGCCGAGCGCGTTCTTTTCGGCACCGATCAGCCCATGCGCGATCCGATTCCGCAATTCGGCTGGATGGCGTATTCGCATTGTACGTTTGAAGAGAAAAAAAAGATGTTCGGGTTGAATATGAAGAAGATTATTGAGCGGGTTAAAAAATTATAGAACACAGAGAAAGAACACTCGCAAAAAATTGGGACAAAATGATTAAGGTCAAAATGATTAAGGTCAAAATCATTAAAAGCTTTTAATCATTTTGTCCTAAATCATTTTTCCTATTTTTGATTCAGTGAGTTTTAATTCTGTGCGTGTTTGTATTTATGGATATGGCGCTTTTGCGTTAGGAAAAATATATGCCTGGCCGACCTTACATCTTAGCGGAAACCACCTGGAAAACCGTTCGTGAAACTCCTTACGAAGTCGCCATCCTGCCTTGGGGCGCGACCGAGGCGCACAATTACCATTTGCCTTATTCAACCGATGTGATCGAGAGCGACCGCATCGCCGCAGAAGCCGCACGTCTCGCTTGGGAAGCCGGCGCGCGAGTGATCGTTTTGCCAACCATGCCGTTCGGCGTGAACACCGGACAGCTCGACATCAAACTGACCATCAACATGAATCCCAGCACCCAACTCGCCGTGCTCAACGATATTGCGGCCTCTCTTGCGCTTCAAGGCATTCCCAAGCTCGTCGTGCTCAACGGACACGGTGGCAATGATTTTCGGCAGATCATCCGCGAGCTGTTGCCGAAACACAAAATTTTTATTTGCACCCTCGACTGGTATCGCATCATCGACGCTTCGCAATTTTTTGATGACGCCGGCGACCACGCCGGAGAAATGGAAACCAGCTTGATACAATTTTGGGTGCCGGAATTGGTGCTGCCGCTTTCCGAGGCCGGAGAAGGCGTCGAACGCAGATTCAAAGTGCAGGCCTTGCGCGAAGGGTGGGTGTGGACGCAGCGAGAATGGACGAAAGCGACGGCGGATACCGGCGTAGGAAACCCCAAAGCCGCAACGCCAGAAAAGGGACAGCGCTACTTTGAAGCGCTAACGCAAAAGATAGCTGAATTTTTAGTGGAATTGGCCAATGCGAATCTAAAGAGTTTGTACGAATGACAATGAACTGCTCGACATGTCATTCTGTAAAGAAGCTTTTTTGATATTCGCACGGCTCTTTCACAACTCGGACAAGCCCCGAAGGGCCCTTTAGTGGCCGGAATCAAAAGGAAAAACATCAACCACCGATTTCACGGATTGACACGGATCGGCTTATTATCAATAATCTGTGAAAATCCCTGCGGGCGTAGCCGTGTAATCTGTGGTTAATTTCTTTGCCTTTTTGCAATGCTTCACTTCTTGAAGAATCAAGATAAAAAAGATTTTTTCTGAATGACAAGCTAAAGAACGAAGTCATGGGACGGTCAATGTCTTTCAAGATGAACAAACGGAAATTCGGCTCAACCGATCTCCTCGTGAGCGAAGTCGGCTTCGGTGCGTGGGGCATCGGCGGCCCGGCCATGGCCGGAGCAAGGCCGATTGGCTGGGGCGAGGTCGATGATTCCGCTTCGATGCGGGCACTGGAGAAAGCCGTCGATCTGGGCATCAATTTCTTCGATACGGCGGATTTGTACGGCTTCGGCCACTCCGAGGAATTGATCGGCAAAGTCCTGGGAAATCGCCAAGATGTCATCATTGCCACCAAAGTTGGCCACCGATTGGCAAACGACAATTCAATTGTCTTGGATTATTCCAAAGCCCACATTCTCCAAGCCTGTGATGCGAGTCTCAAAAGACTCAGACGCGATGCCATCGATTATTATCAATTCCATTCCGCCAAGCGCGAGCATTTGCAGCAGGGCGAATGTATTGAAGCCATGATGACACTGCAAACGCAGGGCAAAATCAGATACTGGGGCATTTCCCTGAGCACGTTCAATCCGCATCCCGAAGCCGAGTTCATGATGGAGCACAAACTCGGCTCGGGTTTTCAGGTCGTGTTGAATATCATCAACCAGCGCGCGTTGGAGCTGATCAAAACGGCGCACGCGCAGAATTACGGCATCATCGCACGCATGCCGCTGCAGTTCGGCTTGTTAACGGGAAAGTTCACGCCG
>JAPDQK010000057.1:0-39064 GCA_034505955.1 Candidatus Zhuqueibacter pondensis
GAGCTCGACGCCCAAGCTCTCTTGCAAGAGATTCAAAGAACACAACAACAAAACTATAACGCTTATCGTTCGCATCGCAAACGACGGCGACGACAGAAAGCCGCTTTATCGACTTAACGTTGTAGTACTAAGATCAAATTTTGCTAAAAAGGGTTATAGCCTTTATAAGAAGCTAAAACCAATTTTGGAAGCAGAACATCTTGACGAATATGTGGCGATTGAGATGAAGTCGGGGGACTATTTTCTTGGACGGAGCATGGGTGAAGCTTTGGAGAAGGCTGAGCAGAAGTATCCCGAAGCAAAATTTTTTGTGGTCAAAGTAGGCGAATTGGCGACTGTCAGTTTTAAAAATTTTTGATGATAAAACCTCTGAAACGTGTCATGATCCAACTCTCCGACAAACACAACATCCTCATCATCGACGATAACCCCCACTTTGCCGAAGACGTTCGCGCGCTCACCGGCGAGGAATTTCAGCTCGTCACCGCCAGCAGCGGCGAAGACGGCTTGCGCCAATTCTCCGAGTGCAGCGTTGATTTGGTGTTGCTGGATCTCAAGCTCGGCCGCGGCATTGATGGCCTCGAAACCTTGCGCCGGTTAAAGAGAATCGATCCCGACGTGCCAGTCATTATGGTCACCGAATATGCTTCTCTAGAAACAGCACACCAAGCCGGACGCCTCGGTGCAGCCCATTATTGCAGCAAAGCCCCGAATCTCAAAGAGCTCCGCATGCTCATTGCGCAGCACGTGCAAAACCTCCCCTGGCGCCGCGCCTATCGCGATCAGCTCCTGCGCCAACATCCCCGGTTTATCGGTGACAACCCGGTTGTCCGCAAACTCTTTGCTGATATCGAAACCCTCGCGCCAACCGATTGCACCGTGCTCATCACCGGCGAGACCGGCACCGGCAAGGAATTGATTGCCCACGAGATTCATAGCCGCAGCCACCGCGCGTATCGGCCGATGCTGGCCATCAATTGCAGCAACCTGCCGCCGAATCTCTTTGAAAGCGAATTTTTTGGCCACGAGCGCGGCGCTTTCACTGGTGCCGTTCGCCAATACAAAGGCAAGTTTGAAGAAGCTGATGGCAGCACGCTGTTTCTGGATGAAATCGCCGACCTGCCTTTGGAATCGCAGCCCAAAATCTTGCGGGCCATTGAGTACGGCACCTTCCGCCGGTTGGGTGGGCAGCGCGATCAACATGCCGATGTACGTCTCCTGGCTGCCACCAACAAGAATTTGGAAAAGGAAGTCACGGCCGGGCGCTTTCGGGAAGATTTGTTCTACCGCATCAACCACGTTCAACTCCACGTCCCGCCGTTACGAGAGCACCGTGATGACATTCCACTGTTAGTCAAATATTATCTCGAATATTACTGCATGACCCTGCACAAACCCATTCCGGAGATTCCCGAGGATCTCATGAAAGCTTGGTGTGAATATGATTGGCCCGGCAATATTCGCGAGCTGAGCGGCGAGATGGAAAAGCTTGTGCTCTACAGTACTGATGGCAAGATCGATCGTTCCCGTCTGCGGATTTCTACTACCGGCAACAACGATCCTTGTGAATTTTTCAAGCCGCTGTTTGATCTTCCCTACGAACAAGCCAAAGAAAAGCTGCTGGTGCAATTTCAGCAGGAATATTTTCGGGAACATATTACGCGTGCTGATGGCAATATTACTCGGGTTGCCGAAGCCACCGGTGTCAACCGCACGACGATATATCGCATTCTCGGCAACGCACAAGCTGATTAGTGTTAAAACCATGTTTGATTGCGGTAGTCAGCATTGTTTTCTCCCTATCTCCCTATCTCCCCTTCTCCCTTTCTCCCACTCTCCCCATCCGTTTTTCGTTGCTTTCCTGCAACAAAGATAACACCTGCCAAAACAACAAAAATCGCCAATGCCGCGCATGTAAGATGTTGCATTCCTGCAACAGATCGTGCTTCAACGATTTTTACTTCGCCCACCTGCTTGCCGTTAACTCGTTGAATTTCAAGCCGCAGTTCTTCCGTTACGAAAATTTTTTGTGGTACGTCGCTTGTTGTGGTCAATGCACAATTAGGACCCAACGTCGACAAACCGCAATCCAGAATGAAAATCAACGCCGCGAACCCGGGCAAGAAATTTTTGTTATATCATTCATTTTCCCGTCAATAGTTCAGCAGGGCAACCTTTATGCCTTTTGATATTATTTGGACGCCATCTCCAATGCCAGTATCCCAGCAACAAAAAATCGATGACCCTGCTCATCGTTCTCGCACCGGTAAATGGATCTCGGCATTGGGATGGTTGGTGACGATGGGCGGTGGAGTCAGTCTTGTCTTTGGCCTTTCCGATTTGGCCAATTTGACGCTTCTGGCTGTCGGGGGAGTCGTCTTTATCCCTATTGGCCTGCTGTTGATTGCCAACGGCCAGATTCTCAGGGGATTGGCTCGGCTTGAAAAAAACGCCAAGACGACGAATGCAGCGCCACCGCCAAGCGATTCGACAAGGTTGTGACAACGTTGTCAAGCTGGCATAGGGCGAGAAGGTTTGCGTATTATAAATTTGGCTGTTAAGGTATTCATAAAAAAGCAGATTTCAGTTAGGACTGAGGAGGGAAGGGGTGAAGGGGAGAAAGGGAGACGGGGAGAGGGGGGAGATGAAATGCTCCTCTGCTCCCTTTCCCCCTATTTCCCTTTCGCTCGAATAACATCAAACACCTATTGTCTGATTGGAGGTGTTCATGCTTTCATCGTGGTTGCCGGAACCGATCTGGTCATTCTGTTCACCGGAGGTGCTATATTTTCTATTTTACAGTCTTTGAACCTGTAATGATCGGCAACTCCCTCCCGAGCCGCGAGGGGTGACGGCTCGGGAGGGTTGAGTCGATCAGTTGCCTGTTAATCAAATAATTTTCGATAGCGACTCGCTGGTCCTCGTGATCAGAAAGGATGAGAAAATATAAACTCTTGGAAATTCACGGCAGGTGTTCTAATTGCGAAAAATCCAAAAGAGTAAAAAGAATAAAATGGAAACAAATCAGCAAGGATGCAATCGGCCTCTAAACATTGATATTGGCGCAAGGGAGTGCTATGTACAGAATCTTCACAATAATCATGGTAGGGGCGAGCGCCACCTTCGCACAACAAGTCCTGACGAGCCCTACCCATCTTTTTTCTTTCACTCTCCCCTCCGGTTGGACATATAATAAAGTCGATACCGTGAAGACAGTTATACGATACGAATGTTTCAATCCGGACAGCACGGCCATGGTGGAGATTTTTGCGCTCAAGACGAAAAATGACATTGACCGCAAAAAATTCATCACCGTAATGACTTCAGAGGAGGTTGCCGGGGAATCTTTTGGGAAATTACTCCGCACCGACACCACGCAGGTGAGTGGGATCAAGGCGGTGGAGAAAGTTTACCGGCAATTTTCACGGCGGGGAAGACAAATCGATGTTCGTGTTTTATTGTTCACCAAAGCCAATTATGGCTACGCCATGACTTTTCGGGCGTTTCATGCCAAACGCGAGCCTGCCGGCTTTGCGGAAATCATGAGCAGCTTTACTGTCCATCCCAAACCCTCCAGAGCCGGCTGGTTCTGGCGATTGCTTTTCTTCGGCATTTGTCTTTACGGATTGGGCAAAGGCATTAAGCGGGCAGCAGAATGGATGGGGCCCTTGAATTTGAAGGCGATTGGCTATTCCAGTTTCATTGTGCTCATGAGTGCAGCGAGCTTCACGGTTCCTTTTCTTTTTCAACCCAAGACTTGGATTTATGTGACCATCGCTCTTGCCATAGTGATTGCGGCGATAAAGTTGCCGGATGCCAAGCCGGTAAAACAGGCTTTTCGTGAGGCCAAAAACAAAAATACGGCCGGTGCCTATCGCGCCTTCTGCCAAAAACATTCCTCGTCGCGGCGATATTTCAAAGAAGCGCGCCAGCTCATGCGGGTGATGGTGGAGGCCGCCGTCAAAAAATACAAAGCCTTGATTGCAAAACAGGACACGACCATCACGCGCGCCATTTTGGATATGTTCGAGTACATCAAAGCGACCGACAATTTCCAGGTGGCGGTGTGCTATACGGCGGACAATCAAATTGCCGATAAAGCAGTTTATTTTCAGCTATTCGATCAAAAAGTGCTGCCGGCCAATCCCTCCTTCACGCCGGAAAAAAACAAAAGGCGCGAAAGCCGAATCACTGAAATGCTGAGCCTTGCTTTTCGTCAAATCACTCCCGAAGATGTTCTTAGCTTTACAACATACGAGAAACCGCTCAGCAATCAAATTTGCTTTGCTGTTGATTACAAGGTCAAAACCAGTGGCGCTTATTACTATCCCACCAGTGAAAAGCATTTGCCCGAAGAGAAACGAACGTTGGTCACCGGCGTGGAATTTCTATGGTCGTTGGCGATTCGCATCCCGAATCGTCCGAATCCATACGAAATCGACCTTGAATCAAAGCCGGCGCTTCAATTTACTGCGGAAGGAGAGGAAATTGACAAAGTCTACGATGCCATGGCCGATTCGGCTTTTGCCGATTTTTGTCAGGTTTTCATTCAACAATCGGGACTTGCGCCGGCACCGGCGAGAACGGCGGTTACCGTTTGAAATCACTATTATCAATTTTTACACTCACGCGAGGAGGCCTGTATGGATAAATTTCAAGCTGCTTTTGAAGTGCTCTACTTTCTGGCATCGGTCGATGGCTATGTCGACAAACGGGAAGTGGATGTCATTTTCGATTTCCTCAATGCCAATTTCGGCAAGATCAACTTCGACCCCAAGAAAGTCGTTGATGTCATTTCCAGCATGACGTCGGAAGGCATGGTCGATGAGCTGGAGCATGCGGCACTGATTTTCAAAAATTCCAGCAGTGCCCAAGATCGAATGACTCTGCTGGATTTTGCCCTCGACCTGATCGCAGCGGATGGAAAAATCAAGGATCAGGAAAGAGATCTCTTTTTTATTTTGGGCAACACCTGGAATATCGATCTCGAAAGATATTTCAAGAGTAAAGGTCTCTCATAATGGGAAAGTATGAAATTAACCAGTTGAATGCGGAGCGCTAAACTTCAGCTTTGCCATGCTAGAGCATCGCCCTCCGCTTCGGAGGACTGATTTATTACTTGAAAATGACAGTATTTTGGATGTTCTTCAATAACATTTTTTGTATGAGTGATTCACCTTATGGAGAAGGGAGCGATCATGGAATACAAAGTCGTACCTTTTATTGCGACAATAAAATTGCATTACCCAAATTAAAATAGGATTCTATAGAACAGTAGAGGCGCACACATGGCCACTTATTACCGCGAGAGCGGCCTGAGCTGGAAACAGTATCTCCAGGCACAGGCCTTTGTGGATGACATCACCGAGGGCATCCGCCGGGCGGAGCGAGGCGTCAGCAGCGCCATTGACCAGCAGACTCGGTCGATAGTCGCTTCCACCGAAGCCCTGGAACGCAGCATGGAAACCGGGTTTGAGCGCATGGCTTATGGATTAAACGAAATTGCCAGCGGCATTGCCGGGCTGCGGGCGGACTTTAACTGGGCGATGAGCGGTCTGCTCCACAAGCTGGAGGTGCAAAATCTCCTGTTGGGTGATATTTACAAAGAACTACGCATCCCTGATTTCCAGAAAGAGCGGCGCTATTACGTGGAGCAGGGCTGCAAGCACTACCGCAACGGGCTGTATGCTGAGGCGCTGGAAAATTTCCTAAAAGCCGAGCCGCTGGAGAAAACTGATCCCTTTGTGCTCTATTCCCTGGGGCAGCTTTACCTCTACCAGCAAGAGCTGTTGGATATAGAAAAGGCGCAGAGTTATTGAGTTATTTTGCGTTGGCGGGCAAATACTACGCTGCCGAGAAACGCAACCAACAAGCCGGGGAGAGCTACCTGCACGCCGGTATTGCCGCCTATCTGCGCCGTGATGATGCGGCTGCAGTGCAGTTCAGCGAAAAAGCCGCGGAACTCTACCCGGAACTTTTGGAAGCCTTTTACAACCGCGCCAAGTTCCTGGCCGCGCAGGGGGATGCCTCCGGCCTGCCGAGTTTGGAATTGGTCATCCGTAAGGAGCGGAATTATGCCCTGAAAGCCACCGCCGATGCCGATTTTTCCCGCATTTCCGAATCGTTACAGGAGTTGTTGCAGCGCTTGCGCCGGGAAGCCCGGGAAAATGCCGAAACGAATATTGCTAATTTCGAGAAAGAGTTGGGCAAATATGTGTTTCTCGATGAATCGGTGGAAAAGGAGGTGCAAGAGCTGCTGAGCCAGGCAAAGACCCTATTTGCCCGCGACCGTTATTTTGATTACTTAGATTGCCTGATGGCGATACAGGCTGCCCGGAAACGGTTTCGTGATTATCTTGAAGTTCCTCTTGAAATCAAAGAGCTGCGCACGCTCACAGGGCATTTCAAGTGGGTCAATAGCGTGGCCTTCTCTCCTGACGGTGCGCTGTTAGCCAGCGGGTCAGGGGATCATACGGTGAAGCTCTGGGAGGTCGCAACCGGCAAAGAGCTGCGCACGCTCACAGGGCATTTCAAGTGGGTCAATAGCGTGGCCTTCTCTCCTGACGGTGCGCTGTTAGCCAGCGGGTCAGGGGATCATACGGTGAAACTGTGGGAGGTCGCAACCGGCAAAGAGCTGCGCACGCTCACAGGGCATTCCAGTGATGTCGACAGTGTGGCCTTCTCTCCTGACGGTGCGCTGTTAGCCAGCGGGTCATGGGATGAAACGGTGAAGCTCTGGGAGGTCGCAACCGGCAAAGAGCTGCGCACGCTGAAAGGGCATTCCAGCTGGGTCAGTAGTGTGGCCTTCTCTCCTGACGGTGCGCTGTTAGCCAGCGGGTCATGGGATGATACGGTGAAACTGTGGGAGGTCGCAACCGGCAAAGAGCTGCGCACGCTCAAAGGGCATTCCAGTGATGTCGACAGTGTGGCCTTCTCTCCTGACGGTGCGCTGTTAGCCAGCGGGTTATCGGATCATACGGTGAAGCTCTGGGAGGTCGCAACCGGCAAAGAGCTGCGCACGCTCACAGGGCATTCCAACTATGTCACTAGCGTGGCCTTCTCTCCTGACGGTGCGCTGTTAGCCAGCGGGTCACGGGATCATACGGTGAAGCTGTGGGAGGTCGCAACCGGCAAAGAGCTGCGCACGCTCACAGGGCATTCCGACTGGGTCAATAGTGTGGCCTTCTCTCCTGCCGGTGCGCTGTTAGCCAGCGGGTCATGGGCGGTGAAGCTCTGGGAGGTCGCAACCGGCAAAGAGCTGCGCACGCTGAAAGGGCATTCCGTTCGGGTCTTGAGCGTGGCCTTCTCTCCTGACGGTGCGCTGTTAGCCAGCGGGTCAGAGGATCATACGGTGAAGCTGTGGGGACTACTATATAAGATCATGACTAAAACACAGTGGACACGAATAGAGGAAATTAAGCGCGTAGAAGAGCTTCAGAGCAAAGCCGAAAAGGAACGCCAGCGCAAGGAAAAGGAACGCCAGCGCAAGATGGAAGAAGATGAGCGTAAGCGCAAAGAAGAACAAAAACTTCGTCAGCAGTGGCGGGCAGAAGGCCGCTGTGAGGTGTGCGGGAAAAAGCTCAGCCTGTGGGATAAGATGGGTGGCAATGTACGTTGTAAAGAGCATCGGTAGAGCTACCTATGATCAAGAATACAAAATTGAAGAAAACGAATTAAAGCAATAAGAAGTGAAGTCCGGCAAAGTCCGGCTTTCCGACCAGATTTTTGCGGTTATGATAGTTTTTCTCCGCTAATACAAAGAATCAGACAAGATCGGAGGAAGGAATATGGCCTACCCTACGGGCGTAGCCAGTACAAGATGATCCAAATCCCGCAAGATGTCACGGTCAAAATGAAAGAACAGCGTGGCAACGAAGCAGCGGCCTATCTGGAATCCATTGCCAACAGTCAAGCTGCCGAGGGGTGGGAATTTTATCGTGTGGATGAAGTTGGCGTCCTGGCGCGGCCGGGCTGTCTCGGCGCGTTAATCGGCCGCAAGGCGGAGTATACGATTTATTATGTGGTGACGTTTCGGAGGAGTAAATAAATACGGAGACAATACGATGGCGCATTACATTTCCGCCTGCCCCAATTGTGGTGCGGACAAACACGACATCAGTTGGTCTGCCGCCTATTTCGATGTCTATGAATGCCGCGACTGCGGCGAAAGGTATTGTCACAAATGTCCTGGCAGCAATGGCGCACGCTACTGCCCGAACTGCAAGAGCACCTCTCGGAGTACTTACGGCAGAGTTTCAAAGCCATAGTTTGAAAATATCCGTGACCGGATTTTACGAAACAGCCAAACGACAGGCGCGGAACGCCACTTGGCTGGCGATGCTCCTCAGCGGCGCATACCTGATTTATAATGTGCAGGATTTTCGTTCTGCCATCGGCCGGGTGTTGACACGACCTTATGGTTTTATTATTGAAATTGCCCTGGCGCTGCTGCTTGCTAGCGCCGGCTTGCTCGCCCTCAATAATGGGAAAAAGAGCGGGGCATTTTGGCTGATGGTGGGAGGGGCTCTACTCTGGTACCTCTCGCCGCTGGCTTTCATGATTACGCTTCCCGTGCCAATCGCCTGGATGATCGCCAGATTGGTTTTCAAGCATTATCCGGATAAAACCATTTTGGTCTTCGTCATTCCTCTCTTCGCCTGTTTGGGCGGTTGGATAGGCGAACAGTATTTCATGGAAGCAAGGCGCATATTCGTATCTCGCGCCGGGAAAATAATCAGTCAAACGCCCCCCAGTTTGCCGCAAGCCAAAGTCATTGCCCCGGAAGGAGCGCGACTGCGTGCCGGGCCTTCTACACGAGCAGCGACAATTGGTGTAATTGGCGCCGGAGAGATGATCACCATTTTGGGAGAGGAAAGTGGGTGGTACAAAGTACGGCATCAGCAAGCTGGTCAAACTCGCATCGGCTACCTCTATCACACATTGGCCAAAGTCGAGGGATTCATCCCCCCGAGGGCATCCCCATTCGTTGGGGAACAGGAATCAACGCCTCCGCCGCTTCCTGCCGAAATCTCGGGCACGACGGATAGTTTCATGGTGCTTGCGGAACAGCAGACTCAGCTTGACAGTTCCCGCATCACGGAAGGAGGTAAGAACATCGGTTTTGATCTTGCGCCTCAGTCCCGGCATTCATTGCTTGGCCGATGGGAAGGAACTCTTGGCAAACAATTGTTGCTTTTCGTCATTGAGTCATTTGAAGCGGACCATGGGCTCGGCTACAGCGAAGTACGGTGGACGGAAAGCTCGCCGCCTCTGAGAATCGAGTTGCAAGTCCGGTTCAATCCGGCGACACTGGAAGTCACGCTCATGCAAAAGCAAAAGGGCTCGCTCGTTGGCACATTTACCGGCACGCTTTCTCCCGATGGTAACGCCATGAGTGGCCAATGGATTTTTGCAGAGGATAGTGCCCAAAAATTCGACTGGTCGGTGCAGCGCAGCGCAAACGTTTCAACTAAAAACTGAGGAAAGTTGCTTATGCCCAAACGACACGGACTTTCCCATGGTTTGGCGACTTTCGTTTCGGTCATCACGGCGGGATTGCTCATTGCCATTTTGCGGTCCTACATTCCATTCTTCATTGGAATTTTCGATGACGTCGGCTTATGGCTCAGCAATTGGCTTGTTGCCAAATTCGGCAAGCAGATTCCGCCCTCGTTGCTCTCAACCGCCGTGTTTGCCTCGCTGCTGGCGTTTGTGTGGGGCGTAGCGTTTGCGGTGATGAATCGCCGACGTTTGTAGCGCAGACAGCCCCCCATCGTTGTTATAACTTTTCCGAAATGATGCAAATCCAATTCATGAGGAGGAATTGTCAATGAATAACAGAGGGCTATTAAACTCGATTCTAATACTGTGCATTTGGATGGGCATCTTACCCGCTAGTTCTGAAGCGGGATTATTAAAGAAGAGAGATGAATTTGTGAAAATTATCGGTAAAGAATCTGACAATTTCAATTTATCGTACAGATACACTATTTATCAACTTGGCAAATCACGCAGCGGTCTTTGGTTTTCGTCTGTCGAGTATGTACGATATTATCCAAAAGAAGGAAAATTTGAATCGTTAGGAACTGTTCTTCCTCAAAAGATAATGGATTACTACGCCCTAAAAACAAACAATCCTCGACCTTCATTTATTAACAAATTGGTTTTATATTATAAAGGCCTAGAAACCTACATTACAGTAATATTAGCCCTGATTTTTTGGATAGTAGGTGAACTCATTTTTCGGTTTCTATTTTTTCCGATTCTTTTGATTGTCAAGATTGCCTTAGGTTTACTAACATTTATTGATTTTCTTGGCTTTCTAGGGCTAAGTTTTGCCAAGAAGTTATCGGCAATTGTTAGCGTTGATCCTATACAAGAATTTGTTGGATTAAAAGGAGGTATAACCCCTCTAGCCTCTTGGCATAATTTTTTGGTTACTTTGTTAATATTTATTTGTGGTTTTGTTATCATAATCATATCCAGAACTGGATATTGTATAACGCACAGTAAGAGCCCAGAAGAATGTGCTGAACTAATAGGGAAAAAGATTCCAGAAGTAGATGAACGGCTTGCCGTGATTAGTGGAGGAATACTTGTCATTTTAGCTTTAATGTACTCATTTGGTTCTTTGGTGCCACCATTTTCCATTTGGCTAAGAGGTTTGATTTTTATTTGCCTTGGGGTATCACTCGTGAGCGAAAGAATTGAAGAGTAAATGCTCGATTAACGAATATGCCAATTTGCGTTAGGTACTTTGGTTACCGAAGGAGGGGAAAAATGATCATGTGCACATCTTCCACCAAACACAGAGCTATTTTACAATTTGTTTTGCTATTAGCGCTTTGCAGTTTCGGTTCCGTTCATGCCCAAGAGCAGACGCCAGCGGAACCATACGTCGTCCATGAAAACAAGCCCGGATTTTATACTGGTTTCGCCTTCGTCGGTTATCAGGGTCGTGAAATCTCCAGCGACTTTTCCACCATCAGCTACCGCACCACGGCCACCGGCATGATGTGGAATTACGCCTCGCGCTATTTCGGGCTGAACCTGAATGTCTTTCGTGCTTTCGCCTTTCGAGAATTTATTTTCGATCGGGAGGCAGCAGTATTGGTGAATTGGGCCGAGACGGGCATCAGCTTTCCGCTTTTGCGGCGTTGGGCGGGCAAGGGTTTCTTCTCGAAATATTCCTTGATGCTGACGGCGAACACATCACTTTTCAAAAAGCTCTATCGCCAACGCCGTGATGAAAATGGCACCGGCAGTTCCAAATATATCGAAGAAACTTTTCCGCAGATTTATGATTTCGGGCTCGAGTTCCGCCGTAATTTGATCCTTTTTAAACTCGGTTACATCACTCAGATCCGGAAGTATACCGCTACGCATCCAGAGTTTGCGCGAGTGCCGAGCGATATGTCCGGCCCCTATTTTGAAATGGCCGTGGGCTTGGGCTTTTGGAGCAAGCGCCAGGAAAGTCACGTCCTTCGGCAAAAAGAAAAGATCGAGGAACAGGCACCGGCGGAGATGCACGCCGAGATCGAATTTACTGAGCCTAATGGTAATGGCAAGCTGGATGGTGGAGAAATCGGCGCCGTCAAAATCGCGCTCGAAAATTCCGGCAAGGGGCAGGCGCGAGGAATAGAAGTGAGGTTGCGCTATCTCAACCGCAAGCATGAAAACCTCGCCTTCTCCCAAAGCATACGGGTAGATAATCTGGCGCCAAAGAGCAGCACCACTCTGGAGGTGCCGATCAGTGCGGATCGCGAGGCACAGGATGATCAGGTCGAGCTCGAGGTGGAAATATCGGGAAGAAATTTTGATCGCATCACCAAAGAAATCGGCTTTGCCGTACAAGAGTACGATTACACTGATGAGCCGCGCCACACCAACCTACAAAATCCGGACGCCATTGCGGTGGTGATTGGCATTCGCGATTATCAAAATCCACAAATCCCGGCCGTCGCCTATGCGGCCAACGATGCGAAGGTGTTTCGGGATTACTTGATCAATACCCTGGGCGTGAAACCTGACAACATCTTGCCACAAAATCCCGATGAGCCTCTCACTGCGGGTGCTTTTAAAACGCTCATTCGTCGTAAGCTGCCGGGTTATATCCGCGAAGGGATTTCGGAAGTTTATTTTTATTACGCCGGACATGGCGCGCCCGACCCCAATGCGAAAGATGCTTTTCTGGTGCCGTACGATTGCGATCCGAACTTCGTCAATGCCGACAACGCCTACCGCCTCGGTGAGTTATATTTTGATCTCGCCAACCTGAAAGCCAGGCATTTGACCATCATCATTGACGCCTGTTTCAGCGGCTACGGCGGCGATGGCAGAGCGATCATCCGCAACATCAGTCCCGTCCGCCTGCAGGTGCAGAACCCCTTGATGTTGCACCCCGCAGTGACTTTTTTCACTTCTTCGCAGATCGAGCAAGTCTCGCACTGGTATCCGGAAAAGCGTCACGGCCTGTTTACGTATTTCTTTCTCAAAGGTCTGCGGGGCAAAGCCGATGCGAATGGCGACCGCAAGATCACCGCGGGCGAGATGAAGGCCTTTCTGAAAGATCCGAACAACGGCGTGCCATATTGGTCGATGCGGGAATTTCAACGGCCACAAGAACCGGTGGCATTTTCCTCCGATCCGGAAAGGGTAATGGTGGACTATAGCGAGGTGGTGAAATGAAGTTCGTAGTTGCGCCTTTAGGCGCTCACAATATCGTTGTTCCCTTGCTTTTCATTCCGGCACTGCTATTCGCTCAGCGCCATCCTCGGGTCGATACGACCACGACCGAGGGTTTGGCCTCAATGGCGGAAATGAACCAGCAGCAGGCGCGCACCGCCGCCCTCAACGAAGCCCGCGCCGAGGCGGTGCGCATTGTTGCCGGTGTCAAAATACGCAGTGAGAGCATTGGGGTGAAAAGCGAAAGCATGCAGGAAGGAAAAACCACAGCGCTGCAGGAATTTTTCGCCTCGGTGAATCGTGACGTGGCGTACGGTCATGTGGTACGGGAAGAAGTGTTGGAAGAAGGCCCGGTGACATTCGCCAATGTCCCTGGCAAGCCGCCGCAACTCCAGTATAGAGTGAAAATCCGCGCGCAAGTGGCAGTTGAACAAAGCGAACCTGATCCGACTTTTAGCTTGCAGGTGAAGACCAACAAAGACATCTACCGCGAAAACGAGCTCATGACCATCAACATCAAAGCGACGCAGGATTGCTACGTGTACGTCTTCAACGTTATGGCCAACGACAGCTTGGTGGTGCTGTTTCCCAATCTCTACATGCAGGACAATCGTTTGAAAGCGGACTCGAGCTTGCACTTGATGCCAGTCGGTCTCAGCTTGCAGGTGAGCTTGCTGCCGGGCATGCAGCGCGCGACGGAGCTGATTTATGTTGTCGCCACCAAACAGCGCTACAAGTTTGCGCCGGAATGGCGCGATGAAGACGAAGCTTTGCGCAGCACCGCAACCAAAAGCTTTGCCTTTATCGAATTGCCGCGCTGGCTGGCCAATATTCCGCCGGATAAACGCACGGATCGGGTGGTAGCGTATGAGGTATATCGGCCGGGGAGGAGATGAGTTTTGTGGAAACCACCGCTGTGGGATGAATCCCACAGCTAAAAAATGGAAGCCATCTAAAGATGGCTGACCAGGCGGCTTGAGCCGTCTTTCACCTCTTAGCCCGATGGTTTACCGTCGGGCGAATATTTATCTCTGAATCCCACAACGTAAGTTGTGGGTTCTTGAAGACACAAGCTAATATGGCTGGATACCCATTCTGCGAGGAGTGGGTACATCAAAAATTATTGCTGGAACACGCTGTTTGAAGCACCCTACGGGCGCAGCCCACATCTGACAATATGCGCTGCCATGGTAAGTCGCTCAATTTGCTCGTAGCTTCTACGGTCACTTACTCACAGCCTACGGCCGCAGGCTTACGCTGTGAGATTGCCAAGATTCGGCAGTGTCTACAAAGACATCAAGCGTGAAAGATGTCGACTTAACGTTGTAGTATGAGGCAAGAAGCCAAGAAATCAAAAAGCCAAGGCGCCAAAGAATCTCCGAGCAATCTTTACGTATTGACGGTTTGCAATTTACAAATGACTGAATATAAATCTTCAATTCAAATCTAACACTATATTCAATGGAGGAGTTACTATGAAGTCGAGAATGCTTTTGTTGGTGCTCTCTGCGGTGTGCCTGCTGTTTTTGGCCTGCGGCGGCGCCAAGAAGATGACTTCGGGCGAAGGCTCGACCGGCGCGACCAATCTCGCATCCCCACCGGCATGGTTTTCCAGCGTTCCGTCTCACAAGGACACGTTATATGCGGCTGCCACGGCGACCTCCAAGGATTTGCAATTAGCCATCGATAAAGCGACTTTGCAGGCGCGAACCGGAATTGGCGAGCAAATAAGCTCTCGTCTAAAATCTATGGCTCAACGTCTGATCACGGAAGCGGGCGAAGGAGTGGAGTCGCAACTGAGCGCTGCCACGGAGAGAGTCATTCAGAATACAGTGAATGTGGAATTGGTCGGCTCAAAGGTGATGAAGCAGAGCCAAACCATGGAAAATGGTTTATGGCGATGCTACGTTCTTGTCAGTTATCCGATAGGCGCTGCCAATGCCGCTTTCGTTGAGAGCATGAAACGTGAACAGGTTGTGCGCGCCCGCCAGGATTTGCAAGATGCGGTGCAACGCATGCACGACGAAATTGCCAAGAATCAATAAACCGATTGGGTGTAGGGGACTGTCGAGTCGTTGGTAAAACAATGGCGAAGTCCCCGCAGTTCCCTTTTTCAAAAATGAGCGTATCGCTCAACAGTGCGATTCAGGAGACCATCATGAAGTCATTTATCTTCGCCGTCGTCAGCCTTTTCCTTATTTCGGAAAAGACATTCCCGCAAGACTACCAGTCTCGCATGCAAAGCTTGCTGGCGCAGATTGACGCGGAAGAGGTTCATCATCAAATCAATCTGATCACGACAAAAGTTGGCTCCGACCTTTCTCTTCGTCGCCTGCTCTCGGTTGCCATCCTGCCTTTTCGCGATGCCCAGAATCGTCGCACCGGCCTTGCCGAATATCTTGCTGCCGAGATCGGCAAGAAACTCGCCAGGCAGGAGATGCTCGAAGTCACAGCAGCAGACCAGACCGCGAGTATTCTGCGCAATGAAACAAGTCTGGCGGCGATACGCTGGCCGCAAGATGGCGCGGCGATAGCAGCAGCATTAGGCGTGTCGGCTCTATTGCGTGGCCGGATCATCGATGGCGCCGGGGAATTTGTTTTAGTGATTGATATTTACAGCGTAGCAAAAAAGCAAGTTGTTGGAACGCATCGCGCCAACTTGCCACGCACGGCGGGCCTCATTCGTCTAATGGAATTGGTGTTGGATGAAAATACGACTACAAAAGCTGATGCGCCGCCAGCACTACCGGAAACTCCTACCACTGAAAAACCAAGAATCGAACCGGCGCCGTCTCCGAGTGTTCCCAGCACGACGGTTGCCGCTGCTCTCGAAGTTGCAGTACGCAATCTGGCGGACAAACTGGCCGCACGCTTGATGGAAGCCAAACAATTCAAAGTCGGTGTGTTGGAGTTTTTGGATTTGCAAGGCCGCATTTCTCAACTTGGAAAATTTATGGCAGAGGATTTGACCACAGCGTTTTTCGAGAAAGGTAAATTCTTGTTAGTCGAGCGCGGCCTGTTGCATCAGGTCATGCGCGAGCATGCGTTGACACAAACCGGCATCATCGACATCACGCAGGCGCAGGAAATCGGCAAGGCGGTCGGCGCCGATGCCATTATCACCGGCTCGCTGAGTGACATTGGCGACGAGATCAAAGCCAACGCGCGGCTGATTGACGTGCGCGCCGGAACGGTGCTGGCCGTAGCCGGAGAGAGCATTGCCAAAACGGAAAATGTTGCAAAGATGTTCAACACCTTTCTATGGTCGCCGGGCGGCAAGACGACACCACTGCCGCAACCACCAACTCTAACAACGACGCCATCAGCATCGGTGGGTTATGTCTTCTTCGAGGACTTTCAAAATGTACAGGAAGGTATGTTACCGGAGGGCTGGTTGGGTGGCGAGAAGCTGATGGTCAAAAGTGACGGGCGCCAGAAGTTCGTCACCGATTTCGAGCGGCAGGAATCGCACAAGGTTCTCATCGACAATGTGGCCTTTCCGGAGAATTTCGAATTCACCACGGTCTTTCAGTTTGGCAACCAAGCTTATGGAACGCATTTGATCGCCTATCTTGGCTCGTTAACGATGACGATTGATGTCTATGGCTGGTACAAACTGAATAACACGCTGGTCGAGAAGCATATCGATTGGCGCAACAAGGTGGTGAAAGCGGTGCTGACCAAAGAGGGGCCGATTTTCAAGTTGCTCATCAATGGCGAAGAGGTGCTGTTGATGCGTGATACCAACTACAAGCTGCCGCAGGCTGTTTCTTTGGAGATTCGGAATCAGAGTGGGTTCAAGCTGATGCAGGTGGGATTGCGGGCGCTGTGATGTTTGCTTTTGACGGGTAAGATGGCTGAATAGGAGGCCGGGAATCGGCGTTTTTACGCCATGAAATCATGTCTCTCACCTAAACTGCATCAACATCCTCAACCTCTCCGTCGCCGCAATCAGCTCCTCCGCGCTCTTCTTCCGAAACCGCTCCGGCAATAACGCCGGATACGAGCAATGCATCGCCGCGACGTGCATCTGAAACTCGCGCTCGTGGATAATGGGCATTCCCGCGCGCCAATAGTCGAGCACTTGCAGGACAGTGATTTGTGGATTCTTGTCGAACGAACGCCATCAAAAGCTGAGACGAAAATTCAGCCCGTTCGGCGCCGGCACAATCATCCAGCAGGATTTCTTTGGACGCAAGTCGTGTCGCGATACGATGGTATTGCCAACCGCGGTGCCGATTACCGCGCCGAGAAAGACATCCGAAGCCCAATGCGCATCATGATATATGCGCGAGACAGCGGTGAGGCCCGCCAGGCCATACAGCCCAATCGCCGGCCAGGTTTTATCAATTCTCGCCGCCAACACAGAGGACAAGGCAAATGCCGCCGTGGTGTGCCCCGAGGGAAGTGAGGTCGTCGCCGCTTTAAACTGAAAGCCGCGAAAGCGGAATGCGCCCTCCCCGGTGGAAGGACGGCTGCGACCGATCAACACTTTGAGCGAAGTCGTCACCATCTCCGCAAATACAAAAGACTCGAAGACCTCACGACCCGTAAGCCGAACACCCTCATTGTTAAATACGAGGCCACCAAGATATAAACTGCCGCTGATCGCGAATGTCGGCACGCCGCTCCCATAGGTGCGCCCAACCTCCATGATCCCATCCAGGGTTTTATTGTGCTGTCTCTTGAAAAATGTGCGGATCGATTCATCCGCCGGGAAAAGAGCAACCGTTGATCCAATCAGGGCGCCGGTCACCAGCCACTCGGTTGTGCCAAAACGCAATGGCGCGGAAAAGACATGGCCCGCATCACAAGCAGAGGCCAAAATATCACTTCTAATAATATGGCAGATTGATCGAGGGGATTGGGTTGAAACATTATCCGCCTTCTGCTGCGCCAAACTCGGCGCAGAAAACACGAGGAGAATCAAGAGGATGGCGGCAAGCCAATGCTTACACTGCATAAAGGAACCAAGCAATTGCGGACACGAACGTGTTTACGCCTCAGAGTCAGTGTTTGTCCGAAAAGTCCAATCTTGACGTCATTGCGAGTGTATCAGCCATTCTTTCCGGAAGAACACCTCTTCAGTGTCATCCTGCAAGGCTACGCCTATAGGGATCTTTTTCAGCATGAGCGTTGTGCTTCTGCTTAAAAGGATGCTTACAGCATGACAAAGTAGGGAGTGTTCTTGCGAGGCGCTTTTTTCCCACGCAATCTTCGTGAATGCACGACTGGTGCGAGTTCGAGGAGAAAGCTAAGAACGGCTCGCGATGACGAGTTGAATCGGTTTTTTTCGGATGGGCAATAGTCATGTGATTCTGCGCACCGCCCGGGGTCGCGCTGGGTGTGCGCTTCCCATCAATGTGCCTCCAGCCAGTTCTCTCCGATTCCGATATCAACTTTGATCGGCACATCCAAACGAATCGCCTGGCTCATCTCCTCGCGCACCAATTTCCCCAAATCCGTCAACTCCTCCTCCGGCGCTTCGAAGACCAGCTCATCGTGCACTTGCAGGATCATGCGTGAACGCATATTTTTTTCTTGCAGCCGGCGGTGAATGTTGATCATCGCAATTTTAATCAAATCCGCTGCGGTGCCTTGAATCGGGGTGTTGATTGCCGTGCGTTCGGCAAACTCGCGCATGCGGCGATTGTCGCTGTTGATGTCGGGCAAATAGCGACGGCGATTGAGCAGCGTCGTCACGTAGCCTTTTTTGTGCGCCTCCGCCACCAAACCCATCATCAGCGCGTTGACGCCGGGATATTGCACAAAATAGTTGGTGATGAAGTTTTGCGCTTCCTCCGGCGTAATACCAAGGCGCTGGCTCAGGCCATAAGCCCCCATGCCGTAAATAATGCCGAAATTGATCTCCTTGGCGCGCCGGCGGATTTCCGGGGTCATTTCCCTGGGATCGACATTGAACACCCGCGCCGCCGTCGAGGTGTGAATATCTTCGTCATTACGAAACGCTTCGATGAGCGCCGCATCCTTGGAGAGATGCGCCACGATGCGCAATTCGATTTGTGAATAATCGGCGTCGAGCAGCTTCCAGCCTTTTTCGCCGGGAATAAACGCGCGGCGAATTTGCCGGCCCACTTCTGTACGAATCGGAATATTTTGCAAATTCGGCTCACTCGAAGAGAGACGACCGGTCACTGCAATCGCCTGATTATAGCTGGTGTGCACACGCCTGGTAAATGGATTGACGAGTTGCGGGAGCGCCTCCACGTAAGTGGATTTCAGCTTGGCCAGCTCGCGATATTCCAAAAGCTTTTTGGGTAAATCGTGATATGGCGCCAGTCGTTCCAGCACATCTGCGTCGGTGGAACGGCCGGTTTTGGTTCTGCGCGAAGCCGGCAGCTTCAGCTTGTCAAAAAGGATCTTTTCCAGTTGCTTCGGTGAATTCAGATTGAATTCTTCACCGGCCAGTTCATAAACTTCCGCCATCAGCATGCCAAGCGTTGCCTCGAGCTCCATCGACATCTTTTTGAGGAATGGCAGATCCAGCGCCACGCCCGTTCTTTCCACCGCCGCCAACACTTCGACCAACGGCATTTCGACCTTTTCAAACAGCTCGCTCAATCCGGCTGCACGGAGCTTGGGCGCGAAGTGATTGCGCAAACGGAAGGTGAAATCCGCATCTTCGCAGGCATAATGCGCCACTTTCGCCACCGGCACTTCGCGCATGGTCATCTGGGTTTTTCCCGAGCCAATCAGCTCGTGCGTCGGGATTTTTTTATAATTCAAATACTCCAACGACAGCGCGTCGAGATTGTGCTGCCGGCTGCTGGGATTGAGCAAGTAGCTGGCGATCATCGTGTCGAAAACCACGCCGCGAAGATGCACACCGTAGCGGGACATGACGAGCATGTCGTATTTGGCGTTTTGACCACATTTGGGTCGATGCGGATCTTCGAGCAGGGGGGCGAGAACTTTTTTGAGTGAAAACCCGGTATTGCCTGTTGCACTTTGGAGAAAGAAATCCGAAAAGCTCGATGGGCTGTCCGCCGATCCCAGGTCCGGTGGTGCAACCGGTACGTAGTAGGCACTTCCCTCCTCCCAGGCGAAACTCATGCCCACCAATTCGGCAAGTAGGGGATTCTCTGCGGTCGTTTCCGTATCAAACGCAAAGCACTCGACCTCGGCGAGCTTTTGCGCCAGCCAGTTCACTTTTTCCGGCGTATCGAGCAATTGATATTTTGCCTCGGCGGCCGTGCCGGCGACGGTGAAACGTGACAATAAGCTGCTGAATTCAAATTCCCGGCAGAGCGCGGCTGCTGCTGCCGAGTCAATTTCGCGACGGGCGAGATCTTCGATACGCAACGATAACGGTGCGTTGGTATCAATGGTTACCAATTTCTTGGAGAGCAGCGCCTGTTCCCGATGTTCTTTCAAGCTGTCACGAATGTTGGCACGCTTGATGCTATCGGCTTGCGCCAGAAGATTTTCGATGGTATCGTATTCGAGCAGCAGATCGCGTGCGGTTTTCTCGCCGATTTTGGGGACGCCCGGGACGTTGTCCGAAGTATCGCCCATCAGTGCGAGAAAATCAACAATCCGATGCGGTGGCAGGCCGATTTTCTGTTGAACCCCATCGGCATCCAGTATTTCAGCTTTCTCGCCTCTGCCGGTGTTGTAAATGAACGTGTGCGGCCCGACCAGCTGCATGAAATCCTTGTCGCCGGTGACGAGATAGGTATCGATGTTCTGCTCAGCCACTCTTTTTGCCAGCGTGCCCATGACGTCATCCGCTTCGTATCCTGGCAATTCGATGACTTTGGCACCCAGGGCTTCGCAGAAGCTGCGAATCATCGGCAACTGCTCCAGTAAATCATCCGACATTTTTTGGCGCGTGGCTTTGTACTCGGCATAAGTTTTGTGCCGAAAGGTCGGCTCCGGCGTATCAAAAACCACAGCGAGATACTCGGGATGCTCTTCATCGATCAATTTCAGCAACGCGCGCACGAAACCGAAAATGGCGCTGGTCGGCTGGCCGCGCGAATTGGTGAGCGGATTGCGGATAAACGCGAAATGAGCGCGATAAGCCAATGCGGACCCGTCAACGAAAAAAGCGCGTGGTGCCAGGGTCGCCGGCTCATCCTTCAAGGGTAAAGCGCTTTGGGATCGTGATTCAGGCTCAAAAGCCCTTTTCGGTGTTCTGGGCATTGTAGCAATTTAAGGCAAAAAAGCTGAAAAGTCAATGCAGAATATCCAGTTGACAATCTGAGAAAGTTTTTGTATCGTGTTTACGGGTGGAGGTGAAGCGTTAATTGGCTTTTGCATTTTTTCACGGTTCTCGCGGGCCGAATCGTTCTGAGACTTGCATGTCATTTTCGGAGCAGCATATGAGCAACAATGTCGTCCAACAACAGATCAACATCGAGCTTGGCGAAAAAGAGGCCGAGGGCATTTATTCCAACCTCGCCATCATCAATCATACACCCTCGGAGTTTGTCATCGATTTCGTGCGCTTTTTCCCCGGGGTGCCAAAAGCGCGTGTGCATGCCCGGATCGTAATGACCCCGCAGCATGCGAAATCTCTGGTGCGCGCCTTGGAAGAGAATGTCGAAAAGTATGAGAAGACTTTTGGAGAAATCAAGCTCTTTGGCGACCAGAAGCCGAAAGAGTTTGGGTTCAAGCCACCTGTTGACAGCAGCGGTTCCAGCCACGAGTAAATCCGGCTGTCACGCTGGAGGTGGTCGTTTTGCCAGGACGAAAGCCTGATGCTTGTGCAGGCCGGAATCAAAGCCGGCAATAAAGTGTCATTTTTATTTCGCCGCCGGGCATTCAGGCAGTGGTTATTTTCCCCGTCTTCGTTGAAGCTCTTTACCTGCGCGCGACCAATTCAGCGCTTGACACTTTTTTCATTCCGGTCTCACCTTCCGTTTGATCGCCACGGCTTCCTCGGCCAATCGGGTAATCTCGGCAAAATTTCCCGAGTTGAGCAATTCGCTCTTCACCATCCAACTGCCGCCGCAGGCCAGAACTTTTTTGAAGCTGAGATATTCTTCGAGATTTGCGGCGCTAATGCCACCAGTGGGAATGAATTCGACATTCGGAAACGGCGCGCTGAGCGCTTTCAATGTCTTCAATCCACCGAATGCATCGGCAGGAAAAAATTTCAACACGGTCAGGCCGGCTTCGAGCGCCATCATGATGTCGGTTGGCGTGCAGATGCCGGGGAAGACCGGAATATTTTTCTCCTGACACAAATTCACCACCGTGGAAGAAAATCCCGGCGAGACGATGAATTTGGCGCCGGCGGCAACAGCCCGCTCAACTTGTTCCTCGTTCAATACAGTTCCGGCACCGACCAGAATTTCAGGGAAAGCGCTCGAGATGGCACGGATCGATGGTTCCGCCGCTGCGGTGCGAAAAGTGATTTCCGCACACGGTAAACCGCCAACAAGCAAAGCTTCGGCCAAAGCCGTGGCCGATTCGGCGCGCTCGAGGCTGACCACCGGAATTACGCCAAGCTGGTGCAATCGAGCTGGTACATTTACGAGATGCATCAGCTTCACCTCCTTTCTGAAAAATTTATGTAACAGTTTAGGATCCCCTGTAGTGGTGTCATTTCGCAGGCGTACAGCTCGTAGAGCCTGCGGCCGTGGGCTACGCCCATGGGCTACGCCCATGGGCTACGCCCGCAGGGAGTCTTGTTCAGCATGAGGCATGGTTGTAGTGCTCAAAAAGATGCCTCCTGCATGACAGGCTCCAAGAGCGGACTCAATTTTTACCTGTGATCGGATGTCCCGTGTACGAGACATGGCTATTGCTTCCAGAATGACATTTCAAAAGGGGTGGTGAACTGTTACAAATTTATTGGATTGTTACTTGTTTTCATTGACCAGGGCGCGCGAGACAATTTGAGAAATAATCCCATCACGGCTGGCAATGCCCACGAGTTTGCCGGTGGCCTCCAGCACCGCGATATTCTCCTGGCCAGTTTGCCGGAGAAGGCGCAGGGCCTCCAGGGCGCTGGCTTTGGCATCGATCTTTTCGGTATGCATGCCTTCCCGCGCGAGAGCGGCAAAATCACGGCGGTTGATCCACTCTTCGACTTGACTGCCGCGCACCTCGAGCAACGCCATGAAACTGCCTGCCATCATCCACCCGCGAAACTGGCCGGCTTCGAGAAAAACGACATACTTGAAGAAGTCGTAGCGGCTCAACTCCAGGAGATACGCGCGCAGGGCACTGGCGTTATAAAAGATTTCCGGACGGGCATCAATGATCATGGTGGTTGAGCGCTGCTGTTGAATTTGTTGCAGCAGCCCGGAGCGCAGGTCATGCACGCTCCCTTTCGCAAAAGGATGCGTCGGCTCGACCTCCAGCGGCATGCTTCGCTGCTCCTGCGGCACCAGCGCCGCCACCTCGGTGGCACGCGCTTCCTCGACAAAGGTCACGTTGAAGTCACCGACAGTCAACTGCTTCACTCTGCCGCTCAAAATGAGATAGGCGACAAACGGCAGCAAGGCAATGATCACCAGGCTCATATCGATATTACCTTGCACTTTCAGCCAGTCCCGTTTGATTTTTATCAGCACAAACAACAGGATCAAGAATCCAACGGTGAAGCCCAAAACGATGACAAGATCACGTATGAACATGCGGACCTCTTTAATTCCTGACAGATTAAGCTGTGGGAAACTCCATTCTATCCAAAATATGGCGCCACCTTTTGCCCCTTGTCTTTCATCTGAATTTTCACCGGCAGCTCGGTTTCGGCTTCCGTCCATTTGTGCCTGACCACCTGCTCCCACAATTCCTGAGGAATCACCACTTCCCACTCTTTCGCCGTATATTTATCCCATTCTGCGCTGTTATATTTTTCAGTGTAAAAACGAATGATTTCCTCGAGAAGTTCGGGCGGCAACTCTTTGGGATCAATCGCGTCATGCTTGATGAAAAATTCCTTCATGTAATTCGTGAGGTCGAATCGGCCGCCGGTTCCCAATCGCTGCCGGACCGAGGCGGCGATAAGCTTGATGGCTTCATAAATTTTTCGAAAGATGGACATCTCTTCCGGGCCGAGCACTTCGCCTTTGACCAACTTCGGCCACTGTTCCATGAAGAAATCGATGATTTTACCGTTGTTCGCATACTCTCGCATCTTCTGGCCAAGCAAGATCCCGAACCAATCCGAGGCGCGGTCCTCGATGGTATCGGCGCTGGTGGCATAGCCCCACAGAAGGTCGGTGATGAGCGGCAAAAATTTGTGCTTGCGCAAGAAGACCAGCCAGGATTTTCTCCGCAGCCGGTTTTGTTGGATCTCGGTCGATTCGCCGCGCTTTTTCGCCTCCTCGAATCCGTAAAGATAAGCAACGATGGCGCAATTGAAAAAATGACCCAGATCCAAAAATCCGCAGCGCCGGCCAAAGACGAAACGGTTGTAGAAACCTGTTTCCATTTCCGGCTCGCCGATGCCCGGGCAAAAAGTCCAGCCCAGAGCAATCAAGCCGATGAGATTGTCCACTGTACATTCAATGGAATGGAGCAGACGAGCGTAGACGAATTTCTGCAGTCGCCAACCCAGGGGTTTTTCCTTGCCCAGTTTTTCGATCTTCTCCCTGAGCATGAGATCGATGAATGGCAGCACGGCCAGACGGTAATAGTGCTTGACCATGTCCAATCTTTTCTCGAGTCCCAGCCGGGTTGCCAGAGCGGTCAAGTACCCGGCCGTGCGAACAATGGATCGGTATGACAGGGAGGCCCGAGTCAGTTGCAGGGTATGCATCAGACTGCGGAATTCATTCGGAACCAGGGGACCGACGATGTCTCTAATAAAATGCAGATCTTTTTCACGAAATCCCTGGATTTTGTCAAGAGCCTTCTGTATGGCCTGCACAGCCGTTTCCGGACCGATGACATAATCAGCTCTCTCGGGAAAACGCAGGCGCACTTCGGAAATTTCAACCTCGCGAGTCGATGTCGCAATGTCCATATTTCTTCCCTATTCTGTCAAAGTTCCCAATTTCAACGAGAACAACTGTCGTGATGAATCGAGCCGAACCATGAAATCCCTCTCATGCGCAATGAAAAGGTTCAGCAGTGAGCCCAATTGATTACACAGGCTGTTTTGCAAAAAATGCGCACCATAAAAGAAGAGTGCGCCGCATTGATAATACATCTCATGTTGACAGGTCAGTTTCAACCAGTTTTGATTGATTCCAAACGCGCGCAAGGCGGCGGCGATCACTTGTGGCTTTGAAATAATTCCCGAAATCAAATTGAACTGCGCGGGTTGCGATTCCGGGACAATAATGTTGCTCAAATTGACACTTATTTCGAGAGACTGGGAGGTTTGAGGGCGATTTTCGAGATGGCGCAGCGCCCAAAGGTAGGCAGTGTTCAAGGCCTCCTCCTGCTGCAGCGGATCAAGTGTGCTCAAATCGATTTGGCGTAATTCACCAAACCCTTCATCAATTTGTTCCCACGACACCAGATTTTGGGTGCTCTTTTCCAACACCGCGCCGGCATCAAAAAACTTGCCGAGAAATATTTTTGCTTTTTCCTTGAAACGGGTGACGTATTCGGGAATGTCGCCGTGCAGCTCCCAGGGCATGTAACGAGGCTGTTCCTGATGCGTTTCCCAATAAAAAAGTTTGGGCTGTCCGAAATCGGTGATTTCCACTCCCCACAGCACGCCTTCCCACCAGCCGCAGGTGCCGCTGTTGTAATACCATGTCGGGACCTTCAAGGGTAATTTGGCATTGGTATGCGGCACGCGCAAAATTCCCAAATGCAAATGGGGCCGGCTCTGTGGCCGATGGGTGTGACTGGCCAAAATTTGTACCTGGCGCAATCCTTTTTGGCCGGGGTATTTCAACGCCAGGGACAAGGCGGCAGTGAGAATTTCAAAATAATAAATGTCGTTCTGCAGTCTGCGCTCATCACGATCCGATTGTTCAATGCGGCGGGATAAGGTGATCGCGACATCTTCCGGCCGCCAGGTATTGGCAACGGGAACACGGGCGAATACGTTGGAAAACTTGACGATGGGGTTGCCTGCGAAATCGATTCCGCGCAGATGATACGGGAATGTTGTCATGGCATCGGCGACGATGCCAACGGAATTGACCAATGTTTTCCCCAAAAAGTTGTGCTCATCGCAGTTCCAAAAATCGGTTTGATGGCCATGGAAAATGAACAACGGCGCGCGCTGTTTGTAGCGGTAAGGGCTCAAGCCCACGGGAAAAAGATCGACCAGATCATCAATATTCAAGGACGTGCTTCCCTGTCTGGCCGCAGCGATTCTCTTCAGCGCCTCGAGGTAATCATCATGCATCGTCAGAACTTCCGGAATGATCAAGGCATCCCAGACTTTAAACTCATGCGGGCCATCAGTGAACCAGGTTGACTCGAGCAGTTCAGTATTCTCGGGTGACTGCACCCAGAAATCATCATGGTTGCCGCGGGTGCGAAAATATCTGCCCTGACGATGCAGTTCCGACAGCAGCGCGTAAACTTCGCGATTGGGGCCGGCAGGGTCGATAATACTTTGGGCTCTGGCTTTGGTGCCTTTGTTCCTGCGCACGGAAGGAACGAACCAAAGCTCCTCACAGTCGCCGTTTTCGATCACCGTGTAGCCTTGCTCACGATAGTATTTCAGTGCCCGGAGAAACAAATCCCGGTTCTTGGAGAAATGTGACAAATCAAAAAAATATTCATCCACCACATCTTCTGGCGCATCGCGATGCATGTCGGAGAGGATCACATATTTATGTTCGCGATCCGGTGCGGGCAGGGTCAGAATCTCGAGCTGGCGATCCTGCTCGTGAATGTTGTTTGCCGATTGGCCGATCCAGCGAAAAACTCGCATCGGGGTTTTGAGGGCTTTCACCAAAAGCTTCGGGAAGAGAATGAAAAGCATTCCGGGGACCTTGGTCAAATGCAGCCAAACTTCCTGCTTCAGCTCATCGGTGATGGACAGATGTTGTATCAGCTTTTCGGTAAAGCGATCCGCCGCGCGCATGTTGGAATAATAATCGCCAACAAAAGATTGGATGCCCTTGCCCAGCAGGTGCACACCCAACGGAACGGCACCGGCATCTTCACCTGGGATCAAACTTTCATCGGAAAGCGGTACCAATTCTTGCTCGTTATGATGAACCCAATTGATCAACGACGGCATCATTGCATCGAGTCCGCCTTCGGTTTCGACACCGGTCGTGCTGATGGCCTTGAAGATCGAAACAAAAACATCATCCCGCGCTTCTGCTGGTTGCATGCCGAGCTTCTGGAGCGGAATCTGCAATAGCGTCTCGATCCTGCCCAGTGATTCGATGCCGGATTTGAACAATTGTTGCACAAACGGTTGGATCAAGTCTTTCCCTGCTTGGTACAACTCGAGAATGGTCGAAATCTTGATCTGATCGAAGTTTCCCATTCCCCGTAGACAGCCTAAAATTTCGGACAGCCAGGATTCCTTTTCACGCGCCTCGGACTGCAAAACGGAGCTGATCAGTTTTTCCGGATCAAGGTTGAACCGGGCCATCAATTTTGCTGCCATGTCGCCGCCAAGAGTGAGCAACTTCAGCGCATGCTGGGACACATTCGACCAATCGCCGCCTTCTTTAAAGATATTGACAAGCAGATTACCCAATGACTCTTTTCCCGGCGAATCTTTACCGATCTTGAGCAGCGAGCCCACGCCCCATTGCGCAACGAGTGATTCGATCAGCGCGCTCCTGCCATCTTCATTTTCGATGACCTGGTTAATGAGATCGAACAGACCGCGCTTGGAAACCAGCCGCCGTTCCAAGATCCAGGGGATAACGGTTTCCTTGTCGATCCCGGGATTGTCTGCAAGTGCGCGCAGGAGCCTGGCGGAGATTTCATGTCCGGAACCCCATTTCTGCGCTTGCTGCAGCTCGCGATGAGCCTGGCGTTGGTCTTGACCAACGGCTGCGACCAGGCCACGGCAGGCTTGCTCCAGTTCGAGATTTGTGACGGATTCAACCGCGCCACGATTTCGATGCGATCGAGTTCGTGAAATCTTTTGCTGCACATTTTCCCGCTCGCGATCGAGACGCTGACGAATTTTCGTGCGATCGCCGTGGTAGCGCGCATGCAATCGATGGGCATAAGCCGGACCAATTTCATAATCAAGGCGCAATGCCGCCAAATATTGCCAAAACGCCAATGTCCGTTTGGTAATCGTGGGCAAAAAATCAAAATTCAAAACCTTGACCTCGATTTGACGAAGATCGTGAAGCGTTTTCAGTCCCTGCACATACAGGGCAACCGCCTGTGGTGGGGTCAGCGGTTCAATTTCCCGCGCAATTTCCAATTGCTCCGGCACCAGGTTGGGAGGGAAATTGGCAGCGATGAATTTCCAGGCGCGCAGCCGGCGCTCCGGGATTTTTTTCACAAAGTGCGTGCTGTCAATCTGTGCCATCTCTGCCATCGAGGTGATGCCGGCATCGACCAAGATTTCGGCCGCGCGGCAAGTCATTCCGGCACAAAAGGTGTGCAACAGCGCCTGTTGCTGCCAACGCAGAATTTCAGCATATTCGAATCCTGGAATGTGTGGGAGGATGGAATCAGGATCGGCATCTCTAAGATCCTCGAGCGTGAGAATATCCAGAGCCGCAAGTGTGCGCGCTGATTTCCGGTCGAGGCCGCATATCTTTTGCGTCAGCGGTAAAACCTTTGAATGCTTTTGGTATCGTCGGTCCAATTAAATCATCAACAACGGGATTTTGATGAGTAACATTCGGCAGTGTGTGTCACGAGAAATTTACTCGGAAGTCGATTTGAGAAAGAAATAAAACGCGGTCACAAAACTCGCTTCAAAAATTGCCGTTGCAACGCCGAAATAGCGGTCATAGTCGATGGTGCGATCATAAAATTTTTCCATTTCCTTTGGGGTACTGGCGGTGAGGTATTGCCCGTAATAATGATCCGCCTTGTCTTTCAACAGAATCGCCGTAACGCCGGAAGCCAGGCTCAAGCCTGCCGCAGCCAGTGAAATGCGCCGATTCCGGCTGATGCGAAACAACCGGCGCGATTTTTCAATTTCCTGAAGGGGAGCAATCTCTTGTTCTGCTTTCAACGAGAATGAATACAGGCGCGTGTCCGCCAGCTCCGAACCGTTTGTTTTGCCGATTTGCACTCGCACGGGCTGGTACCCTGGCTTGCGAATCTCGACACTGGCGATCTCTCCCTCCGGCAGGCGCAAAACGAATGGCGTTGTGCCCTGCAAAATTTCGTTGACGTATACTTCAGCGCCATACGGGGTTGAATTGAGCGAATAGCCTTTCACCAAGCGTGCGAGGAAAACAAGTGTATCTCCGGCTTGAAGCGAGCAGGTCTCAGTCCAGTCAAAATCCAGCCAACTTTCCGGCCGCAAACATTTGACGGCGATCTCGTGTGTGCCTGGCGATAGAGGCCAATATTGCAATGGGGTAACACCTGCTTCTTTCCCATCAATGAGCACGGGCAGCCCGGGCTGCAGTGATGCCACTGAAACGACGGCGTGGTCAGTGAATTGGTGGTCCTGTGCAGATGCAGTGGCAGCGGCTACCAAGCAAATAAAGCTAAACAATTCAGTACAAAGAAATCTCATCGGAGTAATAAGATTCTTCAAGATAAAGTCTCAAAGTTAACCCTGGTACTTAAAGCACACCGATCCCATTTATGGAATTTGCATATCCGGCATTTGGGCATCATCTCTTCAAGTTTTCCTCACCTCTTCTCGTCGCTTCCCACAACCGCCGGTAATCAGCCCGAACACTTGCATTCAATTTTTCTTCCAACTCAAGTGGAAGATTAAGCGCGATAATTAAGCCTTGAACATCGGCAAGATCCTGCAGACGGTGAGATGCGGATAAGCCTGAGGCCAGTTTGAGCTCGATCAACTTCTCCAGTGTAATAAAGCGTATTTGGTCACGTTCGACTGTTTTTCCCAACGGATCGGGGAAAATGACTGGCTTTGGTAAACCATCCCCAGGAAATTCACCAGCCGTGACAATCTCAATTCTAATATTGGATTCAGTGTCACGGAATGACTTCGTTGCGCCAGGAAAAGCCGGAACGTATCCACGTCCGACGAAACGTTCATGAAAGGCGCGTAAGCCCTCGGGTGTCAAGAGAATGTCAACAACATCGAGTGTCAAGCGAGGGTGACCATGAGCTGCAACAGCCATTCCGCCTATTACGGCGTAAGTGATTCCTTCTTCATCCAGCCGTTTCGCAAGCCGGTGCATTGCGTCATAGACGGCGCCTTTTTCCATAAAGAAATCCTCGGCGAGGTTCAAGATTTCCCTGAATGAAAGCTCAGTCCGCTGCGGTCGCTCGATTGTTGGCCGTGCGACTGTATGAATTTCAAATGCGCTAGAGAAGATCGGCATTTTCAACAATAGTAAAAATGATGCGGTAGGATTTGGTTACTGACACCTCAAACAGATCTCGTCCGAGCGGATCGAACACCCCACTCATTTCTTCGTCCGCAGACTCGGATAACGAAAGTCGGCTATCAGTAATTTGAGCGCTTTTCCAGCTCGTTTCTGAATATGTGCCGTTAGCCGTTTGTAATCCCACTTCAAAGAATCGGTGCGGACGATTCTCATGAACGCAAGTCACCAAGGAGGTCTTTGAAACTGTCGCAAGGCTTTGCTCGTCCGCGTTTCACGTCTTGATGCGCCTTCCGATACCACTGCTGCCAGGTCGGCGCCCAGAACCACCGCTATTGAGAGCAAACATAGAAATTATTGCAAGATAATACCTACCGACGAGAAAGGCAAGCTCCAAAATTCATACTCACTGCGTCGCTGCGGCTGTGGCTTTGCCAAAAATGTAAACAACTCGATCCTCACTCGCAACAATGAGTCGCTCTCCGACAACAATCGGGTCGGTGCGGACGCGCCCTTCCAGCTGCTGTTGCCATGCGACCGCGCCACTCCGCAGCTCGAGCGCATAAAGATTGTGATCCAATGAGCCGACAAAAACGAGATTGTCAGCAACTAAAGGCGAGGTGCCAATGACACTGCCGGCGCGGAAAACCCAGCGTAGTGTTCCATTCTCGATATCGAATGCCCGAACTCGGCCATCGTTGCTGCCCCAAATAACCAGACTATCGTTGGCTGCCGGCGCATGCATGACTTTGGCGCCGATTTTGTTCTTCCAGAGAAGTGCGCCATCCTGCAGTTTAAGCACAAGGACATTTTCTCCGGCAGTGCCGATAAACACGATGTTCCGATGAATCGCCGGTGTGGCGAGAACCGGCTCCTTGCAATCGAATTCCCAGAGTTTCTTGCCGCTCAACGCCTGCAAACCATACACTTTGCCATCGTTACTCGCGACGACCAGGATGCCTTGCGACAATGCCGGAGAGGCATGAAACTGCGCTTCAGTACGAAACTGCCAGCGCCGGGTGCCATCTTGCAGACGATAAGCATCGACGTGCTTATAGAGTGCGGCAACATAAACCAGGCTGTCGGCGAGCAGCGGCTCGCTGGCAATATCGCCGGCATCGACCTCCCACAGTTTTCGTCCCTCCAAAAGATCGTAACACAGCAAAGTGGCCTCGCCCAATCGCATTGCAATCACCAGAGTTTGCCGTGTCACGGCAATGGTGCCGGCACTGGCACGAGGCAGTTTCTTTCTGGTGATCACTTTGAAGAGTTTAAGATCAATGGCGGACAAGCGGCCATCCAAAGTCGGTACCAGCAAAAAATCACGGTTGGCGCAAAGATGTTGTGATACCGCTGAAGACAATTTGACACGGGCAATTTCCTGTAACGGCACATCGAGAGTGGAGGGCAGGTAAGAGCGCCGCTCTGGAGAGACTCCTGCCAGACAGGCAGTGGGTTCACCATTATAAACCCGCCATTCCAGATTGAAGCCGGAGCATCCCATCCCAACAAACGCCAAGGCGAGAGCTGCTGTCAAGAGAATTTTTTTTGCGGCACCTTTGGGTGACATTAGAAATCCCATCCGAAAAAGAATTGTTGATGAACTTTGGGATGCAACTTCAAGCCTTTGAACGTCAGTGCCTCGTCGAGGCCACTCCAGGTGAAGCGTTTGCCGATATCATAACGCAGCACCAAAAATCCACCCACACGCACACGGACGCCGAAACCGGCGCTTCCCAGAAGCTCATCCAGATGCTTGTCCCAGGCGTTGCCCACGTCCGTAAACAAGGCGCCACGAATGGCTGTGAAACCCAGCCCGCCAAATGGAAAGGCAATCATGAACTTGTCAATCGCCGGAAAGCGGAATTCGTTGCTCAAAAGAAAAGTCTTTTGTCCCCAAATTTGCCACCGCGGATAAAGCCGCAAATCCCAACTCCCGCCCATGAAAAACGGGAAAGCTTCCTTGCCGTTGTTATACCGCATGGTCAGGCGAAATGCATGGGCGGTGCGCAAGCTGGTGCGGAAATAACGCCGGTAGTCGGCGATGAGCGTGTAAAAATTCACATTGGCATGCTGCACGTCGATGGTATTGCCGAGCGTGAAATTGAAGCGCTCGCCATCCAACGGCCCCGACGGTCCCCACAAGGAATTGTCCTTGACATATGAGACAAAATTGGAGACCAACAAGGCGCGACGCGAGCGCAAATACTCCCATTCCTTGTCCGATTTCCGAATATTCAGACTGGCCTCCAGGCGCTGAAAAACGTTGAGAGGATAACTGATCGCGCCAAACCCGCCGTACCGCCGTTCGTAAAAAAAGCCCTCGGCATAATTGTAATAATGCCCGGCAAAATGGTACAAGCCCAGGGCACGATTGGCACGATGTCCGAGATCGACCTGCGTCACCGCGAGATTGAAACTGCTGAAGAACTCGTCTTTACTCTGGGCATTGTTGAAAATCAGAAAATAGTATTGCTCGTTGCCCAGCATGTCGGATATGGCCAATTGCGCGCCGCCGGCGGAACCAAAAATCGGGTCCTGCGTGATCTGGCTCTGTGCGATATCGAGACTGAATCTGCGCTTGTAACTCACCGTGCTGGGCGCCATTTCTCCATCCAATTTGGGCACCGCCCACACATTGGTTTTCAGTTGCACCGTGTCGATGGCCGACAGCTTTGATTGATCAAAAAAATCCTTGACATTCTTCAACTCACGAATTTGAAAACCGAAATTTTCAAAAGCGGTGAACACCAGGCTGCCGTTGTCGGTCCATTCCGGATCGAAGGCGCCGGTGGTGAAACTTGTCAATTTGCGCAAATCGCCGGCCCCATTGATCGCCTGCGGATAGCGCGGGGCGGACAGAAAGGAATGGGGCGGAGCAGAAATTGCTCTGAGCGTCGCAACACTGGCAAAATGTCCCTGTGCCAACGGTGACATGTGAGCGCCCGAGTTCGCAGCATCGACATTCCCAGCCACTGGCATGACCGCCTGTCGATTTTGCAGAAGCCAGATATTGAACACACCATCGCGATCAGAAGTGAAGGCCAGCGCACTACCATCCGGCGACCAGACCGGGGTATAATCATGTTGCGGGCCGCACGTGACATAATCAATCGCACCGGTTTCAAGATGATACAAAAACAAATTATAAGCGCCATCCCTGCCGAATTCCGTTCGGTCGGAGCTGAACGCAACGACCTTGCCATCCGGTGACCAGCTCGGATCGCGGTCATCATAAAAATCATTCGTCAGTTTTTGCAAACTGGCTGTGGCGAGATCAAAAATGTAGAGATCGCGCGCGCCCCCGAAATTGATGCCCGAGAAGACGATCTTGTCGCCGGCCGGTGCCCAGCTCGGCGAATACAGTGCCTCTAAATCCGCAAACTGGTGTCGATGCAACACTCGTTTTTCAATCAAAGAATAAATATAGAGCGCATCCTTGCCCTCGCTTTTCGAGACAAAGGCGAGCCGGCCCTGCCGGTCCACATCGATTTTGCTGCGGAGCAAATTGAAAGCCTCGAACTCCGAAGTGCGTTCGCCTTCAATCAGCGTTTCCAGATGATTTTTCTCTCCGCGTTCGTCACCATACGGAATACGATAAATATTGGAATAGCCCATGCGATTGGAGACGAACACCACGTACCGCCTGCCACCGATTTCGGCAAAAGCCGGTTTCGTATTGATGCCTTTATTGGTCACATGGTGGGTGATCATGCCCGGCGCGTCGCTGTCTTCCATCAACGGATACTTCTTTTTCTTGAGATGATAAAGCCATTGCTCGTCGAACTTGCGATAGTCCAGGCCGAGGGTAAGCTCCATGACTTCGGAAAAGTTGTCCGACTTCCAGACATTCTCGAGCAATTGCAAGATTTTCTCTTCACCGTATGTTTCAGCGATGAATTTGCAGATCGCCTGTCCCTCCTTGTACATCAAAAATGTGCCATAAATCTGGTACATGTTGTTGAGCGGAACCAGGTAACCGGAAAGCACGGCGTCACGAATGAACATTTCCGCCTCGGAGTCCCACCCTTCTGACCAGTATTCGGCCAGGCCTTCGGTAAACCACAACGGCGGTCCGGCGTACTGCGTGCGTTTGTGATCTTTCAGGATGCGATTGACTTTCGTATGCATGAAAACATGCACCAGTTCGTGGTTGATCACATGCCGAAACTCGCTCAGGCTGCCATCGGAAGGAATGACCACGCGGCCTTTGAGAAATTCGAAAAAGCCACCCACGCCTTCGGGGATGAGATAGGGTATGGTATTCGTTTGCTGAAAATGGAACGGATTGGAATAGAAAATCAGCGGGATGCGATTATTGATGTTTTGGTTGAATTGGTTCTCCAGCCGGCTGTATGCCTCCTCGGCAAAAGTGGCGCCGGTCTCAGCCAGCTCGCGCATCTCCGGATAAAAATAAATGTCAAAATGCCTGGTCTTGAGAATTTGCCAGCGGAAATTCACATAATGCACTTTGTTGCGGCCAAAGTAATATTGCGCCGGGGCCTCAATCACTGGAATCAAAAGGGCGAGCATGAGGACGACACTCGCGCAGGGTGTAATCCTGCGGCGCTCCCGATTGAGGCTTTCCTTACGCGAAAAAAAATGCTTTAGTCTCATGACCAACTCCGTGCGCTGACTGCGACCAAAGGGCGAAATATCCACAATTATTTTAATTTAGGCATTACCAGAACTTTTTCAAATGAAATTTTTCTAAAAATCAATGCCTCACGTACTGGTGGAATAGATAATCCCCATGAATGTCATTCTGTAAAGACGGCGTCCGTGGGAATCTTCCAAAGTATGTGGAACTGTGCTCGTATCGGCGAAGATGCTTGCCGCCCCGACCTGCACGGGCAGGCATGACAGGGCGTGGTACCTGATCCACCAAATCTGAAAAATTGCCTTCTAACCTTGATCGCTTGGAGGGTAAGAAAAGTTCCCTCCATTCACGTTGACATTGGGCTCATTTTATTTCCGTGATAACCCACCGCAGCGCCATCGCTCTGTCGATTTTGAGGTCGGCAATGCCAATCTCAGAAATCTTGCCATCGATTTCCAGCCGCCAAAATTTTTTTTCTTTCGGATTGGCCGTAAAACCGGCAATGCCGTTGACAAAGCGATGAGTAAAATCGGCATAGCTCATTTTGAACAGGCGATCCATCAAATCTCTTGCCGAAGTGCCGATGGGAACTTCGAGGTCGGCTTGCAAAGTATTGCTGGTATCGGCCACCACTTGAATCTGCACGCGAACTTTCCGGTTCAGCGTTTGCGGGTTGCCTTCACCATCATGACGGCACAAGCCGGCATCGAAATCAAAGCGCCAAATCAGCGCAAGCGGAATAATGAACATGAAGAAGAGATGCTTCATCCCTGCTCCTTTGAGGTAAGACAGCCGTGCATGAAAATTGTACTGCAGGAATCACACTACGACAAATTTACCCAGCACGATACTTGCATGTCAACGAAAATTTGGCTATATTGCAACCATGATCGATCTCACTCTGGCAAATCTCGATGTTGCCATCATTCATCAACATCTGCGCCAGCACATCCATTCCCTTAGTGAAAAAATTGGGGTGCGAAGCATTTACACCTATGACAAGCTTTGCCAGGCTGAGCATTACATCCATGGGATTTTCGAGAAGCTGGGATATAATGTAGAAAGGCAAACGTTTCACTTTCTCGGTCACGAAGTTGCCAACTTGATTGCGCACACCTCATCTCCTTTCACAGCTCAAGAACAATACATTCTTTGCGCCCATTATGACACGGCACCCGGCACACCCGGCGCCGATGACAACGCCAGTGCAGTGGCGATTCTTTTGGAGGTGGCACGCTTGGCGCGAGAGCTGCATCTCAACAGCAATGAAAAAGTAAATTGGAGTTTCGTGGCGTTCACGACCGAGGAACCACCGGCCTTTCATTCACGCCATCAGGGAAGCAGAGTCTTTGCGCGACATGTGAAGAAACAAAAACAGCGCATCGATGGCGTGATCAATCTTGAAATGCTTGGTTATTTTCTCGACTCTCCCAATAGCCAGCAGTTGCCATTGCCTCTGCACTTTTTCGGATATCCGAGTATTGGAAATTTTGTTGGCGTCGTGGGCAATTGGCGCTCACGGCATCTCACCCGCCAGCTTGCCGCCAGCATGCGGAAAAATCCGGCATTACCCGTCGAATATGCGATCGTGCCGGAACGCGGCTTTCTGCTCTTTGCGGTGCGGTTGAGTGATCACAGTTCCTTTTGGGATCATGGCTATCCGGCGGTAATGGTGACCGATACGGCATTTTTCCGCAATCCTTATTATCATACGATGGAAGACACGATGGAAAAACTGAACTTCTCAGCGATGGCGGAGGTGGTGAGAAGTTTGGTGGTTTTTTTGAGTGAGGTTGGTGAATTTCCCCAATAAAACAGAACTTACAAAAACGTTTTGCGTAATCACTCTCCCTCTCAGAATTCTTTCGCCAAGCCACTATCACGCACCTGTCCAAACTTCAAAATGCAGACCAGGAGCAAATCCGCCTCCATCGCCGGACAGCGGCCAGCGTGAGCAATTTCAGTTGTCCGCAAGAAAGCGTGCCGGCCAGAGAGCTTGCTTGTCGGCAAGCCTGACAAAAGAAGTATTGGATTGATGGACTTTTGGAATTGTGAAGCCCGATAATCCATCAATCCAGTTATTCTTCGATCGTCAATTTCTTGAAATCCAAAACTCGGCGTTTGTTTTTGTAGGTCATCGTCAGTTTCTCGCTGCCGACTTCGGCGTTGAGGAACGGGCCTTCGAAGAGTTTGTACTTCGTCAAATCCACCGGCTTGCCGTTCAGTCGGCGCACCTCCGGAAAAGCGAAGTACATTTTCGCACCGTCCAACGTGGTGTAAACTACCGAGACGGCGTTCGGTTGCAAATTGGCTTTTGGAATACGAGTACGCAGTTTCTCTTGAAACGCCGCAAACGAGCCGATCTCTGCCCGCGAGCGAACTTCAACAACGTAACCATTTTGCAACTTATGGCTACGTAGCCGCCAGTTTTCTTCTTCCTCTTTCCATTCGCTTTCTTGCAGCGGATACCAGCCGACATACGTATCACCCGCTTTGCAAAAAATCCATCCGGAAGGATCAACAATACGTTGTTCGAGAGTCTTGGGGAAAAAGCCATCAATATGCTCCGAGGTGGTTCCCGGCGGAATGTCATACAATACGATCAGCGTGTTTTTGTGTTGGAAAGTGCGTTCATAAGGCGAGCTGCCGGTCCATTTGTCTTCTTTATTGTAGGTACCCTTCGAGGCGACCACATCGGCAATCATGGTTTTGATTTCTTCCGGAAAAAACATGGCGAGCTCGATTCCCGACCAATACGGGTGCAAGCCGAAAATCGTGGTGTATGGCTTGCCGCTGGTGAAGCGCACGCTCCAGGTATGCTGCTGAATCGGCTGGAGAATGCCGCCGTGCAACGAGCTGAGGCCGTAGTCTTTCGTCATGTAGGTGTATTTGTAAACCGGCGGATTCTTTTCGCTGCCAAAACGAATCACATTGCGCACGCGCTTGCGCTCTTTGTGAATGTATGATTGCGAGCGATCCGTGGCGATATGATAAATGATTTCCGGCACACGATAATTCGACAGCGCCGGCAGCAATATCCAACTGGTTAGCGAGGGGTCGCCGGTATTGAAATACAGCCAGGCCAACGCCGAGGCCGGAGATTGCAGCGGCTTGTAAACCGCCGGTTCGTAAATACGACTGAAGCCGCCAATGTATTGGCCCGCAAGATGCTCGGCGGCAAAATCGGCGAACAGGTAATCCACCATCATCGTGCCGCGCTGCCGCATCTCCGGATCTTCGGCAAATTGCGAAAGCAAAATCATCGAAATTACATACTCGGGAAAGTAATCCGGCGAATCGAACTCACCCTGTCCAATCGTCGTCGTGATTTTTATCCAGTGCATGAGATAGGCTTTGGCCTCGTCGCGATTCTCCTCCGAACTTTTGCCATTGTACCATTCCGATCCCGGCAAATTCGGCCATTGTTCCGCGGCTAAAAAGAGCGAGGCGTAATACATGCACCAATGGTTCTCGGTGTCGCCACGATAGGGAGCATAAGTTTTCCAGGCGTTGCGCATCGCCGCTTTCACCTGCGGCGACATTTTATCCTTGCCGTGCAAATAGGCGCCGATGACCGGAAACATCCAGAACATGTCGCCACTCGGCTTTTGCAACAGCACGAGCACCATGCTGTCGGCCTGCGCGACGTTGACATTGTGAGCATATTTCGCGGCGGCGGAATAATAATTCACTTGCCGTGTCGTATCATAAAACGACGTGACGTATGCGGCACGCTGTTCATAACCATTGAGATACTCATCGCGGCTGGTGGATTGAGCAAAGAGCATTTGAGGTAACACACCTGTCAGGAGAAATAAAAAGTTGATGGTTTGGCTCATACAGGCTCCGGTGTCAGAAAAATTTTGTATTTATATTCAGTCCAATTTCGTCTTGTCGGCTTGTCATTCTGGAGGAATCTTTTTCGACGCTAACGACTATCCCAAATAGCAAAAAGATTCCTCCGGAATGACATTTCTCATGTTTATTCCAAAGATCATGGTAAACTAAAATCCGTCTGATCCGTGCCATCCGTGTTCAAAAATCAGAACGGCTGGATCGAAATCGTCCACACTTGCGAGCCGCTCAATCCCGCGTGTCGCCATCTCGCGCCGCCGTCATCCGAGCGGAATATTCCACCCCACATCGTTCCCGCGTAGACGCGATTGCTGTTCGCCGGATCAACGGCGAGCGCATGAACATTCAAATTTGTCAGCCCCTCCATGCTGCGCTTCCAGCATCGCCCGCCATCAATGGATTTGTAAACGCCGGTGACGTAACCGCCGGCGTAAATGATCGCCGGATGATTTGGATCAAACGCGATGGTGTAAAACGTCGCGTGATCGAGACCGGCCTCGCTCCTTGCCCAGACTTTGCCGCCGTCGCGAGAGATGTAGATGCCGTTATTTTCCGTACCCACCACGAG
>JAPDQK010000058.1:0-38882 GCA_034505955.1 Candidatus Zhuqueibacter pondensis
CGAATCAATGCCCGTTGTTAAGCTGTGCTGATGTTCGTCGGTTGTTGCGGTTTTTATTACCTCGTCGTGATGTGACGTTCGTAGAGGTCGTTCGCCAAATGATGGTTCGACACAAACAACGAGCCGCCGCCACCGCCAGCTACCGTAAAAAATGACGAAAGGAATCTGTCTAAGTAGAATTAAAATAAGCGCCCACTATTTTTCCCTGCTCGTCCTTTGCGCGCTTTTCGAGCCGAAAGATCACGATGTTTTCGTTCGATGCCCGGAAAAAGCACAAGGGCTTCTCGAGTCCGTCAGCAGATTTCGCCGGAAGTTTGTTTAAAAAAAGTGAATGGGTCTTGATCACACGAACATGTCTGCCAGCTTCTGCAATCCACCCACAACATCATTCCCGAGATGAAAACGAATCACACGCCGTCCGGCATTCAGCAATGCCTGGCGATCGCCCAGAGCTTGCGCCATTTTGAGTACTCCAAAAGTCATCGAAGAGGTTGGTGAACCGGCTTCATCGGGGATGGCGACATCTTGTATCGGATCAGAAGTAAACTGAATAAAAAGGCCGGTGCCGGCATCGCCTTTGTGCAATTGACCGGTCGAATGCAGGAAGCGGGGGCCATAACCGACAGTCGTTGCCATGCGCAAGCTGGTTTGAATTTTCCTGCGCAGTTTTTGTAACGCTGCGTCGGTTTCCGGTAACGGCTGCACATATGCCTGCAATGCCACGTAGCTGCGCCCTTTACCAGTTGCGTCTCCGGGATGGGCTTGCGCAAGAAATTTTTCCAACGCCTCCGTCAAATTTGTAACTGGCAAATCAAAATACACGGAGATGCGATCAACTCGCAAACTTGGTTCCAATTCTGGCAGCTTGCCCTCGTTTCGGTATGCGGCGACCATCTGGCGCGCCAATACCTTTGCCGATTCGACATTCGGTTGATCAAAGGGATTGATGCCCAGTCGCCAACCTGCGATAATTGTTGCCATTTCCCAACGAAAGAATTCACCACCAAGATCGTACAAATCGCGCAGATTGAATTGCACCACCGCATGGCCGGCTTGCCAGAGCGCCTCGACTTTTTCATCGTAAGTGGTATCGCCGGCGAGACGCAGATGGATGAACAAACGGTCATTCGCGTAAATCTCCGGCGGACCAATCGTTTCACCATCGACTGGCAGGAGGCCTTTGCCTTCCTTGCCGGTACTTTCTGCAATCAATTGCTCCAGCCACGTACCGAAATGTGAAATCGGCGGGGAAGCAATCAAAGTGACTTTATCGCGGCCGGCAACAGCCAATTCCCCCAGAATCGCACCCAATACTGCCGCGGAATCATCACCGTAGCCCGCAGGATTGTCGCTTTGGCTGTTACTGGCCATTGTGGCGGCACGCTTGAGCAGCAACTTCAAGTCCATCCCGATCAACGCAGCCGGCACCAAGCCAAAGTAGGAAAGCGCCGCATAACGGCCGCCAATATTCGGATCGTTGAAAAAGATTTTGCGAAAGCCATATTTTTTTGCCGTATCTGCCAGTCCACTGCCCGGATCGGTAATTGCGACGAAATGTGCACCGGCCCTTGCTCTGTCGAGTTGAGCAGTCATCCAATTGTAGAAGTAATTAAAGAGCGAAAAAGTCTCCACCGTGCCGCCGGATTTGGAGGAGACCAGGAAAAGCGTTTTGGCTGGATCAAGTCGGTTGGCATGGGAAAGCACCGCATCAGGATCGGTGCTGTCAAGCACCGCGAGATCAAGATAGTTTTTTTTCACACCGAAGGTGAAACGAAAAACTTCCGGTGCCAGACTCGAGCCCCCCATGCCGAGCAGCAACGCATGTGTGTAGCCTTCGGCGCGTACCGACTCGACAAAGGCATTGATCTCGGGGATTGCAGGCATCATGACTTCCGGACTGCGCAACCATCCGAGCCGGTTGGTGATTTCAGTCGGATCAGGTTTCCACACGGTATGGTCATGTCTCCAAATGCGCGCCATAATATTGTTACTACGCAAAGCGGCCAGGGCCGCATCGACTGCAGATTGATAATTCCCGAGATTCAAGATTAAATCTGGCATGATAATCTCCTGAACTGGTGTTGGCTTTGCAGTATTTGAATTTTTTTCAGGCGTGCGCGGTGTTGAGGCAACGAGGCAGACCGCCACATGACACTGTGATTTTCCAAATCAGTACAAGCATTTTTTCAAATTTGCGAGTTCACAATTCAAATCGTCACAAGTTTTTGACGAATTTAGAACTTCGATTTAAAATTAGACAATTTCCCATGGATTAAGCAAGTGAAAATTGGGTGTTCAAGTAATGTCTCCCTTACTGGTGGAATAGATCATTACCCCGGATGTCATCCTGTAAAGACGGCGTCCGTAGGCTACGCCCGCAGGGGCAGGCATGACAGTACGGGGTAAATGATTCACAAATCACCGAGGCATTACGTGTTCGATTAATTATTGCGACAGCGGTGACGGCAGCCTGAATGAGAGGCTTGGTGTGATCGATCCCGACCATCGGACATGGTTTGATGGATGCAACATCAATCAAACGACCGTCACAACGGCGTATGAAAAGGACTTCCCAGAAAATAAAAACCCGCGCATGCAGTTTTTTCAAACTGAAGGCGGGCTTGACGGGAACGAAGCAAAAAGATACTAAAGCCGCACAATTTTTACAAAATCATCTGGGCGGTGGCGAGTCATTGCCTTGCTCAACCTTTTGGCGTTCGGCTTCTCCTTCAAGAATACGGCGCAGACGTTCGAGCTCTTTTTCGGCTTTGCGGCGCTCTTCTTTGATGCGCTCCAGCTCTTGTTCGGCGGATTCGGTTTCGCGTTGTTCTTTGATGATTTGCTCGAACAGTTCACGCCGGCTTTCGGCTTTTTTCATCAAAATGTCCCGCTCACTGATGGCGTAAAGCGAGGTGGGCAGAATCGTAATCTTCGTGCCAACAGTGATACGCCAATTCGGATAATTGGGCAAACTGGCGATTTTGCTAACGCCGGGCTTCGTGTAATCCGTTTTGTCTGCAGCGTTGGTGACGCGGATGTCCGCGTTGAAGTGCATAGTCATCCAACGATAGGGCTTGTAGGTAACGCTTGGGCTGATATACGTGATGCTTTCACGACTGAAGGCAGTCACCGGCGGCTCTTGCAAAAAGGTTCGACCGCTTAGCTCAAAACCAAAATCGAATTTCTCAAACGGAAAGAGCAGGGCCGCACCGTAAATCAGCTCCTGCGTCATGTTCAGAACCCGCACGGTGTCTTTGATCACCTCACTTGGGGTCAGTTTGGCGCCGACGTCATTATGATTCCAATAGCCGAGATTGAAATGCATGCTGAAGCCGTCTTCCTGATACAACGGATCGCGGGCATAAGACATCAAGGCCGTTGCGCCAAAGCTGGTTTTGTCCGCGGAGTAGGGTTCGAAAATAATATTGTGCTCCTTGCCTGTCGGAAAACGCACCCCGAGATCAAATCCGTAGCTCAAGGAGCTGCCCTTACTGCCGAACGATCCGATTTTGAGCGAGAGTATCAGATCATCAATGAGATTGTAGCCCTTGCCACCCTTATTGGTGTCCTGATAAATAATTGGCACGAACGCGGCTTCAAAGTGTTTACTGATCCCATAGTTCAGGGAAAGGCCACCTTGCACGTCCCAAATCGTGATTGCATTGGTAACAGACTGTCCTTGCTGGAGAAAGTTCGCCACTTTGCCAAAGAAACGGGTGTGGGTAAAGAGCGTCAAATATCCGGGTTCGAGCGTCCATGCTGAACGTACCGTGAGTGGTCCACGTCCTGCATTGATTTGGCCTCTGGCTTGGTTGGTTTGTCCCAAAAGACCAAGAACTAATGCACCTACTAATAGCCGCCCGAGGTGTTCTTTCAGGAGATCAATCAAAGAACGGACTTGAGCAGGAGCGTAAATCTGATGTTCCATAGATGTTTTCTCCACAGTAGTATAACTTCCATGTCACTGAGGTGTTGTCTTGTATTCGAAGACGTACCCTCCGGCTTCCAGCACCGCCCTTTAAGCCGGGAAAGCCAGAGTTGTTAACTAATTTTCAAAATTGCCAACGGAGAATCGGGCGCTTTTCCTGCAAAACCACGATGGACACGGCTTTCCGCCGGAGGCCTATGAGCGCAGCCTTCGCCAGGAATTGCAACGCCGGGGCGAGAATCAGTGGGGTGGCATGAGGTGCTCTGAAGCAAATCATCCGGCCACACACGACGTCCCGGTCATTTTGTCAATCTATCCTTAATTCACCGAAGAAGATACCAACAGTGCTGTAAATATGCAGAAATGCGGAATGTCGATTTTTGCATGAATTTTTGCGTGTTAGGCACCCCAAAAACTCTACAGGTTGTAATTTTGACCTGCTGGCAAAAACAATCGTAACACGGAATTTCTGAGTTTCACGTTTTCACGGATTACCGTCGCAGTTCCTGCAAGCGTGTGCGCGCGCGTTTGGCCTCTTCGGACTGCGGAAAGCGCTTGATCAGTTTTTCGAGGGTTTCCTGCCCGGAGTTGGTTTGCCCCAAAGTAATTTGGGCGAAGGCGATTTTCAACATGGCGGCAGGTACTTTTTCCCCATCCGGATATTTTGTAATGACGGTTTGAAAGGCTTGAATGGCTTCGCTGTATTTTTTCTGTGAATAATAGCACTCACCAATCCAATATTGCGCGTTATCGGCAAGGGCACTTTCCGGGAAAATTTGCAAATATTTCGCGAATCCCTGTTGGGCGAGCTGGTATTGGCCCTTGACATAGTCCTGATAAGCAGAATCGTAGAGTCGCTGCGCTTCCTCGAATCGACGATTTGTCGGCATGTAGGAGGTGTCGGCGGCAATTACTTTGGTGGTGGTGTCCGAAGGTGGTGCCGACACCGGCGCCGCCAATCTCAATTTGGTGGGCAGGTTGGAAATGCGGCGGCTGGTCTCCTCCAGACGGTCATTCAGAAGCTGGGTTTGCTCTGAAAGCTGATCGAGTTGTACTTTGATGTCTGCGCGCAGCCGGTTATTGGACTCAAGGCTTTGCTCATTCAACGCTGCAAGTTTGGTGAGCGCTGACCACAAGCGCCGTTGCTCGATGCGTAATGAATCCACCTGGGCTTTGATATGGGCAGAGTCATTTTTGAAATTGACGATTTCCTTGCGCGTTGCGCACCCGCAGAGCAGCAGGGTCATCAGTAAAAACAGCTTGAATACGTTTTTCATTTTTATACATGTTTGGTTTTGTGATCCTGGATGCTTGATCCTTGAGGCCAGTATCCGGTCTCACCCCATATTCGTAGGGAGATCATCGGGATTTGATTTTGAGATTGTAAACCCGTGTGCGCAAGAGCATCAAGCATCCCGGATCAGGTCATTCATCTTCTTTCAAATGCCGCCCGGCGATTCTTTGCCCACGCTTCTTCGTTATGGCGTGGATCGAGCGGGCGCTCCTTGCCGTAACTGATGGTTGAAATTTGTGCGGGATCGACATTGAGGGAGAGCAGATAGTCTCTGGCAGCTTTCGCGCGTTTGTCACCCAAAGCCAGATTATATTCAATCGTACCGCGTTCATCGCAATGACCTGCGATAATCACCCGCACTTCCGGATAGTTCTTGAGCACCCTGGCGTTTTCTGCCAGCGTTTGCAATGCTTCCGGTGTGAGATCGTATTTGTCGAAGTCAAAATAGATATTCTGCAGAACGAATGGCACGGACGCTGCGCTCTCGGTTTCGATTGCAGACTTGGTTTCTTCGATTGGTTCGGTTTCTGCTGGCGCCGCGGGTTCAGGTTCCCGAATCTCCATCGGCGGCGCTGGCTCTTCAGTCGTAGTGGGTTCCAACGTCTTTTTGGAGCCGGAACAGCCGGCAACTGCAAGTATTGAAAGAATGAGCATGAACAGCAAGCCTGCTTTGTTGGTGCGCATAAAGATGGTGCTTGCAAAACGATACATTTTTGATCTCCTTGCGTTAAGAATTCTATTCCTTGCACAAGAATTCCTCTGCCGGCCGGACATTCCACGACCAAGCCGGGCTTGTGCATGTTCCTTTGTATGTCAATCGTCGCACGTCGGTTCCATCCCACATCATGGTGTAAATCTCGCTGCGGCCATCCCGTGTGGAGCTGAACGCCAGGCGATACCCATCCGGCGACCAGCATGGATCCTCATTGCTGCCGGTGTTGGCGGTCAGTTGGGTCACAGTTTCACTGGTAACATCATAGGTAAAAATATCGAATCCGCCCGGCCCTCGCGACACGAAGGCGATTTTATCGCCGCGTGGAGACCATGCCGGCGAATCATTATAGTTACCTTCAATCGACAGACGCCGCAGATTGCTGCCCTCGGCATCCATGAGAAAAATCTGCGGGCTGCCGAGCCGGTCGGATGTGAAAACGATCTCTCTTCCGTTCGGTGACCAAGCCGGCGAAGCATCGATCGCCGGATGCTGTGTCAATCGTTGCAAAGCCCTGGTATGAATGTCCATTACATAAATTTCGGCATTGCCATCCCTTGTCGATACAAACGCCATTTTTTTCCCATCAGGCGACCAAGCCGGCGCCGAGCAAAGCCCGTTGTCCTTGATCAGAAAGCTCAATTTTGCAGGGATCAGGTCCAGGACAAAAAGGTCCGGATTGCCACGCTGATAGGAAGTAAAAACCAGCGCCCGGCCATCATTCGACCACGCTGGCGTCAAATTCAATGTGCGCAGATTGGTCACTTGGCGTTGATTGGTGCCGTCATACTCCATCACAAAAATTTCCTTGCCCTCGGGCGTGGCGGCAGTAAATGCGATCCGGCTTTTTGCAATGCCTTTTTCTCCGGTGAGGCTGTTCACAATATCATCTGCAAGCGCGTGGACCAGCAACCGCAAATTTTCCTGGCAGCCACGATAAGTCTTTTTTTCCAAAGTTTTTCCGGTCACGCTGTCCAGCAATTGTCCCTCCAGTGTGATTTTTTTTTGTTGCAGCGAGAGTACGGTTTGCACCGCCAGGCGAATGGGGCCGGCGGGACGATTCAAAGCCACCTCCAGGCGAAGCGCCTCGGGGTTGGCATGGCTCTCCTCCGTTTGATAAGCCGCGATCATGCTCGAGGCCCACAGATCATTGTCCAAAACATCGACCACGCGCTGCCCCAACTCTTGAGTCGCTTGATCTTTCAATTGGCAGGGTTTCACTTCGATCGGTAGACGCACGAAGCTTTTGGTCTCGGCGCGCAGGCGGACTTCGGTTTGGGCGGTGGCTTCGTGATTGAGTACAAAGGTCAATAAAATAAACCAAAAGCTGAAAAAGCAAAAATTTTCATCCAGCCACGGCGGGACAGAGACGCAAAGATTACACAAAGATTTTTTCTTTGCGGAATCTTGGCGCCTTGGCGCCTTGGCGTGCGCTCTTGTTTTTTGGTTGTCGCCTGTGGAAGTTAAATATTTCTTATTTACAGTTTTCATGAGGTTTTCAAATTAATACGCCACGAAATCAAAATGCACGCCCAGCGTTTGCAATCCCGAGTCCGCGGGCAACGGCGGTAACGGATTGGCATTATAAACTGCGCGTGTCGCCGCCTGATCAAAAAGAAAGTTTCCACTCGATTGCTCGAGCTTGACGTCCACGATCTCGCCGCTGCGAGTAATTTTGAAATACACGGTTGCCATGCGCTCGCCTTGTCCGGCAAAGGGCGCTTCCCAATTGCTTTCGATGCGATATTGCACCAGCGCCAGATAATGCGGGAAAGGAAATTCCGGCGCGTCAATCTTCAGTGCATGGCCTCCAGGCACTTCGCTGCTGCTGCCGGCAATTGAGCCTTTACCGGAAGAACCTGGGGAACCAGGCAATCCGGACGAGGGGCGTTGAACATTCGGTTTTGTTGATGGCGGTGTTTTCTGGGTCTTTGTCTCCGGAACAATCTTGTCCGGCTTTTTGGTTTTCGAGACAGGCGTGACTGCCCTCGCTGGCGCTGCCGTGACCACAGCAGGAGCCGGTGACGCTTGCATTTGTCCTGCTGACGGTTTTGCCACCAGCGTCGCGGTGATCAATCTGGGGTAACCTCGCATCACCGGACGCGACAGAGCCCGGCTCACCTGCCAAAACACCAGGAGCACAACAAGATGAACGGCGGCGGAAATGATAACGGCACGTTTCACGGTTTTACTTCCGGTTCGAGCACCAAGCCGACATTTTCAATGCCAGCGCGGCGGATAGTATCCATGATTTTTATGACTTGGCCGTAGGCTACTGCCGCGTCCCCCTCGAGCAAAATCGGCAGACTCGGCGCGCTGTTGTGAAGCTGAGCTACTCGCGCGGCGAGGGAACTCAAGGTCACTTTTTCCTGATTGACAAAAATCTGGTTGGTGCGATCAATCGTGATGATGATGGCGCGCTGCGGTTGTGACTCGCGCATTTCGGCTTTCGGCAAGTTGACCCGCACCCCCGAGCGGATGAACGGCGCCGAGATGATGAAAATAATCAGCAGCACCATCGTCACATCAACGAGCGAAGTCACGTTGATATCCGGCGCGATTTTCAATTTTCGATTTCTCACGATACCACCAGTTGACGAAATAAATTTTCAATTCGGTCGCAAGTCGAATCAGGTTGTCTTCGATTTTGCGCAATCTCGTCGCCAAAAAGTTGTGGCAAAGAACCGCCGGAATCGCCACCGCGAGCCCGGCAACCGTTGTGATCAACGCCTCGGCAATGCCCGGCGCCACAACCGACAGGTCCGCATTGCCGCTCTGGCTGATGCCGATGAACGCATTCATGATCCCCCAGACCGTGCCCAGCAATCCGATAAAAGGACTGGCAGTGGTGATGGTCGCCAACGATGACAAGCCGGCTTCAAGCTGTGAAAGCTCGATGTCCGTGGCGGTTTCCAGGCGCAGAGTCAAATCTTGTTCAAGGGTGTGATTGGTGCGTTCTGCCAATCCCTCGGTGAATTTGGGTGGTGCGGAAGACTGATCAATTCCTCGACTTTTCGAAGCCATCGTTCGATCAAAAGCTGCCGCGAGCGTAACTTGACCCTCTTCAAAAATTCGGCTGATCGGACCGGGATGATTTTTGACGGCTCTGGCGTAGATGGTTGGCAAATCAGCGTTGGGCCGGAGCAAATTGATGAGACGGTAATAATCGCGATGAAAGGAGCGATATTGCCAGTATTTATTCAGCGTGATCGACCAGGATATAATGGACAGCAGCAGCAGCGCCAGCAAAACTGCTTTCACAAACAACCCGGCTTGCGCCACGAGATCCACCACACCATAACCTGGCAAGATTAAGAGAAGATTTGCGGCGGACCAGAATCCATTGGTCAGACACAGTAAAACAAAAGACATCGGGTTTTCACTTGTTATTTAGCAGACCGTGATCGTGCGCTTCACTTTCCAGTCTATCGCTTCTTAGCAAGATGGACGCTTCGTTACGCGCAATGGTTGTAGGAGTAAGGGAAAAAATCTGCAAACCATTGCGGCTAACTGCAAACTGATCATGATAATTATACTACTTTTTTATCTTCTGTGCAAGGAGTTTCTATTTGTTGGACTTGAGTTGTTAAGAAAATTTGACTATTCAAAAAAGTTGTGTATTTTTAAAAATATTTTGGAAGCAATGTCAGAATTGGATGAAACTCGCCGACCGACGATCCACGCGCTCATTTTAGTGCCCGGGTTGCGATCTCCCGGCCGAGATAGCAGCACTTCCAAAATCTGAGTGACATTCTCGTGTTCGCTGGTACCTAAAGAAATTTCGCAAACTATTCAAACCCAGGTCTCGATAAAATGTCCTTTTTTTGTAAGCTTTAAAGGAGAAGACGATTCAACTGGCCAGAAACCCGGACGAGCCGGAACCCCAAAAAACATTAACCACGGATTTCACGGCTACGCCCGTAGAGATTGACACAGATTGGATTACCATCAATAAAAGGTTGCATGGTAAGGATCCCAAGTTTCTTATCGCTGAGCTTGGCAAGTTTTTGGAGAAAACCAAACCGGGTGAGAAGGCAACGCTCGACGAAATTCAAGCAGCGATGAACAACTAATCATGGAGTACCGGAGATGGCATTTCTCCGGCCATCCAATACTCCGTCACTCCGCAACTCATCACCCCGTCGCCCCTTGCCGTTCCCCTCGCAAATGCTCGCGCGCAATCTCCGCCCATTCCCCCAAAGGATCCACCTCGAGATATTTTCGCCACAACATTTCCGCTTTGCCGACCAGCCCGAGCCGTTCGTAAATGAGGGCCAGATTAAACAACGCCGGCTCATATTCAGAATACAGCTCCAACGCCTTCTGGTATGACTGCACAGCTTTTTCCAGCTCAGCGAATTCATCATAGAGATTGCCGAGATTGTAGTAAATCGTATGATTGCTCGGATCAAGCTGCACGGCACGCTCCAGAAGCTGGCGCGCGCGGTTGAGTTCGCGTTTGGCATAGTAAATATTCGCCAGATTAATCATCGCCTCAACGTAATTCGGATTCTGCGTCAGTGCGTTCTCGTAGGCTTCGATGGCCTTTTCATAGGTTTCCGGATTGGTGTCGTATTCATAACCGAGAGCATACCATTCTTCGGCGCTGCGAGCCATCGGCTGCGGAGGGTGGTACAGCGAAAGAATTTGGCCGCGGGGTTTGAACTCCTCAAAACTGATGGGAATTTGCGGAGAGGGAGACTGGGCGGCAACCAGGCGCGCAGCAATTTTGCGTAATGGTAAACCTCTGCTCAGAAGTTCATTGATCTGCCGAAACACCAACAGGTCTTTGAATTGATAGTACTGATTCGCGTTCGTTTTGACCGCCGGTTTGAACAAACCCCAGCGGGCAAAATACTTCACCAAATCGGGCCGGATGCTGGGAAAGACACTTTGTACGCGGTCGAGCGAATAGAACTTTTGCTCCAACACGGCTTTGCTTTCCAACCCTGCCATCTCCAAAAATTCGGTCTCGGAGATAATGCGTATTTTGCCGCCAGCAGCGTTGATCTCTTCCGCGCGTTTGAGCTTGTTGCTTTTGACGATTGCCTTGAGATAGCCCTCGTCACCGATGACCAGCAGCGTGACCCTCTTGGTGATCCGAGGTGGAGTGGTGCCGCCCAATTGGCGAACTACTGCCTGCGCCTCCTTGCGAGGCAAGGAGGCGAGTTTGCCGGTAAAAACCACCGATTGGCCGGCAAATGCCAATGGCTTTTCCGGATGTTCATTGGGAGTCTGTGGAGTCGTTGCAAACATGTTTCCATTGCCGCACACAGTGAGGCACCAGAGATGATCCGTATTGACGCATCCGCAAAATCCGGGTTCAAGACAGTAATCGTGTCTGGCGTGCGACCAGATTCACGTTGTTTGCCGGCGCTCAGTCTTTCAACACGAACGTGACTTTCATGGTCACGCGGTATTCGGTGATCTTGCCGTTATCGACCACCACTTTCTGTTCCTTGATCCAGGCGCCCTTCACATTTTGCAGCGTCTTGTTCGCCCGCTCGATCCCAATATTGACGGCATCTTCGAAGCTTTTGGGAGATGCGGCCGTAATCTCGGTTACACGTGCGACGGACATGATCTACCTCCTTGAAATTGATTGGCAAAAGTGAATACCACACAAACCTGCTGCGCTCACCATGACGCAGCAGGTCAGGAAAAAACTGTTGGGGAAATTAATAAAGCTGGTAATTGACCGCGATCTATGCGATCTTTCGTTTTTTCTCCGCTTTTGCAGGCAGTGGCGCCTTAACCATTTTTCTTTTCGCCGGCGAGACCTCGGTGCGCGGTTCCACGCCGGTTTCCGTCACAGGTGGCGCTTCCGCGCTGAGTGGCACGGAGGCTTCCGCTGGTGGTTGTTCCACCTTTTTCACCTGCGCGACCTTGTCTTTCAGCATGGCCAGCAGCCGCTCTTGATAGCTGTCTTTGAAGCTCTTCAAGCGCAGTTTTTTGGAATGCCGGGCGATCAGCTCCTCCGCCATTTTGATTTCCTGTTTGTTTTTACTTTTGAGGCCGTTCAATTCGCCGATAAGTTCCGTATTCCTTAGCTCATTCGCGTAACGCAAAGTAGAAACGACGATGGCGTTGTCTTTGACCCACAATGCCACCAGCGACTCCCGCCGGCGCATGAAGATTTTGCCAATGCCATACTTGCCGCTGTGGCGAATCGATTCGCGCAACGTTGCGTACACTTCCGCAGCCAATGGCCCATCCGGAGCCATGTAATACGAAGTGTCAAAATGCAAGGGATCAAGCGCATCTTTCTCGACAAACTGCAGCAGCGTGAGGGCATGATCGGCTTCCGGATTGACTTTTTCGAGATCTTCCTCGGTTACCGGCACAAACTTGCCGCTTTCGTACTCATAGCCTTTGACCACTTCTTCATCCAGAACCGGACCGTGGAGCGGGCAACGTTTCTCCAATTTGATCCGGGACAGACAAGGCGCGTGCAGGGAGTTGAACGTCACTTCAACACTTTGGGTGGCAGAGTAAATTCTTACCGGGATGTCGAAAAGGCTGAATTGCAGCCGGCCGTTCCACAACGCGCGCATGGGATTCTCCTTGATTAATTTGTGAAATATTATCGACATAATGGTAAGAAGAAGATAAGAGAATGTCAAGTAAAATTTTCTTTCTTGCTTTTCTCTCAAAACTTGTTATCTTTGAAAAAGTTACAGGAAAATTCCCCCAAATTTTCAGGCGTGTGAAATGGCCCTGTCATTTTCGCACGAGATTTGATCAAGAGAACCCGGGGCTAAAAAGGAATCGTCAGATGAAAACCATTCTGGTGGTCGAGGACGAGAAGCATCTGCGAACCTTGTATTCGCAAGAATTAATCGCGGAAGGCTATCACGTGGTCACGGCTAAAAGTGGGAAGGAAGCAGTTGAATCCGTTAAAAAAAGTCCGGTTGATTTGGTGGTACTCGATATCAAACTCGAAGGTGAAAGCGGATTGGAGATCTTGCAGGATCTAATGGCACAAAACCGCGGGCTCAAAGTGATCATCAATACCGCCTATTCAACCTACCGCAACAATTTCATGAGCTGGTCAGCCGACGCCTATCTGGTGAAGTCCTCCGATCTTGAAGAGCTGAAATCAAAAGTGCGTGAGCTGGCGCCGCTATAATTGGATGTGAAAAGCTTGATCCTTGTGACTGTAAAATGGGTTGCAACCAGCATCCAGGGTCAAGCATCTCCATGCCCGAGAAACATGGCTACCTGTCCAAACTGTCATCAGCAAATTCCGCGGATTGCAGAAAGTAAATTTTGTCCTTTCTGTGGCGCATCGATCTCAACAGAGGCGGCAAGCGCTTCACTTGCATCTCCTGAACGAACTGCGAGTGAGCAGGCGCAGATTGGTTTGAGTGCCCAGCCGGCATCAGCAAGGGAATCCTTCCCACAGGTTTCATCACCGCAAAGCTATGTGCCCTGGGAAGATCGAGAACGTTTGGGATTTTTGCCGGCATTCAGCCAAACCTGGAGCGATTCCGTTTTCCATCCCGTGGAATTTTTTCGCCGCTTGCCGAAGAGCGGAAATGTCGGTTCGGCATTGCTTTATGCGATTTTGATTGGTGTCACTGGTGGCATATTGTCGCTGTTTTGGCAATATCTGTTTTGGGATTCCTGGTCGAGTCTGCCGGAACTCGAAAGGATGCTGGGTCAGGAAATCAGCCGGGATCTGCTCGGTTTCGTAGCCCTGCTCATTCCCATTTCTACGGTGATTTTTGTTTTCATTGCGTCCGTCATCTATCACGTTTGCCTCGTGATTACCGGCAGCAGCCGGCATGGATTCGAGGCGACCTTGCGCGGCTTTTGCTACAGCTACGGCCCCTACTTGTTCGTGCTCGTGCCGATGTGCGGCGGCCTGATCGCTTTGATTTGGCAGTATATTCTCATGGTCATCGCTTGGCGGGAGCTGCATGAGAGCACAACTGGCCGTGTACTCCTTGCTGTATTTTTGCCTTTGCTTCTGTGTTGCGGCGCGATTCTCGTGTTTGCCTGGAGCCTCGCCGGATGGCTCAGTCGATTTGCCCAATGAAAAATTTTCCAAACCAATCGGCCTTCTCAGTGTCAACCCAAGCCAACGATCCAACGCCGGCAAAAATGTCACGCCCTTTTGAAATGGGCGTGATCATTTTCTCCTTCTCCCTGTTCGGATTCCTGTTGGCGCGGTTTGCGGCCCCGATCTTCGATCTGTTGCCGTCGTGCACATTTCGTAACCTCTTCGGAATACCCTGCCCCAGTTGCGGCATGACGCGCGCAGGCCTGGCTTTGGCGCGAGGAAAGCTGAAAACGGCATTCACCTTGAATCCCCTTTTTGTCATCGGTCTTGGAAGTATGCTGATTTGGAGTGCGGCGCGAACAATCGAATGGTGGCGGGGCAATTCCTCTTGCAGCGACCTGTTGACAAAAATGCTGAACTACGCCGGCATTGCAACCGATCAGGCAAAATTCGAGGCATGGCAACGGCAATTACTGAGATGGCTGACGATCGGCGCAATCTTCTTTAATTGGCTTTATTTGATTGCAACCTCTCAATGACGTCGCTGGCAAGGAGAGCAAAATGCAAATTGGTTTGACCATTGGCGGTTTTGACGGGAGAAATCCCAGCGAACTTCTTGTACTCGTACGACGTTTCGGTGTGCGCTTTGTCGAATTCAATCCCTCGCTGATGCATGACATTGATGGCGTCCTGCCTTACACGGACGAAATTGTCACCGGATTTCATCTGCCGATTTTGGGCGAGCATGGTTTTGATTTTTCCAGTCTCGAGGCCAAAGAGAAAATTGACGACATTATTGATTTCATCAATCGCCACCGCACCCAGTTGAACTTGCTTTATTGTGTCGCCCATCCGCCGGAAACAAACAACGAGGAGAACTCGGTTGAGATGGCGCTGGAATTCATGATCGAGAATTTGGATCGGCTGGAGGTTCCGGTGCTGCTGGAAAACGTGGAAACCTGGCCGGAGCGTGAATTCGACAAGCTGGTGGAGATCGTGCGGGCGCAATTGAGGAAAAAATTTCTGGGTTACTGTTTCGATCCCGCACACGCTTTTCTGCGCGGAGAGGACATTTTCAGACGCTTCACTGCGATTGCCCATCAGATCCGATGCATTCATCTCTCCGACTGCATGCAGGGGAAAGACGCCCATCTACCGCTGGGTCAAGGCGAACTGCCGGTGTCCCGTTTTCTCAATCAGCTTGCGAAACATCATTACGATGGCATCATCAATCTTGAAATCGTCCCCAAGTCATTTGCGGAAGCCCGCGCCGTCCTGAAAAGCTATCTCTCGGTTCTGCGTGTGTTCAAAAAAGCAAAATATGTCGGCACGATAATAAAAATGCTGTTCCATGGTCTGTAACCGTTGTCAGCAAAGTGGACTGCCATGCCTCATCGCGAAGGTTGCGCCTGTGCTGGAAATTGGATCATCAACCATCTTCATCTGATCGCTCATTATCCGGATGAAGCAGGACTCGCATTTATTCGCGAGGAATCGAGAAGTACGGGCGGTTGCGCATACAATGTGATTTGCAATTTGCGTGCAATTGATCCCGATTTGCCGTTATATGCAATTGGTGTGGTCGGTGAAGACGAGGATGGCCATTCCATTCTCGATGATTGTCACAAGCGCGATATCGATACGTTCCAACTTGTCGCCTCGCAGCACGTGCCGACCGCACACATGGAGGTGATGTTTTCGCAGGCGACTGGCCGACGCACGTTTTTCTATCATCCCGGCGGCAACGGTTTTCTTGATGTCATGCATTTTGATTTCGATCATTGTCCGGCAAAATGGCTGCACCTCGGTGATCTGATGCTCTTGGAGAAACTCGTTCAGCCGGACCCGGAATTTGGCCTCCGTGCCGGTCTGGTTTTGCATCGTGCAAAAGCTGCCGGGCTGACCACCTCGGTGAATCTCATTACTGCCGAAAGCCATGCCGATCATCGAGTCGTATTGCCGATTTTGCCTCAGGTGGACTATTTGGTGATCAACGAGATCGAGGCCGAGCGCATCACGGGAATCAAAACTCGACATGCGGGCAAATTGCTGAACGAGGGCGTTGTCGCGGCTGCCATGAAATTGTTGGAGGCAGGGGTCAACGAGGGAATCGTTATTCATTTTACGGAGGGTGCTTTTGCCGCTCTCAAAAAGGGTACGAGCTCCTGGCAAGGTGCACTGAAATTGCCATCAGAGGAAATTTGCGAGACCACGGGTGCGGACGAGGCGTTTTGCGCCGGATTCCTCTATGGCTGCTATTATGACTGGCCGTTACAAAAATGTCTCCAAATGTCTGTGTGCTGTGCCGCCGCCAATATCCGTGTGGCCGCCTCACACGGCGGAATGGCAGTTGGAGAAGCCAATCTTGAACTGTTGCAAAAACATGCCAGCCGGCCATTATAACCATCCAACTTCCGCGATTGAGGCGATTGACTGTATATCTGATTATAGTTGCTTTTTATAGTTGCTTTAACCCCGATAATTCATACGATGCGTAAATTGACTACACTTTGCATTTGAACTCGAGCCTAAAATGCAACTTATGAATTATCGGGGTTAATTTAGTTTTTTCGGAATGGTCGATTTTCGACTAGTTATGGAAAAATCTCTTGACAAAAAGAAAAGTAAATTGTAACTTCGATGGTGGCAATGGCCGATTTTCGTCCATTGGACATAAATCTATAACGAAATAAGAGCTGAATTTTCATAGCCTTGGCTGGCGAGATCTCGAAGTTGCATGTTTATAAATTGGATTGGTAAGTCAACTCACTTGGAACGACGGGGAGGCCTGATCTTCCTGCACTTGATATGGGCTGTCAGGTCGGAGTCAGCGTTGGATGTTCTTGCACGATCACCTTTGTCCTTCATTCACACTTCCTCGCTGTGGCAGATCCCGATTTTCCTTTTTCCCAAAAGCAGAATGATCATCGGGAGGCAAATTCCGGAATTCCAAATTTCGAAGCCGTTTGCCGTATTTTGCGCCTCACAGGCATGGCTTCTCGTTTTGAACGCGCTGACAGAATGTGACTTCGACGCACTGCAGCATGAACTGGTTCAATCAAATGGGAATAGAATTATCAATTAAACCGGTACTCAGAAATGCCGCTCTTGGCGGATTGCCGCCCAAGAACAAGATTTTAGTGGTCGACGATGTCCCGGTCAATGTGCAACTGTTGACAACGTATTTGACTTCGGTTGGATATGAAGTTTTCACGGCCAAAGATGGCCAGGAGGCTTTAACCCAAGTTGCAGATACGCAGCCGGATTTGATCTTGCTGGACGTGATGATGCCGAAACTCAATGGCTTTGAAGTTTGTGAGCGTCTGAAAGCCGATCCCAAAACTCGCATTATTCCAGTCATCATGGTCACGGCGTTGAACGAGATCGAAGACAAAATCAAGGCGACGGAGTCCGGCGCCGATGATTTTGTCAGCAAGCCGTTCAACAAACTGGAATTGCTGACCCGCGTGAAGTCGTTGTTGCGCATCAAGCAATTGCATGACGAACTCAGCGGGAAAGTCAGGGAATTGGAGCAGGCGAGAGAGCGGCTGCGGCAGTTGGCAATCACCGATGGCTTGACGGGCTTGTACAACCATCGTTATCTCAAGGAACATCTCGAACACGAGATTTACCGCGCCAGCCGGCATCAATCGCATGTGTCCGTGATCATGATTGATATCGATCACTTCAAAAAATTCAATGACACTCACGGGCATCCGGCTGGGGATGCGATTTTGCGCGGGATCGCGCGGTTGTTGAAAGAGAATATTCGCAAAATCGATTTGGCAGCGCGTTATGGTGGGGAGGAGTTTTGCCTGGTATTGGTGGAGACCAACAAGGCGGCGGCGAGCATCGTTGCAGAAAAGGTCAGGCGGTTGGTGGAAGCGCATCATTTTGATGTTGTCAAGGATTCCCAAACGGTTCCAGGCATGGCGCCCAACAACACCTCGCTCATGGAATGGCCAGCCAATTCCGCCTTTGGAGAGCCAACCTTGAGCCTGGCGGAAACAGCACTGGCGGTCGCGGCCGAGGAATGGCCGGAACAAGGCACGGCCATGTCGAACCATTTTGGACGGAACAGCCGGATTACCATCAGCATGGGCGTCGCCACTTTTCCGGAGGACGCTGGTGAACTGGATCAGCTCATCGAGATTGCGGATCAACGTTTATATCGGGCCAAAAAACAGGGACGTAATCAGGTCGTCACCGATTGAAACGGCGGGCTACGCGCGCCGCATGATGCGCGCATCGCGCGGCCCTTGTGGCTGACCGCTGTTGAAACGGTGAAGTCGTGGCAAGGGAATCTATGATTGATTTTCTTTTTTTCAAGCGGAAAACGATTTTCCGCAAAGTCTTTTTCATTACGCTGCTCTCCTCGCTGTTGCCCTTGATTGTGCTCTGGCTTTTTCTGCTGCGTGATTCGCTGCAAGGGTTTCAGCCGATCAGCGCATTGTCCGTGGTCTTCTACATCTTTTTCTTGGTGGCCACACTGCTCGCGACCACCGGCAGCTACTATCTCTCCAAACGCATCAGCCAGCCGATCACCCACTTCACCCGCACGGCAACGGAAATTGCGCGCGGCAATTTCGATGAACGCGTCAACGTCGACTCACAGGATGAGCTCGGCCGGCTCGCGAAAATTTTCAATTACATGACCGAAGAGTTGTATCGGCTGCGCAAAATGGACCTCAATCGCATCATCAACGAGAAGAAAAAAACCGACACCATCATCAAAAATATTGCCGATGGCGTCATTGTGACCGATCCTGCCAACTGCATTCTCGTGATGAACTCGGTCATGGAAACATGGTTTGGCATAAAGGAAAAGGACAGCTTGAACAAGCCGCTGGAGCAGTGCATTTCCAACAACACGCTGCTCCAGTTTATCCGCAATGTCCAAAGCGACACGGCCCCGAAAACGCCGACCACCGAGATCGTGATCAAGTCCACCAAAACCTGGAAGGACATCTTTCTGCAGGCGCACGCCGCCAGAGTTTTGAATGAGCAAAATGAACTGATCGGGATTGTGACGATTCTGCGTGACATCACGCGGGAAAAAGAAATCGACCGCATGAAAACCGAACTGGTGTCCATGGTGGCGCACGAGTTACGATCTCCGCTCACTTCCATCTCCGGCTTCAGCGAACTGCTGCTCGATCCTGCAGTCAATCGTGAGCAGTCGGAAGAATATGCGGCGATCATTTTGAAAGAATCCATTCGCCTGAGTGATTTGATCAACAAGTTTCTCGATATCTCGCGCATCGAGGCCGGCAAGAGCCAGGCCAAGAGAATCCCGATGCAAATTCGTGACGTGGTCGACAAAGTACTCGATGTCAATCTGCACCAGGCCGAGAAAAAAGGGATCGTGGTCAGCGTCAAAGTATCTCCCGAATTGCCGTTGGTGTTCGGCGATCCGGATATGCTCGAGCAGGTCATACTCAATTTGTTCACCAATGCCGTCAAGTACAGTCCGGAAAATACCGCCATCGAAATTCGGCTCAAGGAGCGCGAAAACGATGTCCTCGTCGAAGTGGAAGACAACGGCTACGGTATCTCCGAGAAGTCGCTGCCGCGCATTTTTGAAAAGTTCTACCGCGTCACAGACAATGAAAAAGTACGCGAGATTACCGGCACCGGCCTGGGTCTCGCGCTGGTGAAGGAGATCGTCGAGATTCACGGTGGAACGATCTCGGTCAGGAGCAAACTCGGTGAAGGCTCGACCTTTTGGTTTACCATTCCAAAATACACCGGTCGTTTTCATGATCTGGAATTCGAGGCGAGCGCAGTCGATGCTGTTTCAGGCGCTTATTAAAGAAACTTAACGAGGTAAAGGTAGAGGTGGACGATAACGACCCGATTCGTTCTGTGGACGTCATTTTGCCTGCGATCGACAAACCGATACAACGACTCAAAAGCCCCCAGGGGTCCGTCGTCGAATTGTCCAAAGACGAGCTTGCGCAAGACGAGCTGCTTGGCGAGGAGCCAGGGCCGTTTCCGGAATCGCCCAGGAGCAAGCGTGCGCGCAAGGCTATTCTCGTGATCGAAGACGATGCCAGCGAGCGAGAGTTGCTGCGGAAAGTTCTCACCGATGCTGGCTACGATTTTGTTGAGGCCTCCAGCGGCGAGGAAGGGCTGCGCGTGATCATGGAAAAGAAGCCGGATTTGGTGCTGTTGGATTATCTGTTACCGTTCATGGACGGCGCTGAAGTGTTGCATGAACTTACCAACAATCCGGTTTATCGAACGGTCAGCGATACCCCGGTGATCATGTTGACGGCCAAAACCCGCCAGGATGTCAACCATACCAGGCTTTTTCAATTGGGGCTGCGGATGTTTTTGGAAAAGCCTTTTGCCAGCCGGGAACTGATCAATGTGATTGAGAATGTTTTCATTTTGCACGAGCTGCATCAACACAACCGCGAGCTCGAGCAGCGCATCAAGCGCACCGAATATAAATATCAAGATTTGATTGAGAATGCCAGCGATTTGATTTTCACGCTCAATATTCACGGACAATTTGTCTTCATCAATCGCCGTCTTTCGGTGCTCACCGGTTTTTTGCGCGAAGCCTGGAAGGACCGAAATTTTCTCGATATGGTCCTGCCGGAGGATCGTGCCAGCGCCGAAATCAATTTCCGCAATACCCTCAAGGGCAAGTCGCGCATTTTTGAAATGCGGATCCGCGCGCAAACAGGGAAAATCATCTACCTTTCCACCAACATCAATCCCATCTTCGATCGTGGCGAGGTGGTGGGTTGTGTCGGCATCGCGCGCGATGTGACCCAGCGCAAAAAACTCGAGCAGGAAATCACCGAACTGAAGAATTTCAATGAGAGCATCATTCAAAGTATTGGCTCGGGTCTGATGACGGTTGATCTCGAGCGCCGGATTACCTCGTTCAATCAGGCTGCTGAAGAGGTGCTGGGCTGGCGCGCGTACGAGGTCGTCGGCCGCTATATCGATGAGATTTTTTCGCCGGAGGAATGCCACCGCTTATTGCCCTCGAGCAATCCGGATTTGGCGAGTGACCTGGAGCAACAAAATCAGCCAGCTCCACATGGCGCCGGCAATAAGACGGATTTCACCACAGCAACCGAGAGCGGTGGCGCAAGCGCCCTGCTGAGCCGGGAAATGGAATTGAAACGCAAGGACGGGAAAACCATTTACATCGGGTTCTCGGTAACGCCGCGCATTGACAATCGCAATCAGCGCGTGGGTACGATCATTTCTTTTCGCGACATTTCATTGATCAAACAGATGCAAGCCGAAGTGTTGCGAATGGACCGGCTGGCCTCATTGGGCGTGCTGGCGAGCGGTATCGCGCACGAAATTCGGAATCCGCTGGCCGGGATCAAAACGGTTGCCCAGACCCTGGAAGAAGAAATCGATCCGAATGACAACCGCCGGGAATATATTGCGCGCATTATTCGTCAAGTCAACCGGATGGACGACCTGCTGAAAACACTGTTTTCCTATGCGCGGCCCAAATCACCGGTGCCGACCCAATGCCGGTTGCAGGATATCGTCAGCGAAGCCAAAGCACTGATGCAACAGCGCTTCGAGAAACATGGCATCGAATTTATCGAAAGCTATGCGCCTGATCTGCCGCTCGTGTGTGTCGATTTCCAGCAGATTCAACAAGTGCTCATCAATCTCTTTCTGAATGCGATTGATGCCATGCCCTCCGGCGGGAGATTGTCGGTTATGGCGCGTCCCCGGTATACGCTTTTGCAGCGTGTTGATCGTCGACGGCGTTATCCCCTGCCCAACAAGCGTACCTTATACGCAGAGCTCAACATTATTGATACCGGCGAAGGAATTCCCCGTGAAAATTTGCAGGCCATTTTCGATCCGTTTTTTACCACCAAGCCGCAGGGCTCGGGCCTGGGGTTGTCGATCGTATACAGGATTATCGAGGAGCACCACGGAGACATTCAGGTTCAAAGTGAGGTTGGTCGTGGAACGACTTTTTCACTCTTGTTGCCAACAGAAAAATGATGTGGAGTGAGTCGTGAACAAAGCCAGCATGTTGGTTGTCGAAGATAACGCGGATTTATGCCAAACGCTCGCGGAGATTTTTCGAAAAAGCGGGCATCGCGTGCATACTGCGCTTACCGGCTCAGAGGCGCAACGCATCCTGAAAGCCGAGCTGATTGATTTGGTTCTGCTCGATTTGCGTCTCCCGGATATGAGCGGCATCAAAGTGCTCGAATTTGTCAAGGAGGTGGATCCGGATATTCTGGTGATCATGATGACCGCCGTTGCCAACGATCCGCGTCCGGCCGTGGAAGCGATGAAAGCCGGGGCCTACGATTATTTGACCAAACCTTTTGAGCTGGATGAAGTGAAGCTCGTGGTTGCCAAAGCCCTCGAAACGGCCGGTCTGAAGCGCGAGGTTTCTCGTCTGAAACAGCAACAACATGGAAAATTTCCAGATGAAGAGCTGTTTGGCAACAGCCAGGTGATGCAGGAAGTCAAAAAATTGATCAAGATCGTCAGCGAGACGCCACGCACCTCCGTCTTGGTTCAGGGCGAAAGCGGAACCGGCAAAGAATTGGTCGCCAATTCGATTCACAAGCTGAGTGCCCGTGCCGACAAGCCATTCGTCACGATCAACTGCAGCGCGATACCCGAGAATCTGTTGGAATCCGAACTGTTCGGGCACGAAAAAGGCGCCTTCACCGATGCGAAAAGCATGAAAAAGGGCATGTTTGAGCTGGCCAATATGGGCACGATTTTTCTGGACGAAATGGCCACCCTGCTCCCGTCGTTGCAACCCAAAATTTTGCGCGTTTTGGAAACCCAGACCTTCCGCCGTATTGGCGGCACGGTTGATATTCAAATCGATGTGCGGGTGATTGCGGCGACCAATCGCGATTTGCAATTAATGGTGCAGGAAGGTGCCTTTCGCGAAGATCTTTATTACCGTCTGAAAGTGATGGTCATCAATCTGCCGCCCCTGCGCGAGCGCCTGGATGACATTCTGCCGCTGGCTTCCATCTTCATCCAAAAGAACAACAAGGAGTTCAACAAGAATATTGTTGGCCTGACTGACGACACCAAGGCCTTACTCCTGCAATACCGGTGGCCCGGCAATGTCCGGGAATTGAAGAACGTCATCGAGCGGGCGGTCATTCTCTGCCCGGGCGATTATCTCAGACCGGAACATCTGCCGCTCGAATTGCGCGGCGCTGCCACCGTCACTTCCGTCTTCATGCCGGCCAATGCCAACAATGGCGGCACCATGCCTGTCAATCTCTCTCTTGATGAAATGGAAAAGCGCCACATTCAGGCCGTTCTTTCGCAATACGGAGGAAACAAATCCAAAACCGCCCGGGCCTTGAATATTTCACGTTCGACCTTGCGGGAGAAAATGAAGTTATACGGGATTTCCGGACGAGAGTAAAATGGCTGTGGAGGCAGGGCGCTCATCGTAGAAATCCTGGTCGCATGATCAATAGAGCTGGTATCGGCGCAGCCGCCGTCAACATTTCAAATACTGTCAGCATGGCGCATAACTCCCCCCCCGTAGCTATGCGCCATGCTTCAAGACGACCCCCACCGTGTGCAATATCCACTCAGCTCAGTTTATCCATGATTGGCGGGAAACATAACATGAGGAGATCTCCAGCCGCTGCTTGAATTGCGCCATTCTTTCCTCGGAAATCTCATTCTTACCCGGAGCTTTGCGATCTTGCCGTTGTGAATCAAACAGATCAGTCCAAACCTGGCACAAGCCGCGACGCTCCAGGGCGATAACATACGGTGCGGCATTGCACGCTCCCACGACAATCGACTTGTCGGGCTTCAGCATCAAGTAACAACACTTCTCCACATTTTGCGCAATCACTTCCATGCCAGGGAAGCGATTGATGACATCGGCAAATTCCGCCAAGTTGGCATGCAACTGCCGGGCGTCGAGCGGCTGGGTAAATGAAAGCATTTGCCGCGACTTCCCGCGCGGGTGCTTTTCATCGATTACCAGGATAATTTTCTCGCCCAGTTTTTCCACCAGGTCGAGAAAGACTTCGGGCAAAAGTTCTGGTGTCACCAGGATCATGAGCTCAGCGCGCTGGTTATCCCAACGTGGATCGGGGTTAACGACAAAAATGCCAGGCAAAGAATAAACTGGCGATCTTTTCCGAATACCCGAAACGATTTGCGACAGCCTGCTTCTCAGCGCGATACCGACTTTGGTCAGTTGTTCAATCAATCCGCTGAGCAAACGGATCAGAAATATCATGACCATGAGTACCAACTGCGCCATGGCCCAAATAAGTAATGACGAAGTCATTGGGTCGATGTGGTTTCAGGATCAATAGTGTTTTTACGCCCCAACCGCTGCTGGACTAAGAAGATGACCTCTAAGAGACGTATTGCCAATAATATGAAAACCGCAATGATCAGCAAATGGGATATCATATTGGTACTCCGGGTTTAGTGAGCAGCATGAACAAAAAACCCCACGAGCGCAACTCCCAAGAGCATAGCCACTACCGCGCGCAGCGACAATGGCGGTGCCCACAGGGTTGCACCCATGGGGTTTTGATTTTCATCTTCCGCCCTGAGGGACAACTTCAGAAATAAGGTTGTCCTCGCGCGTGCGCGGGGTCATATGAGAAATACGCTGCGAGCATCCCGGCAGCCCAAATTCCAACTTCGATACTGCAGCAACTCGATGAGCAATTAAAGACAAAAATTGGAGTTCGGGTTGGCAGAGAACGACTCTCCGGTTGCTCGTCTTGTAAATTGCTGGCAGGCAGCGGGTTTATCGTGAAAGTTTTTAAACCGAATAACTGCATAATTTGTAGCGGATTACAAATAAAAAAACCCGCTGCTGAAAACCAGTCAGCGGGTTGAGTTTGCAAAATCGTGGTTGCAGTGTTTATCCCACCGCTGAAGAGGTTTCCAGGCATACCTCACCGGGGAGGTCAGGCGTACCGACATCAATACGCAAATATGCCATCCATACTTGCGGGCACAGTTTAAAACTTGTGTTATTCACTGGAATCCTCAAAAACATAAATTTCTGTAAATATCCAACTCTTCTGCTTGATGCCAATATACGAAGATAAATTTTCCATGTCAAGATATTTTTTATAGAGAAGATGCAACCGGCACGCCCCCGATCAGTATACCCCCCATCATTCCCCATGCCCCAAAATCGTGCCGGGCATTCCCCCCGCCACCGCTTATACCCTACCAACGACACTACTGGCCCACCGTGTAACAAGACCCCTTGTGCCCCAAACACGCAAGAGCATTTCCCCGCTTTGCCTCCTCCAATTTCCAGCAACGACTATCGAAGCGCCCACGATACGCATCGTTCAACCGTGTTGGCACTCTGATTATTTGGTAACATGACGGCATAAAAGCTGGAGTACAATTTGAAAAATTTTTTTATGTTTTTTTATATGCTGCGAAACTTGATGAGAGCAATTTCGAAATTTTTCCAATAATCATACACCACCGGACGGATCAAGACCAACTGCTGTCGTTCATTTGTGGGTTTGCCGTGGAGGCAGTCTTCAATTTGTGGGAAGATTTTTCCGTGGCCTGTGCCAGGCAGGCAGAATTTTATCTGAATGGAAGCCTTGGCGAATTCAACCTCTCCCCCGCCATTTGTCCAATTGCCGGCGGTCTTTTTTCGTTGGCCGGCCTTTCATCTCTCGTTGCCGGCGACGATCCTCGGCGGCTTGATATTTCATGAGCTCGACGATATCAGGCGGCAAATCCGGCGTCCTTTCGTCATAGATCAGTTTTGCATCCCTGGCTGACAGCCCGCGTGTGGGAATGTCTTTGATCGTGAGCGTGCGATACAACCGCTCAACCTTCACGACAATGGCATCGCCGACTTTTACGATTTTCGAGGGTTTGGCTTCCAGGCCATTCAGCTTGACGCGACCAAGATCGCAGGCGCGCGCGGCCTCCTCGCGGCTTTTGAAGATGCGCGCCATTTTCAGCCATTTATCGATCCGCATGCAGATAAAATAATTGATTCGGATCAATCCTGCAAGCAGAATCATGATCTGTGCCGTCATGCAATTTTTTGTTGGCAATCGTATCGAAATTTTATTATCTTGAAGCCGAAGGAGGAATTTCATATGAAAATTCTGCTGGCAGGCATTTTCATGGCGCTGGGGATGTTGGGGATGGCGTGTCAAGTGAAGCGAACAGTGGCTGACGTTGTTTTGACGAATGGCGTCATTCACACCGTCGATGAAAACCGACCGCTGGCACAAGCCTTGGGTATTGTCGGGGATCGCCTGGTTTTTGTTGGTCGAAATGAGGAAGCCCGGAAATGGATCGATGCCACCACGCAAGTGATCGATCTCAACGGCAAAACAGTGGTACCCGGCTTTATCGACAGCCACTACCATTTCCAGGGTGTCGGAAGGCGGGCTTATGATTTGAATCTGGATGGTTGCACCTCATTGGAGGAATTTCTCGTTCGTCTCAAAAACTGGGCGGCAAACAGACAGCCCGGGGAATGGATCACCGGCCGAGGATGGATGGAGGAAGACTGGCCGGTAAAACAGTTCCCGACTCGTGAAAAGTTGGATCGCGTGATGTCGGATCTGCCGGTTTATCTCAACCGCGCCGATGGGCACATGGCCGTCGTCAACTCCAAAGCCCTGGAGCTTGCCGGAATTACAGCCACGACTCCGAATCCGCCGGGCGGTGAAATTCTAAAGGATGCGCAGGGCCAACCAAATGGCTTGCTGGTGGATAATGCGATGAACTTGGTGAGCCGTCATATTCCCTCGCGCTCTCCGGAAATGCAAGAGAGGTTCGCACTGAAAGCCAACGAAATCGCGCTGGCTTATGGCTTGACCACCATTCACGATGCCGGCAGCAGTTGGGAAACGGTTGAGTTGTGGAAGCGTCTCTATAGTGAGGGCAGGATGCACGTTCGCATCTATGAATTCATCCGCGGTCCCGGCGAGGAAGCAGATCGATTATTGCAAACCGGCCCTCAGATTGGGCTGTTTGACCATCATCTCACCATCCGTGGAATCAAAATTGTCATCGACGGTGCACTCGGTTCACGCGGCGCGGCACTGTTGGAAAATTATTCTGATGCCGATACGCGCGGTTTGTTTCTGCATTCGGATGAGGAAATTTATCCATTACTCAGGGCAGCAACCGAAAAAGGCTTGCAGGTTGCCATTCATGCCATCGGCGATGCCGCCAACCGCAAAGTGCTTGATCTCTACGAACGCGCTGACAACGAAGTCCCGGCGGCACAGCGCAAAATTTCCGACCCGCGGTTTCGCATAGAACATGCTCAGATCGTTGACCCTGTGGACATTCCTCGCTTTAAAAAGCTGGGTGTGATCCCCTCGATGCAACCGAGCCATGCGATTGGCGATTTGCATTTTTCCCCTCGCCGATTGGGTATGAAACGTCTCACCGGCGCCTATGCCTGGCGGACTTTCCTGGATCAGGGCTGCTATATTGCAGGAGGTTCAGACGCGCCGGTCGAAGAAGGCAATCCGATGATCGAATTCTATGCGGCTGTCACGCGCCACGACACCACGGGATTTTTTGCGGAGGGCTGGCATCCAGAATTGCGCATGACCCGCGAAGAGGCGTTGAAAGCCTTGACCATCTGGGGCGCTTACGCCGCATTTGAAGAAGATTTGAAAGGCTCGCTCACGCCCGGCAAGCTTGCAGATCTGGTGGTCGTGGATCGCGATCTGATGACCGCGCCGGAAAGCGAGCTTTTTCGGACCAAAGTACTGGTGACCATGGTGGGTGGCACAGTGGTTTTTCAAAACGAGCAGATGAAGCAATTCGTGCCGAAAGCATCGACACCTTTACCAAAGCAGAGGTGAAAAATGAAGCAAAGAATTTCCCTCGTGGCGTTGTTCATTTTTATCCTGATTTTGATGTTCGTGCTTTTTCCCAAGAGCTGCCAACAGGCGTCCGGAAGCCCATTCCCCGGCACCAGGCAACTCCAGGTTACCAGCGTTGGTGAATAGTGCGAACGCAAGGAAAAATATCTTTAAAGGTACAAATTATCTGACGTCCCCGTTTTTTTGCCCCCGCGGCAGCGAGCTTGGCATGAGTTAACCCCGATAATTCATGAGCCATATTTTCAGGCTTGAACCAACCCGTGAGATAACAAGCATAACAGTATCTCACGGGGCCAATTTACGCACCGCGTGAATTATCGGGGTTAAAGGTATGAGGATTTGTCGACATGCTTGTGGGGAGGCGATCTTTTCATAAGACCGTACCATTGCCGTAATTTGCTTTACTGCCACCGCCCTTCGGTAAAAAGTGCCTCCCAAGAAACGCTCTCCTTTGTCATGCTGTAAGCATCTTCCCCCGCATGAGTACAGTGCCAGTACGCTGGAAGATTCCTTGCGGAATGACATTCAGGTGGTGTGTTTCTGACCGAAAGAATGGCACATCAGCCATCTACCACTCGGAATGACTGCGACTTTAACTCTAAATTTTCCATGCCAAGGGCGGCACCCAGCGGGCGCAGCCCGATAATCATGAAAATGATCTTTTGTAGTTGCGCTGCTACGAAAGTTATTTTCAGAAGAAACGTTAACTACAAATACTTTTCTGCACCTGTCCATTTGGTCCGCTTTTTCTCACACCACCAACCCCCGCACCGCCGCCGCATGTCTCCGGCTGACTTTCACTTCCTCCCCGCTCATCATGGTCGCGATCATCCCACCTTCACCATCTTTTTCGAGATGACGGATGCGAGAAACATTGATAATTGCCGAGCGATGCACGCGCATGAACTGTTGCGGATTGAGCCGTTTCTCGATCTCGCTCAGGCCGAGATTACAAAGATGCTTGGCGCTGCCGACGTGTAGCATGGTGTAATCATCAGCCGCTTCGATCCATTCGATCTCCGCGACGCGCACCGGTATAATCCTCTCGCCGCTGCGCACCAACAAGCGATCCGGAAATGTTCCTGAAAGTTGGGCATGTTGGAGCAGTCGCAACAGTCTCTCCATATCCGCACCGAGGCCGGTACGGCGCTCGATCGCACGCTGCACGGCGGTGGCAAACCGCTGGCGATCAAACGGCTTCAGGAGATAATCGACGGCATTCACTTCAAAGGCGCGAATGGCATACTCATCATAAGCGGTCGAAAAAATGATCGCCGGCATGTGCTCGATTTGCTCCAGCACCTGGAGGCCATTCAATCCGGGCATCTGCACATCGAGAAAAATCAAATCCGGTTTGTGTTGGTTGATTGCCGCCACCGCCTGCCGGCCATTCTCGCACTCAGCGACGATTTCGATCTGCGGAAAATCCTGCAGGAATTCTCGAATCACCTGCCGCGCCAGCGGTTCGTCGTCGATGACGATCGTACGGAATTGCATGTATGAATTCAATAGTTATCAGTTAACAGTCATCGGTTATTAGTGCATGGCATTAAGTCAAGGACTCTGTCATTCAGGAGGCTGCGCCCGTAGGGAATCTTTTTCCAAACTAACACCTGGCTGAATTTGAAAAAAGATCCCCCCGGAATGAGCGTGATCGGAGTTTAACTTGATGACATAAACTGGTTACTGATTACTGGTATTTGGAATCGTACTCGAAACCCATCGTTGCGATTGCTCATCTGCAAGCCCGAGGCCTCGCCAAACATCTTGCGCAGCCGCAAATCGGTATTGCGCAGACCAGTACCATTTTTCAGTAGCTCTTCCGGCTTTGTCATCGCGGCGCCCATGCCGTTATCCGCCACTTCGATTTCCAGATGTTTGTCTCGGCGCTGCACGCGCAACAATATCTCGCCGCCATCTTCTTTCGGGGCGATGCCGTGCCTCACCGCATTTTCTGCCAGCGGCTGCAAAATCATCGGCGGCACCAGAAGCGGTCGCGCCGATTCATCGATCTCCATGCGCACCTGCAAGCGCCTGCCAAAACGCGCTTTTTCGATGGTCAAATAAGTCTCCACGAAACGCAGCTCTTCGGAGAGTGGCACCAGTGGCTGGCGATCACTCTCGAGGGAATAGCGCAACACCTCGGCAAGCTGCGCGAGAACCCGGCGCGCGGCCTCCGGATCGCTGCCCACCAGCGCGTTGATGGAATTGAGCGTATTGAAGAGAAAATGCGGATTGAGTTGCGCTTTCAATACAGCCAGCTCCATTTGATTGGCATGCAGACGCAATTCCGCCTCTCTTTGTTCCTTCTCGCGCAGTTGCTGGTGATAACGCCACACATAAAAAATGCCCACGATCGCGGCATAAATGGTCATCGCCTGAAGCAAAAGCCAGAGCCGGTTCTGTTCAAATTGCGCGAGCCGGAAAATCTCTTCGCCGAATATCGAACGAAATAGCGTGATGTAGCTCCAATACCAGAGAACGGCAAAGATGAGCGCGCCGAAGAGATGGCCGGTTATGCGTAAAAGCCACCAGCCTTTTCCCAAAACCCGTGTGGCCCAAAACCACACGGGAATGGTATACAGCGCCATCACATAGTTCGACAGCAGCGTGCTGGAAAGGGCGTAAACATACAGGATGTTGGCTTGCCACGCCAGGATGGCGGCTTCAAAGATCGAGTATGCCGTCCAGGCCAGCCAACTGAGGAACAGGCCGCGTCGCCAGGCGCGAGATCGTACAGCCGATTCAGACATGATCATCGTCTTTTTTCAATGGGTCATTTGCTGCGGTTGCCGCCACCGCCGAGCATGACGCGCACATACGGGCCGGTGATGCCGATTTCAGGGCCGCCGGCGATCGCGAATTCCTCCAAACTCCAGTCGCCTTTGATCGGAGTGAAGTTATATCCGGCGCGAATTCCGATCATCACGCCACCTTGTTTGCTTTCGTCCCTGCGCGTTTGAATAAAATAGTCAGCGCCCAGCGAGGCATGCAGCATCAACCCGCCGGTAAAAAGCTGTGCGCCTCTGCCGGGATCCGCCAACACTTCATCAAACGAAGGCGAAGCTCTCTCGGAGATTTTCAGGACCAAGCCGCCGCCACCGATTCCGACCAGCGGGTAAAGCGCGAAACCACCGTGCGAAATAAGCTGATAGCCCAAATCGAAAAATCCATAACCGGCTTCGAGGGAAGTTTTATAACGGCGACCGGCGAGGACAACATCTTTGTCGCTGGTCAAAAGGGCATGTCCCTCGCCGCCAATAATCAGGTGGTTGATGATGGCATGGCCGCCACCACCGAGCGCAAACAAATCTTCCGAAAAGCTGGAGTAGCCGCTGCTCTGCAATTGGGAATTGAAGGCACCGAGATCCAGCATATTTACGCCGGTCATGAAATAACCTCTGCCCCCGCGCATTTTTGTCTGCGCTTTGGTTTCCTGTGCTTGCGCCGAACACAAGCCCAAAAATAAAACCGCCATAAAGGTTGTAATGATTCTGATTTTGTTATTCATGGTGGTAAGCCTCAAATGTGGTTAGTGAATGAATGCCAGATGCATTTATCCGAGAAATAGACGCTAATGAATTTTGACAATCAAAATCGTCAATATCACAACCGCACTCAGACAAATGTTGAAAGAATCTTTTTTGGTACTGGCAAGCATCTCTTTGAAAAGTAAAAAGGTTCCTAGAAAAGTAAAAAGATTCCTACGGAATGACATAGCGTGGTTTTGGCCGTAACCAAAAAGACAAAAAATTTGATGACAAAGTAATTTTGTCGTTAATCCCTGGCCTGCGGCAGGGCAGGCATTTTGTCTTTATAAAATCCTCGCAGTTGTGATAGTTTTTGCGGAGTAATACAATATGATCAAACTTGGGCGTCAAAAAGCATGATGGCGAAATTATTTGGCCACTTTGGGGTAAAGCTGATACTTCACCCAGCCGTAATTCGGCGCAATGGCCAGCGCGCGCTCGAGTGCGGTGCGTGCCGAGGCGTTATCATTTTTCTCGAGATAGGCCACGCCCATCCAGGCATACGCCTCGGCATGACCCCAATCCGGCTGCAGCGGATCTTTGTTCTGTTCCTTCTCGAACAACTCCGCAGCACGTTTGAATCCTGCCAGGCCCTTCTCCTTGTCGCCACCATACATGGCCGGCGTGAAATAAGTGCTGATGGCATTGAGCAGGATCACGCGAGGATTGTTCGGCGCAAGCTGCAATGCCGTCTGCATCATCTGCCCAGATTTTGGGCCAAGGGTCATGCCCAAATTCGGCTCGAGGCCGATCATTTGTCCATAGCAACTCGATAACAACGCATAAGCCTCGGCATGCTTGTTGTCCAATTTCACTGCCGCTTCGAGATGGTTGATCGCTTCCTCGAGATGCTTTCGCATCATTTCCTGATTCGGCTTTTGCAGATAATAGGCAGCCAACCGATAGTCGCAATAGCCGAGGTAATAATGCATCAGCGCTTCGTGCTTTTTGCCGGCCAGCAAGCGCTCGAAATGCGCGCGCGTCTTTTGCATTTGCGCAGCATCCCAGGCCTCAACGCCGGCCGTGATGAGCTTTTTCCCTTGAATGATCAAGCTGTCTACTGATTGCGCGTAGCCATTTGCAACCAGGCACGACATGACAAATAAAATAAAAAATTTGCCCAAGCGCAACATATTCCCTCCTTAGTTTACGGATTCTTTTTAGAAAGTTTATGCCTGCGCCTAAAGGCGCCACGACAAAAAATTACGACGAACTATTCCCACCGAAAAGTCTTCGCCGATACGGCCACGCCGACAATGAGCATCGCCGCAAGAATGGTCACTTCCAACAAATGCTTGCTCCAGCCATCACCCCTCCACAAGCCGCGCAGCAAAGTCACGACATGCGTCAATGGCAACACTTGTGCATAATGGCGAACGGCTTGCGGCAAAACTTCAAGGGGAATGGTGGCGCCGGAAAGAAAGATCATGGGATAAAAAATCACCATCGCCACAATCTGCGCGGTACGCGCGGTTGGCATGATGCCGGCCACGACAAATCCCAGCGCGAAAAAACTCATGCTGCACAAGAGGAATGCTCCGGCCACACTGAAGGGATTGCCGGCGAATCGCAAGCCATATACCATCTTGCCGGCGAAGATCAATAAAACCATGCCGAAGGCCGTCATCATAAAAATGACGATAACCTGGGCAATCAAAATGGCATGCGGGCGCAAAGGCGTGGCTTTCAACCGGCGCAGGATTCCGCGCTCGCGATACGAAGACATGAAGATGGTCAGGCTGAATAATCCGCTGGTCGCGATGATCATGGCGGTGTACGCCGGCACCGAGACATCCACCGAACCGTATCCGCCAAAGAACGGCGTTGGTGCGTTGCCATAGATGCTGCCGAATATGAATAGCATCATCAATGGGAAAGCCAGTGTAAAGAAAGCTGCCGCCGGTTCCCGCAAGAACAGTTTTATTTCCACCCAGGTCAGTTTCCACAAGCCGTGCATAAAATCACCTCCTTCAATCTCGCATTTCTTTGCCAGTCAGCGCCAGAAAGACATCCTCCAAAGTTGGCTGCTCGGTGCGCAGATGGCGCAAGTGTATTCCATTTGACGAGAGAACCTTAACCACCTCTCCAACCAGCCGCTCACCGCGACCATAGACCACGAACTGCTCATTGACAAATTCCACGCGGGTGACTCCTTCCAACCGCAACAACTGCTGCGCCTCGAGCTTCCCATCGATCGTGAACACGACGCGATTCTCCACGCCGAGGTTACGGATGAGATTCTGCGGTGTGTCGAGAGCCACCAGGCGACCGTGATCCATGATGGCGACGCGGTCACATAAACGTTCGGCCTCCTCCATAAAATGCGTGGTGAGAAAAACGGTTTTGCCTTGATCACGAATTTTTCGCACTAAATCCCACATCGCGCGGCGCGCCTGCGGATCGAGTCCGGTGGTCAGCTCATCGAGGAACACCAGCTCCGGATCATTGACGAGCGCCAGCGCGATGAACAAACGCTGCTTCTGGCCGCCGGAGAGCCTGGCAAAAGGCGCGTTGCGTTTTTCAGTGAGTCCCAACGGTTCCAGTAAAATCATCGGATCGATGTGACGCCGGTAAAATGAAGCGAAAAGATCGAGCGCTTCCCAAACTTTGAGGCGCTCTTGCAACGCCGACTGCTGCAACTGCACGCCGATGCGTGCTCGAAGCGAATATCCGTCGCGCTGCGGGTCGAGCCTCAACACTTGAATCTGGCCGGCATCCGGTTGGCGCAGTCCTTCCACACATTCCACTGTGGTGGTTTTACCGGCGCCGTTCGGCCCAACCATGCCAAAAATTTCACCCTCATAAACCTCGAAGGAGACATTATCTACGGCGATCGTTGAGCCATAAGCTTTGCGCAGGAGGTCAACTTGTACAACAATCTTATCGCGCATTTATTCTCTCCGAAATAGGATTTAACCGGTCAACCGGCGAACAGGCAAACCGGTAACCGCTTTACATCGTCAGCGTTGTCGTTATGCCGAAATAAATGAATCGCCGATAATTCGTCGTGCGCGGCATGCGAGAAGAATAATCAAGCGAATAATCATAATCCAGCACATTGGCCCGATTCAGCAAATTGGAAACCGCGAGATAAAACGTTGCCGAGTGACCATTGCCATAAGGGAGATAATAACTCAAGGTTCCATCCAAGCGTTGAAAAGAAGGCAAACGTTCGGAATTCACCGGTCCTTCAATCGGCTCATAAAATCCATATTGCGTGTTGCGAGTTGCACCAATGATGGGCGTTACCGGCCTGCCGGTGGCGTAACGGAACGTCAAGCCGGCGAGGAAAAATTGAATGACTCGCACTTTGCCAACCAGCGTCAAATTGTGAGTAATGTCAAATGGCGACGGCGAACGCTCGTAGAGATAACTGTCGCTGAGGTTTCTTGGCAGCAATCGTCGCGAATGGAGAAAGCTGTATGCCATCCAGCCATCGCAACGGGTTTGCAAAAAAGCGCCGTACTTCACAAACAAATCAATCCCGCCGGCTTTGCCATTGCCGCGATTGGCATAGTGGCGCTCCTTGTCGCGAATCACCAGATGAGAATACGGCTTGTAATAAGCTTCAATTCGCAGCATGAGCTGATCGCGCTGATGCTCGATGCCGAGAATATAATGCTGCGCCTTTTGCGAAGCAAGCCTGGGATTACCGCTCGCCGGATTGAACAGATACGCTTCGGGAAATTGGTGATAAATTCCCCAAGCCAGCCGGATATTGGTTCGTTTGGAAAAGTCATGGCGCAGCGACAGCCGCGGATCGACTTTCATTTCTTCAGCGAGATCATGATGATCGATACGAACACCGGCGCCGCCAGTCCATCGCCGCGCCAATTGCGCTTCGATCTCGGTGTATGCGCCCCAGCGTTGCGCGGAGTAATTTTCATTGAGCCGATAAACATTGGCATGCGGATCGAGCACGTCGCGATTCACCGGCACCGTACCACCGAATTTATTCTGCACGCGCTCGATTTCGCCGCCCCAGGCGAGACGCGCGCGTTTGCCCAACTCGCGCTCGACATCGAGGCGCCATTTGCAGGTGTCATCGCGTTGATCGAGATTCAAATTGCCGAGGCGGCGTTGCGTGTCGTAGCGATTCAACGAGAGACTCATTTTCAACAGCCAGCCGCGCCATAAATCCGTCCACTGCAGGTTATGCAGTTGGTTGATTTCATCTCCGCGATAAACCGCCTCGAATGACGGCTGATTGACGTGCACGCCCAAACGGTCATTCGCAGCAAAATTGAAGAACTTCAATCGCCCGGTTGGCGAATATTGATAGATCAAACTCAAATTGCCGTCGCTGCCGCGAGGGGTCCTGGTAAATTCATCACGCCGGCCGTTCAAACGAAACATGATGTCGGTGAAACTGTAATTGCCGGAAAAGCGCACGCCGAGCTTGTTTTGTATCAGGGGTATTTGCAAACCGATTGAGGCCGCTGCCAATCCCAGGTTCAAATTATACGCCGAGCCTTGCGGCAAATTCAGGCTCTCCATCGCGAGGATGCCGGAGAGCGCATTGCCGTAGCGTGCTGAAAATCCACCGCTGCTGAAAAATGTGCCACTCACCAGAAACGGATTGATGGTGCCGAAGACGCCACCGGTGGGCGATTCGTATTTGTACGGATGCACGACCGTTGCTTGATCCAGCAGCGTCACGGTTTCACTCACATCGCCGCCACGCACAAACAGTCCGGAGCCTTCATCCACCATTGCCACGCCGGGAAAAGTTTTGATGGCGAGGAAAATATCCGCGGCGGCACCGGGAGTGGTAACCACTTCCATTCGGCGCAAGGTCACGCCTTTGCCTTCATCACCGGTGGCGAAAGCGCCCGCGGTCACGATCACCTCTTGCAGATCAACAACTTTTTCCAGGAGTACGAAACTCACCCGCGCCGTGTCGCCTGAAATCAAGTGCACGGTTTGCTCATTCGCTTCGTAGCCGATCAAGCTGGCGCGCACTTTCACTTCGCCGGTTTTGCGGGTCATGAGCACGAATTTGCCGAATTCATTTGAAACATCGCCGTCGTAAGTTTCAAGCACCTGGACATTGGCGAAGGCCAGGGGCTTGCCTTTTTCATCAAGGATTTTTCCGGCGATGAAGGCAGGTTTGTTTTGACCGAATGTTCCTGCCGGGATCAGGCAAACGAGTAAAAGGATTAGGTATGGTCTCATCGGTCGTCTCTTTTTCGTTGGCCGGTTGACCTCTTTAGTCCGTTAATTATTGGAGAACTGGCAAACGGGCAAACCGGCCAACCTTTTTCACTTCATAAAATACGCGTGCCATAAAAAAAGATGCAGCAAAATCGGCGAACAGCGGGAGGAGTCGGCGAGTGGCGGGTGACTACCGCAGACTGAATGGTCGAGTGCGGACAATGGGCAGAAACTAAAAAGGCAGGATTGCGTAAAGGTGAATTACTGATTTCTTCAGAGATTCAAAAAATTCTTCAAGAGCGGCGGGAAGCTCGTGTCATCTTGCTATTTGAAGATGATGAGATGGAATGGAAACCTCCCACCTGCGCCGCTTTTTTAGCGGGATTCTCTGAAAAGGACGCGGCTTCGGCAATTTGATGCAAACCGATTGTACCAAGACCAAAGCCATTCGGCGTGACATGCTCGAAGCGTGATTCGAAAAAACAGCGGCCCCCACCCTTTTATCTTTCTCCTAATGCAATGAACTTTCCCCGCACCTCTTGCAACGCGGCGAGAATGGCCTCCCGACCATCCTCGATTTCGACTGCGGCAAAAAGCTGCAACAGCCACTCGCGATAGCGCGCCAATTGGGGTTCGACGCGGATGAAGTGCTTCGTGCCCTCGAAGGTCCAACTGACTTTGAAGGGGTCGGGTTGGCTGGCAATGGTTAGTTGCAGGGTTTCCAAATTGGCCGAAACTTGTTGGGTTTGGCCAAGCGCGTGCCGGTGGGCAGAATCATTGAATTTCTTTTTCCGCCAGACGGGAAATTTCTTCAACGAAGTTTACAGCCAATTGATGCATTTCGCTGACTCGTTCCTGGGTAAACTCAATGAAATCGGTATAATCACCTTCACGGCGTCTTTCAAACAAATCTTTATAAAACTTTCCCAACTCCTCCCGAACGAGGCCGGGGCGAACGAAATGTTTGTTGAAAAAGGAGAGCACGCCGGAATGTTTTGACGAAGCTAACTCACGGGTTTCCAATAATGCCGTAACGGCATAGAAGCATGCATAGTACAATCGATTCACCGTTCCAATATAATCTTGGGTATCCAATAAAACTTTTGCAGAAGCAAGCGTTTTGCGTGCACGCAACAATCTATGCTCGACAATTTCTTTTTGTTCTTCGGTCATATTGGGATCCCCTCGCTTGCGATGGCGCGGTACAACGGCGTGATATTAAGCGGTCGAGAATGCCACCGTGTATTTTGCCGGACAATTACACTGATAATTTGATCGCTTTCGAGCTCGATTTCATAAATCTGATCACGAATGGCGCGTTCGAGTTGGTAAGTCACCTCTTGTGGCACCAGCACCAGCAAATCAATATCCGAATCCGGCCGTTCGTCGCCCCGGGCCACAGAGCCGTACAAAATCACTTCGGCCTCCGGCACAACTCGGCGGATGGCGGTCACACAAGCTTTGAGCAAGTTGACCTTATCGGGCGATTGTTGTTCCCACTCTTGGTATGCTTTCATATTTGAAATTTAGGTAAATCATCTTTGAATGTCAATCCCAAAGTCGCCGGGAACTAATCTTTTTCCCCTGCCGTTTGAAAGCGCGCCCGCACCTCTTGCAACGCGGCGAGAATGGCCTCCCGACCATCCTTGATTTCGACTGCAGCAAAAAGCTGCAACAGCCACTCGCGATAGCGCGCCAATTGGGGTTCGACGCGGATAAAGTGTTTCGTGCCCGCGAATGTCCAACTGACTTTGAAGGTGTCGGGTTGGGTGGCGATGGCCTGTTGCAGCGTTTCCAAATTGGCTGGAATTTGTTGGGTCTGGCCGAGGCCGATGAGGTTGGCGATTTGAATGGCGCGCAACGCGACTTTGACGCGCGGTTCGATTTCGGCATTAGACAAAAGCGCGGTGATTCTTTTCTCACACTCGGCAAAACGGCCGGTGGTGAAATGCTTTTCGGCAAAGTCGCATTGGGCGGAAAGATCTTCGGGATGGCGGTTCAGCCAGTTTTGATTCAAAGTAAAAGCGGAAGCATAATCGGCCGGATATTCATGTAACACTTCATGATAAAGATAACTGGCGGTTTGATAAGCTTCTTCGTAATCCGGATAAACTTTGAGAACATTGGCATAACATGCAGCAACGTTTGGCCAATCTTCAAGTAATACATAAGTTTTGGCAAGATTGTATTGGCTCTGCGCCCAAGCAACTGGAAGATGTTCAAAGGTTCTCACTTCAAGTGATGCTTTAAGCGCCGTCACCGCCTGCGCCAACAATTTCGCTCCCTCTTCCCCGCCCGTGCGCGTGCCCAAGGCACGAAGCACAGTTCCCAGATTATTTTGCGTCATGGCCCAGTCTTGCGGCAATTGCGCCCGCGTCCTCACCTGCAACGCATTTTCAT
>JAPDQK010000059.1:0-34141 GCA_034505955.1 Candidatus Zhuqueibacter pondensis
TATTTCCTTTTCCATACTGAAAAGGAATATACAAAAAAGAAAATCGAGACGCCAGTCTTTTTTAAAAAGATGAAAATTTATTTTATGGCAGTGGGATGGCGTTGTCCACCTATAACTGAGGGATTACTGTCTAAGTAGAATTAAAGCCTGGTCCCAAAAATCTCTTGCACCTTCGCTGAGAATTCGCTAAATTTACCGTCGCAAAAAGTGACTGCCTTCTCACATTTCGCGCGAATCAAAAATGGACTATATCGAATATGCCTCCGGCCGTTTTGCGACGGATATAGCGGCGGTGGCTAAACAGTATGACCTGAATCTCGATCATCTCGAAATCGAATTCTTCAATCCGGGTCGGCAGGCAATTTGTGTGGAAACTATTGGGGGCAGGAGTTTCCGGGTTCATCTCAATCTGGAAGAGAATCGAATCATTGCCGTGCAACAGATTGCCGGCGAGGCGGGTGAAAGCAGTGGTGAAGATTTTTTTGCAAAATATAAAAACTTCATGAAGTAGGCTGGCCACCGGATGGTTGTCACGAATTGCTGTTTGCCTTTTTCTTTCTGCTCTTTGCTTGTTCTTCATACGCCCGCCGTAATAACGACACGGGATGCACGATTTCGATCGGTACACCGTACCGCCGGGAGCCGTACTGGAGTTGAATGGCGCAACCGGTGTTGGCGGTGGCTACGACTTTTGCGCCGGTCGCCGCAATATTCTTCATCTTTCGCTGCAAAAGCTGCATCGCGGTTTCGAAATGCGTAATATTATAAGTCCCTGCCGAACCGCAGCACCAGCTCGCCTCATTCAGTTCGACATAATTTGCTCCGGATACCGCACGCACAATTTCCCGCGGTTGGTCTGCAATCTTCTGGCCGTGCACCAGATGGCAGGCATCGTGGTAGGTCACACGCTCCGACAAGATTGGCAACGGCTTTTTGAAACCGATTTCCACGAGATATTCGTTGATGTCTTTGACTTTGGCGGCCAGGCGCTCCGCACGCGCGTGCCATGCCGGATCATCCGCCAGAAGCTGGCCGTAAGTTTTCATGAAAGCGCCGCAACCGGCGGCGTTGACGATGAGTGCTTCAACCTCGGCAGCTTCGAAAATTTCCAGATTGGCTCGCGCCAATTTTTTCGCATCTTCGAGATCTCCGGTATGTCCATGCAATGAGCCGCAGCAAACCTGATCACGCGGCACGATCACCTCACAGCCATTTTCGGCGAGCACGGCAGCGGTGTCCGCATTGACGGACGCAAAAGCCACATCCTGTATACATCCGGCAAGCAGGCCAACGCGGCGACGGATTTGCCCATTCCGTGGCAGAATCCTTTCCGGCAGAATCTCAAAAGTAAATTTCGCTTCGATGCGTGGCGCCAACGGAGCCACTTCCATCATTTTCTTTCCGAACAATCTCGGCAGGCGCAACCGCAGCGCCAGTTTTTCCAATCCCGACCGCTGATAAAAACGCAGCAGCCGGGCCAACAATCGCACCCGTGGCGGCTTGGTAAAAATTTGTTGAAGTACGAATTTCTTGAGCCGCATGCTTCCGGGATGCTGCAAGGCTCGCACATGTTCGACTTGTTCGCGAGCCGCTTCCACCAGCACGCCGTAATGAACGCCAGCCGGGCAGGCGGTTTCGCAGGCGCGACAATCGAGACAAAAAAACATCTCGTGCATGAAAGTCTCGGTCAGCGACATCCTGCCTTCGGCGATGTTCTTGATCATGCGGATGCGGCCGCGGGGAGATGATATCTCGCGTAGTGTCAGCGTATAAGTTGGGCATGTGGCCAGGCACATGCCGCAATGACTACACTGCCGGAGAAAATTATCGTCAGGAAAAGCAATTCGGGATGAAAAGCCTGTTGTTGATTTGGTCACTGGGTTCATTTCTCGGTATTGAGTGGATCAACTATTTAGTGTCTGTCCGAAAATACCGATTTGGCCTGTCATCGCGAGCGTTTCTCAGCCTGCGGCCCCAGGCGAAGCGATCTCCTCAAACCTGCATCAATCATGCATTCAAGAAGATTGCCTGCGGCCGTAGGCTACGCCTGTAGGGTCTACGACTCGTAGAGCTTCGGCCAAAGACGCCTCCCAAGAAACGCTCTCCTTTGTCATGCTGTAAGCATCTTCCCCCGCATGAGTACAGTGCCAGTACGCTGGAAGATTCCTTGCGGAATGACATTCAGGGTGGTGTGTTTCTGACCGAAGAATGGCACATCAGCCATCTACCACTCGCAATGACGTCAAAGATGGAGTTTTCGGACAAACACTATTTATTTGCCATTGAAAATTTCCACCGCACGAACTGCGTACAGCTTTTGCCTGAAACACTATGGTGGGTGGTGCGTCTGCGTTTTGCCGGCATATATTTCCCATTTTGGTATCAAAATTTGATTCACTTCTTGGGAGGCGGGGCAACTTCGACGTCGCGTGCCGTAATCGTGGTCTTGGGCGGCGGCGTTTTTTTGTCGATGACATATTTATAAAATTTTTCCGCTGCTTCCAAATCGATGTCATACAATCTAAATTCTGTCCCGCGCGTTTGAAGCGTGAGGTGATTTTTGTCTTCACTCATCCAAACCCCCGTGGTTTGCGAATAAGTAAAATCCTTGGTTTTGTTTTGCAAAAATTGCTTGATCACGACCAAGACCCGATCGTTCGTGGCCACAAAAAGCCCGTGCACGATGGACCTATTGCCAGGAGCAACTTCATAACTCATTTTTCCGCCAACGACGCAATCGATCTTTTCACCGGTTTGCAAAATTCTCGTGGCGGTTTCTTTCATGCCCTCAACATCGACCATATTACCCTCCTTTGGTTTTGAAGCTCAGGAAAAAGCAAAACCCTCTCAAAAATTTTCAAGAGAAGAATTTGAACTTTACTTCATTATCGCAAACTTGCCATTTTGAATCTCACTTGTATCCAAATTTTCAATCATGTAAAGATAAAGTCCAGTGTTGAGGGCTTGATCATCGGCGGTGATTAAATCCCACGCGTGCGCACCATCATGGGACCGAATATTCTTGCCGCCATGGAAGTCAAACCAGCGGGTGTCTACTCGGTTGCAGGAATTACCATCGTGATGAATGATGTCCACACTTGAAAGCCAAATTTCATTATACGCCACCATGAACTTTCTTGACAACGCCTTGAATCTACAGAAAAAAAGTCGGAATGTCAAGCCCGGATTCCGGCGATATGATAACACGGTGATGGGAATAACCATATTCCTGCCGCCATGGCAAATGCCGCAATTGATGAAGATTGATTTCTGCAATTTGGAATATTTTGGGTATAGAACTACCAGAGGGAGCAACTATGGCCGTTTCCTTTCCACCTCCTCGGTCTGTGGCTGAAGACTGCCAGGCAACACCTCCTGCGGTTGGGGTTGTGAGCGAGATATTTGGGTTAAAAACATTTGTCTGTAAAAGCATCTTTGGCAATCATCATAGGAGAAACAGACTATGCATTCTGCCCCCTTGCGCGCGTTACGATTCCCCATAAAATTGTTACCCCTGTTTTTCGCCATTATCATTGGAGTGCTTTGGCTAAACGCTGAGGCATACAGTCAAAATGGCGCACCGATTTCCGGTGATACGCAATCCGGATACTTGAAATCCAACCAAAGCAAAGTCTTTTATCACGACGGCAAGTGGTGGGCGATCGCGCGTTATGAGCCTGAAAACCGCTGGTACATTTGGAAATACGATGCAGATACCTGGACGAGAACCGCTCTACTGAACAAAAGCGCCACTCTTAAATACGATGTCATCCTGAATTCCACGACGGGTAAACTCTATGTGATGGGTTCACATGCGACTGCCTCTGAATTTTGGCGTTTCAGTTATTCGAGCGGTTGGACCAAAGACAGTGGCTTCGCGGTCGATCCCGGATTTCTTAATGTGGATGCCAACAATCCGGTGAGTCTGGTTCAAGCCCAAAACGGCGATCTTTGGATATTCCGGGTGGAAAGCAACAAACTTCAAGCCAAGCGCTCCACGGATGGCGGCGCCACGTGGTCAGCAGTAATTGATATCAAAACCGGACTGACCACTGCCAATGGCACCACTGATGCCGTGGCCTTCGCCGTTGGCGGCAGCAATTTCGTTGGGGTGGCTTATGGCGAAGTGAACAGTACCGGCAGCAAATATGGTTTTCTCTATCATCGCGACGGCGACCCGGATAACACATGGACCGATGAATCCGCAGCGTTGACATTTTTCGGCACGGAACGGGCGAGCAATAATATTTGCATGACCGTCGATGCCGGCAATAATCTCTATCTTTTCACGCAAAACGGGAACGCCGGCACCGGCAGTCCTCGCAACACGTTGTACAAACGGGAAAGTGCTGGCGGCTGGCAAAAGTACAAAGTCAACACCAGTGCGGACTGGAAAAGTCCGGCAATCACCGTGGATGGGTCAAACAACAAACTTTACTTGATGGGTATCAACAGCATGACACAATGGGGTGAATACAAAACATGTCATGTGGGCCAGGAAAACACGTTGGAAATCGCGACGGTTTCAGATCTCTTCTCAGGTACCGGCTCGACCTTTGCTTCCCTCAGTGCGCCGCCTGGCGGTACGAGCGTTTCATTCAACTCGAAGTTGATGGTGTGTGCGGATAACAATGCGGCCAGCGATATTTGGTACAGACTTTTATCGCTTACCGATCCCACCCCCGTGGTGGTTGGCGCGATCACGGTAGCTTCCAATGAAGTCAATGCCAATGCCACTTATACGGTTCCATTGACGTTGTCTGCGAACGGTGCTCTGGCTGCTGGCGTGGGAACCATTAACATTGTATTTCCAGATAATACTTTTGTTCCGAACGGGATGACGGCCGGTGCGATTTTAGTCGACGGCACGCCTTGCACGACTGTGGTTTCTGATACAGTTCTGCGCCAGGCCATTATCACGACGCCCGTGAATTTGCCGGGCAATCACTCATTCCCGGTCGTGTTCAATCCGGCGGCCGGCTTGCTGAATCCGAGCACGGTCGGCGCCAATTATCAACTGATCGTTGCGACCAGCGTGCAGCCGACGTTGGTGAATTCACCCTTCTATGGTTTGGTGGCAACGACGACCACGGTTACACCGGCAACGGTTTCGTTGACGAATACCGAACCCGATAGCTGTGCAAACTATACCCTCGCTTTCAATCTCGGCAGTCGTGGCCGGATGATCTCAGGCACGAGCACGTTCACGGTAACTTTCAATGCCGCAACCATCGTGAGCAATGGTGCATTGACTGGAGTAAAAGTCAACGGTGTCGATGCCGCGGCGATCGGCAACAGCGCTGCCAAAACCGTGACCATAACTTTGCCCGGAACCGTCACGCTCGGCAATAATGCCGCGGTGACGCTCTATTTGCCTGCGCCGGCGGTTTGCAATCCATCAGCTTTCGGCAGTTACACGCTGACCGTGGCGACAAGTATTGAGACTACTCCTGTCACCTCCAACCCGTACAGAATCATCGAGCGTGTGGCAATTGGCGCGGTCACCACCAACCCAACGAGCGCGAATGCGAATGCCAGCTACCTGATTCCTTTGACCTTGGCAGGCAGCGGTGCGCTCACGGCAGGTGTTGATGTACTTGGCTTCCGGTTTCCGGAGGGCACAATAGTTCCAAACAACATCACCGCCGCTCAAATCATTATTAATGGCACTCCAGCGACCACAGCCACCTCCAATAGCATCACACGGGAAGTGTTGGTGACGACGCCAGTGAATCTTGCGAACAATCAGAATTTCTCCGTGGGGTTCAATGTTGGTGCGGGATTGTTCAATCCGCCGGCTATTGGCGATTATACTCTGCAGGCATGGACGAGTGTACAGCCCACGCCGGCAACTTCGCCAATTTACTCCATAACGCCCAGTCTTACCGGCAGCCCCATTTCCACCTTGACAAAATCCGGATTTAAAAAGTCCAATCAGAGCAAAGTTTTTTATCACGATAATCAGTGGTGGGCAATCGCCTATGAAGAGTTGGAAAACAAGTGGTACATCTGGAAATTTGATGGGACACTGTGGACCAAAGCAGTGGGCTTGGATAAGGGCACTGCCTACCATTGTGATGCCGTAGTGAACGCGACCGCGAATAAGCTTTATCTGTTTAGTTCTCATAAAAGTTCACCGAACTTTCGCAGTTTTTCTTACATCGGAGGCGCCTGGCAAAAAGATACTGGCTTCCCGGTGAAGTTGCTCGATTTTCCAAACCTTGATACCGGCAATCCGGTGAGTCTGGTGCAGGCGAAGAATGGTGATCTTTGGATCTTTCGAATCGATACGAACCGGCTGCAAGCGAAGCGCTCGAGCGACGGTGGCTTGACCTGGTCGGCTATCATAAATTTGAAAACGGGGCTAAACACAGCCAACGGTACGACCGATGCAGTGGCTTTCACGGACGGCAGCACCAACTATGTGGGTGTGGCTTATGGCGAGACGGATTCGCCTTCGCCGAAAAGCCAATTCGGATTCCTGCGGCACCAGGACGGCGCGCCGGACAATGTTTGGACGGATGAGTCCGGCTCATTGACATTCTTCGGCAACGAGCGCGCGATCAACAACCTGTCCATGACCACGGATGCCAGCGATAATGTATATCTCTTCACGCGCAACCAGGGCGGTTCCGGCAGCGATCCGCGCAATACTTTGTACAAACGCGGTACTGGCGGCATATGGAATAAATACAAGGTCAACCTGGCAACGACTTACGGCTGGAAAACACCAGCTCTTGCTGTCGACGTGACCAACAACATTATTTATTTGATGGGTGTGAATCTGACCTCGTTGGCCGGCGAATACAAGGCCTGTCCACTCGGCCAGGAAGCGACATTGGATACGGTGACCGCGAGAAATCTCTTTGCAATCACGGGATCGTTTGAGGATCTCTCCGTGCCGGCGGCCAATGTCACCGCAGCCTCGGGTTTGATGGTCTGCGGGGATAATGTCACCGCCAATGATATTTATTATCGCCATTTTCATTTGGGCGGCGCACTGTCTTTAATTGTTGGCGCGATCACTGTGACCTCCAACGAAGTCAATGCCAACGCGACGTACACGATTCCGCTCACACTTTCGAGCAATGGCGTCCTCGATGCCGGCACCGGTGTACTGAATTTTGCCTTCCCCAATAATACGTATGTGCCGAATAACATGCCCGCAGCAGCGGTGCGTGTCGATGGCGTACCCGCCACCTCTGTGATCTCGAACAATGCGACCCGGCAGGTGAGCGTCACCACGCCGGTGAATCTGCCCAATAATCATTCTTTCTTTGTGGTGTTCGACTCGACCTCCGGCGCGGGCTTGCTCAATCCTACTTTGGTTGGTGCCAATTATCGGTTGACCTGCTGGACGAGTGCGCAACCGACACAGGTAAAATCGCCGTTTTACAGTTTGCTGCAAGCCACGACCCAAGTCACGCCGGCCACCGTGACGCCCTTCCCAACTGATCCGGACAGCATCGCGGATTACACCATCAAGTTCAACCTCGGCGCCCATGGTCGTTTGCTGGCTGGGAACAGCACGATCATGGTAAAATTCGACACCAGCACGCATATCATCGGCGGGCCGATCTCCGGCGCAAAGATCAACAACACCAATGTTACTGCCACGGCTGATGCCATCTGGCGCAAGATTACTTTCTCCGTGCCTCTTGGCATGAGCTTGACCAATAATGTTGCTGTCACACTGTTCATACCAAAGCCGGTGGTGCGCAACCCCATCCTCCCAGGCAGTTACACGCTGCTGGTGTCCACCAGTGTGGAAACCACAGCGGTAGCTTCACTTCCTTATGACATCAAGATCAATACCGCGATTGGCGCCCCGATTCCGGGCACCAAAAAGAGTTTTGATCGCAACAATCAAAGCAAGATGTTTTATCACGGCGGCTCCTGGTGGGTCACTGCACAATCCAAGACTGACTTGAAATGGTATTTGTGGAAATATAATGGACTGTTTTGGACGCAAGGCATTCAGATACACACTGCGGCCAAGAACCGGCCGGATTGTATACTCGACGCTTCCAGTAACAAAGTCTACATTTTGTTGCCGGGTTCCAGTACGACTTATATAACTCGCCTGAATTATTCCGGCGGCAATTGGACGGTCGATTCCGGCTACCCTTATACCATTGCCAACTTCGCGCAGGGTTCTGATCGCGGCCTCAATCTTGTTCGCGCCAAGAACGGTGACTTCTGGGTGTTTGACATGAGGGATTCGACTCTTGTCGCCAAACGTTCGAGCGATCAGGGCAAAACCTGGTCCGCGACAATTACGCTCAAGGCTCACCTGCATAACAGTGATGGCCTGACCGATGCGGTGGCCTTCACGTATGGCGGCAGCAATTATATTGGTGTCGGTTATGCCGAGAACAGCGCACCGGGGTCCATTTACGGTTTCCTGCGCCATAAAGATTCTGACCCGGACAGCCTCTGGACTGACGAGACCGCTTCGATTCCGCAATTCGCCGGAACCACTTCCGATGATCATATTAGCATGGCGGTTCATGGCAATGAAGTACTGATGATCATCAAGACCAACGGCGGTGGACCGACCACGACGAATATCGGCTTGCTGCGTCGCCTGACCAATGGCACGTGGAACCAGTATCCGATTCTTCTGTCAGAAGGTTGGACGCGGCCATTGTTGGCGATCGATGAGTCCGGCAACAAGCTGCATGTCATCGGCACCCGGGAAGGTCCGATCAAGATTGGTGAGATGAAAAAAGTCACGCTGGGCGATTATAATTCACTTCTGTCAGCGCCGCTTGATACCATTTTTATGAACGAGGCTGAGAATTTCTTCGATGCTTCGGTGGCGGCGCATCCGGTGAATGGCACCATGAATTTGCTTGTGTGCAACGGCAATGAGACTCGTGACGAGTTATGGTATAATCTGATATTGCTTGGCGGAGCGCCGAAGCAACATGATGAAGCGCCAATCGCCGGAGCCGGGCGGGCCGAAGCAGACTTCGAAGGCGTTCAGGTTTTCCCCAATCCGTTCAATCCACAAACCTCTTTCCGCTTCAAGGTGAAAGAGAACGCGCCGGTGAAATTGCAGATCTTCAATATCTCCGGCCAGTTGGTACGGACGATCGTTGACGCCGATCTTGCCCCGGGTGTCTATCTGCGGCGTTGGAATGGCCGCAGTCAAGACGGCCGTCCGGTTGCAAGCGGAGTTTATTTCTATCGCTTGCTGATTGGACAACAGGCGCTGAATGGAAGAATTCAGTTGCTGAAATAATCATTATCCGTCACCAGGCTGATGGTGAGAGACGGAGTGAGCGACATAGTGACCTCCAAAATCACAGTAGTACTCCAGTTGCAGGTGGACCAAGCTTGGGACAGACAGCCGCACTGTCATTCGTGGGACAGGCACTGCTGCCTGTTCCACCTGTAACTGGAGCAGAGCATGAAACTGAAAAATTAGCAGTCCAGAGCGTGAGTTTTATGCATATTCCCCAAACACAAGGCATGTCCTAAAACCGCGCTCTGGACACTTATTTTTTTAGATGCGAACATTTTATTAGCAGGATTGCGCCATGACTTTTCGCATTTTATCTTTCCACCACGACCTGTTCAAGAAAATTCTGTGTTGGGGGTTTTGGGTTATTGTCTTTTTTGTGACACCGAATGCTTCGGCACAAACTGGCGCGGCTATTTCGGCGAACACCCAATCCGGTTATAAAAAGTCCAATCAGAGCAAAGTTTTCTACTATGACAGCCAGTGGTGGGCACTCGCGTATAATCAACCCGATGGCCGTTGGTATATCTGGAGGTACAACGGCACCCAATGGGCAAAAATGCGGGAGGTGGTGGCAGGAATTGCATACTACTGTGATGTCGTGGTCAGTGATGACACTCCGGCCGGCGTGCCTGCCAGGCTCTATGTGTTAGGATCGCATCATGTGACACCGCGCTTCTGGCGCCTGTCTTATGCCAGTGGCACATGGAACAAAGATGCTGGTTATCCTGTCACGCTTTCTAATTTCACGAACGCCGACCAGGGCAATCCCGTCAGTCTCGTCCGGGCGAAAAACGGCGACCTGTGGATTTTTCGTGTCGAGAATAATACGTTGCAGGCCAGGCGCTCGAGTGATGAGGGCCTGACGTGGTCAGCAACGATCAATGTCAAAACCGGATTGACCACACCGCGTGGCACCTCCGAGGCCGTGGCTTTCACCTTCAACAGTGATCACTACATTGGTGTGGCGTATGGCGAACTTGACGCCGCTGGCAGCAAATTCGGTTTTCTGCGGCATCGTGATGGCGATCCCAATACCAGTTGGACCGATGAGTCTTCAGCCTTGACATTTTTCAGCAGTGAGCGGGCGAGCAATCAAATTTGCATGACCACGGACACAAATAATAATATTTATCTGCTCACCCGCAATGCCAACACACTTGGAAACCGACCGCGCAATACATTGTATAAGCGCACCAGTGCCGGCACCTGGGAAAAATACAAGGTCAATTCCACGAATGGAATCACATGGAAGTCTCCGGCAGTCGCGATTGATCGAACCAACAGCCAAATTTACGTCATGGGCGTCAATTCCTCAACACAAGCGGGAGAATATAAAACCTGCCCGATCGGTCAGGAAGACTCGCTTGATAAAGCCACGGCAGATACACTGTTTTTCTCTCCGGGCGCCAATTTTGACGACCTCAGCGTGCCGGCGGCAAATGTCGATGCGATCAGTGGTCTCATGGTTTGTGGCGACAATCTTACCGCCAGTGACATTTGGTTCAGATCACTTGCCACCGGCACCACTGAACCGCTGATCATCGGAACGGTGACCGTGGTCTCAAATCAGGTGAATGCCAATGCGACTTATACCATTCCCCTGACGCTTTCGAGCGCCGGCGCACTTCCGGCCGGCAGTGGAACGATCAACTTCCGCTTTGCGACAAATACTTTTGTTCCTGACGCAATGAGTCCGGGCGAGGTTCTCATCAGTGGCACACCCGCCACTTCGGTCTTGTCCAATAGCAACACCCGGCAGGTCACGGTCGTCACACCGATGAATTTATCGAATAATCAATCTTTCTCGGTGGTGTTCAATCCTGGCGCCGGTTTGTTGAATCCCACGACTCCAAACAGTTATCGAGTGACGGCCTGGACAAGTGCGCAACCAACCCAGGTCTACTCACCACCATTCCGCCTGGTTCAAACTACGACAACAGTGACGCCAGCAACGGTCACGCTTTCGACAAATTTGCCGGATAGTTGCGCGAACTACACGATTGCCTTCAATCTTGGGCCGCACGGTCGCCTGCTCTCCGGCACCAGTACATTCACCGTGACCTTTCCTTCTGCCACCACGATCACCACCGGCACCTTAAGTGGAGTCAAAGTCAATAACGTTGCGGCCACAGCCGTTGGCGACGGCACGGCCAAAACAGTGACGATCACTTTACCAGCCTCGGTGGCATTGACAAACGACAGCCCGGTGACGCTTTATTTGCCCTCAACCACCGTTTGCAACCCCGGCATCGTCAACACCTATACGCTGACGGTAAAGACCAGTGTGGAAACGAAGCCAGTCCCCTCGAATCCTTATCACATCGCCGGGCGCGTAGTTATCGGTGACGTGTTGGTGGCACCGCCGCAAGTGGGCGCGCCAGCGAGCTATACGATTCCTTTGACTTTGGGCAGCAACGGTGGCCTCAGCGGCGGCGTTGATGTCATCTCGTTCCGTTTTCCCGCAGGCACCATCGTTCCGAACAACATGCCGGCCAATCAGATAACCGTTGATGGTGTTCTGGCAACGAATGTCGTCTCCAATAACACCACGCGCGAAGTACACGTGACTGTTCCCAATGGAAAGACTTTACCGAATGGCGACAATTTTAATGTGGTTTTCAATACCGGCGCCGGATTGTTCAATCCCGCCACGCCAGGCAACTACTCCCTTGAAGCGTGGACCAGTATTCAATCTGTCGTCGTCACCTCACCGCTTTATACTTTAGCCACGGAGTACGGAAACGCGATTGCCGTGGAAACACAATCCGGTTACAAGAAGGCCAATCAGAGCAAGGTGTTTTATCATGACGGTCAGTGGTGGGCATTGGCGTTTTATGAACCCGAAAAGCGCTGGTACATTTGGAAGTATGACGGCGCGACCTGGACCAGAGCGACCAATATCGACAAGGGCATTAATTATCATTGGGACGTGGTGCTGGATTCCGGTACCGGAAAGCTCTATCTCTTCGGCTCGAACAACCTTGCTCCGGATTTTCGTCGCTATTCTTATGCCGGTGGCACATGGACCCGGGACTCCGGTTTCCCAATCATACTCCCTGATTTTGTGAATGCAGATCTAAGCAATCCTGTCAGCATGGTGCAGGCCCAAAATGGCGATTTATGGATCTTCCGCATCCACAATAGGTATTTGCAAGCCAAACGCTCGAGCGATGGCGGCCAGTCATGGTCCGATACGATCAATGTAAAAAATAATCTCACGGTCTCGAGAGGCACAACCGATGCTGTGGCCTTTATCTATAATGCCCAAAATTGTGTCGGGGTGGCGTATGGGGAGGCCGACACGGTGGGCAGCAAATTCGGGTTTCTCTACCTTCCGGAGGGGGCGCCGGTTCATGGGTGGATTGATGAGTCCGCTGCGCTGACTTTCTTCGGCAGCGAGCGTGCGCTCAACAGTATCTGCATGACCACCGATTGCAATAACAATATTTATCTGCTCACCCGCAACACTGGCTTCAGCGGCAACTTGCCTCGCAACACCTTGTATAAACGCACCAACACCGGCGTCTGGCAAAAATTCAAGGTAAATTCCACTGCGGCACATAACTGGAAGACACCGGCCATTGCGATCGATGCCAACCCTGTTTGCGGCGTCATTTACGTGATGGGCGTCGATGTGACCACATTGATGGCCGAATATAAAGTCTGTTTGATCGGTAATGAAGCCAGTCTGGAAAATGCTCCTGTCACAACGCTCTTCTCAGGCACAGGCGCAACATTTGATGACCTCAGCGTGCCGGCGAAGAACGTCAATGCAGTGACCGGCTTGATGGTGACCGCTGATAATACTGCCGGCAGTGACATTTGGTATCGGCATATTCCCATTAGTGGCAACGTCCCGGTGATTGTCAATACGGTGACGCTGAGCGCTCAGGAAGTCAATGCCAATGCGCAATATACGATTCCGCTCACGCTTTCGAGCAATGGCGCGCTTGCTGCCGGTGCAGGCATCATCAATTTCCGTTTTCCGGACAATACTTTCGTGCCCAGCAACATGGCAGCCAGCGCAATTCTTGTGAATGGCACGCCTGCCAGCTCTGTGATCGTGAATAATATTACGCGGCAAGTGAGCGTCACGACTCCGGTCAATCTGCCGAATGATCATTCATTCTCCGTCATATTCACGCCGGCGGCAGGCCTGTTGAATCCGACTCTCGTGGATACCAACTATAAACTCACGGTCTGGACCAGTTCACAGCCGACTCAGGTCGATTCGCCTCCTTACAGCTTGGTGCAAGCCACCACCACCGTGACAGCAGCGACAGTGGTGCCGTTCCCGACCGATGCGGACAGCATGGCAGACTATACGGTGAATTTCAATCTCGGCGGACACGGCCGCCTGATTGCCGGCCTCAGCAACCTTGTAGTCAAATTCGGAACCGCCACCCGAGTGACACATGGGGTTTTGAATGGAGTAAAAGTCAACTCGACCAATGCTGCTGCCAGCGGCGACAGCGCGTTGCGTAAAGTCACAGTGACGGTGCCGGCCTCCGTGTCATTGACGAATAATGCTGCCGTGACTTTGTTCCTGTCGAAGTCGATCATTCGGAACCCTGTGATAGCCGGCAATTACACCCTGACCGTTGCGACGAGTGTGGAAACCACGGCAGTGGTTTCCAGTGCCTACACCATTCAGCCGAATAATGCGCTGGGTGCGCCAATTCCCGGCACCAAGAAAAGTTTTGATCGCAACAATCAAAGCAAGATGTTTTATCATGGCGGCTATTGGTGGGTCACGGCGCAATCCAAAGCCGATCTGAAGTGGTACTTGTGGAAATTCGATGGCGTGACCTGGAGCCAGAATATTCTGATTCATGCCTCTGCCAAGAATCGGCCCGATTGTGTGCTCGATGCCGAACATGACAGAGCATATATCTTGCTGCCCGGCACAAGCACAACTTATATAACGCGCTTAAAATATTCCAGCGGTGCCTGGTCGATTGATTCCGGGTATCCTTACGCCATTCCCGATTTTGCGCAAAGCTCGGATCGCGGGATCAACCTCGTGCGCGCCAATAATGGCAACTTGTGGGTGTTCATGATTTCCGACTCCACGCTGATAGCCAAACGCTCCGCCGATGCCGGCAAAACCTGGTCCGCAATCATTAAAGTGAAAAATCGACTCAACAATAATAGCGGCTTGACCGACGCTGTGGCTTTTTCCAATAGCGGCCAAAATTATGTTGGTGTCGGCTACGCGGAGAATTCCGGCACGGGCGCGGTTTATGGTTTTCTCCGCCATAAAGATGCACAAGCGGAAACATTATGGACCGATGAAACAGCGAGCATCCCGCAATTTGCCGGGACCACCGCGGATGACCATCTGAGCATGGCTGTTCATAACAACAACGTGTTCATGATCGTCAAAACCAACGGTGGTGGCGCAAACACCGTGATTATCGGTTTGCTGCATCGCGACACCAATGGCGCCTGGTCACAATATCCGATTTTACTGTCCAATGGCTGGACCCGGCCCACTTTGGCAGTCGATCAGACGAACAACATGCTGTATGTAATCGGCACGCGCGAGGGCGGGGTGAAAGTCGGTGAGATGAAAAAAGTCGCCATCGGCGATTACGGGGCACTGCTTTCCGCGCCGATCGATACCATCTTCATGAATACTACTGATAATTTCTTTGATGTTTCGGTCGCAGCGCACAACGTCACCAGTACGATGGGGCTGCTGGTGTGTCATGGCAATGAAACCCGTGACGAACTTTGGTACAATTTGATTCCGCTCGGCGGCGGTACTCCGAAGCAGAGCAATGAAGAACCGGTGGCGCAAGAGCCGGCCAACGATGAAGATTTCGAGGGTGTGCAGGTTTACCCCAATCCCTTCAACCCGAGCACCTCCTTCCGTTTCCATTTGAAGGAGGCGGCTCACGTGAAGCTGCAAATTTTCAACCTCAGTGGCCAACTGGTGCGGACGGTGGTCGACGGCGATTTGCCAAAAGGCGCTCATCTCAAGCGTTGGAATGGCCGCAATCAAAATGGCTATCCGGTGAGCAGTGGCGTTTATCTCTATCACGTGCAGATTGGAGCGAAGTTGATCAAGGGCAGAATTCAGATGCTCAAATAGTTTTTCATATCGACGCTGGGTGTTATGGTAACGCTTCTCAATAAAACATACCTGACCATCTTCGCCACGCTTGTTTTTTTGAACGTGCCCGGATCGCTGGCAGCAGCACCTTTGAGCGCCGGCGGTCCGGATACGTTCGGTTATCGATGGAAAGACAGCGATGAGCCGGGAGGGCCGACTTTCAACTATCTTGATATTTCCTCGAGCGGAACCCTGGTGACCGGTCTGACCGACGACAACGTAGTTGGGCCTTTACCCATCGGATTCGGTTTTCTTTTCTATGGCACTGCTTACACGGAATTCTACATTGCCTCGAACGGGTTTATCGGTTTTGGACCGACCTCCGGATATGGCGCCTATACCAACCGGGAGCTGCCAACCACCTACGCACCAAACAACATCATCGCCTGGTTATGGGATGATTTGGCACCGCGAGATGATACTGAAATCTATTATCAAAGCTTTTCCGATAAACTCGTGGTGCAATTTGTCAATCTTGGCAATGCCAATAGCGGCTATTCCAACCAAAGAGTGAATGCGGAGGTCATCCTCTACAATAGTGGGAAAATCCTGGTTCAATATTTGAATTTTACTTCCGGCTGGCCGTTGAACTTGGCAACGGTGGGTATTGAAAACACAGACGGCACTGACGGCTTGACCGTGGTTTACAATGCGCCCTATTTGCATAATTCGCTGGCGGTGCAATTCTATAGTCCTTCAATGCCGCCGGAGGCACCAATACTCATTTCTCCAGCCAATAACGCAACCGGGCAACCGACGATTTTGACGCTAAAATGGAATGCTTCCGAGGGCGCAACCAGCTATCGTGCGCAAGTGGCAGAGGATCTCAATTTTACCAACATAGTTTTTGATAGCTCGACGATCACGACCACCTGGCAAATCGGACCACTGGCCAATATTAAAACATATTATTGGCGAGTCAATGCTCGTAATGATAACGGCGCGAGCGCATGGTCATCGACCTGGAAGTTCACAACCAAAGACGATGCCCAGATCGGCGCTCCGATCACGGTGAATACCAAATCCGGTTTCAAAAAAGCCAATCAGAGTAAAGTTTTTTATTACGACAGCCAGTGGTGGGCGATTGCATTTTATGAGACTACCGGTAAATGGTACATTTGGCGGTACAGTGGCAACCCTGCGGCCGGCGCTTACTGGGCGCGAACGTGTGAGATCGAAGCAGGCATCAATTATCATTGCGATGCTGTGATCAATTCCAGCACTGGCAAACTCTACGTGTTTTGTTCGCACAAAACCACACCGCACTTTTGGCGTTTCTCCTATGCCGGCGGCACCTGGAACAAAGACAGCGGCTACCCAGTCACACTCTCTGATTTTACCAATGTCGATCAGGGCAATCCCGTGAGTCTGGTGCAGGCGAAAAACGGAAATTTGTGGATCTTCAGAATCCACAATAATAACCTGCAGGCAAAACGTTCCACCAACGAAGGCAAGATCTGGTCGGCAACGATCAATGTCAAAACCGGACTGAACACGATTTACGGCACGACCGATGCCGTGGCCTTCACCGGCAGCGCCGGCAATTATGTCGGGGTGGCGTATGGCGAACGTGATACGGTTGGCAGCAAGTTTGGTTTTCTCCATCATCGTGATGGCGATCCGATTGCCACGTGGACCGACGAGTCGGCCTCGCTGACCTTTTATGCGGGCGAGCGTGCGGTGAACAATATTTGCATGACTGTGGATGCCGACAATAACATTTATCTGATCACCCGCAATCTCGGCGCGAGTGGTAATCTCCCTCGCAACACCTTGTATAAACGCACGAACGCCGGCAGTTGGCAAAAGTTCAAGGTCAATTCCAGTTCCACGTATAATTGGAAAACACCGGTCATCGTGATTGATGGGGCGAACACGCGCATTTATTGCATGGGGGTGAACACCACCACTTCCATCGCAGAGTATAAAACCTGCCTCATCGGCCAGGAAGCCACTTTGGATACAGCAAAGGTGGAGATACTTTTTTATGGTACGGGCGCAAGCTTTGACGATCTCAGCGTGCCGGCTGCCAACGTCACTGCGGTTTCGGGACTGATGGTTTGTGGCGATAACAAGACCGCGAATGACATTTGGTTCCGGCTTTTGTCCACCGGCAACACTGCGCCATTAACCATGCGTGCCATAAAAGTGAATTCCAATGAAATCAATGCCAACGCTACGTATAAGATTCCTCTGACATTGTCATCTGCTGGCGCACTCACCGCCGGTGCGGGAACCCTTCACTTTCGTTTTCCCAGCACGACCCTGGTGCCCGATACGATGCCGGCAAACGCCGTGCTGGTCGATGGCGCACCGGCAACTTCCATCATTTCCAACAGCAGCACAAAGCAGGTGACCATTGTCACGCCGGTGAATCTGCCGAACAATCATTCCTTTTCGGTCGTATTCAATCCTGCTGCTGGTTTGCTGAACCCGGCCACTGTGGGAACCAACTATAAAATCACAGCCTGGACGAGCGCACAACCAACGCAGATCAACTCGCCTGCTTACAGCCTGGTTCAGGCCACCACGACAGTGACACCGGCAACGGTAACACTTTCTACCACGGAACCCGGCAGCCCGGCGGATTACACGCTGAACTTCAATCTTGGTGACCATGGCCGGATGCTTGCCGGCACCGGCACTTTCACAGTCATGTTTGACAGCGCCACCTCCATAACGCACGGTGCGCTGACTGGCGTAACTGTCAACACCGTCAACGCTGCGGCGATGGGTGAGAGTGCGGCGCGCAAGATCATCATCACTTTGCCAACGACTGTGACTTTGGGCAACAATGCCGAGGTCATGTTGTTTCTGCCGAGCCCGGCGGTACGCAATCCGACCCGAGGTGGAAAGTACTGGCTGACTGTTGCCACGAGCACGGAAACCGAAGCGGTTGCCTCGAATCCGTATGTCATTCCCTTTTTTGCCGGCAGGCCAATCGCTGACACCGAAAAGAATTTTGATCGCAGCAATCAAAGCAAGATGTTCTATCATGGCGGGGTTTGGTGGGTCACCGCTCAGGCCAAAGACGATCTGTATTGGTACCTGTGGAAATTCGATGGTGCCACCTGGGAACGGACCATTCAACTCTACAACTCGGGCAAAGTGCGGCCGGACTGCATTCTCGATGCCGCCAACAACAAAGCATTCATCTTGCTGCCGGGCGCGAGCACGACGTACATTCTGCGGCTCACTTACACTTTTGGCAACTGGACCATTGACAGCGGCTATCCGTATGCCATTCCTGATTTCCCGCAAGCGTCCGATCGTGGCATGAATTTGGTGCGCGCCGCCAATGGCAGCTTGTGGGTGTTTCGCATCAGCGGCGCGACTTTGTATGCCAAGCGTTCGAGCACGAACGGCCAAACCTGGTCTTCTGCCATCACCATCAAAAGCAACCTCCACCATGACAATGGCCTGACCGACGCCGTGGTGTTTGTGTATAACGGCAGCAATCACATCGGCGTGGGCTATGCGGAAAACAGTGTGGAAGGCTCCATCTACGGTTTCCTTCGCCATAAAGATACCGACGCAAATAATGTTTGGACCGATGAAACAGCTGCCATTCCACAATTCTCCGGAACAACTTCGGATGACCACATCAGCATGACGGTCCACAACAACACCATCTTCATGATCGTCAAAACCAATGGCGGCGGGCCAAGCACTGCCAATGTCGGTTTGCTGCGCCGCGATCCCAATGGTTCGTGGTTTCAACATCCGATCATGTTGTCCAGCGGTTGGACCAGGCCGACCTTGGTGGTCGACCAAACACATAACAGATTATATGTTTTCGGCACCCGCGAAGGCCCGGTGAATGTCGGGGAAATGAAGCATGTGGCAATTGGTGCGTACGATGATCTCGTCGCGGCGCCGATTGACACCATTTTTAGCAATGATACCGACAGCTTCTTTGACACCTCGGTGCCGGCACACCCGGTGAATAGCACGATGAATCTCCTGGTATGCAATGGCAACGAAACCCGTCACGAGCTTTGGTACAATCTCATCAATTTGGCAGGTTCGTCAAAAGCGGCACCCAATGACGGGTTCGTCGGCAGGCATGAGTATTTCGAGGGCGTGCACGTCTTTCCCAATCCGTTCAATGCTGAAACTTGCTTTCGTTTCAAAGTGCCGGAGAATGCGTCGGTGAAGTTGCAAATCTTCAACCTCAATGGCCAGCTTGTGCGCACCCTGGTGGAAGGGCATTTGCCGAAGGGCGTTCATCAGCAACGCTGGAATGGCCGCAGCAATGACGGCCATCAAGTGGCAAGTGGGATTTATTTGTATCGCATGCAAATCGGTGGGAAAACCTATTGCGGCAGGGTTCAGATGATCAAATAGTGTTCTTGATTTATTGCTGCTGTTTTGGGGTGATTCGGTCCGTGCCACAAAGACCCGGAGTCGTACAGGCTGTCGCTGCCGGCAGGCCTCATTAAAAATGTTGGTACGGCAATTTTTTCAGTCTTCTTTGGCACCTCCCAAAATCAAACCACTAAAGAATTTCTCCAAACCGCACTCCCGCGTGCAGATTCCCATCGCTTTCACCAAGCTGTCCATTCGGCGTCGAGGCAGGGCTTGTGGGTTTTCCCGGACTTGTTTGTTTTTCGATTTGAGGTACGCGCGGTTGGCTGCTGGGATATCAGGGAGATAAAAGCGGGCTTTTGCCGGAGACCTCTGCACTCGGGCGTGAACGCGGGATCGATAATGATACCAACTGTCAGATACTCTGCGTGCTGATCTGCTTGCGAACCAACCTGTTGTTTGTTCCGGTTTATTCCGCGTCGCGAAGCGTTTGATCGTTCACGATGAATCGGGTTTTGCCCGAACCAAGTTGAGGCAGTGCGGCGGCACATCATGGTCTCACATAACTGACTCATCCCCTACAATCTGCTCTTCGTTCTTCTAAAATTCCGGTGGCCTCATGCTATCCGGTTTCGGTCCCGGCCATGGTGGCATTTTCCCGGGCATGGGGAAATCGCGATGAAATTTTTCCCGCTGTTCCGGGGTCAGAACGCTGTCGATTTCCGCCACCATTTGTTTGAAGATTTGGCGTGAAGTCGGCCGCATTTGACTAAGATGCTTGCGAAGCTGTTGCTGGTGCTTTGCAATAATCTGCTGCACCTGTTGCCTCTGCTCCTTGCTGAGGTTGAGCTTGGCTCCCAGCTCTTTTGATGTTATTGGGCGATGCCGTCCCATTTCATAACCCATCCGTGACGGCGGCAAAGGCGGATGGCTAAATTCGCGCACGACGAGTGCACCGGTGAGAACTCCAACCGCAAATGTCAGCACGAAGGCGGCAATAACAAAAATTTTCTCTTTCATATTTTTCATCTTTCGGTACTTTCAGCGCTCAAAGCCACCTCCAACATGACCGCCTGCAATTGCTCATCGGTAGTGGCGAGCAGAAAATGTGATTCGGGGATTTCCGGAAGCAGGCTTGACAAAGCATCGCCGGACGGTGCGGTTTCGTGACGGAGCAATAAGAGCAGAACGGCCAAAACCGCCACCGCCGGTGCCAACCAACGCACAAGCCGACGGCTGGCAGCCAACCATACGCTCGGCGCCGCAACCGGGGCAAATTGTGCTTTCAAAGCGCGTAGCAGTTGCATCTGCTCCGCGAGAGTGGGCTGCACGGTTTCATGGAGTTCATGCAGGGTATTGATCAGGCGGCCAATCGCTTCAGCGCGCAGCCGGCATGAAGCGCAATCTCGCAGATGGTATTGCACCACGGTGCGCGTTTCGTCTTCCAACTCGTTACTATGCCACTGCCACAGTGTGCCGTCGTTCAAGTGGCTGCCGAATTTTTCGGATTCAATCATGATACGCCTCTGCATATTTTTTCATTTTGGCGGCTAAAATTTTCCGGCCTTGATACAGCCGCGATTTTACCAGTTTCTCTTCTATTCCGCTGATTCTGGCGATCTCCCCGTAGCTCAACCCTTCCAAATCACGCAGCACGATCAACTCGCGATACTTCGGCGACAATTTATTCAAGGCGCCCCGGAGATGCAGGCGTAACTCACCGGCTTCCATTTGCTCGCTTGCCGAAGCCTCATCCGTCTTGATTTGTTCGAGCGCATCCTGCGGCAAGCTGTGCAAGGAGAGCCAGCGTCGGAATTTCCGCTTTCGCAGTTCATCGCGGCAGTGATTCACGGTGATTTCGTAAATCCAGGTGAACAGCGATGAGCGGCCCTCAAAGGTGGCGATGCGGCGCAAAATTTTAATGAATATGTCTTGAACGAGATCTTCGACATCGCGGCTGCCGATCAAGGAAACGCAAACCCGGAGCACAGCGGATTGGTAGCGTTTGACCAATTCCTCCAGCGCCTCATGCTTGCCGGCACGACAACCCTCAATCAGGTCGGTTTCTGAAAAATCCGATTGCGCCACAGTTTTTGCCAGTTCCTCAGTCTGCATTTTACTTCTTCAGACGTTATAAAGTCAAAAAAGTTGGAAAATTTTTGTTGCAATTCGAGCCGGACACGGTTATATTTCAAAATCCGGGTATATAAATTGCATGAAGTGTCTGCGGGCACGAATGTTGCTGAAGTGACGCTCTCATTAATTTAACCGCAAAAACAGAAAGTTAATGCCCCGTCATCTTGTTTTTGGACTTTTGGCTTGGTTGTCGGCTTCGACTCTGTTTGGGCAAGTACCGAAGATTTTGGTGTTGCACAATGTTTCCATCTTGGCGCTTGGTGGCGAAGGAGCGGATATTCCCAGCCAGGACATTATAATTCAAGGAGAGAAGATTACTTCGATTCGGCCGATTGGCCGGGCTTTGCCGGCGGAGGCTTTGGTGGTTGACTGTACAAATAAATGGGCCCTGCCTGGTCTCATAGATGCCCATGTGCGTGTGGCCCTTGGGGATTTGCCGGGGCCTGAAGAGGAGCAAGAGTTTGTTGAGATTCTTGCCAGCGGGGTCACCACCATTTTTGATCTCGGCGGCCGCCTTGGAAAATTGAAAGATCTCAAGAAGCAGTCCCAAGCGCCGGATTGGATCGGGCCGCGTGTTTTTCATTGCGGCAGCCCACTTTTAGGAGAGCGCATGGCGAAGACCGATTCTGCGACGCAATGCTTTATTGTCAAAAATGCCGCTGATGCCAGGGCTGCTGTGCGACAACTCAAGACTGACGGTGTGGACGCCATCAAGATTGACATGAATGTTTCTGCGGAGGTGACCAGGTCTGCCATTGACGAGGCGCATGCCTCCGGTCTTTTGGTGGTTGGTCATCTCGTGATGACCTCGTATCAGGAAGCCGCCAAAGCAGGTATTGACATTCTCGATGGTACCAGCAGTTTGGTAACCGACTATGTTGGCAGTGGAGAGCGCAAGGAACTGGCGCAACACTGGTTTCCCACTTATCTCGTGGCCTGGGAAAGAGTTCAACCGGAGAAAAATGCGCGCAATAAAATTCAACTGCTTGCCAACAATGCCGTTTTCTTTGCCCCGGGGTTGGCGAACGAATTGAGGATTTTGCAAAATAACGTTCCGAGCCGGCAAGCGGCCCTGGCAGCAGTGGTGCAGGAAAAATTTACCGGCATGTTGCGCCTGGCTTTTGAACTGCAAGTGCCACTGCTTGCCGGTTCCGGTTATACAATTCATGCCAACGGACGCGTGACACTTTCGGACGAGTTGGAAAGCTGGGTGCATGCCGGACTTGCGCCACGTTTTGCCATTGAGGCGGCAACGATCAATGCCAGCCATGCCATGCGCCAATCTGACAAACTTGGCAAGCTTGCTGCCGGTATGTTGGCGGACATTATCGTCGTCAATGACAATCCGACGGTAAACATAAAGACTTTGCGTGAGCCCTGGTTGGTGATCCGCAACGGCAAGCTTTATCGTGTTGAGGATTTGAAGAAGCGTTTGCGGCCGCATCGCCGGAACGAGCGTGAAATCCGGGCCGTGCTGGAATTGCAGGAGAGCGCCTGGAACGATTACGACCTTGATCGTTTCATGCGCGGCTATTGGAAAAACGACTCGACGATATTTGCATCCGGCGGCGAAGTGACACGCAGTTGGAATGCCATGCTGGAGCGGTATAAACGAAGCTATGATAATGCCGAAAAGATGGGACGGCTCAAGTTCGACATTCAACAAATCGATTTCATGGGCGGAGACTGGGCCAAAGTGCTCGGGGAATGGAAGCTCCTGCCGAAAGAGCAAAAACACGCCGCTCCGGCGCTACCCATGTCACGAGGTTTGTTTACGTTGATTTTTCATCGAGTGCCGGAAGGATGGAGGATCGTTCATGATCACACTTCCGCAGCCAGTGTGCCGCTGCCAGCGCCCGAAGCAAAACCGAAGAAGTAAAAGTAATGAGGTGTGACAATGATAAAAACCCTCGAGATTAAAAATTTTAAATCAATTAAGCATCTGAAATTGGACTGCAAACGGGTCAACGTCTTAATCGGCAAGCCGAATACCGGAAAATCCAACATATTGGAAAGTGCCGGCATTTTTTCTTTGCCGTACGCTTACGCAAATCTCAAAGATATTGTCCGATTTGAAAATATGACGAACCTGTTTCATGACCAGGATGTCAGCGAAAAGATCGAAATAAGTACTGAAGCAGACCGTTTTGAGATTACATTTGAAAATGGATGGTTCAAGGTGAATTCTGAAGACAGGGAGGGAAAAATCAAGATTGCTTTTGAATGCGGCTACGATGGAAGGGGGGATGCAAAGAAAATAAAAATAGCAAGTCCTCGGAATGTGCCATTTAAATTTTATCGATTTACGGCCATTGATCGGTTTGATAGACCGGAATCTGACTTTCTTACGCCGCCAAAAGGCGAAAATCTTTTGCAAATTCTTTTAACAAACAAAGAAGCCAGGAAGATGGCCTCAGATATATTTAGCGAGTATGGACTCAAGATATTATTAAGAACGCAAGAGTTCAAAATCGAAGTTCAGAAAGAAGTCGAAGAAGTTATCGTTTCTTATCCGTATGCCCTGGTTTCAGACACTTTGCAAAGAGTCGTTTTTCATCTTGTCGCCATCGAAACGAACAAAGACTCCATCATTATTTTTGAAGAGCCCGAAGCTCATTCTTTCCCGTATTATACAAAGTTTCTTGCCGAAAGAATAGCTCTGGATGAGTCCAATCAATATTTTATCTCGACGCATAATCCTTATTTCCTTCTTTCGGTTTTGGAAAAAATCTCAAAAGATGATATTGGAATTGTCATAACATATCTTGATGAGTTTCAGACAAAGATCAAAGCTCTTATTCAGGAAGAAATGCCGGAGATCCTTGATCTTGATGCAAGCGTGTTTTTCAATCTTGACCGATTTTTGGGGAAACCATGATCTATTTGGAATGTGAACCGGACAAAGTCCTCGTAAGTGTTTTGGGCATACCGAGTAAAGAGATAAAACATGCTTACAGCAAAGGGAATGTCTGCAACAAATTGGCAAAAAGCAGCCACTCCAAAGGCTTGGTGGATGAAGATCCTCCGAGCGCGCAACCGAGTTATATTGGGCAGTTAAGGCTTCATTCGCACGAACATCAGATCAAGCTCTTATATGATGAAAAGGCGCAAAATCTTCTTATTATGCTGTGTCCACGACTGGAAGAATGGATTCTCGCAGCTGCAAAAGAAGCAGGCGTAGATATTCAGGACTACGGTTTGCCTCCCGAAGCCAATCAATTGCACAAAGTTATAAATACCAGGTTGGGGAGTTTGGCATTGTTGATCGAAAGCATAAAAAGACGAAGTAAAATGCTGAAGTCCCTGGAAAACTTGATGACAAGTATATGATAACAACAAACATCAATGCATATTTTTTTGTCTAAAAATCGCATTCTTTATCTCTCCATCGCCGCCGCGCTGATCACGATGGTCATGAAATTTGCCGCTTATTGGATCACCGGCTCGGTCGGATTGCTTTCGGATGCCCTGGAGTCGATTGTCAACCTTGTGGCCGCGCTGATTGCTTTTGCCGCGCTCTCGGTGGCGATGCGTCCGGCGGATGCCTCGCATCCTTATGGCCATGAAAAGATCGAGTATTTCTCCAGCGGGGTGGAAGGCACATTGATCTTAGTGGCTGCCGCCGGCATTATTTTCTCTGCCGTCAAAAGATTGTTGCATCCCATGCCGCTGGCGGACCTCGATGTGGGACTGCTTCTTGGTCTTGCAGCGTCGGCGACGAATTTTCTGGTCGCGCAGCTCCTTTTGCGTGCGGCTCGGCGGTATGATTCGATCACCATTGAGGCCGATGCCAGGCATCTGCTCACCGACGTTTGGACCACGATCGGGGTACTGGCGGCGTTGTTGGTTGTGAAATTCACCAACTGGTTGATCATCGACCCCTTGATTGCCTTTGCCGTTGGCGGCAACATTATTTTTTCCGGCATCGATCTGCTGCGCCGCTCGTTTCATGGTTTGATGGATTATCGCCTGCCGGCGGAAGAGATTGCCGTTGTTGAAGAAGTGCTCAGAAAACATATTGGTAAGCAACGTGTCTATCACAATTTGCGCACTCGTAAATCCGGCTCGCAGCGCTTCATCGAGTTTCACCTGTTGGTTCCCGGTACCATGAGTGTGAGCGCGGCGCACGATCTTTGCGAGCAAATCGAAAATGAAATTCGCCAGCGCTTGCATAACATAATCGTAACCATCCACACCGAGCCGGCAGATGAATTGATAAGTTATCAGGACGCCGAGGTGAGCCTGCCGTATGGAAAGTAGTTTTGAATCCTGCTCGTACTCATGCGCACTTTGAAAAATCTTCAAAAGCGAGGAACAGCAGGATTTAATGGGAACCCAAACAACTAGGATAGTTATGCCACGACCCCGCTGGTTTTACTGCGCTATTTTTCTTTTTTTCCCCACGATCATACAAGCCCAAGTTCGCCCGACTTTCGAACGTTTGTATGCCGCCGTGGTTGGACCTTCTCCGGTCACAATAAACAGCACTGCCCTCGCTTTGGGCAGCAAAACCCTCGATGCCGGGCAACCCGGCCTCATCAGATCGTTGCGGCAGTATATCGAGCGGCAACTGACCCATCCCGGCGGCCTCTATGCTTCTTCGCTCGACAGCGCCAATTGGCAAAATGCAAGCTGGCCGAATCTTACTCTGCGTGCACTTACGATCGCAACGGCAACCGGTCACCCCAAATTGTTTCTTGGTGCCGATAATGGCGTGCTGCGCCCTTTTCCCAATCCGACAGGGTGGCAACTCGTAACCGACTGGCGGATCACACAGATCATTGATCTTCAGCGGGATCCGTTTCATGACCAAACCTTGTATGTTTGTGCCGCGAGTGGCATTTTTATTTCACGGGATGGCGGCCTCACTTGGCATCCGCTTGACACCGGCCTCGGCAGCGGGTTTATCAATTGTTTGTTGCCGGATCCGAAGACCAGAGGGAGGTTGCTGGCGGGCGCCGAGACCGGGCTGTATCAATCGCTGGATGCCGGCCGGAACTGGCAACTGTTGGCGCTTTCCGGCATTCCGGTGCGCGCCATCTTGCGGGAACCGGAATCGTGGCCGGGCATCTTCTGGGTCGGGACTGAACGGCATGGGCTCTACGAAAGTATTGATGGCGGCCAAACGTTCGCGCCGGTGCCACTTGGCGAAGACAGTGTTTCGATTTATACCTTGGCCGGGGGCGGCGCGAATCAACCGATTTATGCCGGATCATATCAGCGCGGCATCTTCTTCGCTTCCTCCGTCGGACAGAATTGGCAGCAAATGCGGGGTAGCGAAAGGTTGGGTAGCGTGCTATCAATCTTATCCATGCCAGATCGTAAAATGTTATATGTGGGAACATTCGACCGCGGGGTGCTGCTCAGTCGCAACGCCGGCGAGACTTGGCAGGCATTCGGACTGATTGGCGCGCATGTGCGTCAGCTCATGGTTGGTGAGCCGGAGTGGATCCGCCCGTAGAGATGTTTGTAATTGGTTGTTTTGCTCTGTCATTGCGAGTGGTATATGGCCCGACGCCACTCTTTCGGTCAGAAACGCAACATCTGAATGTCATTCTGCCGGGAATCTTCCCATGTACTGGCAATGTATGGATGCAGGGGAAGATGCTTACTTACAGCATATATCAAGGAGAGCGTTTCTCAGCCCGCGGCTGCACAAGCGGGTCTGTCAATAAAGTTGTTTTTCTGGTTATGATGACAAAGGTTATCAAATGAAATCAATTTGGCGCAAGGATGCCCTGATCATAGCGGCTGTTGTTGTTACTGTTCAGTGTTTGCTAATCTCCTCCGGGTTTTCGCAAAAAGTTTTTGAAAAGTCTCTAGCCGAGCGACGGCAGACCGTGCTCGAGTATTTTGTTGAAAATGAGTCAACCCCCTCGTTTGCCGCTGTGATCGCACGATATGCCGCCAACGAGCGTCTCGCCGAGGCTCATCAAATGTTTTCACAACTTCTGCGTCAACCGTCCAGCGAACCGGCTTATGGCTTCAATTTGATGGCGACCTACTTGTTTGGCAGGCGCCATGTGCCGGATTCACTTCGCGAGAAAGTGCAGCGTATCTTTTCCACGAACGCCTTTTTGTGTGGCGCCGGCGAAAATGATCAACTCAGGTATTATGTCGCGCTTCTGCTGGCGGCGCAAACCTGGCCGGACATGACCGCACAGCAATGGTTCAATGGCAAATCTTCGACCGAAAATTGGCGGGAAGCATGCGATTACCTCGCCCATTGGATGGAATCCACCGTAACCGATGGGCAAACAGAATTCGACTCGCCGGAGCTTTTGCCCTCTTTTATTGCGTCTTTGGAGCTTTTGCATGAGTTTGTAAACGACGAGCATACACCGTCCGGCACAAGCGACAAGAGCAAAACGCTAAATTTGCACGCGCGTGCGGCTATGATGCTTGATTTGCTCTTGATCGATTTTGCCCTGGAGCACATTGACGGCATGTATGCCGGTGGTCACAGCTACGATCCGGAGCCGGGTGTTTTTTCACCGCGACAAAGTGCCAACGCAGCTCTGTCCTGGCTCTATTTTGGTGCTGGTGAAATGAAACCAACCGTGGAAGCACTCCTCGGCGCTTTGAGCAGTTATACAATGCCTGGGATTATTTATGATCTCGCCACCAACCGTGATCCGCTCGGTGGCTATGTGCATCGCGAGCGCAAGCTTGTGCGCAATTTGCTACGAAACCGGCATGAGCGAAATCAAGCGGTGTATAAATATGCCTACATTACGCGGGATTATATTCTCAGCTCGGTGCAAGGCGGTTTGTTGTATCCGCTGCAACAGCACACATGGGATTTGACGTATTTCTCGCCAAAAGATCAACACCCGACGCTCTTCGTCATGCATCCGTACCATGATCCACGCGAGCTTGGCACCTTTTTCGTGGATGAGCCGGCGCTGTTGCTCGATGAATTGATCAAGTTCAAAAGCCGGTACCATCAGGGCGACAAGCTCAGTGGCGGATCTCCCTACGAACAGATTTTTCAGCATCGCAATGTATTGATTGCGCTCTACAATATTCCCGAGAAGGTCCGATTTGGACATATTGCCGGATTTTTTTCGGAGGGTCTGCAAGATTGGGAAGGCCTGTACTCGGATGGTTTGCCGCACGAACCGGCCTGGATTTTCTGTCGTGCGGGCAACACCTTCGTTGCGTTGCGGCCGCTGCAATCCTTTCAATTTACTCGCATGGAAGGCGGACTGCATTATATTTCCCAAGGCCGGCACAACGGAATTATTCTCGAAGTCAGCACGCCGGAGGAGAGCAAAACTTTTGAGGAATTCAAGCGCCGCATCCGCGGGGTGAGCAATGTCGAATTTAAAGCAGAGAACCAACAGGTCAAAGTGAAATACACCACTGTTTATGGCGACCGCATGGAATTTTTATATGATGGCAGCACCAACTCTGCCGAGCGTTATTTAAATGAGTTCCCGCATCGCTACACCGCTTGGCCGCTGTTTGAAAATCCCTTTATCAAGTATGACGAGAACAAACGCCGGTTGCAGGTGCGCGTGAAAAATAAATGGCGCGCACTGGATTTCATGAATTGGACAGTCAGCGAGCGCGCAGGCTCATTTACGGAGGAATTGGAGAAATGGTAAGTAAACAGCCTGGCACTCCGGTGCTGGGCTGGAATTTAAAAGAACAAGTGCTGGTTCTTGGATGATTTGAGACCGGTTGCAGGGCTTGCATTTGGGGATCCACATACTTACGTTCGTCTACCCGCCGGACACCTCAGCCGGGAGCAATATGGAAATGTTTTTAGTCACTGATGTCATCGCCAACTGAGTAACCCATCGAGCCGAAGTCGAGGAAATTCAGTCGCAATTGGACACATTCGTCAAATCACGGATGGCGTTGATCGATGGGAATCTTTTTTGGTACTAGCAAGTATTTCTTTAAAAAGTAAAAAGATTCCCTACGGGCGTAGCCCATGGCCGCAGGCCTACGGAATGACAGCCTTAGTTAAGGTAAGGTTCAGATGACTAAATTCTTACAAATAATATTATAACTGCGCCACTTTTGCTCAGCAGGGCTGACGGCGATTTAGTTTCAAAATACTTGCCCACAATCTGGCAGAATATGCTCGTGGTATTGAAGCGCACAACTTCCTATTTTGCTGCTTCTGTATTGTCTGTTTTATGCTGATTTAATGGTAGGGACGATTCTTGTTGGGGTTCCGAGGCGCGATGGAGTGTCCCAAGCGTAATAAAACTGTAGAGGTTGCGACCGCAACTATTTTCACAGTGGAATTCGCGAAAGATGCGTTCACACTCGTCCTGGCTGGCAACAGTAAAGCGCTTGACATTCCCGCATGCTTCGCAGGTGATGATCAGTTGCGTGTACTCGATATCTTGCATGCATCCACTCGAACGAACAAGTTTTTCCACCTTAACCCCGATAATTCATGAGCTATATTTTCTGGCCCGAGCCAACATCAGAGTGCTGTCGATTTACGCACCGTGTGAATTATCGGGGTTAAGTGTTTAATCCATCCTGTTTACAAACAATAATATTATAGCAGAATCTAATCTTCTTTGCAAGCTTTTTCTCAAAAACTTTTTTGGTAACTTGAATTATTCATACATCTCACCACAAAGGCATAAAGAGCACAAAGAATATTGATTTATGGTACACATCGAATCCAAACTCAGTTTTTCATCTTTCGTTTCTTGATATAGTTTTCAAATCTTTTCATTCAGTGAACTTTGTGTCCCTGCGGGCGTAGCCTTTGTGCCTTTGTGGTTACGAATAATCCAGGGTAAATATGTCATTGGGATATCTCGACTTTCCCTTTCTTTCGTCAGCAGTTTTGATCTGCTTCGCGCTTGGTACCCTCTTCAAGGTCCAAAAGTCCAAACTTGCAAACTTTGTTGACTTTTGTCTTGCAATTTGCAATTCAGTACAATTTTTCAATGAAATCATGAGTTAGTGGCATTTTTTTCATGCTGGCGAAACACGTCTTGCATTTTGCAATATTATCGAAGTATTTTGCGAGACCTCTTATCGTAAATAAGTTTTTTCTAATCAACAAACTACGCGATTGTTGCAATTTTGGCACAAATATTGATATATTTCAAAGGAATAAATTCCAGTTGCATAACATATGTCTCACTCAAGCAGTGAATAGTTTTAGACGAGGAACTTATGGCAACAAAGGTAACGACCCTCAACAATCTCGAAATTGCCGTATTGGAGCCACGGGGTTCCATTATTGGCGGTGGCGAGACTGATGAGTTGAAAACCAAGGCGCGTGATCTTTTTGAACAAGGCAACCGGAAAATCATCATTGATCTCGGGAGTGTAACCTACATCAACAGTACCGGGATCGGCGCGTTGGTTAGCATCTACACGATGTACAGTAAAGATAAGGGTATTGTCAAACTTTGCGGGATGAACCCGAGTGTGCAAAATATCTTCGTGATCACCAAGCTCACAAGCGTGTTCGATGTCACAGAAACCCGCGATGAAGCGATCAAGAGTTTGAAATCCGCTTCTACCTCCAAGTAGTAAGAATTTAGCCAACTGAACAGGACGCTCATTCTGGAAGAATCTTTTTTGGTATCTGCAAGCATCTGTTTAAAAAGTAAAAAGATTCCCTACGGGCGTAGCCTACGGAATGACAGTTTTAGTTAAGGCGAAGTTCAGACGGCTAAACTCTTACTCCAAGTAAAATTTGCTGACGCAACTAAAAATCATCAACATCTGAAGGAGAACTTTCCATGAAGCAATCGGTCTTTATCACAACACTGCTGGTGGTGGCATTGGCAGTTTCCACATTTATTTACCTGAAACTGTTGCCTGACTATGTTCAAAAGGGCGGACCGCTGGTGATCTTATTGATTACGCTGACGATCATGGTGACGACATTTGTCCTCGAGCGTCTTTTTTCGCTCCGTAAGGCCCAAGGCAGGGGCGCCCTGCCGGTCTTTTTGCGAAACGTGCAAAAGGAAATTAATGCCGGCCATATTCAGGCTGCCATTGATCTCTGTGATAAGCAGAGAGGATCATGTGCGAATATCATCCGCACCGGATTGGAGCGTTACAAGATGCTCAACGAAGAAGGCAATGAGACTGAACAAAAGGAAGTGATGCGAGAAGTTCAAGCCGCGATTGACCAGGCCATGATGCTCGAAGTGCCACTGTTGGAGAAAAACTTGATCGCACTTTCCACCATCGCTTCGATTGCGACCATGGTTGGTTTGTTGGGGACAACGATCGGTATGATTCGCGCGTTCCGTGCCTTGGCGCATGCGGGTGCACCCGATGCCATTCAACTCTCGATTGGTATTTCCGAAGCGCTCATCAATACTGCGGGCGGCTTACTTGCTGCGATCCTCGGCATCGTGGCCTACAACTTTTTTACCACGAAAGTTGACAACTTTACCTACATGATTGACGAAGCCAGCTATTCGATTGTGCAATCCCTCACGCAGAAGACTGGCACCGGTAGATAAGGCGAGGAGTTACCATGCCCAAAATCAAAAAAGCCCGAGTCGGCATAAAGATCGACATGACACCAATGGTGGATGTGGCGTTCTTGCTGCTGACTTTCTTCATGCTGACAACCCAATTCAAGCCGCCGGAAGACGTTACGGTTGAGCTTCCGTCTTCGCACTCGGATTTCAAATTGCCCGAGTCTGATGTCATGACGATTACCTTGAATAAGGAAGGCAAGATCTATCTCGGTGTGGATTCTCAGCAACTCAGAATGAGGTTGTTTGGTGATCAGTTTGGCGAAGAAGCCAAATATAAGATCAGCGTCGAAGTGTCGCGAGAGGATCTTCCCAATCTTTTGATCCAGGCCCGTATCGCCAACCCCAGACTGCGCACCGTGGTCCGGGGTGACCGGGCCGCGCCCTATGGTCCGATGGAAGACGTCATGAACGTCTTGCAGAAAACCAAAATTACACGCTTCAATCTTGTCACTGATCTTGAGAGAACTTAAGGAAGTAAGGTTATGGCAGCCATTGAAACTGGTGAATCGAAGAGTCGCGGTAAAAAAGCCGCTAAAAAGCACAAGAAAAAACGCCGCATCGGTATTCGTATCGATATGACGCCGATGGTCGACGTGGCGTTCTTGTTGCTGACTTTTTTTATGTTGACTACCGTGTTCAGCAAGCCGCAGACCATGGAGATCAACCTGCCACCGGATGTGAAAACCACGGTTGAGGTGGCAGAATCGAATCTGCTAACTTTGCGCGTCGCGGCCGATGGCACGATATTCTGGAACATCGGAAGCGAACCACCCCAGAAAATCGCGACGATTGATAATATTGCGCCCTTGCGTGCGTTGCTCGTCGAGCGCAATCGATTGAATCCGAAGTTGATTACTTTGGTCAAAGTCGATCGCGATGGAACATACAAAATGATGGTTGATATAATGGACGAGCTCAATCTTGCTGAGATTACAAGATTCAGCTTGGCGCCAATGACTCCGAAGGACAAGGAGCAGCTTCAGAAGGCAATGATGTAAAAGATGAGAAAGAAGAGTGGCGGCCGTCAGGATTCTGAAGTATGGCAAATCGTGGCCGCCGCCTTCTGTCAGCAGCTTGACGGTGGTTGTTTCCATCCCGGTAGATCGTCTGAGTTGAAGTCGAGCGTTGGCGTAACAGTGCCCGTGCCTGAGGCGAAAGGGGGTTCGGAGGAGGCCTTCGCCAATTAGCAGAAAACAAATGCCCAGAAAGCGCTTCCGAAACCTTTGATCAGTCTGCCATCGAAGCGACAAATCATTTTTCATCCTGGTAATGATTCAGAATCGACGGGTGACGGCATGGGTTCTGATTTCGTTCCAGTTCAAGCACAAATAGCTTATGGACGCGAGCAAAATTTCGACAATCCTGGCATTGGGAACTTCCTTCATCATGTTTGGGGTAGGGCTTGCTGTCTTGGTGGGATGGGTATTTCCCCCGACGGTTCCCAACGCCATGCGGATTACTTTTGGGGTCGTGTTTATATTGATGGGAATTTATCGTTTTGTTGCAACTCGTATGCAGGCCCGGCAAAGGGAGGAGGAGGATGAATAGAATTCTCGGGTGGTCTTGGATCATTTTGCCCATCTTCCTTGGTTGTTATCGGCAGGAATCGGAGAATCCCACTAAGGGCAAAATAACCGTCATCGCCTCTGAGTCGCACGCCGCGTTGATGCAGAAGGAAGTCAATGAATTTCAGCGGCTATATCCTGAGGCCAGTATTGTTCTACTGCCGGCTTCGACGCGTGAAGCGATTGTTCATTTGCTCAATGACAGCGTCCGCATCATCATCACCGATAGAGCGTTGAATGCGGAGGAGAAGGAAGTGGCTGAAAAGGCAGGAATGAA
>JAPDQK010000059.1:34237-37398 GCA_034505955.1 Candidatus Zhuqueibacter pondensis
AGTATTGTTCTACTGCCGGCTTCGACGCGTGAAGCGATTGTTCATTTGCTCAATGACAGCGTCCGCATCATCATCACCGATAGAGCGTTGAATGCGGAGGAGAAGGAAGTGGCTGAAAAGGCAGGAATGAAAATAACCGAGACAAAGATCGCAGAGGATGCGTTGGCTGTCGTTGTGCATAATCAAAACCCCGTTGAAAACCTCTCGCTCAAGTCGTTGAAACAAATCGTTAGCCGGGAGCTAACGGATTGGCGCCAAGTTCCTGAAGCCCGGGAAGCGCAGCCGAAATGGTCCGGTCCGGTTGAGTTCGCTTTTACCGGTCGAAACTCCGGTGCGTATGAGCTTTTGGCGGACAAATTTTTGAATCTCAAAGAGGAAATCGTTCCGACATTTTTGGCGGCGAGTCAACGGGAGGTCGCCGATTACGTTGCCAACCATCCTCGTGCGCTGGGCATTGTTTCGGCGGCTTGTTTCTACGAGGTCGTAAAGCCTTCTGGTGTTCCGGATACAACAACCGTGCTCCGCGCTCTCGCCATTGAAAGAGCAGATACTACTGCCGCTGGCGTCTTCGCGAAGTTGCATCAAGCAAATATTTATTTGGGTGCTTATCCGCTGCACTACAGTGTTTACATCTTTTCAACTTCGCCCGGGTACACGCTGGCAACCGGATTCAGCGCCTTTGTGGCCAGCTATAACGGACAAAAGATCATATTGGACGCAGGACTGGTCCCGGCTACCATGCCGATTCGCCTGGTTCAGGTAAAATGATCAAAGTGAATTTATTAGAGGAAGGGACATTCTATGAAAACACGTGTCGTGACAACTAACCTCTTCATGTTCTTTTTCTTGGCCGCCCTGCTGGTGCTGGGGTGTGGTAAAAAAGTTGAGGCGCCAAAGATTACCGAATGGGAACACTTTCACGATCCAATTCTAAATTTTGGTTTTACCTATCCGAAGGGATGGCATGCGACGATTGAAGCTGATAAAATCGTCATTTCCTCTTCGTATGGCGCTGCCGAACGGTTCGTTGACCCCACTGCCAAAAATCGCGGTGAGGAAGGCGTGCAACTTACCGTATATCACGAGAAAACTGACTCCCTGGCAGATTTGGATTTTACCGCCAAAAATTACAGAGACGAGCTGATCAATGCCAGGTTCAATGTGGAACCAATCGAGCCGACCACCCTCGACAATGTCACCGCACGCAAGATCCCTTATTCGGGATACTATGATCAGAAGACGAAAATCTCATCCATCCGCATTTACGCCATCAAGGATTCGATGGTTTATTATGCCAATTACTCGGCTTTCAATGATCTCTTTGAACCGTATAAGTTCGTCTTCGATACCTTGATTGCTTCCATCAGGCTGCCCAGGCCCAAAGTGGTTGTGGCCAATGTTGATCCCTCACTGCCGTCGGCAACATTTACCGAGTTCTCCAATAATTTTCTCAAAATATCTTATCCGGACAACTTCGAGACCACTTTTCCGGCAGTCAAGGGTGAGACGAAATTTTCCCTGGAGATCAAGGGTTATCGCCAGGATTGCACCGTTCGCATTGACATTTTTCCAGCCAAAGGCTTGACAGTTGATAAAGTTTTTGAGCAGAATCTGCCCAAGTTTATAAGAGTCAGCACCAAAGGCGAGGCCACTATTTCCGGTGAAAAATCGTTGTTTCTCAATTATTCACCAGCCAAAGACATCGCCAGTCGCGCCTATTTCCTCGTAAAAAACGATCAGGTGTATCGTGTCATTATCAACTACTATCTGCCGAAGAAAGCCGATTTCTTGCCAGCATTTGAAAAAACCGTGGCGTCGCTGAAGATCATTTAATCAGAGATGTCTTTCAGACAAATCGGCCGGTCACTGTTCATACGACTGGTCAGCGTGATGATTTCATTGTAAATTTACCAGCCGAGGTGCAATGCGTCTCGGCTGGTTTGTTTTTGAGGGGTTGAAAGAGTCTGTGGTAACAGTTCAGGATCCCCGATAATAGTGTCATTCCGCAGGCCTGCGGCTCGTATAGCCTACGGCCGTAGGCTGGGTCCGCAGGGAATCTTCTTGCGCTTGAATCAAGATTTCAATTTCAGAATCATGCTCAGTACGAAAAAAAGATTCTTTCCAGAAAGATTCTTTCCAGAATGACATTTCAAAAGGGGGGGTGAACTGTTACAGTCTGTGTATGCGACGCAGATCGTGAGCAAAATCCGGGAATGGAGGGAAATGCCTCGGCACTCAAAAATCACCTCGCTGCCGGGAATGCGATGGTTGGATCAAAAAAACAAAGGCCTGATTTGAAATTATCCCGAGCTTATTCAAAAATTTTCAGGGTGTCATAGAAAAGCGGAATCAAGATGCCCAGGCCGATGAATATAATGATGGTTAACAACATTTTGTCGCGCGCGAAGGTGGTTCTGCTGCGCCAGATGGTAAAGGTGAACAGAACCGTCAAAGCAATGGAGAGCAGTAGGAACGTTAGCTCGGCATGAATCAAATGATACAGGCCGGCGCCAAGAAATCCCCAGACCATGGAGCCGCTGCCAAAAATGGCCATGATCATGAGACCGACGCTGGTACGTCCCTCCGGGTAGGGAATGGATTTGCCGGTATTGAAGTCGTTTTCCATTTTGCGGCTGCGAGCGAGCACGTAAATGACGCAGATAATGCCGACAACAAGACCTGCGAGCAAGCCAGAGATGATGGTGTGCATGGAGGTTGTCCCATTTTTGTTTCAAGTTTGCCGGCCATGCTCGTAAGTTTCCCGGTCACCGGGACAGCCGGCGAACTCTTTACCCCGATAATTCATGAGCCTCATTTTCAGACTTGCGCCAACAGCAGAGTGCTGTCGATTTACGCACCGCGTGAATTATCGGGGTTTAGCGGTTGACTAACTCATAATCACCGGAACCGGTTTTGTCGCGAAAGACAAAATAAAGATCGAGGTCCGGATAAAACCAAATTTCATAAGGCGGTGCTCCCTGTTCCGCCATCTGGTGATGCACCTCTTTGGGCGGACCGTAGATAATATAAATTCGACCACGGTCAGTTTCCCAGCCCGAAAGGGCTTTGGCGCCGGATTTGTAGGTGGCGGCCACAGCAAAGCGGAGATTCGCAAAAGCCACACGGCGATAAAATTCATCCCGCAACGGATTGGCCGGGTT
>JAPDQK010000060.1:0-32914 GCA_034505955.1 Candidatus Zhuqueibacter pondensis
TTCCTTTCACCATAATTTAAAATTTGCTGCAGAGAAATGCAAGTCCAAAATGTGCCGGTTCGTAATGCCTCACTTACCTGATCTTTACCCACATTTGGATACTGGACACAGAGGGAGATCATAACATACCACCCCCAACGCGGACAAGCCGCAACCCCTACGGGCGTAGCCCATGGGCGTAGCCAGTCTGCAAACAAAAGCAAGCTGACTACGCCCATGGGCTACGCCCGCAGGGAAGCTTCCGCTAAAAATCTTCGCGATCGTGATAGTTTTTCGAGAGTAATACTCTAAGCCAGGTTTTCAGACAAGCCTACGGCCGCAGGCTGCCCGAAGGGCTCCAGTTTTCAGCTTGTCCGAAAACTGGCCTAGGAATTTACAGCTAAAAAACCCCCATAGTCAAGGAAAATTTCGAGACAGCACATTCGTAACCGACTTTTTCTCATTCCAATACAACTGCTTTCTCCATTTTCCCGGATTCCAACGCCGCCGTCAAAATTTTGTGTTGGAGATACGTCTCTTCCGGCGTGATGCAACGGAAGGGCATATTCTCACGCGGCTCGGTGAATTCATCAATAAACGCCGCCCACATTTGCAAAATGGCGTCGGTAAAGCCAAATTCGAAAATGCCGCCGGTGATGGTTTTGTAGGCCGAGGTGTAGCCGAGATCTTCGTTCATCCATACTTGCGGGCCGCCGTCTTCATAGCGCATGGTTTGCAACGTTTTGGTGAACTTCGTCGTGTAGCGCGCGCTGAATTTGGTGCCGAGCACTTCAATATACCACGTATCGGTCTCTCCCGGCGCGATGCGGTAAGTTTTGATCGTCATCAGAAACGAATAGCCCTCTGCCGGATGTTGCACTTCGCATTGCAGCGTCGCATTATCCCATGTTTCACACGGCGCCATCCCACCTTTGCCGTCCGGACGTTGCGCCACGATTTTTGAGAGTGAAGCATACAGCCGTTTGGGAATCCAGCGCGCGCGAATCGGCAGATGCAGCGCATGCATGCCGAGATCGCCCAAGCAGCCATACTCGCCGTTGATGTCGATCATCCGCTTCCAATTGATCGGCTTCTTGAAACTCAAATCCGAAGAATGCAAATAGCCGCTGTGAACCTCGATGATTCTCCCCCACGGATTTTCGAGAATGAATTTGTGAATCTGGTGACCGCCGGGATAGAAGGGAAACTCGGAAGAGCAGCGCACAAACACGCTCGGATGTTGCTTGATCACGTCGAGAATTCTCTGGTTGGCGGCGAGATCAATGCCAAAAGGCTTTTCCGCCAGCAAATGCTTGCCGGCCCGGACGATATCGCAATACAACTTTTCATGCAAATTGTGCGGCACCGCGCAGTAAATCACTTCGACTTCCTTCGCCGCGAGCAGATCCTGATACTCTTGTGTGACGATTTTGATCGAGTCGAAATTGCTGGTGTACCAATCAAACAGTTGCGGATTGACATCGCAAATCGCGATGATTTCCGGCTGGGCTTTCATCTCCAGCAGCGCCGGCCAGCGTGCCGCCGCCACGGCAAACTCGCGGCCCATCAAGCCGCAGCCGATAATGCCAAATCGCACCTTTCTCTTTGTTGACATAGCTGCACCTTTCAATTGCCATCTTCTTTCCGAAGATGAAGTCGTGGCGTGATGGAGTATTGGATTACTGGATTGATGGAGTAATGGAGTATTGATGTAATGCCTCACTTGCGGGGTGAGGTTGCTGTCATTCAGGAGGAATCTTTTTTAAATTTAAGTCAATCGTTTTTAATGAAAAAGATTCCCTACGGGCGTAGCTCTACGAGCCGCAGGCCTACGGACGCAGTCTTCCAGAATGACATTTATGGAAGGCGCAGTTCTCCATCACTGAGGGATTACGTGTCGATGTGTTGCATTACTTCATTGATCCATCAATCCAATACTCCATCACTCTGAGTTTCACCCGTGAATGATCTTGAGCGCCTGCTCGACAGTAGCACTGTCATGGACAATTGCCATGAGGGCGCGCGTCATTTGCACCGGCTTTTCGTGCTGAATGATGTTGCGGCCGTAAACGATGCCGCTGGCGCCTTGCTGCATAAGCTCATACGTTCGCTGCAAAATTTCTCGTTCCGGCGCTTTGCCACCCCCACGTGGTAACACCGGCCGCCCGGCAATTTCAATGACACGATGATACTCGCGTACATCATCGCACGGGTCGGCTTTGATGATGTCCGCGCCCAGCTCGCAAGCTTGTCGCACCAGCGGCAAAATTTTGTTGATGTCGCCATCCACCATGTAGCCGCCTTTCTGCTCGTTGGGCTGCATCACGAGCGGCTCAACCATCAGTGGCATGCCGTAACGCTCACAGAGCGGTTTAAGCCGAGCGACATTTTCAACACACTGCCGGTGCAAATCCGGCTGATTCGGCAGCATCAGCAGATTCACCACCACACAAGCGGCATCGAGTACCAGCGCTTGTTCCACCGCCTCGTCAATGACGTAGCTGAACAGCACCTCGTGCACTTTGGGATTATAGCAATTGGCAACATCGGTGCGCAGCACCAGCGCCGGCTTGTCCTTGCCGGGAATGCTTTGCAAGATTTCGGCTTGTCCGACGGTCAATTGAATGGCATCCGGCTGTGCCGCGACGATTGCCTTAACGGCTTTTTCCATATTTTCAATTGCACCCAGAAAACTCACTTCGTTGAAAAAGCCGTGATCGATGGCCACGTCCAAACATTTGCCGGTCTTGCCGAATAAGCGATTCATGCGGAATTTTTTCATTGTCGTTTCTCCTTATTTGAAAATCATCGCCCCAATCGTTCCCATATCCCACCACGACTGGTTCTGATTGAATCCCGCCCAGATATGTTGATTCTTGCGATAGCTCGTGCCGTCATTATCGTTGATCGCCACATCAAAACCGATCTTGTAACCCGGCTCAGCGATCACGTTTTTGAGACTCGTTAGTGGACAACGGCAAACAATATTGTAACCCTTTTCGGTGCGATGAAAATAGGTTTCCGTGCCTGGAACCAAATTCGGTTTAGGAAGCAGCGGCCCGCCGGCGCCACCGCCCTGCCACATCGTCGGGCCAAAATCCGTGGTGCGATATTCTGCCATCGACAGGTGCCGAAAGAGTCCCGGCGTCGGCGGATCAGCGCCTTGATCGGAACCGGTGCGCGTGTCCAACACCACCTCCATGCAATCGGTGTCCCATGGATAGCTCATCACCGGAAAATTCCAATGCGCCACCACCACGTCATCGGTCACTTCCGCGCCGACATAAAGATACTCTTTGTCGTACATCGCATAGATTTTGGCGGACAAATCCTCCGGGCCGCGCCACGGTTGATTTCCCATGAGCAATTTACAAACTTGATTGACCTTGTCGATGGTGATCGGATTTTGCTTCTCCCATCCGTCCCAGCTTCCATCCAACGCCGGCGCCTTGTCGGCGAAATGCGCGACGCCAATGTAGAAATCCCGCACGATCTCGGTTTGAAAATTCTCGCTTTCAATGCGCAAGCGAATCGGATAAAGCTGGCTGTCGGGATTATATCCCACGAGTCGAATCGGAATCGTCAAGCGGCGCGTCTCGTGAGGAGTCAAAGTTACGGTGAGCGCCGTTTCTCCGGAAATTTGCCACGCGGAATGCGGCGTTAGTTTCGCCGCCACTTTCAGAGCATTTCCGGTTTGATTCTTCAGCTTCACCCAAAGCATTTCCTTCTCGGCATTCGGCAGCATGAGATCAGCCTCGACCGGCGCCGTGACGCGAAGTGATTTTGCCACCGCTTGATTATCAAAACCAATTGATACCTCGAAATTGACCGGCGGCGCCTCATTGGGAACGACAACCGGCAACACGAAAGTCTCAATTTCACCGGCAGCAATCTGTTTGCTCTCCGAAACGACGCCATCGATCCAGCGCGCCTCCTGCCGATAGTGCGCCGGAAATATTTTGCGCTGAATCGGGCCTTTGTTTGTCGCTTTTAAATTCACGATGCCGCCCCACCACGTGAGCTGGCTGTGCACACGCTCTTTCCAATTTCTCGGCAGCGAAAGATGAACTCGACCCGTCACTGGACGATCGGTTGGATTCCAAACACGCACGGTCAAGTTGTTTTTCATGCCGAGAAACAGGGTGCTGTCTTCGGCAGCAATGACTACGCCAGAAGGTTGTCGCAGTAACACGAATTCACCGTCGCGTTGAAATGCTGCCGGCTTGCCGTTCAGCTCCACGATGTTCACATTTGGTGCCCAAATTTTGACTTGACCAAAATACTCCGGCAACTCGACAGCAATCTTATCTCCTTGCCAAACACATTCAATTTTAGCAAGCGGTAGCGCGGTGGAAAGCAGCGTGGTTTCTGCTGAGGTGATCTCACGCACGCCGAAACCGGAGAACCTCACCGGCATATTTTTTTCTTTATGCAGAACCCAATACCTCGAGTTGGCGACATCTGCGAAGAGCACATCTTCGTCATGCAAACGACGCACGCGATAAGTGTTCGGCTCTTTCCCTTTTTCAAAATCGACGATGATTGGCGTTGGCGCATAAGCGTGAATCAAATGCGCAAAACGCGTCGAGTTCGTCACGCGCCGGCTCATGAGCATCGGCACCGGTTTCGGGTCTTTTACCATCTGTTTGTAAAATCCGCCAATCGGCGGGGTGATCGCTTGAAACACTTCAGTGTTCGGCTCAGCGATGGCTTTTACGAGCAGATGCCTGCCATTTTCCAGCGCGAAATTGCCGCTCCAGGCGCCGTCAGTTCTTCCCGCGTAAATCTCTGTGAGCTGATCGTAACCGGGAATCCCGGGCGGATGCCCGAACAAATCGCGCGGCTGCTTTTCCAATTTTATGCCGTTGATCGTGAGCCTGCCGAAACTGTGCAACGGCCAATCGATCATGCGCTTTTCCGAACAGTCGAGGTCAAACAGATCGATGAAATAATCGCCGACTTGCAACAAGGTGCGCGTGAGCTTGGCGCCGGGGTATGCCGTCTCCGAGCTGCCGGAGGCGACTTGCAAGTTCGGCAATGCACCGAAAAAATTCCCGTAGCCGTTCGTCCACGTCTGGCTGGTTTGATCGATCACCACGGTGTTGTGCGCAATGGTTTGGCGATACCAAAGCTGCAAGTTGGGATTGAAATAGGATTCGTTGAGCGGATCGACGATCCAATTTTCGCCGAGCGCAAAGTAGCCCATCTGCAAACGATCGGGATGGCCGTGCTCGCCGCCCATGATGCCGTAATCCAAATAAAGATAACGGCGCTCATGCTCCTTGCCATTGCGCAAAATGGCAAAGCCATTGCCGTCGAGCTGAAAACTTTCATCCGAATAAATGTTCGTGGTGGTATCGGTGGGCAGGTCCGGCGCCAAATTGAACACGGTAATCGGCGCGCGCTTTCTGCCGAGGCCGGACTCTTCGCCGACGACTTGCGTGCCGCGCTGCACGTTGGTCAGATTCAACAGCGTGAGATATTTCGGATCTCGGTAAATGGCGTAACCGATTTCATAAAATGCGGCGTATTCCAGAATATTGCCGCCGCCGCTGTCCTTGAGGCGGGGGAATTGGTAATTGGGCAGGATCAGCGCAAACGGCACGTCGAACATTTTTTTCATCGAGCGTCCGGCGATTTCTTTGTGGTACAAATCCAAACCGTTGTGGCGCGCCATCTCGGCGAGATGAATCATGCCGCGCAGCGCGACGTAATGGTAACCCGACCACTCGGCCCAGAAGCCGCTCTCCGGCAGTGCCGAGCCGAGTTGCCACTCGAAGCCGTACTCGCCTTTCAGCGCAAAGTCAATGAGCTTCTGATCATTGTACAAAAATCCCACTGCCGCCGAGACGTTGTTGTACCACAGTTGGCGGTTGGAGGCCAACTCCGGAAATTTTTGCGTGATCTCGGCGAGCGGATAAAACAGTTTCTTTTTGAGCTTTTGATGATCTGCCGTCGTGAAGCCTTTGTAGTTGTAAACGAGATCATAGCCATACGCCATGTCCACGCCCCAAAACGATTCCGAGAGCGTGCCGAAGAAAACATGCGCCGGGCCGAGGATGGTGTTGGTTGTTGGGTATTGCAAATAAAGGTCGGCAAATTTCAACAAAATTTCACGAGCCGCCTCGGCATACTTCTCGTCATCATAAACTTGATAGAAAATTCCCATCCACACCAGATGGCTGGCGAGCAGCCGGTTGTACCAGCCCGACCACGCCGAGTCGAATTTGCCGCCGGAATAAACTTCGTTGGTATCCTTCGGGCAGCGATGCTCATAGGGGCGAAATTCTTCATAAAGCAGCTCGACATCATGCTTGGGGCAGGTGTACATTTTGTATTGGTAAATCTGCTTGATCGGCGAGACGAAGAGGGGACGGCGCCGGATGAAACGATCGATCTCGGCTTGATGCTCGTCAAAAATTTCTCGATACCACGGATGATCTTTGAGCCAGCGTTTGGCGTTGGCGATGTCAGTCGCATCGGCCATTAAACGCGGATGATCGGAAGCAGCGGAGGAGGGATTCATATTAAAAAAGAAAAGAAGTGCAAAAAGCGAAGCATGAAAATATTTTTTTGTCACGCGGTGTCTCCTTTCCCTGGTGAACACGGCCATAATCTACACAAAGCGGAGACGGATGTCAAGGGGAAAGTGAAGCCCGACTGGCCCTGCCATCCGATCCGGTGACAATCTACTTCTTAAACTGCCCTCACACTCTTCTTGACATTGGCAGCAAGTATTCCGTATATTACAAGAATTTTATTCCCGAATTTGGCCTTGACGGCACGGGGCAATCAACTTCGAGGCAGTCGCTTGCCAGTTTTGGTACGCGGTCGGTTTTATCACAAAGGAGGTTGGAGGTACAAATGAATAAGGCACCACAAGAAATCAGCGATCCATTTATTTTGGAGGTCGCTTCGGAAACGCATGTCAAGTATGCCGAGCAGATCAGCAAGATGTTGGAAGAGAGCGCCAAAGCGCGCGGCATCGGTATCGCCAAGCGGCCGCCGGAATACATCGCACAGAAGATGCGCGAGGGCAAAGCGGTGCTGGCGTTTACCAAAAATGGCAAGTTGGTGGGCTTCAGCTACATCGAAACTTGGACACACGGCAAGTACGTGGCCAACTCGGGCTTGATCGTCGATCCGGAGTTTCGGAACTCGGGACTGGGCAAGCGCATCAAGCACGCCATCTTCGAGCTTTCACGCAAGAAATATCCCAACGCCAGAATCTTTTCCATTACCACCAGCCACGCGGTGATGAAGATGAATACGGAGCTGGGCTTCAAGCCGGTGCCGTTTTCAGAGCTGACGACCGATAAAGAGTTTTGGGATGGCTGCCAAACCTGTCGCAATTACGACATTCTCACGCGCAACAATCTCAAACATTGTCTCTGCACCGGCTTGCTCTTCGATCCCCACGATGGTCACACCATTGCCATCAAAAAGCGGGAGAATCGTCTCGTCGTCCTGGCGTTCAGCGGCGGACTCGACACTTCTTACTGTGCCAAGTATCTTGCCACGGAGCTGAAGTTGGAAGTTCACTCCGTCGTGGTGAACACCGGTGGTTTCGATGCGGATGATCTCGCCGAAATCGAAAATCGCGCTCGTCGTTTGGGCGTGAAGAAGCACGTGGTTTTGGACGAGACGGAAAATTATTATCAAAAGTGCATCAAGTATCTCATCTTCGGCAACGTGCTCAAGAACAACACCTATCCGCTGTCGGCGAGCGCCGAAAGAGTTTTCCAGGCTACGGCGCTGGCGCAATATGCCCGCGAAATCAAAGCTGGCAGCATTGCGCACGGCAGTACCGGACTGGACAACGATCAAATCCGTTTCGATATCGCGTTCAACATTTTGATTCCCGAGGCGACCATTCTCGCGCCGATCCGTGACAAGCACGTTTCGCGCAACGCGGAAATCGAATATCTCAAAAAACACAACATCGATTTCGATTGGACCAAGCTGCAGTATTCGCTGAACAAGGGACTTTGGGGATCGACCATTGGCGGTCCCGAAACTTTCACCTCATCCGAATGGCTGCCGGAAGAGGCATTCCCTACGCGCTTCAGCAATTCGGAGCCGCAGACGATTGAGCTGCATTTCAAACGTGGTGAGTTGGCCGGCATCAACGACACGGCTTACGAAAATCCCGTGCACGCCATTCAAACGCTGGAAAAAATCGCCGGGCCGTATGCCATCGGCCGCGACATTCACGTTGACGACACGACTTTCGGCATCAAGAATCGCATCGGCTTCGAGGCTGCGGCGCCGTTGGTCATCATCAAAGCGCATCATGCGCTCGAAAAGCACGTGTTGACCAAGTGGCAACTGTATTGGAAAGATCAACTGGCGGATTGGTATGGCCACATGCTGCATGAAGGCCAATATCTCGATCCGGTCATGCGGAACATCGAAAGCTTTTTGGAAAATTCACAGAAAACGGTGACGGGCGTGGTTTCGGTTTATCTTGCGCCGTATCGTTTTCAAATTCTCGGCATCACTTCGCCGCATGATTTGATGTCGCCGGAGTTTTCTGCCTACAATGAAGCGTATCACGCTTGGACCGGCGAGGATGCGCGCGGCTTCTCGAAGATGCTGGCGAATCAATCCATGATTTATTATAAAGTGAATCGCAACGATGAACAAAGTTAGGGTTGGCATCGCCGGAGCGAGCGGCTATACCGGTGGCGAGTTGCTGCGCATTTTGCTGCAACATCCGGCCGCCGAAATTCGCGCTGCCACCAGCCGCCGCCATGCCGGCAAACTGTTATCTGAAGTTCATGCCGATCTGTTGGGCGAAACGGATCTCGAGTTTTCCAACGAGATCAATGACGTCGAGGTACTCTTTCTTTGTTTGGGGCATGGCGAGTCGGCGAATTACCTGCGTGCTCACCAAATCAGCGAGCGCACCAAGATCATTGATTTGAGTCAGGATCATCGACTTTCGCCAAATTTTGTCTACGGTTTGCCGGAGTTGCAAAGAGCGGCGATCACTCGTGCAACGCGTGTGGCGAATCCGGGATGTTTTGCCACATGCATCCAGCTCGCACTCCTGCCGCTGGCGCAGCGCGGACTCATTCGCGGTGAGGTTCACGTCAGTGCGATTACCGGCTCCACCGGCGCGGGTCAGGCGCTCTCCGAAACCACGCATTTCAGTTGGCGCAACAACAATGTGGCGGTTTACAAAGCGTTTCAGCATCAACATCTCCCCGAGATTTATCAGAGCTTGAAGTATCTGCAACCAACTCTGGAGGCCAAAATCAATTTCATTCCCTTTCGCGGCGGCTTCACGCGCGGCATTCTCAGCGCGATTTATTTGGATACGGCATTGTCGCTGGCGGAAGCATACGAAATTTACGAGGCTTATTATGCCCCGCATCCTTTCGTGCATATCAGCCGGAAAAATCCGGATGTCAAACAGGTGGTCAATACCAACAACGGTGTGGTTTATCTGGAACGTCACGACAGCAAACTTTTTCTGATCAGTGTCATAGATAATTTGGTGAAAGGCGCGTCGGGGCAAGCCGTGCAGAATATGAATCTGATGTTTGGCTTGGAGGAGACGATGGGTTTGAAGTTGAAGGCAATTGCATATTAACCCACTATGTCATTCTGGCAGACTGCGTCCGTAGGGCTACGCCCGCAGGGAATCTTTTTTCTATTGAGCACAACTTCATTAGTTTGAAACAAGATTCCCTACGGGCACAGCCCTACGGGCGTAGCCCTACGGAATGACATGAGTGTACTTTTTTGAACGAAGGCAACCCATGCAACTCTTCGAGGTCTATCCGCTTTATGATATTGAGCCGGTAAAGGCGCAAGATGTTTTTCTTTGGGACAAAAATGGCACGCCATATCTCGACTTTTACGGCGGGCATGCGGTTATCTCGATTGGGCACGGCCATCCCCATTATGTCCGCATGCTCACGGAACAATTGCATCGCATTGGCTTCTATTCCAACGCGGTGCAAATCCCGCTGCAGAAGGAACTCGCCAACAAGCTGGGTGAGCTGTCGGGATATGATGATTATCATTTGTTCTTGTGCAACTCCGGCGCCGAGGCGAATGAGAATGCGTTGAAGCTGGCATCTTTTCATAACGGACGCAAAGCGATTGTAGCTTTTCAAGGATCGTTTCATGGGCGAACTTCGGCAGCCATAGCCGTGACCGACAATCCCAAGATTCGCGCGCCACTCAATCAGAATCACGAAGTTGTTTTTTTGCCGATGAATGATGAAGCGGCGCTGCAACAAGCTTTTCAGCGTGATGATATTTGTGCGGCCATCATCGAGGGAATTCAAGGCGTGGCAGGTATTCGAGTGCCGGAGCCGCAGTTCCTGCAGAAACTCCAAGCATTGTGCCAACAAACCGGCGCGTTGTTGATTCTCGACGAGGTGCAGTCCGGATTGGGCCGCACCGGCAAGTTTTTTGCACATCAACATGCCGGCATTCAGCCCGATCTCATTACTATCGCCAAAGGCATGGGCAACGGCTTTCCGGTTGCCGGTGTGTTGATTCATCCCAAATTCAAGGCCTCGCACGGCTTGCTCGGCACAACATTCGGCGGGAATCATTTGGCTTGTGCGGCGGCGCTGGCGGTGCTGGAGATTATCGAGCGGGAAAAGCTTGTCGAAAACAGCACGAAGGTCGGAAATTATTTGCAGGATGAATTGCGAAAGATAACAAAGGGCATTAGAGAAGTTCGCGGGCGCGGGTTGATGATTGGAGTTGAGCTGGAATTCCCGAGTGAGGTAATTAGAAAGAAGATGCTCTACGAGCACAAGATTTTCACCGGCTCGTCGCGCGACCCCAACACCATCCGGCTCTTGCCGCCGTTGACGCTCCAGCAGCCGCATGCGGATCGGTTTCTTGAATGCCTTGCTGCGGTGATGAAGAACTCTTGAGGTAGTGCGGGCAGTTCAAAACAAAAGCTATAGCCAACGGACTCACTATTGGAATCAAAAACCCATAGCGTAAGCTGTGGGTGAATAAATGGGGCAAGCTATAATGTTCCAATGCGCTCATCGAAACTCACTCCGTGAGGAGTGGGAGCATCAAACTTGGTCGCTCAACGAGCAGTTTGAATTACCCACCCCTTACGGGATGGGTTTCTGAAGTGCGACCGTTAACGATATAGCTCAGAATTTTAAGTACTCACAGCTTACGCTGTAAGTTTATATGTCGATCTCATAAAAATGAAAAATTTTACTCCATTCGAATCTGCGCAAGTAGAATTAATAACTTTGCCTTTATACCAGATAATCTCATCTCGAAAATGGAAGAACATACAAGTTGAAAAATTTCTTCGAATAACCTTTGATCAACAATGTAACATATAGGATAGATCAAGACCAACAGATAAAAACATCCGCTGGTCTTAATCTATCCGTTGGTGATAAAAATTATTAGACATCAAACCAATCCACGTCATGGAACAACTTCTCATCATCAAAATCGGTGGTAATGTCATCGATCAGCCCGAGGCGCTGGCGGCTTTCTTGGATGATTATGTCAAAATCGAGAGCAGGAAAATTCTGATTCACGGCGGCGGCAAAATCGCCACGGACATCTCTCATGCGCTCGGCATCGAAACGCAGATGATCGACGGCCGGCGGATTACCAGCGCCGAGACGCTGAAGGTGGTGACGATGGTTTATGCCGGACTCATCAACAAAACGATCGTAAGTGGCCTGCAAGCACGGGGTTGTAATGCCATCGGTTTGACCGGCGCCGATGCCAATGCCATTGTGGCCAAAAAGCGGGAAAACAAAAATCTCGACTACGGCTACGTCGGAGACATTGAGCGCGTGAACGTTGTGCCGATTATCCAATTTCTCGAAGCCGGACTCGCGCCGGTTCTCGCGCCGCTGACGCATGATGGCAAAGGCACGATGCTCAATACCAATGCGGACACCATCGCGGCGGCGTTGGCCAGCGCGATGTGCAGACATTATCACACGCGGCTGATCTATTGTTTTGACAAGAAGGGAGTTCTCGTTTCGGCGAATGAGAATTCAGTGATTCCGCAGTTGACGCTGGCGCAGTATCACGATTTGAAGGCGAACGGTACGATCGCAAAAGGCATGCTGCCAAAACTCGAGCAGGCGTTTGAGGCGCTGCGTTCCGGCGTTGCGGATATTGTGCTGTGTCATGCCTCGCAATTGCGGCTGGCGGTGCAGGATCATTCATCGGTGGGAACGACGCTGGCGTTGTAATCGTTTCCGGTTTACTCTCATGCAGCTCGAATTCAAGGAATACCGTGTCCGCAAAATCGTCAACGTGCATCGCCATGTTGATTCCTGGTTTTGGGACAAATATAGCGCGCATCCTTATGTCGGCTGCCGGAGCGGTTGCGAGTTTTGTTATCTGCGCGGCGGTCGTTATTTGGGCCGGCGCGATCCTGATACGTTCGACACCATGATTCAAGTCAAAATGAACGCGGTCGAATTATTGCGGCAGGAGCTCTCGCGTCTGGATCGCGATGTGATTGCCTGTGGCGATTGGCAGCAACCGGCCGAGGATCGTTACCGCTTGTCGCGCGGGATGTTGGAGGTAGTGCGCGATCTGGGTTTTCCATTGTTCATCGTCGAACGCTCGCCCTTGCTTACGCGCGATGTGGATTTGCTGATGGAGATCAACCAACGCGCGTGGGTGGGAGTCGCTTTCAGCCTCAGCAATGTGGACGCCAAAATCAAGCATGCCTTTGAGCCGCGCAGTCCGGGTTTGCAGCGCCGCTTGCGGGCGATGGCAACATTGGCGCAAGCCGGCGTTCTTGTCGGTACGGCGCTCATGCCCATCATTCCTTTCGCTGGTGATGATGATAGCCATTTGGAAGAGGTCGTGCGCGCGACCAAGGATCACGGTGGATCATTTGTCCTGGCTGGCGGGCTGACGATGGAAGGCGTTCAAGCGGAACGAACACTAACAGCGGCTCGGCAATTCGATCCATCGCTGGAAGCCCGCTGGCGGCAACTTTACAACTGGCAACAAGGAACCAAGCCGAATTATGGCCCTGCGGCTGCATACCTGGCGAGCTTGGGATTGAAGGTGCGAGAGTTGTGTGAACGTTATGGCCTGAAGGATCGCATGCCGCGCTATATTATTCAAGGCCCACTTGCCGTGAACAAACGAATTGCCGAGCAATTGTTCCTCAAAACGTACGATCTCGAATTGGCGCAGGCACCATCATATCGCCTCTGGGCTTATCGCAAAGCCGCGTGGACGGTGGATGAGTTGCCGGAGAGTATTGCTGAGTTGTACAACTCACGAGGTGAAGCGGGGCTGCGAGAATTGCCTGGAATCGGCAAGAGCGTGGCTGGAGAAATTGCGAACTGGCTGCAACCCTGGACGGGCTTGAACATGTGACGGGAAATTGAATGCCTAAAGATCACAATAAACTTCCAGCTTTGGTTGTTGCTTCAGTGGCTGCGTTCCTTACGCCTTTCATGGGATCATCCGTGAATATCGCCCTTCCTGCCATCGGGCGTGAGTTTGCCATGGATGCCGTGCTGTTGAGCTGGGTTTCGACCGCGTTCTTGTTGGCCGCTGCCATGTTTCTCGTTCCTTTTGGCCGCCTCGCTGACATTTATGGGAGAAAAAAAATATTCGGCCATGGCGTCGCGATCTACACGGTTTCCTCTCTGCTTGCTGCTGTTGCGATTTCCGATGCCGTATTGATTGCCGCACGCATTCTGCAAGGATTCGGCAGTGCCATGATCTTCGGCACCGGTATCGCCATTCTCACCTCCGTCCATCCTCCGGGCGAGAGGGGCAAGGCCTTGGGAATCAACGTTGCCGCGGTTTATTTGGGCTTATCGCTCGGCCCTTTCTTCGGTGGCGTTCTCACGCAACATTTGGGTTGGAGAAGCATTTTCTTTGTTAATTTACCGATGGGCGTGCTTCTCCTTGTTCTTGTCCGGAAACTTCGTGGCGAGTGGGCCGAAGCCAAAGGCGAAAAATTTGATCGCATCGGCGCCTCGATCTACGCCGTCGCTCTCACTGCCCTGATGCTGGGTTTTTCTCTCTTACCGGCAAAGCCAGGCGCATGGCTGATCGTGCTGGGTTTGGTGGGAATTCTCGTGTTCGTTCGGTGGGAGCGGCAAACGCCGAGTCCGGTTTTACGCATGCATCTGTTCAATAACGCGGTCTTTGCGTTTTCCAATCTTGCCGCACTGATCCATTACAGCGCCACGTTTGCATTGAATTTTCTGCTGAGCCTTTACCTGCAATATGTCAAAGGACTTGCCCCCCAAACCGCCGGTATCATTCTCGTCTCGCAACCGCTGGTCATGACCATTTTTTCTCCCTTTGCCGGATGGCTGTCTGACCGCATTGAACCCCGCGTGGTCGCTTCGATTGGCATGGCGCTTTCGGCGGTCGGTCTTTTCTTGTTTACTTTTTTGAGAGAAGAGAGTGCACTGCCCTCGATCATCGCCGGCTTGATGATGCTTGGATTGGGCTTTGCGCTGTTTTCTTCGCCCAACACCAACGCAGTGATGAGCGCGGTGGAAAAGCGGTTTTACGGCCTCGCCTCCGGAACTTTGGGCACGATGCGCCTGACCGGACAAATGCTCAGCATGGGCATCGCCACGTTGATCTTTGCCGTTTATCTTGGCAGAGTCCAAATCACACCAGCGCATTATCCACTGTTCATGAAAAGCATCAGATCGGCGTTCATGATCTTCGCCGGGCTTTGCTTCGCCGGTACATTTGCTTCATTGGCGCGCGGGAAGGTTACGCCTGTAAGGTGCGATGATGGGAATATTCTTCACCCCGATAATTCATGAGCCACATTTTCAGGCTTGAGCCAACAACAGAGTGCTGTCAATTTACGCACCGCGTGAATTATCGGGGTTCAATGACTTACGATAAACACAATGGTGGTTTTGGTGAGGCGAATAACCGGATTCCCCAAAAATTACTTGCTTCTTTCAATAAAGATTTTAATAATGACAATTACTGAACGTATTCCTGATACAGGTCTTGGCGATCCGGATCGATGCGGAGCAAGATTTGAAAAACGCTGTCATCGCCGGCGTCTTTGAAAAGTTCGATAATTTCCTGGTAATGGGCGTCGATAAACTGCTTGGCAGCGAGATTGTCTTTATTGTCTTTTAGCACCTCCTCGAGTTTTTCAATGGCCTGTTTGACATAATCGCGCTTTTGGGTGATCTCATCTTTGGTCAGCGACAGGCCATAAAAATAATAATCCTTCAATTCGCGAAATTTTTTGTAATTGTCGGAGAATATCGCCCGGAGGGTTTCCTCACGCCAATCCCAACCGTCGAAGAAACGGCTGAATTTGCCCTGTTGCACCACACCGCGCGCTTTCTCGAGATAGGGCGTCCCTTCGAGCGGACCATATTTGTCGAGCTCATTTGCGATAACCAGATAAATATAAAAATCAATCGGCCCCAGTGCCGGAATATATTCACTGCTCGCTTTCAATTCCTCGTTTTCTTGAAAAGGGAAACGGGCACGTTTGTCGAAATATTGAATGTCCGGGCCGCTGACAAGAAGACTGCAACGATACCGGTCCTCGACCGTGGAAGGGCTGTCTTCCAAAAATATTTGTACCCCGACATCGATGGGATTGACGTAATCTTCTTCGATCCAGACACGACCATTAATGTAATTGGAAACTTTTTCCTGGAATTTGGCCATTTTCTTCTTTTTATCAACAGGTAGCTTGTCGAGGATGACAGTGACTTTGGCCCGCAGCTTTTTGTTGTCAGCCGCAGCATATGATGTCGACTGGAGCGCACACAACTGGCAGACCCCCAAAAGCAATAACATGAAAATTACAAGCCGAGCCTTTTCGATTCGACACATGGCTCATTCTCCTGATTGATTTTGACAGAAATCAACATGGCACTACTGCCATGGAACTGTAATCAATATAGCCAGGGGAGAACATGAAAGTCAAGCAAATTATTGTCGCCGCCATGCTCGCCGCTTCCGCCTTCGTCCAAGCCCAGGAATTTCCTCTCGGCATCCGCGCGCAGGCATTGGGTGGGGCCACCGTAGCCAAAGGCAACGAAGCAGAAATATTGTTTGATAACTCGGCGCTATTGGCGAGTGTGCCGGGCGTAACTTTTACAGCGTTTTATTCCCATCCTTTCGGCCTCAAAGAATTACGTCTCGGCAGCTTCAGCAGCAGTGCGAATTGGAGGCTGCTGGCGCTGGGTGCGGCGGTGGTGGATTTTGGGAATGATCTTTATCGTGAGCGCAGGTATCACATTGCCATCGCGCGCCACTTTTTGCCGAAGCAAACGCTGGCGCTGGGCTTGAGCAGCGCGCTTCGGCATCTGCGCATCTCCGGTTACGGCGATGACAGCGCGATTTTGTTCAACCTGGGCACGCGATTGCACTTGAGCGAAGCGCTGACGCTGGGATCGGCTTTCACCAATGTTCTGGATGCCAGCATCGGCCGGCAGAAAGAGCGCTTGCCGCGCAGTGTTTGTTTCGGGTTCGCTTATTCACCAGCCGCATCAGTGACACTGCAAATGGATTTGTACAAACAGAGTAATTTTCCTGAGGAGGGGCGCATCGGCATCGAAGCCAGTCCGGTGTCTGCTCTTCTTCTGCGCACCGGGGTGGCCACCAACCCGGATCGTTTGACCTTCGGATTCGCGCTGCGCTTGTTGAAACTGAGCCTTCAGTTTGCCGCTTTTTCTCACACGGACTTGGGCTGGACACAACAATTTGCGATGACGTTCATATTGCAATAAAACGGCTTTTTGATTCGGCAAATTGTTCAAGCGGCGAATTTAGTGGCGGAATTTTCATGTGCCTGCGAAAGTTTTTACTGAATTGCACTTTTTATACTGGGTTAGGGTTAGTTTTTGCATGCTACCAAACTCGTCTGTCATTCTGGAAGACTGCGTCCGTAGGCTTACAGCCGCAGGCCTCCTGAATGACATCGCAGTGAAATTTTCACCCTAAACGAGTATAGCAAAAAAATCCCTACGCCACCACGATTCCCCCATCCACACCCAGCTCCTGACCGGTGATGCTTCGCGCCAAATCAGAGAGCAGCATAACGGCGAGGTGCGCAACTTCTTCAGGGTCAATGAGGCGTTTTTGCGGCGAGGTCGCGGTAATAATCTCCAGGGCCTGTTCATAAGTTATGCCTTTCTTCGCGGCCAGCCCCTCGGCATTGACGCGGGTCATATCGGTTCGTACCCAGCCGGGACAAATGGCGTTGACGGTAATGCCGGTGCGCGCCAGATCCAACGCCAGCCCACGCGTGAAGCCGACCACGCCATGTTTGGTGGCGTTATAAGGAACGGCATATGGAATACCCATTCTGCCGGCCGCGGAAGAGATGTTGATGATGCGTCCCCAACCGGCTTCCTCCATGTCCGGCAATACCACTTGCGTAAAATAGAAAATGCCGGTGAGATTGACTGCCAGCATGTGCTGCCATTCGGCATCGGTTACAGCAGCAAAACGCTTGGCGAGATGAATTCCGGCATTGTTGACGAGTACGGTAATCGGACCGAGTTTTTCGCGAACGCGAGCGACCGTGGTTGTGACCGCAGTTTTGTCACTCACATCGCAGGCAATGGCGATGGCGCGCCGGCCCAGGGCTTCGATCTCGGTTTGCACATTCGTGATTTGATCGAGGCTGCGGCTGATCACGGCAACCTCGAGACCTTCACGCGCAAAAGCCAGAGCAATGGCACGCCCAATGCCGCGACCGCCGCCGGTGACGACAGCCACACAAGGCTCGGGACGAGGGGAAAATGCAATTGTTGGAGTCATGCCACATGATAATAAAATTAGTCGGCAAGAGCAATGGAAAATTCTAAGAAATAAAAAGGCCTATCCCGATGCTCGGGACAGGCCTCTTGGCTTTGAGGGGAGGAGGCACTTCAATTCAAAACTTCATTCTCCATGGATCGTCGAGGGAATCGAAGAGGATGCCACGATCATCCCAGGCAATATCAACCGACCTGGAGAATTCGCCCTGCCCAACCGTCCTGAGATGGCGCAGTTCGAGATCGGCGCCCTGAACCGCGGGCCCGCTTTCCACCCGATAGGGGCTTGCGCCCATATCTAACACCGGCAATTGATCACTGCCAGCGTCAATAACAGCAACGATGCCGCAGCAATCCCGATCGATTCCCCGCGAACGATTCAGCTTCAAAAAAAAGATTGAGCCACCGCATCAGAAGCGACCCAAATTCCACAAACCAGAACCAGAGAATAGTCCGAAAGCTGCAGTGCATGTTGTCATCTCGAGTTTCATGGATTGTTGTGTTTACGGAATTTTTGCAGACGTCGCCCCTCTTCCTGACGGGTCAAATGACTGCCCACCCATTCAGGGCATAGACTGAATTGGGCGGCAGACGAAACCGCCTGCACTGCGATCATCGCAGCGATTCCGATCTGACTTTGGTCGATGGACATGCGCACCGACCCTGATGCAAAGCCATTCCTCGTCCTGAGAAGCAAAAAATTTTTCACACGGAACACTGTCAACCAGCGAACATGTGAGCCATTACCATTCGAGATATTTGATCTCGCCGATCTTTGCGCTGGAAAAATGATTTTTGACCTTCGTCGAGACCTTGGAAGATTGGCAACAGCCTTACGATCGCAGGTGTTTTTACAGCCATTTTGCGGAAAACCAAAAGCGTTCTTGCGGGTTGTGCCAGGAACTCCGTCCTGAGTCCCTCGCCTTCCGCTTATTCAGTCTAACAAAGTACATGCCAAATTTTCGTCAGAATGGCCATTGCCCAGCGTGTAGCGACACGCGTGCAGGCAAAGCAATGGTTTAAGTCTGCAAAAATGCAACAAAAAAAATTACGCGGCGACAACCGGCGCAACCATTTGCACGCACGCAAAGACGGTATTTGCATTTATGTAATGTTTGACTTTCAATTTCGAAATTCGAGTTCTTGCATTTTGTTGAACAAGGCATTATCTTTTGAGCATGATCGTAACGCAGACTTCCCTACGAGCGTAGCCAGTCTGCAAACAAAAGCAACCTGGCTACGCCCATGGGCTACGCCCGCAGGGAAGCTTGCGCTGCAAAATCTTCGCGATCGTGACATCGTGATAGTTTTTCGAGAGTAAGACTAGATTATCACGTGTCGCCTGCAGGTAAACAGCTCATTTTAATTTCCAATGTTCTGCCGGGCAGGCGGTCCGGAGATCAGGGGGAATTATTGCAATTAAGTCATTGTCCAGCAAAAGTTAGAAAAAAATTCTAAATTTTTCTTGTCGGTTTTGAACACGGATTCTACGGATTGAACGGATTGGCACGGAAAAGACAAAATTAAAAAATCCGTGAGAATCCGTTTTCATCTTACAGACGCAGTCCGCGTCATCCTGCGGACGTAGTCCGTGTTCTGAAGCTTCTGCTTTGAAGCCTACGGCCGCAGGCTGCCCGAAGGGCTCCAGTTTTCAGTTTGTCTGAAAACTGACGTAGGAGTGTTGGAAGTCGAAACAGAGGAAACTGTGAGGTATTTTGGTCAGAGAATTTTTGGGGAATGTCTTAACCTACTGAGGAAACCATGAAAAACCGCTGCGAATGGAGCGGAACAGATCCGCTTTATCTCGAATATCATGATCACGAATGGGGTGTGCCGGTTCATGATGACCGGAAGCTATTTGAAATGCTGATTCTCGAAGGCGCGCAAGCGGGATTGAACTGGATTACGATCTTGAAAAAGCGCGAGAACTATCGGAGGGCGTTTGACAATTTTGATGCGAAAAAAATTGCCGAATATGATGAGGCCAAGATCGCCAGGCTGCTCGCCGATCCCGGCATCGTGCGCAACCGGCTCAAAATTGCGGCTGCCATCAAAAATGCCCAGGCCTTTTTGAAAGTACAAAAGGAGTTCGGCAGCTTCGATCATTACCTCTGGCAATTTGTGGACGGCAAACCCAGGAAAAATCATTGGCGCAGCCTGAAACAAATTCCGGCCAAAACTGCAACATCAGATGCTCTGAGCAAAGATTTGCGCCAGCGCGGCTTCACCTTTGTCGGTTCGACGATTTGCTATGCCTTTATGCAGGCAGTTGGCATGGTCAATGATCACGTGGTGACCTGTTTTCGTTATCGGGAAATAGCTTCTTAAAAAGAAAATGTAAGTCCCTCCAGTTCCGTGCACATTTCAAGCACAGCACTGATCAAACCTCCGATTGCGTACGCGCCCAACCACTGATAACCGCGCGCCAGTCTCTTCTCCACAATCTTCCGGAGTTTTTCGTGCATGAGGTAATACTGCCTGCCCTCTTCTTTTTTTTTTGGGGCTCAGGCACGAGCCGCCCTTCGATGAATAAGCGCGTACATTTCGCCAGCACCCGGTGCTGTGTTGCACTCACTTTTGACCGCATCTTTTCAATGCTGTCACAATCGGCGACGTCGATCTGTTCGCGGTAAAGAATCGCGCCGGTATCAACACCCGTGTCAACCAGATGGACGCTAACGCCTACCGGAGCGCCACAAAAGATCGACCACTCCGCGACGTTCATGCCGCGGAATTGGGGCAATAATCCCATGTGTACATTCAAAGTACAGACTTTTGGCACGGCCAGCACCTTGTCACGAATGATCGGCACTCCGCCAAGCAAGAGAATATCAGTGTTCATCTGCTGCAGCGCCGCAACGCTCTCCGCACCATTCAAATCCTCGACCATGACCATTTCAATCTCATGCTGCCTGGCATATTCGGCAATGGTCATGGGTTGATGAATAAAATCAGGATTGCCATTACCGTTTCCGGGTGCATGCTGGAGTGAAGAATCGCCCTCATTAACCGGCATGATTGCATGAAACAGGCGACCCGGTGGCCTCCCGCCTGCCATCTCATTCACATGAAATCGACGAATGAAGCGATTGAAAAGATTGGCGAATCGCCGCTCGTGAACTTTACGAAAGAGATTGCATAATGCGTTTTTCTTGGGCATGGCCGCCAGTGCCACAATTCCACGCACACGCACGTTCTGCTCCCGGAGCGCTTCCAAAATCTCCAACACTTTGCCATGATTCCAACTTTTGCAGAGCAGAACAATATTCATGCGATGCCCTCCCGCTGATAAAGCGCCTGGAGGATTTTCTCCTCACGCATCAATGCATCGACAAAAAACTTTGCCGCCCAGTTTGGATAGCCATAATGAATGTACCTGCCCCAAATCGGATGCGAGCCTTTGATCCCGTCACGGATGCCTGGGTTGTGACTCTTCAAATCTTGCGTGGATTTGACAAAATCGTTCAATTTCAAAGCGCCGTTGAGAAAACGGGGGTCGTGATCAAGTTCATAAAGTCGCAACCAATTGAGTGCCGTTTGTGCGTTGCCAGTCAGACAACTGTAAAGAACGGCGCTTTTCCAGTTACGATCGAACTGTCCGGCCATAAAACCGCGAATTTCGTAACGATGCAACAAGGCTTCGGCAGCAAGTCGCGCCGCTTGAATGTACACATTTTGGCACGGTCGATCCGGTTGCAACAGCACTCCGGATTCAATCAAACCGTGAATCGTATAGGCAATCGTATGGAGATAGGGTGCGGCATCATCCTTCTCTTTGAATGCACACCGCTCGAACCAACCGTTAGGTTGTTGGCAAGACAGCACCCAGTCGAGATTTTTTATCGCTGCCTCATGATATTGCGCTTTTTGCGTCTGCACAAAAAGCTGCAACAATAGCCAGTCCACTTCGGTGTGATAGGTGTGTGATCGTTGGTAATACTCGAATTTGCTCCAGGAGCCGTCGGCTTCTTGCAAAGATACCAGCCAGTCTGCGGCACGTACACAAGCCTGCAAATAATATTCATTTCCTGTTACGCGAAACGCACGCAAAAGTCCGAGGATTGCCTGCCCGGTGTTGAAAACGCGCGGCTGAGGCTGTGCGTTCGCATCGTGTGCCGGAAAGGCACCACATTCCAATTGCACTGAAAGCAGCCATTCCGCCATGCGGATGGCACGGTGATGACAGGTGGCATCGTTGGTGAGATCGGCATAATCGAAAAAGGTGGGGATGATGTAGCCAGTCGTTTCAGGATAGGAAGCAGCCCAACCCGTGGAGAGCCGGTACCGTGCGGAAACCCCTCCGTCACGAGTAGCGTCTTGCGCCCGACAAAGCCAATCCATGGCGGCACGAAGATGGATCGAATTTGCTTGCAGGGCGGCAACGGGTGCACGCAGATCAAAATAGTCTTGCAGACCAATTCGCAGATGCGACGGTCGATAAATGCGCGCTTGCATCAGGTCGCACACTTGCTTGGCGGCATGGCGGAGCGTTGTCATGATAAGCCTCCAGAGCGTTCCGACGCTGCCATGAAATTACATCGACTCGGAGAATCCAACCGTCACCGTGATGCAATTGACGCGGGCTCTCACGTTAAATGGTAATTTGGGCACGCAGAACGAAAGATGTCGCTCACCCTGGTCGTTTTGCCTTTGCTGCGATTCGTGTCATTTTCTACATACCGGCCTTTCTCTACTGCTGCGGAAACCGCCATGGCGGCGGTTACGAATTTGTAGCGGGCACAAATCAATTCGCCGGCAAGGGTTCATTTCGCCACTTACAAATTTTTCTCTTGGAAATGGCGTGGATTTTTCATATTGAGTATAAAGGCTGCAACATTTGCTGCGAGAAAATTGATGCCCAATCATCGATGCGAAGTTGATCTGCTGATCTTTGACCTTGACGGCACGCTGGCAGATACGCGGCGTGATCTTGCCAATGCAGTCAACCATGCTCTGCAAAAAATTGGCAAAAATGAAATCACCCTGGAAACCATCACCGGCTATGTCGGCGATGGGATGCGCAAACTCTTGGAGCGTGCGCTGGGCGAAACTTCTGATGCCGATTTTGAAATGGCGCGCCAGCACTTTCAACATTTTTATGCTGAACATCTTGCCGATTACTCCCATCTCTATCCCGGCGTTCGGGAGGTGTTGAAATATTTCGCCAACAAGAAAAAAGCTGTTCTCAGCAACAAACCACAGGAATTCACCGAAGTCCTGCTGCAGCGACTCGAGATTCGCCACCATTTTGAGCTCGTCGTCGGTGGGCAAGCAAACTTACAACTCAAGCCGGACCCGGAAGCCGCCATCCATATTCTCAAAAGCTTGCACGTTTCCCCCAAGCGCTCGGTGATCATTGGGGATGGCGAGAATGATATTCGTACCGGCAAGGCCGCCGGTATCATGACCTGCGCTGTGACCTACGGCTTTCGAACAGAGCAGGAATTATCTGCACTTGAACCCGATTTTGTGGTCAACAATCTGGCAGAGTTGAAACTTTTATTTATCTGAAAAAACCGGATTACGATTTCTTATGAATGAATTTGAAATTCACGGAAAGAATTCGAATCACTTTAAATAAGACTATAAACTCTCTTTAGCGGAGAAAATCACCATGTTCAATCGCGTCGTAGTCCTCATCGCCCTCATGATTGTACCATTCGCCGGTAACTGCCAATCGCAGCAGCAACTGGAAGTCGCTTTCCCCAACCTAACTTTCAATTATCCGGTGGATCTCCAACATCCTGGTGATGGCACGGATCGTCTTTTTGTCGTCGAGCAACCGGGGATGATCAGGACTTTTGAGAATTCCTCGACTGCAAGTTCCGCCACAACCTTTCTGGATATTCGCGATCGCGTCGAATATGGCGGCGAAAAAGGACTGCTGGGACTGGCTTTCCATCCGGATTACAAAAATAATGGCTACTTCTACGTCAACTATACGGCAAGACGGCAAAATCAATTACGCACAACAATCGCGCGTTTTCGCGTGAGCGCCAACGATGCAAACCTGGCTGACAAGAATAGCGAATTGATCCTGCTCGAATTCAACCAGCCTTATGACAATCACAACGGCGGTCAAATTGCTTTCGGTCCGGATGGTTTTCTTTACATTGCCACCGGTGATGGTGGCTCCGGGGGCGATCCCCAAGGGAATGGCCAAAATTTGAAGGTATTACTCGGGAAAATCTTGCGCCTCGACGTAAATAATCCCGCGACCGGCAAAAATTACAGCATTCCTCAGGATAATCCCTTTGCCGGCAACACGGCTGGAAGCCGGGAAGAGATTTACGCCTATGGCTTGCGGAATCCGTGGCGCTTCAGCTTTGATCCCGTCACTGGCTGGCTGTGGGCCGCTGATGTCGGACAGAATCGCATTGAAGAAATCGACATCATCGAGAAAGGCGGCAATTATGGCTGGAATATCGTCGAAGGAAATCTTTGTTATCAGCCCTCATCCGGCTGTAATACCGCAGGCCTGATCAAGCCAGTCTGGGAATATAATCACAGCGTTGGCGCCTCCATCACCGGCGGCCATGTTTATCGTGGCCGGAGAAATCCCGAGCTCGTCGGCGCATATCTTTATGGTGATTTCGTGTCCGGCCGCATCTGGGCGTTAAGTTACGACGGCGTGAATCCAGCCACCAACACTGAACTAATCGACAGCAATCTCAATATCGCTTCGTTTGGAATCGACAAAAACAACGAATTGTATATTTGCGCTTTTGATGGCAAAATCTACCGGTTCAAATCCACTGCGAGCTCGGTATTCGACAGTAATACAATGCCGACCTCGAATAAACTGGCGCAAAATTATCCGAATCCGTTTGTGAAAAAGGCTGCATCTTCTGCTGCGTCCATTTCAACAACGACCATCGAGTACTTCTTGAGCCGAAACGCGCACGTCGAAGTGAACATTTATAATTTGCAGGGGCAACTCATTCGCCAGTTGCAAAGGCTAAACCAAATTGCAGGAAAACACGTCGTGGTTTGGGATGGTAGAGATGAGCAGGGCAAACTTCTCCCCAGCGGCATTTATCTTTATCAATTGAGAATCGACAGGGATTTTGTTGAGACGAAACGTCTGCTCTTGGTCAAGTAATTCGTTGGACCCGGAGCTCAATTTTTCAGCTTTCCGCACTTCTCGGTGGTAGGTGAGTCGCAAGCACGTCGATGATTTTCGTCGAAGCGCCGCATCGCGCCAGCACAAATTCCCGATGTTGCCTGCCCTTTTCTTTTCGCTTGTTGGAATTTTGAAATAGCTCGAGCAATTGTTGCCGGCATTCATCAACGTTGACAACTGATACCAATAAATTATTTGCCAGCAATTCAACAGCCTCCGGAGAGTTTTGAAAACGCGGGCCCACCAAAACCGGCACGCCGTGTACGGCCGCCTCCAGCACGCTGTGCACTCCCGGGCCGAAACTTCCTCCGACAAACGCCACTTGCCCGGCGCCGTAGAGAATTGCGAGAACACCGATACGATCGACAAGCAAGACCGGGGGGAAGAAAGCATGGGAAGCACTCTCCCCTTCTCCTTCTCCGATTTTCTTCCTCTCTCGTATTCTCCCCATTTCCCTCCCGGCCTGAAGAGCAGAAAGGCGAACACTGCCCAAATCAAAATTCGCCAACTGTCTCTCCAGCCTGGCGAGATGCTCCGCGGTTGGTTCATGGGGAACAAGAATCATGCGTAACTGCGGCAGATGCTTGCGTACCGAAGCAAATGCCGGCAATAGCACTTCTTCATCCGAAGGCCACGTACTTCCGGCCACAAAAATCGTGGAATGATCCCGCCACTCTTTCGGCAGCACTTCTTCAACCTTTTTTGATTGACTGCGAAACAACACCTGATCATAGCGCGAATCGCCCGTAATTATAATGCGCTCGGGGCGCCGCACCAAATCCAAAAGACTGGAGGTCGCCTTTGCGGAAACTGCGCAGATCACCTCGAACGTATCAAAGACGGCCCGATTGAAATGACGCACAATGGGTTTATGCCGCCACGAGCGGGCGTTGGCGCTGACACTGGCATCGGCGAGCAGAAGCACGGTGCCTCGCCGTCCGGCTTCCCAGAGGTGATTCGGCCAAAAATCATGGCGCACGATGATCGCAGCGTTTGGATTCACCAAGTTCAAAAAACGCCGGGCGTTGGACATGCTGTCAAATGGCAGATAGCTCACCACCTCTGCCGGGATATTGGCGCGATTGAGATGCGCATAGGCACTCGGAGAAAAAAGCGTCAGCACCCGCACGGCATCGGGAAATCGTTGCCCAATCTCTTGCAGCAGCGGCCGCGCCTGTTCATACTCACCCATCGAAGCAGCATGAATCCAAAACCGCAGGCCGGGGTTGTGCACGCGGTGAAGCTGGGTCTCCAACTCCGCAAAAAGCGCTTTGCGCCCCTCGATACCAATACGAATTTTGTCAAATTGATGAAAGCCGAGGCGGGATAAAAGAGCAACAAAGTGAAAGCCAAGAAATAACAATGGAATGACGATCAGATTATAAACCAATCGCCCAAAGAGAGAGACGCGGTAAGATGACATAAAAAAACCCCGATTTTCATCTTGATAGAATCAGGGTCATTTCGGGGAAATCTGAAGAATTTTATGATCCTGACCAATGATCACGCTGACGGCAACCATCCGCTCCGGGCTTGACAGGTAGGAAACGTAATCATCAGATAGTCCCAACACACGGGCGAGTTTGCGGCCGTTCTCTGAGGAATTGGAAATGCGATCAATAATCATCGTGCGCGGAATGTCACTGCGCTCGAAATTGGTGATATTGACCGGATCAAAACCTTGTTTTTTCAAGTAATCGGCTACTTTTCGTGCAAGCCCGTCAACACCACAACCGTTGAGCACCTCGATTTTGAGCGCTGCATCCGGTACTGTAACGACAGGAGCTTCTGAGCTGATCGCGTGCTCGTTACCGGTGGAGAAATGATTGCGAATCGAAGAGGCAATCAGCAAGAGATTGACAATCCCCAAGCCCCACAGCATGAGGCTAAAAAGTCCCCGCCGTGGATCGAATGGGACTGCCCCCCCGGCTTTCGCCATGCGACCGGATGAGGCTGGCCGACTGCCGGATTTGGCACGCGACGGCGTTGCCATTTGACGACGTTTCACAAAAATGATCTCCCACGTTGTGTTTTAAAAATAGAAAATTACCGATCTTTTCTTTCTTCGTTTGGCGGTGGCACAAGATCGTACGATTGCCGGCCGTATGGGTAATACCAAAAACTCGCCGGCACATTATTGAATTGCAAACCAATCGACAAATTTCGGCTGGGTTTGTACTCCATGCTCGCGCCGGAAAGAAAAACGCCGCTTTGATAAAGACTCGGAACGCCAAAACTGCCGAGCGGTTGATTCATGATGCCCCATTGCAACGAAACCTGCAGCGGGTCGGAGAAACGATAGGACATGGTATTGAGGTAAACGCCCTGACTGAAGCCATGACCGCCGAGCGAAATATAGGACAGCGAATAACTGTGCTGCATACGGAAACGATTGGGATCGAGTCCGAGCACACCGACGAGTCCCCGGGGTTGGGTCAAAATTTGCGAAAACGACTGAGGTTTCAGTTGCTCCTTCAACTGGCCGAACGCCACCATGGGCAGCAACATTAAAATCACGGCAACAACTGTAAACACTTTGTGACGCATGACAAACCTCGTGGTGATGAATTCAAAGCACAGTCCAATCAAATCATAATCAGGTCTGTATGTGTTACGTCCTTAAATATAAAAGCACAGACGTAATAAACCAATGTTTGATTATATGTTAATAAATCTTCACGGCAAAGTCAAGGGATTTTTGCCTGGTGATGTGGGTTCCGTTTCCCAACGCACTGCAAAAATCCCTCTTGATTTTTCCAAAAGATTTCAGTATTTTGCGCCACATGAAAAATCCTTTAGTCATCATTTATCTGGTAGACGGGGCACGCCCCGATGTGATGCGGGAATTGCTCGAGAACGGCGATCTGCCCAATATTCATAGAGAAATCGTTGAACCCGGCACCTTCCGCACGGCAAGTTCCTGCTTCCCTTCAACCACCGGCCCTGCCTACTTACCCTTTCTGGCGGGGTGTTTTCCCGGCACCATGAATATTCCCGGCATTCGCTGGCTGGATAAGGCGGAATTCCACGACAAGCGCTGGGGCAAAAATAGTTTTCGAAGTTACATGGGCTACGAAGCGCAATGGTTCAATGATGACCTGCCGAAAGATCGCCCGATATTATACGAGTTATTCCAACGACCGTTCAACATCTATTCGATGATCACCCGCGGACTTCCCAAGGGTCACAATCTCACCCGTTCCACCAAGTTGCCTTTGTATTTCTATGCACATGTTACCGATCACTGGAAGCCGGTCGACAAAGCGGCTCACCACTATCTCATGCGGGCATTGGATCTGAATCCCGACTTCATCTTCGCTGTTTTCCCCGGTGTTGATTCCTATTCACATTTGAAACATCCTCGGCATGCCGAAACCATCGCGGCTTATCGTTATGTCGATTTCAGCATCGGACAAGTGGTGGAAAAACTCAAACGTTTGGGACGTTGGGATAGTACGTTACTGATCATCACCTCCGATCACGGGCTGACCGCAACCCATGAGCATTTCGATCTGGCGTTGTATCTGCAAAACTGCGGCATGAAAACTCTGTATTATCCGATTGTCTGGAAGGTTAGGCCCAAAGCCTCGGTGATGATCTCTGGCAATTCCGCTGGCCTGGTTTATTATCTTGACGGCAAAAACGGCGCGCCATTGGTGGGCGAGCAAATCAAAGCCGCGTTAGGCGAACACTGGGATGAACTGCTGGCGCGCAAAGAGATTGACTTTATCGCCTACCGCCATGGAAATGATGTGTATGAAATTGCTTCGGGAAGAGGACATGCCTTGATCGTCCGCCAGTCCGAGGGTTGGTGTTATCTTCCCCAGGACGGCGATCCTTTTGGCTTGGGTAAAATCGCGCAACCACTGGATAGACAACAAGCACTCGAAACCACCTTCGACTCGGATTATCCCGATGCGTTGGTGCAGATCGAGCAATTTTTCTCATGCTCGCGCAGCGGTGATCTCGTGGTGACCGCCAGAAACGGTTACGACTTGCGCAAGGCATTCGAATGGCCGGAGCATCATTCCTCCCACGGCTCATTACACCGCGAGCACATGATTGTGCCCTTGATCTACAACCAGACCGGATGGCATCCCCGTCCGGCCCGCACCGCCGATCTTTTCAATACGATTCTGAAATGGGCAGGCAAGCCGACACTGGAAAATACCGATGGTCAACCATTGTGCTAAGGTGGTTTTTTTGATTTGAATACCTGGCGAGTGCCACTGAATGGGAGGCTGTTATCCGGGCTTTCTCAGACCTGACGACAGTGTGGCCGCACTGCCCCGAGCCATTCCTTATTTTTTCCTACTTTCTCTTGTAAAAAAACAAAACCGGTGACCATCATCCCTCGGCTGAAATGGTTACGCCAAGAAATGACTGCCACCGGTTTGGAAACGCACAACCCAACTGGCAAGCTCAATCGCCCCAATAATTTTCTTCCCACTTCTCTTCGGAGATCATCACTGCGCCGGAACCACTCTCGCGCTGGCGCTCTTCGTAGCTTCTCTGGCAGCGCAAACAAAAAGCAGCCGTGGGCATGGCTTCCAAACGCGCAGCATTGATGGGCTGGCCGCATTCATCACACAGACCATAATCGCCGGATTCAATTTTCGCCAAAGCCGTGTTGATCGCCAGCCAGCGCTGACTATCCCCGTGCGACAGAAGCGCGGCAAACTCCTTGGAGCCGTCGAGAGTGGCACGGTCATATACATCCGCGGGTACTTCCGCCATCTCCCGATAGTCCCGATGCTCGTGGGCCCATTCCCGCAGAATTTCGGAACGTTGACGCTCCAAAAGATTTTTATAGAATTGCAATTGTTTTCTGGTCATGGTTCATCACCTCGTCGAATGTTTTTCCTATGGTCAAATGGCCAAGCCTTGACCAGTTGGGGGTGAACGTCCTGACAGTAGTTGTTAAGAAATCATACAGTCCTTTAAACGTATAAAACTCAATTAGGTTCCGTTTTATTCTCCTCTGTTTTGTTGTCAGGACGTAAGCTTGGTGATGAATTTGTATCATTTTCTGTGCCAGAATATTGGCCGACAATTACTTTGCTCGGCCGCAAGATTTTGCCTTTAAAGAGATAACCCTCCTGGATCACAGAAAGCACAATTTGATCAAGCGCTCGGTCCTGTACCGGCTGGGTCATGACAGCTTCATGAAATTCATAATCGTATGGCTGATTCAAGGCCTTTATCTTTTCCAGGCCCTGTTTGGACAAAAGTTCCATCATTTTCTGCCGAATCAACTTCGCGCCCTCAGCCAAACGCTCTGGATTCTGCGATTCATAATCAGCCATCAGGTCAAAATCATCAAGAATTGGAAGCAAAGACAATGCCAGCTCACGCCGCGCCCAGTCGGCAATTTCTGCCTTTCCGATCTCGTTCCGTCGCTTGTAATTTGCGAAATCCGCCGCAAGTCGCAAAAAACGATCCTGCAGCTCGGCGAGGGAGGGTTGTGTCTCCGTTGTCGTTGATGATGTGGCGCCGCCATTTTGCAGTTCCTGCTCACTGGGCTGTGGCTGCGTGGATTCTTCTGTAGTGGCTGTTTCTGCTTCAATTGGCAACTCTTCACCATCTTCAACACCCGGCGAAGTTGCCAAGTCTGGTGTGGTTGAATCCTGTTTTTCTCCTGATCGCAAATTCTTCTCTTTTTCCATTCCTTACCTCGCTGGGGATAGGCAATGTAGATAAAACTCTATTCAAACAACAAACGCGAATCCGAAGCATCGATTTTCACGAAATCGCCTTTTTGCAACTTGCCTTCGAGAATGCGCGTGGCAATCTCGTTGATCAATTCTTTTTGAATCAATCGTTTCAACGGCCGCGCGCCGAATACGGGATCATAGCCTTTCTTGGCCAAATAATCTATCGCCCGTTTCGTCAGCACGCCGTCCAACCCCTGGCGCTGCAAAGTTTTGCGAACGATGCGCTCGAACTGGATGGAAACGATCCGGTGAATGTGCTCGGGCGTCAGCGGGTGGAAGACGATAACCTCGTCAACACGATTGAGAAACTCCGGCCGCAACTTTTGCTTCAAAATCTGCAAAACTTCCGCCCGCACCTCTTCATAGATGTGATCACGATTGGCATCGGTAAGCCGCTGGAAACGCTGCATGAGGTAATCCGCCGCGATGTTCGAGGTCATGATGATGATGGTGTTTTTGAAATTCACCACATGGCCTTTACTATCGGTCAGCCTGCCGTCTTCCAAAATCTGCAGGAGAATATTGAAAACTTCCGGATGCGCCTTTTCGATCTCATCCAGCAACACGACCGAGTACGGCCGGCGCCGGACCGCTTCGGTGAGTTGGCCGCCTTCCTCGTAACCAACGTAACCAGGTGGTGCGCCAATCAAACGGGAAACATTGAACTGTTCCATGTACTCTGACATGTCCAGGCGCACCATGGCATTCTCATCATCGAAAAGAAACTCCGCCAAAGCCCGCGCCAGCTCGGTTTTGCCGACGCCTGTGGGACCAAGAAAGATGAACGAGCCGATGGGACGATTCTCTTCGCTCATGCCGGCGCGCGAACGACGCACCGCCAGGGAAATGGCCTCCACGGCTTCCTCCTGTCCAACCACACGTTCCCGCAAACGATCCGCGATGTGCAGAATTTTCTGCTTCTCGCTTTCGAGCATACGGGCCACGGGAATGCCGGTCCAGCGTGCCACCACTTCGGCGATGTCTTCTTCGCCCACTTCCTCTTTCAACAGCGAGCCGTTCTTGTGCAACTCTGCAAGTTTCGCATTCAAAGTTTCGAGTTGCTTGTTCAGCTCGATGAGACGTCCATATTTGAGCTCGGCAGCGCGATTCAAATCACCGACCCGCTCAGCTTTTTCAGCTTCGATTTTGGCGGCTTCGATCTGCTCCTTGATCGCGCGAATTTGCTTGATGGTGTCCTTCTCGACCTGCCAACGACCTTTCAACTGCGCCGATTGCTCCTTGAGATTGGCCAGCTCGATTTTCAAATTTTCTGCGCGTTCCTGCGACGCCTGATCCTTCTCTTTCTTCAAAGCCACCAATTCGATTTCCAACTGCTTGCTGCGGCGCTCGATCTCGTCGATCTCTTCCGGCATCGAATCGATTTCCGTGCGCAATTTGGCCGCTGCTTCATCAATCAAATCGATGGCTTTATCCGGCAAAAAGCGATCACTGATGTAGCGATGAGAAAGAGTAGCCGCAGCGACGATCGCGGAATCCGCAATGCGCACGCCGTGATGCACTTCATAGCGCTCTTTGAGACCGCGCAAAATGGAAATGGTCTCTTCGACCGTCGGCTCATCCACCAAAACCGGCTGGAAACGGCGTTCCAGCGCCTTGTCTTTCTCAATGTATTTTCGATATTCATCCAGTGTCGTCGCACCGATGAGACGAAGCTCGCCGCGCGCCAACATCGGCTTCAACATGTTGGCGGCGTCCACTGCTCCCTCCGCTGCGCCGGCGCCGACCACCGTGTGCAATTCGTCGATGAAAAGAATGACCTCGCCTTCGGCCTCCTGAATTTCTTTGAGCACGGCTTTCAAGCGCTCTTCAAACTCGCCGCGATATTTGGTGCCGGCGATCAATGCGCCAATGTCGAGCTGGATCACGCGCTTGTTCTTGAGCGACTCCGGCACATCTCCATTCGCCACTCTCTGCGCAATGCCTTCGATGATCGCGGTTTTGCCAACACCGGGGTCACCGACGAGCACGGGATTGTTTTTCGTGCGCCGGGAGAGCACTTGAATGGCGCGCCGAATCTCATCATCACGGCCGATCACCGGATCGAGCTTGCCGCGCCGCGCCAACTCGGTGAGGTCGCGACCGAAGCGCTGCAAGGCCTGATATTTGTTCTCGGGATTTTGATCGACCACCCGCTGCGTGCCGCGAATATCTTTCAGCACGCGGTAAATCGCATCGCGCGTCACGCCCTGGGATTTAAGAATTTCTGCCGCGGCGCCGGCTTTTTCATCTGCAAGGGCGATAAGCAAATGCTCGGTGCTGACGTACTCGTCTTTCAACTGGCGCATTTCATTCATCGCCGCATTGAAGACATTTTG
>JAPDQK010000060.1:33013-37237 GCA_034505955.1 Candidatus Zhuqueibacter pondensis
TGGGATTTAAGAATTTCTGCCGCGGCGCCGGCTTTTTCATCTGCAAGGGCGATAAGCAAATGCTCGGTGCTGACGTACTCGTCTTTCAACTGGCGCATTTCATTCATCGCCGCATTGAAGACATTTTGCACGCGCGGAGAGAGGTAAATATTACCAAATCCACCACCGCCATGCACACGCGGAATCTTGCGCAGTTCGTCATCCGTGCGGCTGGCAATCAGTCCAACATTTGCGCCGAGTTTCTTCAGTATTGCCAGCGGCACGCCCTCGGGATCATCGAGCAGCGCTTTGAGCAGATGCTCCACTTCAATCGCCTGATGATTGTGCTCGCTCGCCAACTGCTGGGCGCGCATCACCGCTTCCTGGGCTTTTAAAGTAAATTTATCGAGAGTCATCGTTGTTATTCTCTTTAGCCTGGATTACTCACAAATTCGTGTCATTAAGTTAAGCGCGGATCATGTCATTCCGTAGACTACGCCCGCAGGGAGTCTGGTTCAGCAGGGGGCATGGTTGAAGTGCTTAAAAAGATGCCTCCTGCATGACATGCTCCGAGAGTGGTCTCAATTTCACCTGTGATCGGATGTCCCGTGTATGGGACATGGCAATTCCTACTGAATGACAGAGTCCTTAAGTTAATGGCATGCACTCACAAATATTCACCGCGAAGACTGCGTCCGTAAGACGCCAAGTCTGCAAAGTCTAAAAATTTTGTACTCATTTTTTTTGGTACAAAAAAGGTGCCAAGCGTCTGCGTAGCATATCTCACTAAAAAAACAGAATTTAAGTCTTTAGTGGCCAATCCTATTTTTGGTCAAATTGACAGAGACAAGTTATTAATTTATGTTCACTACGACGAGATAATGACAAAATGACACAAGCGGAATATGGTGGGGCTACTGCTTATTTCTTCTGTAGTTCTTCAAGCTGGTGCATTACTTCTTTTTGAAAATAGCCATTCTCAAGAAAAACGTACAAATTTTTTCCGGGACAAACAGTGCCATCTGCCACGTCTTTGTGCCCTTTGATGACCTCGGGTGACAATTTATATTTCCAACAAAGCCAGGTGAAGATATTGACAACGGCGCGAAGCTGCTTTTCGTTCGGCTGCTGCACTTCGTAGTTTCCCGGTACACAAACCAGCGCATGGCCGGTGGGATCATACGCAGTGTTCGTATCCCCGGGATAATGAATATTTCGCCCCTCGTAGATTTTTCCGTCGAAGTCGATCAGATAGTGATAAGGAATGTCGATCCATTTCTTTTCTGTGCGCGACCAATTTTGCAGGTTGATGAGATACGTCGCAAAATCCTGGTCGGGTTTAAACTCTTCACCGCCGTGGTGCAGCGTGATGAATTTTATTGTGTGCACGCGCGAGGCATCTTGGGCCGGCGTGCCGCCCCACTGCGCGACGGTGATGACCTCGCGATCAAGGTGTTTGATCCTGCCTGTCAGTATCAAAGCGCAGTGAAGCCCGAAGAAAAGAACAAACAGCAGGAAAAAGATTTTTGCAGAGTTCATCGATTTGTTCTGTGTGGGTTCAATTTTATAGAGGTTGCCGAACCACGAGCTAATCAGACAGTGAATCTGGACGCGCCGGTGGCTTCGATCAAACCGTCACGAATGACCACCGTGCCCTTTTCGATAACTTGACCGGGCGCAATGACAATTTTTGCGTTAATTAGAGCATGCACTTTGGGCGTGTTCTCGCGAAGACCTTCGGTGGGGGTGGTTTGCGCAAGGACTGCGACCACATTCCAGAGCAGAAATAAAAAAACGCTGAGCTGCGAAACGAGTTTTTGCGTGAGGCATCGCGTCAGCGTTTGCCTGGAGATAGGATAAGGACGGATAACAGTTTGAAGTGTCATTTACCCTCCTTGCCAAGTTATGAGTATTTTAAAGACTTCGTCAATCTTGATGGGTGGCTGAGTGGTCACGCTTTTTTGCGAAAGATACACTCTTTCGGTATTTTCAAAAAGGCATACTAATTTAATGACAGTGTTGTCGCTATTAACGTTTAACGAATCACTTCCCACCACGACTGATTTTTTCAACTGCTCCTGCGTTTACGCATCCACTTCATGCGCGCGCTCGACAATCTCCACGTGTTTGGGATTGCCGGATAATTCGGTGGAGAAATAGCGCTGGCCGGAAACCAACTCAAAAAGCTAACACCTCAACTTGGCGTTGTTTGGCGCGAGCTTCTTCAACAATAACCTCCAGCTTTTGCGCGGTTTGATGGTCAATCCACTCTTCCCCACATTGCGAACAAATCTGTACCTGAACATTGCGCACCACGACCACACCGGTTCCCCAATCGACCGAATTGGTGGTTGTGCCAGGGGTTTTGTGGCCGCTACAAAAATAGGGCAGAGGCGTGTAGTGTTCGAGTTTTTCATTGGTTTTCTAAAAGACCGCCGCCTCGGCAAAATCAAAACGCGGCACCTGGATCTTTTCTTTGAACAGCTCTTTGTGGCCGGCCAGTTCCTCCAAACGTTCCAGTACGGGACCACGATAATAACGCTCGCCACATTTTTGGCAAATCCCAACCGGCACGTTGTCGAAAACATATAACTTACCTTTAACGCGTAAATCGACGGTCACGCGTTTTTCGCGTACGCTGCCACCACAATAATCACACTTGTCGTATTTGGCTGCCATATCATTCCTCAAAAACAGTGATGATTCGCAAGTAACCCAATTCAGTTAAACGGCAAACAAGCTGAATTTTGCGTCCATCTGCGGCCTTACCCCTGACACAATATTTGGTCGAAGTGAACGGATCACGCTGGCGTTCAACGATACGGCCGGAGTAAATTCCGTGCTTGACATCTTCGATGCTAAAACCATCGTCTTGCATTTCAAGTTTTGCATGTGAGGTCAATTCATACAACCCCAAGGCGATTTTCCGACGTAGATCACTAATTTTTGCCAAGCGTTTTCCTCCCGCCTAAATTGAATACAAAATATACACCCTTTGCCTATCATTTGCAAGCGACCCCTTTTATTCAATCACCTCCCACCGCGACCGATATTTTTGTAACTGCTTTTGCGTGTACGCATCCAGCTCATGCTCACGCTCGGGAATCTCGACATGCTTGGGATTGCCGCACAATTCGGTGGAAAAATAGCGCTGGCCAGAAACCAACTCAAAAAGCTAACACCTCAACTTGGCGTTGTTTGGCACGAGTTTCTTCAACAATAACCTCCAGCTTCTTCGCGGTTTGATGGTCAATCCACTCTTCCCCACATTGCGAACAAATCTGTGCCTGAACATTACGCACCACGACCACGCCGGTTCCCAGATCGACCGAATAGGTGGTTGTTCCAGAGATTTTATGGCCGCCACAAATCGGACAGAAGCCAACATTATTCAAATTCTTCATTATCGAATCCCCAAAGCCAATTTCAATTTTTTCTCCAATTTTTTCATGAGTTCCGGCGAGACTTTTCCTAGCTTTCGTTGGGCTAACGCTTTATCAAGATTGAAAAGCTTTGCCATGCGAAAAACCGAATCAAAACGCAGGCCGGTCGCACCAAAGTCTTTATCACCGGTTCTGATTGCATGATCGGATGGGCGCAATGGACGATGAATGTTTGTTGTGATCAACGCAACGACAAAGTCATTTTCAACTTGATCTTCAGGAGAAACGACCAAAGCCGGGCGAACTTTGGCAGAAGTCAAATCAGAAAACGGAATCGTGATGAGAATGATATCGCCGCGTTTCACAGGGGTTCCCCGTCTTCCAAAGTGTAAACATCTTGTGAGTCGTCATAGTAAAAATCCAAAGACCCGCTGGCTTCAATAGCACGAAGAATTTCCTTGTCAGTCGCTTCGACCGCTTTGATCTTTTCGTTCGCAGTTTTGGTCAAGATAAATTCGACGAAATCTAACACTTCAAGTATCCTGCCCTTTGGCAATTGCTCCAGCCTCGTGATGATTTGATTTCTTAACGCTGCTTCCATAGATCTTGCCTTTTCTCTTTAATAATGGATCAATACTAATTTTACTCTTCTGCCCTCGTCAATTTAGCCGAAAAAGTTGAAATTGTCAAGATGGTGGGAGCAAGGAAAATTCTGTAGGAGGCGCTTTTATTCTATCACCTCCCAACGCGATTGATACAGCCGTAATTGCTCTTTGGTGTAGGCATCCAGCTCATGCTCACGCTCGGGAATCTCGACATGCTTGGGATTGCCGCACAATTCGGTGGAAAAATAGCGCTGGCC
>JAPDQK010000061.1:0-36868 GCA_034505955.1 Candidatus Zhuqueibacter pondensis
CTCAATTTCCGGGTTGAGAAGTTTGGCGCCGAATTCGACAAAAGCGATTGGTGGCCGATTGTTTATGGCCGCGCGTGGACCACGCTCACGGACTCGACCAATTTTCCGTATAATGTTTATCTCACGCTGCACACGATCGATCCGGTGACCGGAGAGGAAATCGAGCGCGGTCGGTTTCAAAATGCCTACTTCAAGCTGAGCTCGGATCGGCCCGGCATTTTGGACAATTCGCAGGAACGAATTCTCGCGACGCTGGGTTATTCAATTGCAAATGTTCGCTCTAAAGCCACCGAGGCTGTGGGCATCAGCACGGATAATTTGGTTTTTCGCCCGCTCATCCGTCCGGTTGAACGACAACTCGAGCGCCGGCTCGGGCTTGATGTCGTGCGCTTGAGTTCACGATTCACACGCAATTTTCTCGTGGCCAACTTCAACACCAATCACAACCCGGTAACAACCTTGGACCCGACAGCACCGCCTGAAACACGCAGAGAGAATCCCGCATTAGCCATGTTGCAAAGCACACGACTATTGATCGGGAAATATCTGTGGAATGATCTCTACGTGAACTACATCGGGCAGGTCGAAGTTGGCTCTGACCATACTGTTGCCTCCAACCTCGAGGCACACCCGTTTATCGGGCTGGGTTTGCGCCACACTTTGGGACTGGAATATCGGATCAACCCGGCGATGCATTTACAGTTCGAGTACGACTACAATCCCTTGTTAATGCACAACAAGGAAGATCGGAAAATCTGGCTGCGACATTCCTTTCCAGTAGATTTTAGCGGCAAGTCCCAGTAACGTTGCAGGGAGAACTAATGCGGTGCCACTGGCGTCTAATATTATGAGTCGATCCACCATATCCGCCACATAAAAATTGCTTTACATTCGGCTAAAAAATTATTACCTTTTACATATGAGCAATGATTGGCTTGTCGGGCGCGGGCAGCATGCCATGGCATGCTGCCGTGCGCTCTTCGCCAGTAGCTCAGAACCATGAGTAAAGGATAAGATGAAAGACGCTTTATTTTCCAACTTTTGCCGCTTATACAGACACCATCACATGATGCATATTTCACGAATGGTGGTTTCGTTGTTCGTTCTTTTTTGCCTCAGCGGTGGTGCTTTTGCACAACGCCAGGCATCACTCAAAATCCTGGGCATCTCTGTGGAGGGCAACAGGACGGCTGATGCCAACTTCATCAAGTTGAGCTCCGGTCTTTCGGTGGGCGAGCAAGTGAGCAGCGATGACATTCAGACTGCCATCAAACAACTGTGGAGCCTGAACATGTTCGAGGATGTCGCGATCTTGCTTGATCGGCAAATTGGCGACGGCGTGTATCTCACCCTCAAAGTCATCGAATCGCCACGCTTGAATAAAATCGAATTTGATGGCAACAATAAACTCAAGACCAAAGATCTCGAGAAGGAGCTGGATCTATATAAAGGCCAGGTCATCAGCCCGCGCGACCTCTCCAAAGTGCGTCGCAAGTTGAAAAAACTGTATGAGAAAAAGGGCTATTTGTTGGCTGAGATCGCGACGGAGACCAGGAAAACCACCGAAGATTCCGACCGGGTCGATCTCCGAATCAAGATTCACGAAGGCAACAAAGTCAAGATCAAAACGATCACTTTTCACGGCAATCAGGCCTTCACGGATGGCAAGCTGCGCAAGCAAATGAAAAAGACCAAGCAGGACTCCTGGTTGCGTGGCGGCGATTTTGACGAGAAAAAATACAAAGAGGATATTGAAAAGTTTTTGGACTTCTACCGCGCCGAAGGATATCGGGATGTTGAATTTGTTCGGGACTCACTGTACTATGGTCCCGAAAAGAAGGACATGTTCATCGATATTTGGGTTGACGAGGGAACCAAATATCACATTGGCAACATCACCTGGGAGGGCAACAAACTTTATCCGGATAAACTTCTCGCCTCGCTCCTGGATTTTCAAACCGGCGATGTTTATAACGCCAAGAAGCTGCAGAAAGCGGTGACGGAGAAGCTGGGCAGTTTGTATTACGATGCCGGATACATTTTTGCCACGATCAATCCGATCGAAAAACCCGTTGACAGCAGCACGGTGGATCTGCATTTTCTCGTCACCGAAGGCAATGCCGTCACGATCAACAAGATCCACATCACCGGCAATACCAAAACCAAGGAGAAAGTCATTCGCCGCGAATTGTTTGTGCGTCCCGGCGACACCTTCAGTCGCGAAGCGCTCATCCGCAGCCAGCGCGAGGTGTTTGTCTTGAATTACTTTTCCGATGTCAAGCCGGATGTGCAACCGATAAGCGATGACAAGGTCGATGTGCTGCTGGAAGTTGCAGAGAAATCGACGGACACCGCCAACATGAGCGCCGGCTGGAGCGAACGTGACAAGATCATTGGCTCGATCGGCGTTGCCATGAACAATCTTTTTGGCAATGGCCAGCGCCTGTCGTTCGATTGGAATTTTGGCCGTTATTATCGTTCCTTTCAATTGGGCTTTACCGAGCCGTGGTTGTTTGACACGCCGACGCTGGCAGGTATCAACATTTTTGATACCAAGCGTGCCAACGGATACGGATACGACTTTGCGCAGCGATACCAGGGCGGATCGGTACGTCTCGGCCGCCGATTGCGTTGGCCGGACAACTATTTCCGCACCGATTGGATTTATCGTGTGACCAGCACCGAGTACTTTGACTTTGTCGAAGAATTGGCTGATCCGGCATATCGCCGCAGCCGCGGCTTTGAGGAAGGACGCCTGACCTCGAGCTCGATTACTCACATCTTCAGCCGCAACAGTTTGAACCGGCCGGAGTTCCCCACTGCCGGCTCGCAAATTTCTCTCTCGACTGAGCTTGCCGGTGGACCGTTGCAGGGTAATGTCGGCTACCACAAACATATTTTTCAAGCAGACTGGTTCATGCCCACGTTCTGGGGGCTGGTGTGGTATATGAATTTTCAAGCCGGATATATGGACCGCATCAAAAAGGACAGCCGCATTCCCATCCTGGAATATTTCTTCATGGGTGGCGAAGGCCTGACGAGCTCGATTGCGCTGCGGGGTTATGAGGATCCCTTGCGCAACCAAGTGGGGGATGTCGGCAGAACGATGATGAAGTTCGGGATTGAGCTGCGCGTGCCGATTGCGCCCAATCCCACGGTATTCGGTTTGCTGTTCGCGGAGGCCGGCAACACCTGGGCGGATTTGTCAAAGACAGATCCTTATGATCTGCGGCGTTCAGTGGGCATCGGTGCGCGAATTTTCATGCCGATGATTGGAATCATTGGTTTCGATTATGCGTATGGTTTTGACAACCTCGACAGCAGAACCGGCGCACGGTATGGCCAGTGGAAACCCCATTTCGTTTTCGGGCGAAGTTTTTAAGATTGAATATGTTGCCGGAATTGGGCAAATTTCAGCCAAGCTCTTGTTTTTAGGTTGAATCCCGAGTAACAAAACAAATATTTACGAACAATTTGCCAAACTCATATTTTATTCAACTATCAACTATGGAGGCTGGTGTGAAAACTTTTATGATCTGGGTTGGCGCTCTGCTCGGAGTTGCCATCCTCGGCAGTGCTGATCCGGTTGCCGCACAACTCAAGCTCGGTTATATCGACTCTCAGAAAATTCTCGAAAAATACAAGGAAGCACAGGACGCGCAAAAGCAGCTTCAAGAGATCAACAAGCGCTGGGAAGACGAAGCCAAAAGCATGCAACAGGAATTGCAAACCAAATTGGAAGAACTCGAGTCACAAGCGTTGTTGCTGAGCGAGGAGCGTAAAAAGGAAAAGGAAACCGAGCTGCAGAACCTCAACATCCGGTTACAACAGTTCCAACAGGAAAAGTGGGGTGCGCAAGGAGAAGTCTTCGCCAAGCGGGCCGAGCTGATGCAGCCAGTCATTGACAAGATCAATGCCGTGATCAAAAAACTCGGCAACGAGGAGAAGTTCGACTACATCTTCGACGTAGTGAACGGGAACATTTTACACGTCAGTCCGGCACAGCCTGATCTGACTGACAAAGTTTTGGAAGAATTAAATAAGAGCGTTGCCACGGCAAAACCCGCGAGCACGACGCCAAGGACCACCCCCGCAAAGCCAAAGAACTAACAACAAACATGACAAAAAGCAAGCCGCAAACGGCTTAAGTGAACGCGTTTTTGGCCCACTGCTCCTTGCTTCGTCTGCTTCGAATGCATGAAGGTTTCATTGAGACTCACGGCGGCAGAGATCGCACGTGCCATTCAGGGACGGGTGGAAGGCGATGCCGCCGTTGTGATTACCGGCCTTGCGCCAATTGACCAGGCACGACCGGGCGACTTGACCTTTATTGCGCAGCCGCGCTATTTTCCCCATTTGGATAAAACGCCCGCGGCTGCGGTTTTGGTGGACGCAACGTGCCCGTCACCTCGCGCGGGCGGTCCGGTTTTGATACGTACCCAAAATCCTTATTTCGCTTTCGTCGAGATCGCCAAGAAATTCCTTCAGCCACCGGCGCCTACTCCTGGAGTACACCCCACGGCTGTGATCGACGCAAGTACCCGCCTTGGCAAAAATGTTGCAATTGGTCCGTATGTGATCATCGAGCCGGATTGTGAGATCGGCGATGACGTGCGAATTGGCGCTCTTTGTTTTATCGGCCGCGGTGCACACATTGGCAGCCGCTCGGTGATTTTTCCCCAAGTGCATATTGCGCACGAGGTGCAAATAGGTAATGAGGTGATCATCCAGGCCGGATCGGTGGTCGGCTCCGACGGCTTTGGGTATGTCAAGCACGAAGGCGGGTATCACAAAATTCCCCATGTCGGCACGGTCGTTCTCGAAGACGGTGTTGAAATCGGCGCCAACTGCGGCATTGATCGTGGCACTTTCGGCGAGACGCGCATTCGCCGCGGCGCGAAACTTGACAACCTCATTCAAGTTGCGCACAATGTGGAGATCGGTGAGCATACCGTGATTGCCGCGCAAACCGGCATCTCCGGCAGCACCAAAATCGGCAACCGGGTCACCATTGCCGGACAGGTCGGGTTTGTCGGCCACATTGAAATTGCCGATGACACCACATTTGGAGCACAATGCGGCGTCACCAAATCGATTCCACCGGGAATGACCGTTTCGGGTTACCCGGCCAGGGAACACATGCAATGGCGACGCGAAGAAGCGGCACTGCGACGCTTGCCGGAACTGCTGAAGAGAGTCCGTGCGCTGGAAAAGGCACTCGCAAAAATCGCTCCGGAAGTTTTAGAAAAAAACGGTAATGATGACACATAACGCAGCTTTTGCCGCACCCCCCCTACGGGCGTAGCCTACGGGCGTAGCCTACGGGCGCAACCAAAAGAACAAAATAATTGACTGCGTCCGTAGGATGACAAATAATTTTGTCGTTAATCATCTTGTCTTTAGAAAATCTTCGTGGTTGTGATAATTTTTTCAAGGTAATAATATAGCAAGTTTGCAGTGTACCTGTGACAAAAACAGGTCAATCTTTGCTTATGGCCTGATGTTATCTGTACTGAAAACGGGCAAGTGGCAGCGTGTGGTTGATAATGTGTAAGTAGATCAGCCTCACCTGTCGATCGCAACTTGTCCCTGAATGGGAGAAGGAATGCTCGAAAAACAACGTACAATTTCCAAAGCGGTATCCATATCCGGAATCGGTCTACATACCGGCAATTTGTCAAATTTGACATATCATCCGGCACCACCCAATACCGGCATATATTTTCGACGCAGTGATTTGCCGGGCAATCCCATGATCAAAGCCGACATCGAGCACGTGATTGATATTTCCCGCGGCACCACCATCGGCGAGGGCGAAGTGGTCGTGCACACGGTCGAGCACGTGTTGGCGGCCATTGCCGGCTTGATGATTGACAACATTATTGTTGAGCTCGACACCAACGAACCACCGGTGATGGATGGCAGTGCTTTGCCGTTTGTTCATGCGCTCAAAGAGGCGGGTGTGGTCGAGCAGGACTCACCGCGCGATTATCTGGTCATTGACAAGACCATCGTATATTCCGATGAGAAGCGTGGTGTCGATATAGTAGTCTTCCCATCCGATGAGTTTCGCATCACCTTTTTGGTGGATTACAAAAATCCGGCGCTCGCCACGCAATATACCGCGATCTATTCGTTGAAAGATGAATTCGAAACCGAGTACGCACCGGCACGCACATTTTGTTTCCTTTCCGAAGTTGAAGCTTTGCTGGAACAAGGCTTGATTAAAGGCGGTACCCTGGACAACGCCATTGTCTTCATCGATCGTGAGATTGATAAAAGCGAATTCGGTCGTTTGAAAGAACTTTTTGGTTTCAAAGACGACGTCAAGCTCGGCACCAACGGCATTCTGAACGGCAAGGAGCTGCGCTTCAAAAATGAGCCGGTGCGGCACAAGGCGCTGGATTTGCTCGGTGATCTCGCCCTGCTTGGGGTGCCGCTCAAGGCGCATGTTCAAGCCGCCCGCTCCGGCCATGCCGCCAATGTCGAATTGGTCAAGCGGATTCGTAAGGAATACGAGAAAATTCAAATCACCTCGAAATATCAGGGCAACCGCAAAGGCAATTTCGTCTTGGATGCAGAAGCCATCCAGAAGATTTTGCCGCATCGTTATCCATTTCTCCTGGTGGATCGTATTCTCGATTTGATCCCGCGCGAGCGCGTCGTCGGAATTAAAAACGTCACGCTCAACGAGCCGTTTTTCCAGGGGCACTTTCCCGGTCATCCGGTCATGCCCGGGGTTCTGATCATCGAAGCGATGGCACAAGTTGGTGGCGTTTTGCTCCTGAACGCACAGGATAATCCTCAAGAAAAATTGGTATATTTTACCGGTCTCGACAAGGTAAAATTTCGCAAACCGGTCCGTCCCGGTGACCAGGTTCGTTTTGAAGTGGAGATGCAAAAATATCGCCAGGCCCTGTGTCGCATGACCGGCAAGGCATTTGTCGCCAATGAGCTGGTATGTGAAGCGGAGCTTTCGGCTGCTGTCATCAATCAGAAGCAGAATTGAATTTTACGCCAAACCGGGAACTGCAGCATGGATTTCACGCCGACTGATAATACTTCGATTCACATCCATCCGACAGCGGTTGTTGATCCCCGGGCGGAGATTGCTGCCGGCGTCAGTATCGGCCCATATAGCATTGTTGAGGCAAATGTACAAATTGGCAAAAATTGCCGCATCGGACCGTATGTGCACCTCGCCGCCGGCACACGCCTCGGTGCCGGTTGTCGCGTCTTTACCGGAGCGGCACTTGGGAATATCCCGCAAGATCTGAAATTCGGCGGCGAGGAGACAACGCTCGAAATCGGCGAGCGCACCATCATTCGTGAATTCGCCACGCTCCATCGCGGCACCAAAGACCACTGGAAAACCACCATCGGCAGCGATTGTTTGTTGATGGCTTATAGCCACGTCGCGCACGATTGCATCATCGGCAATCATTGCATTCTCGCCAATGCCGTGAACCTCGCCGGCCATGTGGTGGTGGAAGATTGGGCCAGCCTTGGCGGCATGGTGCCAGTGCATCAATTTGTGCACATTGGTCAGCATTGCTTTATTGGTGGCGGCTCTCTTGTGCGCAAGGATGTGCCACCGTACATTCGCGCGGCGGGTGAGCCTTTGACGTTTGCAGGTTTGAATTCAGTGGGCTTGAGCCGTCGCGGTTTTTCCGCGGAAGCGATGCTGGCGCTCAAGCGCGCGTACAAGCTGTTGTATAAATCAAAATTGAATGTCAGTCAAGCCATCCAACGCATTCGCGAAGAGTGCGAATTGACGCCGGAGGTGCAAAACGTGCTGGCATTCATCGAAAAAAGTGAGCGGGGGATCATTGGGTGAGGCTGGTTGGAGTCTCACTGATTTGAAGGCGAAGTTTTTCATTGATGCGCTGGCGCTTTCTCAACACCGGCGCGCATGCCGGCGACTACAACATGGCCCTCGACGCCGCCCTCGTGCAGAGTGGCGCAAGCAAGGACCCAGCTTTACGAGTATTTCAGTGGGACCCGCATTGCATCTCACTCGGCTATCATCAGCATGCCGGGGAGATTGATTTGGCAAAATGTGAAAAAGCCGGCATCGACGTGGTTCGCCGTCCCACTGCCGGCCGGGCGATTTTGCACGCCCAAGAAGTAACCTACAGCGTGGTAATCCCCGCGACGCATCCATGGTTTGAAATTTTGCCGCTCGACCTTTATCGCCGCTTGAGCGAGGCGATTGCCGTTGGGTTGCGGTATCTCGGTGCGGAAGTCAATTTTGCGCCGGGAGAGAAATTGCAGGTGAATGGCCGGCCGTTGCGGACGGCCTGTTTTGCCAGTGCGGCTCGCAATGAATTGCTGGCAAGTGGTAAAAAAATTGTTGGCAGTGCCCAACGGCGTTTTCGCGAGGGCGCTCTGCAACATGGCTCGATTCTGCTCGATGATGCGCATGACAAACTGCCGGATTTCCTGGCCGGCGAGGAGCAGAAACGCGAAATCGAACGACGGCGACTCGCGGATCACACGACAACCTTGCGCAAGGTCTGTAGCCGAACGGTTGCCTGGGATGAGGTGGTTTGGGCCTTGCGTCGCGGCTTTTCCGAAATGCTGCATATGGATTTTTACGACAGTCCGGTATTGGAAGATGAAAATCAACTGGCGGAAACCTGGCGTGACCGCTTTCAAATTCTGAAAACCAACCCAAAGGAGTCGAAATGATGCGCAAACGCAATGTCGCAGTGGTGATGCTGCTCGCCGCCCTTTTTCTCGTTACGATTGTGAATGCACAAGATTTTTCGAGCAAAACCATCCAATCGAACTATCAAGTGCTCAGCAAGACTCAGCAAGGAATGGATGATTTTGATGAACAAATCAAGTCGATTCTCAAATTGTTCAGCTCGTTGGTCGGCAGTGGCTTTGTCAATACTGCTTCCCTGCACCACGTTGGTGGCATCGACGTTGGCGTGCGTGGTGTTTTTGCAAAAATACCGGATGAATTCAAACAAATTGTTCCCAGCAATGTCAGCGGCGTAAAAGATCCCTGGAGTGGCACAAATTTGGTGCCGCTTCCTTTCTTGCATGGCAGTTTGGGGCTGCCGGCAAATTTTGAAGTCATGGCAAAATTCTTTACTTTTCCATTGGCGGATGAGCCAGGCGGCAATATCACCCTGCTCGGTGGCGCAGTGAAATATGGCTTGCTCAAGGACAATTTGGCGTTGCCAGCCATCACCGTGCTGGCCGGCTATCAAACCATATTGGTGCCGGAGGATTACGCCTTCGGCACGGTCTCGACCCTCAGCCTCAAGGGTTATATTAGCAAAAATTTTTCGATTGCAACACTTTATGCCGGCGGTGGCATCGATCGTACGGCATTAACAATCGATATTCCCGGCATCATCACCAGGGATTACAATCTGGTTTATCCGAATGGCACCGTCGGCCTTACGATCTCGCCGTTGCCACTTTTCAAGGTGAATGCCGACTTCAATTTCGGTGAGGTCAAAAATTTTACTGCTGGCGTGGGACTCAGTATTCGGTGAAATTGATTTTGCTGTAACGGCAATGCCATCTTGCCCTCCGGGCATGGCTTCGTATTCGTTGAACTTGCTGTTTGAGTGAAACAAAGTCATAATGAAACATTTGACCATACTGGGGTCGACCGGATCCATCGGCACGAATTGTTTGAAGGTGGTGGAAGCACATCCCGATGAATTTAGGGTCGGATATCTTGCCACTTATGGCAACGTTGAATTGCTTTATCAACAAGCGCAACGTTTTCGACCCCGCGCCGTGGTGGTGGTCCAGGCGCCACCAGAACAAGATTGGCTGCGGCGTTTCAGAGCGCTGGGCATCGAATGCTTGACCGGTGTGGCGGCTCTCGCAGAAATCGCAGCGGCAGCGGAGGTTGAAATTGTGGTCAATGCGATTGTCGGCGCCGCGGGATTGCCGGCGACGTTGCGTGCGCTGCAACAGGGTCACACCGTGGCCTTGGCAAACAAAGAAACGTTGGTCACCGCCGGCGAGTTGGTCACTTCGGAGGCCGGCAAGCACGGAGGCCTGCTCATCCCGATTGATAGCGAGCACAGCGCGCTCTGGCAGTGTTTGGTCGGTGAATCCAAAGATCGGATTGAAACCCTGATTCTCACCGCCTCCGGCGGGCCCTTTCGACAGCGGCCGAAAGATGAGTTCGCCAAGATCACGGTGGCTGAAGCCTTGAATCATCCGAACTGGACGATGGGCCGCAAAATTACCATTGACTCAGCGACGCTAATGAACAAGGGCCTTGAAGTCATCGAGGCGCGCTGGCTTTTTGACATGCCCGTTGATCGCATCCGGGTGCTCATCCATCCGCAATCCATCATTCACTCGATGGTGGAATTTGTCGATGGCTCCATCAAGGCACAGTTGGGGGTTCCGGATATGCGGCTGCCGATTCAATATGCGCTGACATATCCGGATCGTTTGCCCAATAACTTTCCGCGCATGGATTTTTCTCACTGGCACCAGCTCACTTTTCAGGAGCCGGATTTTGACAAGTTCGCTTGTTTACGCCTGGCCTATGAGGCCCTGCGCGAAGGCGGCACCGCACCGGCGGTGTTGAATGCCGCCAATGAGGAAGCGGTTAGCGCTTTCTTGAGCGAAACGATTCGTTTCGACCAGATTCCCCATTTGATTGAACGGGCCCTGCAGCAGCACCAAAACCACCGGCAAGCCGATTTTGACGGGGTGCTGGCGGCCGATCGCTGGGCACGCGATTTTGTCAGACAACAAATAGGATGTTAAGCTTGTATCTTTGAGGTCTATCATGTTCACGCTTCATGATGTGCTGGTGTTCATTCCGGTCCTCGGCTTGCTGGTTTTTGTTCACGAGCTGGGACATTTCCTCGCCGCCAAGTGGGCCGGCATTCGGGTCGAACGATTTTCGCTGGGTTTCCCGCCGCGCATGTTTGGCAAGAAAATTGGTGATACCGATTATTGCGTCTCCTGGATTCCGCTTGGCGGGTACGTGAAAATGGCGGGTATGATTGACGAAAGTCTGGACACCAAACTCGAGGGACAACCCTGGGAATTCATGTCCAAATCAATCTGGAAACGCGCCATCGTCATTTCGGCCGGGCCGATCATGAACATGGTTTTGGCGCTGGCGTTTTTCACGGCGCTGTACTTCCATTATGGCATGCCGCAGGCCAGCAATGAGCCGGTGGTGGATCAGGTGATCGCCGACTCCCCAGCCGAGAAAATTGGTCTGCAGTCGAACGATCGTATTCTTTCGGTGAATGATCAAAGCGTCGAAACTTGGGAGCAATTGACCAAACTCATTCATGCCAGTCCGGAGAAGGAAATTGTCATCGAATGGCAGCGCGGAAATGAAAAGTTCCATGCCAGTGTCGTTCCGCGCCGTGATCCGCAGGATCAGAAAGGCAAGATCGGAATTGCCGGCCGAATTGAAATGCGTCCAGCCGGACTCGGCGAGTCCTTTGTCGCTGCTTGTATTTATTCCTGGGATATTACTCGCAAAATCGGCAGGTTTGTCGGCAGGCTTGTTAGTGGCAAGGAATCGGTCCGGGAAGGCTTGGCCGGGCCGGTGCAGATGATGATCCTGGCTGGCCAGTTTGCACAAGAGGGCTTTGCCCAACTGGTGAATTTCGTCGCCCTGATCAGCCTGCAGTTGGCGCTTTTGAATATTCTGCCGATTCCCGCGCTCGACGGCGGGCATCTGCTATTTCTCGGTTTGGAGGCCATTTTACGCCGGCCGGTCTCGGTACGCGTTCGGCTGGTGGTGCAACAAATCGGCATGGCGCTGCTGCTGGCGCTCATGATATTTATTGTCATCAATGATTTTCAAAAAATTTTCAGATAACAATTTGCCGGCCGATGAAATGTCGGGTTTGATCATGGGCAAAAAGTTGGCTGGAGATGCTATTTGACAAAGGTAAAATCATGTGAACCAAACCTGGAAAGGTGCGATCATGCAATTTGCAAAACGTATGGAACGTTTAGGCACGGAGACGGCGTTTGAGGTGCTGGCCAGGGCCAAAGCCCTGGAAGCGCAAGGGAGAAAAATCATTCATTTGGAGATTGGTGAGCCGGACTTTGATACGCCGCTTTTCATTCGCGAAGCAGCGATGGAATCTTTGAGAAAGGGTCGCACCCACTACACGCCGGCGGCCGGCATTCCGGAGCTGCGCCAGGCCATCTGCGAGGATGTGGCGCGCCGGCGTGGCATCACCGTGCGTCCCGAAAATGTGGCAGTGACACCAGGCGCCAAACCGATCATGTATTTCACCATCACCGCGCTCATCGAAGAAGGGGATGAAGTCATTTATCCGAACCCCGGCTTTCCGATTTATGAATCAGTCATCGAATTCGTCGGCGGCAAGGCCGTGCCGCTGCCACTGCGTGAAGAAAAGGAATTTCGTTTTGATTTGAAGGAACTGCAAGCATTGATCACTGATCGAACACGAATGATCATCATCAACTCGCCGCAGAACCCCACCGGTGGCATTCTGACTCGCGAAGACATACGCGCCATTGCGGAAATTGCGCGCTCGCGGAATATCATGGTGCTCTCGGATGAAGTCTACAAGAACATCATTTACGAGGACGAGCATTATAGCATTCTTTGCGAGCCGGGCATGCTCGACCATACCATCTTGCTCGATGGCTTTTCAAAAACTTATGCGATGACCGGCTGGCGTCTCGGCTTTGGTGTAATGCCTGTGGCGTTGGCGCAAAAAGTCGAAAAGCTCATGATCAACAGCAACAGTTGCACCGCCACCTTCACCCAGGATGCCGGTGTGGCGGCGCTGCGCGGCCCGCAGGAGGAAACCTTCGCGTTTGTCCGGGAATTCAAACGCCGGCGCGACATCATGGTCCAAGGCTTGAATCAAATCAAAGGTGTTCATTGCTTGACGCCCCGCGGCGCCTTCTATTGTTTCCCCAACGTCAGCCGCGTGCCGATGGCGACCAAGCCCTTGGCGGATCTTTTGCTCAACGAGGCCGGCGTGGCGGTGCTTTCCGGAACCGCATTTGGCAAATTCGGCGAAGGTTATTTGCGCTTCAGTTACGCCAACTCGGTGGAGAACATTCAAGAAGGCTTGCGCAAGGTCAAGCAGGTGATTGAGGCGCTGTAGAAAAAATATCCACTTTAGTTATATGGACATCTGGTTGGCATGGATAGTAACGATAATCACTGCGATAGTTGGTGGATTGATTGGCCTGTGGCTGTCTCACATTAACAATCCCCGCCAACCGGTAATGGGTGTTGACAATCGGGCAGTGGGCGATCGTCACGATGCCGAGCTCGAAGAAATGAAAAAGCGCATTGCAGCACTGGAAGCAAAATTACAGCGAATGAAATCTCGCCCAATGTAAATTTCGCTTTGGTCTGTGAACGAATAGCCAAGAGTGCTGATTTATCTTTTGAAGAATATATGCGCCGAAATTCTCTTGTCGGACTCTTGGTGGCGTTCTGGCTTTTGCCTTGCCATATCTTTCCCCAGGCAAGCCAGAAACCGGCCACTGAAGAAAGATTGATCCGATTGGAAGAGGGGCAAAAGAGCATCGAGCGACGGCTCGCAAGTCTGAATCAGCGCATTGATGATTTGCGATCTGAAATGAGTAGCCGCTTTGATGATATGCGGTTCTGGCTTGATCTAATGACCACCGGGATCATCGCGATGCCCGGTGGGTTATTGGGATTATGGGTGTATCTTATTAAACGCCAACCGGTAAGTGGAGTTATTGGTCAGGCAGCCATTGATCATCGTGTTGCCGAGCTCGAAGCAATGCAAAAGCGGCTTGCCGCTCTTGAAGCCCAACTCGAGCAAATGCAAGCCGGCCCCGCATGAACAAGGGAACGCATCCAGTCTTCGGAAAAAATCATAAAGGAACTTCAGCATGTCCCACGATGCAGTAAAAGCCGCAGCCATTAAAAAGACGGCTCTGTACGACATTCACGCCGGCCTCGGTGCCAAACTGGTGGAATTCGCCGGATATTGGATGCCGGTGCAATATCGCGGCATCATCGAAGAACATCGCAAAGTGCGCAGTTCCGTCGGCGTTTTCGATGTCTCGCACATGGGCGAATTTGAATTTCGCGGCAAAGCCGCCAGCGAATTCCTGCAGCGTATGACCATCAATGATATATCGAGACTTCAGGAATATCAAGCCCAGTATTCCGCCATCTGCTATCCCGACGGCGGCATTGTCGATGATGTCATCGTCTATCGCTGGCCTGATCGGTACATGATGGTCGTGAACGCCTCGAACATCGAAAAAGATTTCGCCTGGCTTTCGCAACATGCCACCCCGGAGGTTGGCCTGGTCAATAGCAGTGACGAAATCAGCTTGTTCGCGGTGCAGGGGCGCCATGCGCAAGCCACGCTGCAAAAAATTGTGAATGTGAATCTGGCCGGCGTCAAATATTACTGGTTTATCTCCGGCGAAATCGCTGGCGTGCCGGCGTTCATTTCGCGCACCGGCTACACCGGCGAAGATGGTTTTGAGGTTGGCGTCGCGGTACCGTATTCGGAAAAAGTCTGGAATGCCATTTTTGAGGCTGGAAAGGAGTTTGGCATCGAGCCCATCGGCCTCGGCGCGCGGGACACCTTGCGTTTGGAAATGAAATACTGTCTCTACGGCAACGACATCGATCAAACCACCAACCCTCTCGAAGCCGGCTTGGGATGGATCACCAAAATGGAAAAAGGTGACTTCATCGGCCGTGACGCCATTTTGAAAATCAAAACCGCGGGCATTGCTCGCAAGCTCGTCGGTTTCGAGTTGGAAGGTAAGAATATTGCCCGGCATGGTTACCCGATTTTGAAAGAGGGCGCTCAAATTGGTCGCGTGACCAGCGGCACGTTCTCGCCCAGTTTGGAGAAATCAATCGGCATGGGTTATGTCGCGAGCGAACATGCGACTGTCGACACCGAGCTGGCAATCGACATCCGCGGCCGTGTGGCCAGGGGCCGGGTGGTGAAAACACCGTTTTATCAGCGGCCGTATTGAGAATTGACCAAAAAATCACATTCGCCAAAAACATTGGTTGGGAAAAGTATTCGATTGAATTGCTTTTCCCTCCATCTCCCACCCGTAAATCTGTTCTCGCTATTTGTTTGGAATGACAAACCTCTTGCAAATATGAACAAATTTCACCATATTAAACGTATAAATACAATGCTTGGTTGGTATGTGCCTATATTTGCAACTCCATTCGACACATAGGAGTAATTGATGACCGAAACTCACGAAAAAGCGCTCGACCAATTCAAACGCGAAGAACAAGCCTATTGGGCAATGCGTGATAGTCTGATGAAAGATTATCATGGTCTGTGGGTAGCTGTAGTTAATGGGAAAGTTGTTGCATCCGGAAAGAACGGAGGTCGGGTAAGCTACGAGGCGTATTCAAAGACCGGAAGCAAAGTATGTTTTTGCGCACAAGTAGGTTTTGAAAATAGAGTTTTTCGTATTCGTCAGGCGGCCGCTGGATATTATGATCTTGACTATTTTCCTGCTTTACCCAAGGCAACGATTTTGGCAGGCGCACTTGATAAAAATGCCTTTGAAAGTGTCGATTTTATAGTCGATACCGGCGCGGATTTAACAATAGTGCGTACTGAGATTGCAGATCGACTTGGCCTGTGGGATTTTCCACGTAGCATGGCTAACATTAGTGGCATCGGAGGAATTCCTGAAACAAGGCGACTGTATGGAGCAAAAGTTCAGCTTGCTGGCACGAGTATTCCAATTTACGTTGATTCTCGGAGCGATATAGGCGAAGACATACTCGGTCGTGATGTCATCAATGAATTCGAGCTTACCGTTTGTGCCAAACGCAATCTTGTTCGCCTCCAATGGATCGAAGGCGATGGTGCCGAAGCGTAAGCGGTTTTGCGCAACAGGAGAACGGCCAACTTCCGCGAAATTTTTTGATCAGCTATTTTAGGAGAGGAGACCATGGCGGAAAAGCAAACAAGCATGAGTTCTCGACAGCAGGAGGAAATTTTTGGCATTCTTTTGATCACTCTGGGGATGCTCATTCTTGTTAGCTTGATATCCTATTTCATTTATCCGGAAGAAGCACCGCAAGGCGCGTTGCTGCAGCGGGTCGAGAACGCCATGGGCATTGCCGGCGTTTATATTGCCAACGTGCTGGTGAAATATCTTCTGGGATATCCGGCGATCATCATTCCGCTGCTGCTCATCGCCTGGGGCTGGAATCGTTTTCGTGGCCATGCGACACAACGGTTGCAGCGTGCCAGCATTTATGGTTTGCTGGCCGCGCTTTATTTTGCCACGCTTTTCGCCATGCCCCATGCCATGAATCCCAAAGAGAGCAAAATCGGTTATTCCTGGTCAGGTTTGGTTGGCGGATTTATTGCCGAGCATCTGCACAGAGCTTTTGGGGATTATGGCAGCCCGATGATTTTGCTGGCCCTCGCTGTCGTGATCTTTATTGCATTCTCGCAGATCAGCCTCGCTGAAGCTTACGAAAAAGTGCGCACCGGTTTGAAAAATATCCGGAAATGGTTGGAGCACACATTGTCGTCGATTCAGTCCTGGCGCCCCAAGTTTCCTGTACGCGAACCGAAAGCCAAGGTCAAGACGCTGACTACCTCGGCGGTGGCAGAATCGCGGACAACAGAAGTTGTTCCGGATGAGGAAGAAGTCGAAGAAGTGCCCGAGCCACGCTGGAAACGTCTGGCGAGATTGCGTGAAATGAGCGAAAAGCCGGCGAGCCCCTCGACGGTGATACCAGGGAAACCACAACCGCTTGAAACAGCAGCCCCTCCGGAAGCAATAAGTCCCGTTCGACCGGCGCCGCCAGAAGCGCCTGCTCCCACACCACCGAAGAAAGTCAAGACAGAGGCTCCTGCTACCGGCGAATATGTGTTCCCTCCACTTGATCTTCTTGACCTGCCGAAAAAGCAGGACTCAAGGCAGAGCCGTGAGGAACTGCTGAACAACGCCCACATGTTGGAAGAACGCCTGGCCGAATTTGATGTGCAAGGCAATGTGGTGGAAATCAATCCCGGACCGGTGATCACACGCTATGAATACGAGCCGGCACCCGGCATCAAAGTCAGCCGTATTACCGCGCTGGCAGATGATTTGGCACTGGCCATGCGGGCAAAACGCATCCGCATCGTCGCACCAATTCCGGGAAAGGCCGCGGTCGGTATCGAGCTTCCCAATCCCGAGCCGCAAACTGTTTATCTGCGCAAGCTCATCGATTCCGACGCCTTTCGCCAATCAGCTTCGCCGTTGACGATTGCGCTGGGCGAGACGATTTCCGGACAGGTTTATGTCACCTCCCTGGATCGCATGCCGCATCTGCTTGTTGCCGGCGCGACCGGCTCCGGCAAAAGCGTTTGCCTGAACGCGATCATTGCCAGCATACTGTATAAAGCACATCCGAGCCAGGTTGAATTTGTCCTGGTTGACCCCAAGCGATTGGAGCTCTCTGCCTACCGCAAGCTCAGATTCCACCATCTTACTTTTCGCGAAGACCTCAACGAAGAAGTCGTCACCTCGGCACAGAATGCACTCGCGGTATTGCGCAGCCTGGAGTGGGAAATGGAAAATCGGTACTCGCTGCTGGCGCACGTCGGTGTGCGCAACATCACCGAGTACAACACCCGTCTGCGCGAAGGAAAACTGCCGGCGCTGGAAGACGCGCCACTCAAGCCGCTGTCCTATATGATCCTCGTCATCGATGAGCTCGCCGATCTGATGTTGCTTGCAGCAAAAGAAGTGGAAGAGCCGATTGCGCGACTCACGCAAATGTCGCGCGCCGTCGGAATTCATCTGATTGTTGCCACGCAGCGGCCCTCGGTCGATGTCATCACCGGAGTGATCAAAGCCAATTTCCCGGCGCGCATCGCTTTCCAGGTGGCCTCGAAAATCGATTCACGCACCATCCTCGATATGAATGGCGCGGAAAAACTGCTGGGCAATGGCGACATGCTGTTCCTGCCGCCGGGCAGTCCGGAGCCGATTCGCATTCATGGCGCTTATATCAGCTCCGAAGAAACCGAGCGGATCATCGAACATATTCGTAAACAACCGCGCTACGAGAAAGACCTGTTGCCGATTCGGACCGAGGGCGAGGAGGAGGGCATGGGTCCGGCCATGGACGGCCAGCGTGACGAACTTTTCGACGAAGCTTTGAAACTGGTAGTACGGCACCAGCAGGGCTCGATTTCGCTCCTGCAACGCCGTCTTAAAATCGGTTATTCGCGCGCCGCTCGTTTGATTGACCAGCTCGAAGCCGCGGGTGTGGTCGGCGGTTTCGATGGCAGCAAAGCGCGTGAAGTGCTTATTGATGAATCACAATTGGAAGAAATGGGATTAGGCTCATGAAAAATTCATTTTTTGTGTTTTCTGGATTGTTTGTTTTTGTACCACGATTTTTAAAAAGGAAAATCGGGGAAGGGGAGAAAGTTTTTCTGGCACTGTTTACGGCAGTGTGCGCCATTCTTGCCAGTTCCACCGCCATCACTTTCGCGCAAGAGAAAGCCGAAGATATTGTTGCCAAAATTCGTCAAACCTACGAGAAGCTGGAGTCTTTGAAAGGCGATTTCGAACAGCAGTATACCTGGTCGCTCGCCGGTGAAACGCAGGTACTCAACGGTACGTTGTATCTGAAAAAGGGCGACCGCTATCGCGTCGAAACACAAAATCAAATGATCATCACTGACGGGAAAACCGTCTGGACCTATTCGCCGGATAAAATGCAAGTCATCGTCGATCGTTTGGAAAAATCAAAAGACAATCCGCTGCCACGCGATTTGGTCATCAAATATACGCGCGATTTCAAGCCGCGGCTGTTGCGCAGCGAGAAGATCGGCGCTGCCGATTGCCATGTCATTGCCCTGAGCCCGCGCGACGAGAACTCTTTCATTCATGGGGTGACGGCATGGATCGACAAATCAACCTGGCTGGCGGTTCGCATCGAGCAGATTGATATCAATGACAATAAAACCGTTTATCTCCTGAAAAATCCGCAGCGCAATGTTCCGCTTGCCGACGCGCTGTTTACCTTCGACATTCCTGCCGATGCGGAAGTCGTGGATATGCGCTGATTTTTCACAGGCATGCTGCTGCAGGGAGACAATTTTGAATTTCTGCGCAGCCCGTGATCATAAACATGGTGGACAATGCGAGCAAGAGTTCCCAGCAGAGAAATACAGTTTCAGGCGCGAGCCGGATAAAGAAGTAAGTTGCGTTTAACGACGTGATAAAAAGCTGAGTGCGATGATTTTAGAAATTCGCATATGCTTCAAAAATAAACTCAGGAATAGCGACATGCCGGTTGCGCCCGAATGTTGGGCGCATAAATAAAAAGGGAGAAAGGACGAACCCATCACCCTCTCTCCCTTTCACCTTTTCTCCCTCTCTCCCACTCCCCCTCTCAGTATTTACTTCACGCCACTTCCGCCGTCACCTCTTGCAACTGACCTTCGAACTTTCCATTGGTGTCATCAATCTTCTTCCGGCTGAAACGTCGGCGCAATCCTTCCATGTAGGTATAAACCACCGGCACCAAAACCAGCGTCAGCAGCGTCGAGCTGATCAATGCGCCGAAGACGACAATGGCCATGCTCTGGCGAATTTCCGAGCCGGCACCGAGCGCCATAAAAATGTCATCAGTGTGAACACGTTAAATTTTTGCAATTTTTTACAAAAAGACTTGACAAAAATCTTGCCAAAAAGTAAATTACGCCTGTGTAACGGGGAATCATACGGGGAAGAGGGCTTTTAGCACATCGTGGTTAACAACGGGGTTCTTTCTTCTCTTCTCTTCTCTAATACTTCGATCGCGAAGTTGGTTTTGTAGCGAATTGTTTTAGCGTCTCAAGCGTTATTTTGGCCATCATTATCGCGATGGGACCTACGAAGCAATTCAACGGTCGACCGGCTGCCGTATGTGAAAAGTGGCATCGGCGTTTTGTGTGCTGTTGTGGGATCGGTCGGCGAGGCTCCCACGCCGAAGGAGGTTGACGATGATGAAACGACAACGCCAACTCGCGGTTTACGATAGAGCTGCACAGGTGGATCATCTCTTTTCTCTCTGCTCTGATTTTGAATTGATCTCTACTGCTTCGCCAGAGTCTCTACGACAACTGATTGCTTTCCAACTGATCCACGGTGTCATTCTCCATTACCTCGTTCTCACACGAGAACAGATGACTTCTATTTATCAATTCAAAGCTTACACTGCATGGTTGCCCGTAATTGTCTTGGCCGATCACTGGAATTTGGACGCAGCAAGGCAATGTGGGCAAATCGGTATTGATGCGCTTATCGCTTGTGCAGAAAAGCCGGAGAAAAAGTTAGCGGCGATTTCTGCTGCCCTGCGGGCTGGCGGCTTTCGGAAGTTGCTGGCGGAAGCGGGAAGGCCCCTCACGGCATGGCCGCTCCGGATAAAAAATGCTTTTTGCCTGAAAAATAATGTCGCAAATGGGATGGTTTTGTCGCAATCGGGTTTGACAACTACGTTTGAAGTAAATTAAAGCGTGAAAGGAGATTTCTGTGAGTAGGTTAGCATTTCGCTTCATGTTGTATGTGTTGATTTATGTAGGGGTGTGCAGCCACCAATGCGTTGCGCAGCAACTTCTCTGGCAGCGGGTGTTTGACACTGGCAAGAAGGACCAAAGCATGGATGTCGCAACTGATTCTCAGGGAAACATCATCGTTGCCGGCACAACCGAATTCCAATCAATTCAACCACCCAACTTCAACGATTTCTTAATTGTAAAATACAATCCGCTCGGTGATACGCTCTGGACTCGTCGTTTCGATGCCGATGTGCATGATTGGGCACACGGTGTCGCTATTGATAATGCAGATAACATAATTGTTGTGGGTGGCAGTTACAGTAGCAGTACCTATGCTTTCACACACGTATTGAAGTACAATGCGAATGGAAGCATCCTCTGGGCACGGACGTTTGGCTCGCCGAACGGACCGAACACAAACATAGGTTCTGCAGTTGCCGTCGACTCTCGATGCAACATTATTGTTGCCGGAAACAGAAATTCCAACTGGGGAGATTACATAACAATCAAATATGACTCAAGCGGTACCCTTATATGGATGCGTACCTACGACGGCGGGTGGGAAGATTGTGCGACGGATGTGGCGGTTGACGATTCCGACAATGTGGTTGTCACAGGTTACTCCAACGGTGATATGGACTGGGATTGGTGCACGATCAAATATAGCCCTGATGGTGATACGCTCTGGGTCAGACGACACGATGTTGCACTTGACGACAAAGCTGATGGAGTTGTATGCGACAAAGATGGAAATGTCATTGTTGTCGGAAGACTCGGTCAATCGCCAACGAGGTATGCCGCCATCGTGAAGTACTCTCCTGCTGGCGATACGCTTTGGACAAAACTCTTCGTTCGTCCAGTCCCGTTGGATGGATTAATGAATTTTACAGACGTTGCAACCGATGGATGCGGGAATATCTACACAGCGGGTTTGTACGTACTGTGGGGCAATGGTAAAGACTGGAGTGACTATTACATCGTCAAGTGTAATGCGCAAGGGGATACGCTTTGGACAACGCCTTGCGATGTTAATCTGCTGGATGAGCCAAGCGCAATTAATTTGGACAAAGAGGGCAATATTATTGTTACCGGAACGACCACTCCGAATCGGTATTCGGATGAATATGATTATTTGACAGTAAAGCTCCACGACGCAACCACCGGAGTATCGGAGGAGAATATCGCTCCTCGTGGCTTCTTTCTTTATCCAAATTATCCCAACCCGTTCAATCCAATGACTGTCATTAGCTATCAGTTGCCCGTCCGCAGCTTCGTTAGTCTCAAGGTTTATGATTTACTTGGAAGAGAGATTGAAACACTCGTGGCAGATGAAAAACTCGCAAGTGCTTATACAACAACCTGGAATGCAACGAGGTTTGCCAGTGGAGTGTATATTGCCCGATTAACGGCAGGGAATTTTGTTGCGTCAATTAAACTCGTGCTTATAAGATGAGAAAGGAGGTGAGCGATCTTCGGTCAAAATGATGATGCAAAAATCTGAACGGCGGTGCTTGCACCACCGCCGTCCAGTGAACAGGGCAAACGAACGGGGCTTTGTCAGACATACACTGCCGGTGTTTTCTGCCCTTGTCCCTTTGCGGGACTCCAGCAGATGAAAGTCGGCAGTGGTGCGTCGTTTTTGTTTGCCTGTATGCAATGTACAAAAATCACACAATATAATCAACTCTATTTTCAGAAGGAGAAAAAGAGTCATGAAATCTCTAATGGCAATACTCGCGCTTACTTTTATGGCCGCCGCATCTGCAATCGGTCAGTGGGTGAGCTTGACAGGTCCGGAAGGAAAACCTGTTGCTGTTACCCTTCGTGAAGACACGCCGAGCGGGACAGTCATCGAGTTCACGGTTGGCGGGTACTATCTGAACAGTGTGAACATCGAGGGGAAGCCGCACTCGGTTCTTTCGATTCCGAAGGCGGTAACGTTTCTTGAGAAAGGATATCCTGAGCTTCCTCGGATTAGCCGGAGTATCATGATTCCCGATGAGGCAAAGATGAACTTCGAGATCGTGGAAGCCGAGTACGAAACCACACGCGTTGCGCCTGTTGCGCCATCCAAGGGGAGTCTTTCGCGTTCAATTGACCCAAAGACTGTTCCGTACACATTCAGTGATGTGTACAAGACCGATACTTGGTGGCCGCAAGCTGTTGTTGAACTTTCCAATCCCTTCATCCTGCGGGATGTTCGGGGAATCACCGTTCGGTTCAATCTCTTCCGCCATAACGCAGTCCGAAAGCAACTCATTACTTGCAAACGGCTTGTCGTTCGTGTGTTTGCTGATGGATTCGATGACGTTAATGTGAAAACGAGCCGGAAGGGAATCATCAGTCACGATTTGCTCGAGATTTACGGACGCTTCTTCTTGAACTTCTCTCAGAGCCATGCGGGTGAGTTGGGAAGGGTTTCTTACCCCGCCATCGGCGACACGGGGAGAATGCTCATTATCGCTGCCGACAACTTCTACAGCAGCATGATCCCATTGAGAGACTGGCGAACGAGGAAAGGACATCGGACGACATTGGTGAAGTGTTCGGACGTAGGGACAACATGGCAAGCTGTTCTAAGCTACATCCAAAATATGTACAATAGCGCAGGTAGCGTTTTATACATTTTGCTTGTTGGAGAGGAGGATTATGATGTCCCCAATAAGAGCGTACCTTCTGATGAATATCCGGATCCTTACTACTATGCACCTTGGGATCCAAAATACGTAAAACTTGCAGGTGCGGACAATTATCCAGATGCTTATGTGTCTCGAATCTCTGCAGAAAATGTTGATCAAGTTGATAATCAAGTAATGCGAATTCTGAAATACGAGACCAATCCGGTATCGGGGTCGTGGTTTCAAAAAGCGTGCGGTATTGCGTCTCATCAATACGGTGACTCAACGCGATGTAACTCATTACGAAATGACTTACTCGCGTACGGATACACCTCTGTTGATAAGCTTTACGACATCACATCGCCACAACCGATTACGAATGCAATCAACGACGGCAGAGGGGTCGTTAACTATCTTGGCCACGGTGAGGAAACGCGCTGGGGATTTAATGATCCTTATGTTTGGCCTTTATTTTCTGTCTCGGATGTGCAAAATCTGTCTAACACGAATTTGCTTCCATTTGTTTTTTCGGTGGCGTGCCAGGTTGGTTCCTTTAATTACCCATCTGTATGTTTTGCAGAGGCATGGCTTCGAGGTGGTACCAAAGACAATCCCAAAGGAGCAATCGCATTCTTCGGTTCATCAATTAATCAAGACATTGTAGAACCGACGACAGCTCAGGCTGAAGCAGTTGACTTGTTAGTTTCTGATGCGAAAATTACAGTGGGAGGTCTATGTTTCAATGGTGTGTGTAAGATGTTGGAGCAGCATGGATCTGCTGGCGAAAATGAGGCCGATACCTGGCACATCTTCGGCGATGCCGCAACACACGTGTGGACCAAGACCCCATCGAACTTCACTTCGGTGACGATTACCAGCAATGCGAGTTCCGTTACAGTGAATACAGGTGTGGCGGGCTCCACCATCTGCGCATCAAGCAGTGATAACGGAGCGTCATTCTGGCAACGTCAGGATAATGTGAGCAGCTACACGTTCAACACCTCGGTACGCCCGTTGTACATTACAGTCACCAAGCACAACTACGTTCCCTACATGGCCGTTACCGGAGGAACCTTTGCAAGCAACCAATATTGGTTTGGAAACCTTTACGTTCGTGGCGACATTACAATCAACAGCGGTGTCACCCTCACCGTTCAACCGGGAGCTGTCATAACATTCGCGCCGAACAGCGACGACCGGGCGGGTGGTGCTTCATCGACGCAATGTGAAATCATCGCGAATGGAACTCTTAAGGCGGACTACGCTACATTCACGTCGTCCACCAAAGGCTCCTGGTATGGCATCCGTTACCTCTATTCTTCAAGCTCAGCTGGCTGGTTGAGGAACTGTACCATCAGGAATGCCAATCTTGCAGTTTTCATTGATCGCAGAAGTCCCCAAATTAAGTGGTGCTCCATTGACGATGCTGACAACTACGGAATATACATCAAGGGGAGCAGCGCCTGGCCTGAAGTCAGTGATAACTACATTGAAGGTGATTTTGCTTGCGTGGCGCATTACAACTCCGGAAACGGCAATTTCTACCAGAACAGTTTTCGCAACGCCCAATACGGTGTGTATGTGAGTTCGGGCTCTCCTCGTTACGACTACTACAACTTCGGGAGAAATAAGTTCGAAACGTCTATTAGCCAAGACAAGGTGAGAGTCAATGGTGGGCAGCCATGGTTGGGCATGTTTCAGTATTTCACCATTCCGAACACCAACTATAAATACATCACCAACTATAGCACCAGCACCGTAATGGCGGCACAAAACTGGTGGGACGCGTACCCGCCCTCCGATACCTATTTCTACGGCAGTGTGGACCGAAGCAATCCGCTTTCCTCTCCGCCTTCCAATCCGCCAGCCGGGCCAACCTGGTCTCTTCCCAAGGGCATGAGTGAGCAGTTCTTGTTGGCGTTTAACGAAGCATCCATGCTGTTCTGGGACGGAAAATATGTGGAGGCCAGGGAAAGGTTCAAGGAACTGACGGCGAAGTATTTGGACTCCGAATACTCTTCCTATTCCTTGAACTGTTATATGCTGACCACCGAACAGTTAGAAGCCATCGGAAGCCAGGCAGCGTATCTCAATTCCATCAAGCAAAACAAATCCGCTCATGTGAACACACGCTTCTATGCACTGAAATGGCTTCTGCAATCGGAGATGAGAGGCGGCACCATCGAACGGGCAAAGAATCTCGCTGCGGAGGTGGAGACAGGTTCCCTTTATGACCGGGAAATTTCCTTTGATCTGGCGATGGGGCTCTTTGAATACCAAGGCGACAAACAAGGGGCTGAAGAAGTGCTGGCCAATCTATTGGAGAAGTTCAAGGATGATGACACCGCCGAGGCGGTGGAAATCATCAAAAGCCTTATGATCATAGAGAGTGCCGTGGGCAAACCCATTACGGAGAGGCCTGACGAGACAGATGAGGAATTTTCGGTCGGAGTGTTTCCAAATCCTTCCAATGCTTCCGTTAAGATCCGTTACGCGGTGGAAAATTCCGGGCCTGTCTTGCTGACGATCTACAACCTCCTCGGTCAAAGGGTGCTGACACTCGTCAACAAGCAACTCGAAGCCGGCCGGCACGAAGCGCTTTGGGACGGCAAAGACCTGAACGGCAAGTTGGTTTCCAGCGGCGTCTATCTCTGCCGGCTGGAGACTATGGGCCGTTTCAAAACGGTTAAATTGTTGATGGCAAAGTAATGAGAGGAATATGAGAACCCTTGGGAAATTTTAAATAGCGGTTCTCTGCGTGGTGCTGTTTGCCGGCTTGCTCCGGCGAAGATGATCAATGGCGTCCTTAACGATTGAATGATCGTCGATCAACCTTATTCGAGCCATCCAACAAAAAGGGAGAAAGAGCGAACCTCTCACCCTTTCTCCCTTCGGGCGCAGCCCTCTCTCCCTCTCATTTTTTACTTCACGCCACTTCTGTCGTCACCTCTTCCAACAAACCTTCAAACTTGCGGTTGGTCTCATCAACTTTCTTTCGGCGGAACCGTCTCTGCAATCCTTCCATGTAGGTATAAACCACCGGCACCAAAACCAGCGTCAGCAGCGTCGAGCTGATCAATGCGCCGAAGACGACAATGGCCATGCTGTGGCGAATTTCCGAGCCGGCGCCGAGGGCCGGCGGCATTATTCTCGCTGAGCAAATAAACCAAAATCAACTTATTTTTTATAGCAAGCCAGTTTCTGTCAACAACGCAAGAGACTCTTTGGCAAATGCCGTTATGCTTTTGGGAGAATCGGCTGGAATACGTTGATGGATATCGAGAAATGGGTAAAGATGGTAAAAGCCACCCTCGCGATCAAATCCATAAATCCGCTTGCCCTGCACAATCAGAGCCAGATTCAACTTGTCGCTGGTCTCGTTGGCGTATATCTGTATAAAGATTTCGTGGTCAATTGAAAGGCGCATTTTGATCGCATAATCAGTGCGGTCAAGTTCCACAAGATGGAGTGATTCAGCCAAAGCGACGGCTCTGGCCTCTGCCACAACTTCATCAAGCTTTGCCATCGATTTCGCTCAACTTGCTCTTCATCGTGCGAATTCCATCGAGTGCCATTTCCCAATCCTGTGAATCGGATTCAGCCTCCCACGAAAAATTCTGTTCAGCGACGACATTCCGTTTGATGAACTCTTCGTAGGTCATGCCATATTTTTGACGCATCAATTCATCAGTTTTCTTGTAGCGGATCAAGCGCCGCAAATAATCGCGGCGGAGGATTTCTTGGAGCTCATCGTCGGAAAGCGTTTCAATATGCTTGCGAACAGCTACGGTCATGATACACCTCCGAAAAATGGTAAGCCGGATCAGCTAAATTTTGCACGCGACAAGCCAAGTGCGTAACAAAAAATACGAGAATTTTTTAAAAAAATCAAGCCGCATTTGGCCGATTCATGGCGATTCAAAACTAGCGGAGAAAAAAAGGTGAGAGAGCGTTCCATTGCTCTTTCACCTTTTTGCTCATTTAAAAACTGTTTTCACCTCACGCCACCGCTTCCGTCACCAGTTCCGGCGTACCTTCAAATTTACCGTTGCTCTCATCAATAACCTTCTTGCGCGCCAACCGCCTCCGTAATCCTTCCATGTACGTATAAACCACCGGCACCAGCACCAGCGTCAGCAGCGTCGAGCTGATCAACGCACCGATGACGACAATGGCCATGCTCTGGCGGATTTCCGAACCGGCGCCGAGCGCAATCGCCAGCGGCATCATGCCAAGCACCATCGTCAATGTGGTCATGAGAATTGGACGCAACCGGGTCGGGCCGGCCTCCAGAAGCGCCTCGCGCACCGACAGGCCTTTCGCACGCTGATCGTTGGTGCGATCGACAAGCAGGATGGCGTTTTTCGTTACCAAGCCCAGCGAGAGCAAAATACCGATCATCGAGAACATGTTCAGCGTCTGGCCGGTGAGCGCCAACGCTCCGAGACCACCGACGAGTGCCACCGGAATCGAGAACATGATCGTGAACGGATGCACGTAGCTTTCAAACAGTGCCACCATGATCATATAAACAAACAACGAGGCGAGTGTGATCGCCAGCATCATGTCGCGGAACATGTCCTGCATGTTTTCCACTTCACCACCATGAAACACGGTTACCCCCGGCGGCAGCTCGAGCAGGCCGGCGCGCTTCTGGATCTCGGCGGTAATCTGGCCGAGTGGTACGGTGCCATCGAGATTGGAAGCGATGGTAATCAGACGCTCGCGGTCTTTGCGGCTGATTTGCGTCGGGCCTTTGCCATAGTAAACGTCAGCAACCTGTCCGAGAAAGATACGCTCGCCGCGATAGTTGAGCAACGTCACTTTTTCAACATCCGCAGGATGCGAGCGATTGGCTTTGGCGAGCACCACGCGCGTGTCGAATTCGGTGTTGCCATCTTTATATTTCGTCGCGATATCGCCTTCCAGCGCGGTGCGCAGCGCCACACCGATCTCACCGAGCGTCAAGCCGCGCTGCGCGGCGCGATCACGATCAACCGAGATTTGAATTTCGGGCTGACCTTCCTCCCACGAGCTTTTGACATCGCGGGTGCCGGGCACTTGCGCCATGATGGCAGCGATTTTATCCGCCACGGCCGCGAGCGCTTCGAGATCCGGGCCTTTGACTTCGATTTGCAGCGGCGATTCCTGAGCCGCGCCGAACATACTGATCGGACTCATGCGCACCGTTAGGCCGGGGAGCGCTGCCGCTTGCCGCGCAATGTCATTCATGACTTCTGCGGTGCTGCGCTGGCGTTGGCGCTTCTCTTTGAGCGTCACCGAAATTTGCGCGACATTCGGTCGCTGGGCGCTTGACCATTCATTTTGGGCTTTGCCGACAGTTGCCAAATAACGCGTGACCTCTGGCATGCTGGCCATGATATTTTCAACCCGCTGTGTCGCGGCGTCGGTGAGATCCAGCGCGGTGCCGATCGGCATTTCGAGGTTCACCGCAAACTCGCCGCGATCCGGCTCGCTCATGAATTCAGTGCCGATCAATCCCAACGGCACCAAGGCCAAACTCACGATCAATAAGCCGAAGCTGACCAGCAAAATCGTTTTGCGATGATCCAAGGACCACGCCAACAGCCGGCGGTAACGCTCATTCAAATTTTGCTGGAACACTTCGAATTTTTCGACCAGAAAATGCAACCAGCGCGCACGCAGAGTGGTCCGGCCGGCCCGTGACCACTTGGAAGCCAGCATCGGGGTCAACGTGAAGGAGACAAACAACGAAAGCAAGGTGCTGACCACGATGGTCAAACCGAACTCTCTAAAAATGATCCCGACGATGCCACCGATCAGCGCGATCGGCAAGAACACCACGACGTCGACGAGAGTGATGGCAATCGCGGCAAAACCGATCTCGCTGCGGCCTTTGAGCGCGGCGGTTTTTTGATCTTCACCTTTTTCGAGATGGCGGTGAATATTTTCGAGTACGACGATGGAATCGTCCACCAGAATACCGATCACCAAGGCCAGCGCCATCAACGACACGAGATTGATGGTGAAGCCCAACACTTTCATCATGATGAAGGTGGTGATCAAGCTGGTCGGGATCGATAGCAACACGATGAACGAATTGCGGAAGCTGTGCAGAAATACGAACAGCACCAGCGCCACCATCAGAACGGCGAGACCGAGATCGCGCTTCACTTCATTAACGGAATGCAAGGTGAATTGGGTGATGTCTTGCGCGACTTCAAAATGCACCTGGCCGTTTTGCTCTTTTTCAATTTTGTTCAATTCCGCCCGCACCAGTTTTGCGACTTGCACGGAGTTGGCGCCGGATTGCCGCTGCACATAAAGGCCGATGGCGGGATCTCCATTCAAGCGAGTGTAGGTGACATCTTCATTGTACGTGTCCAGTACCCGCGCCACGTCGCGCAAATAAATTTTGCTGTCGCCGTTCGCCGCGAGCACGATCAGGTTCATTGTTTCCGGTGAAGTGAATTTGCCGGCAACCCGCACGATGTACTGGCTGGTTGGCGAGTTGATCTTGCCGGTCGGGAAATCCAGATTTTCACGCTGCAATGCCTGGCTGACTTGCAGGATGGAGAGATTGTAGGCGCGCAGGCGGTCGTTGTCCACTTCGATGCGAATCTCCCGTTTCTGGCCGCCGACGATTTCGACGCTCGAAACCCCGGGCACTTGCTCGAGGCGCTGTGAAACGTGCTCATCGGCAAATTGATAAAGCGCGCGAGCATCCGTATTCTTCCCGCTCATGGCAATGCGCAAGATCGGGAAGTCATTGATGCTGGACTTGGCGACGGTCGGCGTATAAATTTCTTTCGGCAACTCCGCGCGCACGGCATCGACTTTGCGCTGCACTTCGTTGGTGGCGACTTCAACGTCGGTCGAGAAGGAGAATTCCGCCAGCACAATGGAAATACCCTCGTTGGAATACGAGCGCACGTGTTTCAAGCCATTCAAGCTGGAGATCGCTTCTTCAATGGGTTTGGAGACCGCGGTTTCCACTTCTTTGGGGCCGGCGCCGGGATAAATGGTGACGACGGTGACCATGGGCCAGTCCATTTTCGGCAGCAGATCGACACCCATTTGTGAATACGCGTAAATGCCGAGCACGGCCAGCGCCGCGAAAACCATGGTGATGAATGCCGGCCGCTGTATCGAGACTTCAGTCAGTTTCATATATTTGTCAAGTTTGGAGTAAAAGTCCTGTGAACCCCGTCACCAGGCTGTCATTCTGGAAGACTGCGTCCGTAGGCTACGCCCGTAGGGAATCCTTTTTCGCACGAGCACTGTGCTTGATATTAAAAAAGATTCCCTACGGGCGCAGCCTTCGGAATGACAACGTGGTTTGCTGAACAGTTACAGTTTGGATTATGGAATTGCTTGCTCAATGGATTTTTGGATTGCTGGATTGCTGGATTTTTGGATTGGGGGGTACTGCGAATTCCAGTGCTCCAGAAATCCATCAATCCAACGCCCTTCTACTCTTGAACCGATACTTTTGCGCCATCCGCCAATCGCTGTTGCCCAACCACGATCAGCCGAGCACCGGCGCGAATGCCGTTGAGAATTTGCGTTTTTCCATTCTGCTGCATGCCGAGCTGCACCTCCAGACGTTTCGCCAAACCATTCTCTTCCACAAAAACATACTTGTTGTGAGCAGCATCAGAGAGTACGGCTTCGCTTGGCACCACGATGGCATCATCGGCGCTGGCGACTCGAATGGTAGCGCGACCGAACATACCGCTCTTCAACGATTCTTGTTTGTCATTCTGTACCAGAATCTCGACGGGATAAGTACGTTCACCGTTGGCTTTCTGGGCCACGGAGTAGACGGTGCCTGAATATGTGCTGCCAGGCAACGCATCGACGAGGAGCTCGACAGGTTGGCCAACTTTAACCAACGCAACTTCATTTTCGGTCACGCTGGTTTTGAGCTTCATATGACGAGCATCCACGATGACGCCGATTCTGTCGCCGGGCATCACCATCGCGGCTTCGTTCACGTAGCGATCCGCCAAACGACCCGTCAAGGGCGCTTTGATGGCGGTATCATCGAACTGGCGCTGCGCCAACTTGAGCGCGGCTTCCGCACTTCGCAACTGCGCCTCGGCAGCACGCACCGCCAGCCGCGCATTCTCTATATCACTCTGCGTCGCGATCTGTTGAGTGAATAAATCTTCGTAACGCTTCAAATCTTTTTGTGCTTTGTCGAAATTGGTCTGCGCCGCCATGAGCTGGGCTTTGGCCTGTTCCAGAGCGACCAATCGCAAATCATTTTCCACTTGCACGATGGTCTGCCCTTTGGTCAGCCAATCGCCCACTTGTGCTTTCACGGCGAGGACTTTGCCAGAGGTTTCGGAAATCACCATCGCTTCATTTTCGCCGACCAAGGTGCCCGAAACATTCAGCGTTTGCTTAATTTCTGCCGGTTCGACGATCTGAATTTTTACCGCCAGCGGCAGGGCCTCGGGAACACCGGACTTCTGCTCATTGCTCCACCGACTCCAGGCCACGACACTGAGGGCGGCGATTACGACTATAACTCCGATGATTGTTTTGGATCTCATTTTTGTATCACTTTCCTAAATTTTTACAAAATTGTACGGACGAGTGGGAGAGAGGGTGATGGGGAGAACTTTTTACTTAGTCTCTCATCTTTTTTCCCTACGGGCGTAGCCCTACAGGCGCAGCCCACTCTCCCATCTCCCTTTCAGTTTTTCAACACGCCCATCGCCTGCGCCAGTGCAGTTTTTGCGAGCAGATAATCATAACGTGCATTGACGTTATCCCAGCGTGCCTGGCTCATGGCATTCTGCGCATCGAGGAAATCAAGATTCGAGGCCAGTCCGACTTCATACGAATTTTTGACCACGCGAAAGTTCTCTTCGGCTTGCGCTTTTGCCTTATCAGTGAGGGCCAGTTGTTTTTGTGCCAGTTCCAGATTCTGGGACGCTTGCATGACTTGCAACCGCAAGCCCCGCTCATAATCTTGCTGCAAAGCTTCGGTTTGTTTTTGCATTTCACGCGCGCGTTGCAATCCGGTGTAGTCGCGAAAGCCGTTGAAGATGGGGAATTGCGCCACCACGCCAACCGACCAGGTATGATAACGATCAAGCTTGATTGTTTCGTTTGCTTCCCAACTGTAGTTGTAGGCCAGCGCCACTTTGGGTGTGAAGTTGGCGCGCTCGACTTTCACTTGCGCCCCTGCCAATTCGACATTGGCTGCCATCACACGCAGCCCGGGATGTTTGCGCAACGCCACAGCGATGCGCTCATCGAGCGTTGCCGGAACATCCACCGGCAAATCTTCCACCGCGACAACGTTATATTCGGTGTTCAGATCCAAGCCGAGCACTTGATTGAGTCCGGGCCGGGCCAACGCCAAACCATTTTCGGCACGTGCCAGGAAACTTTCGGCATTGGCTTTTTGCACTTCCCAGCGCAGGATTTCCGTCTTGCTGCGCAATCCGGCTTCAACCTGTTTGCGCGCGCTGCTCAAATGTTCTTCCGCGGTTTGCAGCAAGTCTTTGGCAACCGCCACCAATTCCTGCGCGCGGAGGACGTCAAAATAGGCCTTCTGCGTGTTATAAATCACTTGCTGTTCGGCGTTGGAGAGATTCGCTTGCGCCGTCATGTCTTGTGCCTGCGCGACATTGAGATTCGCAAGCAAGGTGCCGCCGGTGAATATCGGCTGCGTCACGCTGACCGAAGGGCCGTAAGAATCGCGCCAGGCCGCAGGGCGAATCTTATCCGGGTCTTCGTTCGGTGCGAATTGCTTGACCAGCTCGCGGCCGACATCCACAAAAATGTTGGCACGATCCACGGTCTCGGCATCCAGGCGGACATAATTGAGACTGAGATTCACCGTTGGTAAAAATTGGGTGTAGGCATTCCGCACGCCCCAGCTCGCCGCGCTGGCACCCTTGCGTGCAGCATTAAGCTGCAAGTTTTTCTCCAACGCAATTTTAATCGCCTCATCCAGTTTCAGGACTTTACCATTGGCCGGCGCCACGTTTGTGTTATTGACGGGAGCGTCGCTGGCTGGTTGCGCCGCCGCGACACCAGCGAAGATAAAGAACGAGACGACAACAATCCACTTCACGCACTTCATATGATCATCCTCCTTGTTGATTTTCGTTTTCAGCGCATTCATGACATTCCAATTCCGGTTTCCAATGTTCCACCGTCTGCACGGTATCGATCAGTTGATCGATCCACTCCAGTTCAAATTGGATCTGCTTGTTCGCGTGCTCGATCAGCATATACCAATTGAATGGAGCTTTGTCCTTGTGCCTCGCCAGTTCCTCATTGAGCGACGTTAAATGTTTTTCGATATTTTGTCGCCGAAGTTGCAACGCTTCTAAAACTTTTTCGCGCCGCGCGCCGCGAATGAACGCAATGCCCAGCCCGAAAAGCCATTCTGAAACCTCTTCAGTGCGCAAGAAGTACTCGACCAGCTCAGCGAGTTTTTCCCGGCCTGCTGGCGTGAGCGAATAAACCGTCCGCTCCGGCATCTTGCCGACCTTTTCTTTTCCCGAGGTGATAAGACCCTGTTCTTCCAGGCGAGTCAACGTCGTGTAGATGGAAGGCAACTTGATTTTCGCCCAATAATCCATCTCACGTAATTTGATCTGCTGGTGGATCTGATAGCCGTGCATCGGACATTCCGACAACAGGCCAAGAATAACAATATCGTTTTTGGACATCATTGCTCCTGATTAAAATTTTATGTTAACTTATACTATTCTTAATTAGAATAGTTTCACAAAGAATAGAAAATATTTTTCAACAGCCCCTTTTGAGAGAGAAGGGAGAATGATCCTTCCCATCAAATTCTTTGATTTTTAAGGAAATATTTCTCTTCAGTTAAAAACCATTTTTTTATGGAAGAGAAAGGGTGCATCAATACGGCAAACCACATTCCCGGTATCAATTTCATGTGCAGTCGTTCAATCATTAATGCCTTTGTGCAATTGGAGTACGTCCCACCCACCCATTCATCAAAATGCCAACGAGCAGATCAGTACATATGATCTCTAACCCCGATAATTCACGCAGTGCGTAAATCGGTCGCACTCTGCTTTTGGGCACAGCCTGAAAATATAATTTATGAATTATCGGGGCTAAGATTTGACCGCCTGTCATCCCGGCGGCGCCAACGACCCGGAGAGTGAAACTTACGTCGAGGTCGGCATCCTGCAAAACGCCAGCAACGTCAAGGTGGTCAATCGCCGCTGCGCGTCCAACGAAACGCGGGAGATCACCCTCACGTTCGAATGCCAGGCCAACCGCATTTATCGCGTCACCAATCTTTATAACGGCGGCATCACCAACTACTATCTCACCGGCCGTACCACCTTTCCCTTTGCGCTGACCCTGGGTCCCGGAGAAGGCCGTCTGCTCGAGTTTGCGCACCTTTGCCAAGCGGTGTTTATTTTATACAGGCCAAAATGGGAAAATTTAACGTAAAACAAAAACTTCTGCTCTTAAAAAATTAAAAATTGGTTCGCTAATCTTAAATTCTTGTAACGTGTGAGTTTTTTCGTGAGTTTTAGCTTGAAAGAAGTGTCTTATATAATGGAACCCCCTAAACCAGAGGTGCGCTATGCGTTTTTTACATCTACTCCTTTGCGCCGCCTGTTTACCGTTCGCGCTTTTTGCCCAGCCTAATTTCATTATTTCTTTGTACCCCACCCAGCACGCGCTGAACGTGCCCGCCGATGCCGAGCTGCGCGTGGGCTTGCAAGCGCCGCTCGACCCGGCTTCGCTTTCGGATTCTTCAATTTATGTCTGGTCGGACATTACCGGCCTGCACAAGTTGACCGTGACGCTGGAAAACGGCAACAAAGACTTGCGTATCGTGCCGCGTCACTGGCGCTTGAATGATCGACCGCCTTTTAATGCTGGTGAGCGCGTGACGGTGACTTTAACTACTCGATTGCGCTATGCCGATGATCGCCCGTTTGAAGGATTTACTTGGCATTACACCGTCGCGGTACGACAGAATCGAGGTGGAGATTTTAGCCCGCTGGCGACTTTCGGAGGCGGCGGGTCAACCTATTTTTATGTGTCAGATTTTAATGGGGATGGTTGGTGTGATCTCATTGGCAATGACGATGGGGTGCAACGCAAAATGATCGTTTTTTTGAATGATGGTAAAGGCGTGCTTCGATTTAGCCATATCGATAATGTCACCCGTCCCACTGGTGAGACAGCTGACCTAAATCGTGATGGCAATCAGGATATTACCACCCGTGGTGATCGAGTCGTTCTAAACGATGGCACGGCACATTTTACTGAAAAAGAATTCCCAGAAAGACCTTTTACCTTTGCCAAAGCGCATGATTTCAACAATGATGGCATTATGGATTTCGCCATGGGGAATGTAGTGTCCGATACGCTTTATTTTGGTCTAAGTTTGAATGGAGAGTCTTTTAAAAAATTGCAGAAGATGATCGCGCCCATTCGCCGCCCGATCTTTTATTTTTACGGTATCTCTTACGATCTGAATAATGAGGGAAGAATCGATTTCATTTATATTGGCGGTTCAACCGTTGAAGGTATAAAGGCTGGTTTTGCAAGCTTTCAAGCGACGGCTGCAGATAGCCTGCGGCCATTGCAAGTTTTTGAACTCCCTGAACAGGACAATTTCTACGGGAATGACCTGGATGGGGATGAAGACATAGATTATATCTTTGTTCCTGGAAGTGCAAATCGATACCTCACCTTCTTCAACAACGGCAATGGACAATTGAGGCCATCGGGTTTACAGCGTGATACCACCGATTCTCGGCTTGGTGAAACTGTGGAAGGCGGTGACTTTGATGGCGATGGCGATATTGATTTGGCATTTGCCAGTAGCAATATCGTGTCGGCCATGCCGGAAAGGTATGCCCCGGATGTTTCCATTTTCTTGAATGATGGGAAGGGGGCATTTACGTTGAACGCCCGTGTTCGCCTTACTTTTGATTTTCCCCCTATTAATAATCTTCTTCGTGCTGTCGATCTGGATCGCGACGGCGATCTGGATCTAATTGGCATTGCCAACGGCATCTTCTATGTTGTGGCAAACGGCAGTTTTGCAACGGCAGTTGCTCATCAACCGCCTTCCCGGACACCTATGCAATTTGCCATTGATCCCATTTATCCCAATCCGGTCACAGAATGGGCCAGAATCGAATTACAATTACCGGAAAATTCAAAAGAGGAAGTTACCGTGACTATCTTTGACAGCACAGGCAGGCTGGTACGGAGCTGGCTTTTTGAGGGGCGAGAAAAAGCAGTACGATTCACTTGGGATTTGCGCGATCAAAAAGCAAATCTCCTGCCCAGCGGCATTTATTTTGTGCGGGCCAACATGGGCAAATTGAACGCAGTACAAAAACTCTTATTTCTAAAATGAACGTTTTCACCCAAATCACAAGGAGGTGTGTCATGTTCAAAAGACTTCTCTTGGGCTGCATCGTCATCGCCGGAGTCATTTCTGTGACGGCCGGAAATGGCTTCGGGCAGTCGGTGTTTCGTGTTGGTGCCTGGTGTTTTCGTCCAACGACGGCGCCACCAGATCCGATTTATCAATTACCCTCCGGCGAGTGGAGGGTAAAAGGCGCCGAGCGCGACAAGCTCCTCAATCTCGGCTTGAACTACTTCATCGCCTGCACCGGTCTCAATGGCGAAGACGCGCTGGTTTTTATGGGCGACTCGCTTGACGCCGCACCAGCACCCAAAAACTTCAAA
>JAPDQK010000062.1:0-34294 GCA_034505955.1 Candidatus Zhuqueibacter pondensis
TCTCAGACAGCCGAATGCCGAAATGTTGGACGTAAGCTGGTACCCAAAACGAAAGACCCGCTTTCAGGCGTTTAGCGCACGGCAGATTCATGTACCGCCAAATCCGCTCGAGCACCTCGAGGCTACGCCCGCAGGGAGTTCAGGATGGTCATATTTTCGCGGACGCCCTGGTTTTCTCCGGCGGCCGGAATTTTTCGTGCGTTTGTTCTTGTTGAGCGCCTGATTGAGTCGCCGAATGGCATGTTTCCGATGACAGCCACATATTTCGCAGAATTCATCCAGCAGAGTCTTTTTGAACGTTTTGCTGGCATAGCGATAACGTTGCAGGATCGCTCGTAAGTATTCTTGAACTGATTTTTTGCTCATAATATGGCTCCAAAGTATGGTAACACATATTATGAGGCAACGACTCAATTTCCAAGTGATTTCGGTAACAATATTTATGAGTCAATGCGCAGCTTTATCAGGAGCTCGTTTCGACTCAACCGTGGCGCGGCATTCGCTGCAACCCCACAGGCAGCGCCAGAAACCCAAACGATCAAATCAGCCTATTTTTTCCCATTCTCCAGTAACTTCTCGACAATCGTTACCGCATCCACACCTTCGGCATCCGCATTGAAATTCGTCACCAGACGATGGCGCAACACCGGTTTGGCAACAGCACGCACGTCGTCGATATCCGGTGTCGGGCGGCCGTCAAGGATGGCACGGGTTTTGGCACCGAGAATAAGATACTGCGAGGCACGCGGCCCCGCACCCCAACTGATCCAATCGCGCACAAATTGCGGTGCACCATTTTCATTCGGTCGGGTTTTGCGAACGAGGTTGACCGCGTAATCCACCACATTGTCCGCCACCGGCACTTCACGTACCAGCTTTTGCAATTGCAGAATGCGCGCTGCCTCCAAAACGACATTCAATGAAACCTCCCGCCCGCCGGTAGTGGTCTTCACAATCAGTTTCTCTTCTTCCAGACTCGGATAATTCACCCACAAATTGAACATGAATCGGTCGAGTTGCGCCTCCGGCAGTGGATAAGTGCCCTCCTGCTCAATCGGATTCTGCGTGGCGAGCACAAAGAACGGCTCTTCGAGCTTGTAGGTCTCACCGGCGGCGGAGACTTCGTGTTCCTGCATGGCCTGCAAGAGCGCGGCTTGCGTTTTCGGCGGGGTCCGATTGATCTCATCGGCGAGGACAATATTTGCGAACACCGGACCGCGGACAAATTTGAAGGCCTTGCGGCCGGTAGTGACATCTTCTTCGATGATCTCGGTCCCTGTAATATCCGAGGGCATCAAATCCGGGGTAAACTGGATGCGATTGAATTTCAGTTGCAAGACGCGAGCAAGAGTGCTGATGAGCAGAGTTTTGGCCAGTCCCGGTACGCCAATGAGCAAACAATGCCCGCGTGCCAAAAGCGAAATCAACAGCTCGTTGATCACCTGCCGCTGGCCAACAATCACCTTGCTGACCTCTTGAACAATTGCCTCATGGGCTTCTTTGATTTCTGCAATAATCGACAAATCCTTTGATGAAACGCTCATGCGAAAGCTTGTGCTCCTTTCAAACGGGATGAGAGATTTTTGACGCACTAGTTGCGATTGTATAAAAGTAACCATTACCAGGGGAAAAAGCAACGATTTTCCTTTTCCTGAGGTAATGCCTAACTCACTCACAGGGGGAAACGTAACGCAGTCATCCCTACAAACGCAGCCTGACTGCAAGCAAGATGCTTGCGCTACTCCCCCCGTCACTGAGGCGATACTTCCTGAGATGAACGGCCTTGTCGTTTGTAGCTTGCAGTTTCACCAGGCAGTTTTACGCACTCGGCAAGTCATGAACGTACACAACAGATTGTAAAAACGTAATTGGAAGCTTGGAAATGAGAACGAAGCCTCGGATTTTCATCTGTTATGCAAAAGAGGATGAAGAAAAAGTCAGGGCCCTTCATCAGAAATTGTCAGAGGTAGGATTCAAACCTTGGATGGATCAGAAGGATATTTTGCCGGGAGAGGCCTGGGAAGATGCCACCAAAAGCGCCATTTTGAGCTCAGATTTTTTCCTGGTGTGTTTGTCGAAAAAGTCGATCAATAAGAGGGGTTTTCTGCAAAGAGAAATCAAGAATGCTTTGGAGGTCTGGCAGGAAAAGCTGAGTAGTGATATTTATTTGATTCCTGTGCGGCTGGAAGACTGCGCCGTACCGGATAATCTGCGAAAATTTCAATGGGTAAACTGGTTTGACCGGGATGGTTTTGCGCGTTTGCAGAATGCCATTCAATCCGGAATGGCACGGCGGAAAAAAATAATCAAAAATACAACCGCCAATCACTCGAAGGCAATCAAGCCGGGCGCAGCCCGAGGAATTCCATCCACAGCTGGCAAAGGCACGAAATCACAGACCCGGCATGAGAAGGGGAAAACAACTTTCAGGAAATCACTATCGAAGAGGGCGAGCAAAATGCATGTGCAAAAGAAAAAGCAGATCAAATCACAGAAAAACAGGGGTTCCACTGCAAACAACGAGGATTCGAATCACCGTACTAAAATCGCCAATCCCAATATTTTAATTGAAGAAGACCAAATGTGGGTTTGTGTCCACAAAGAGAAAAGAATTGTCACGCACCATTATCGTTTTAAAGCGTTGAAGGACCTCACCCAATATCGCTTCAAGTTTCTTTGGTCCGGATCAGGGGAGGTGAGGTTGAGCTGCAAAGCTGCGCCGAACGACATTTTGCTGTCCAACCCGGAGCCAGAGCCGACGGGAATCGAATGGCAAAAACGCACACTCTTATTTGCGGAGCCCCTGAAAAAAGGGGAACAAAAGCAGGTCACGTTGACTTATGAAATTTTGGATGAACATCAGGGCGATTTCCCATATCAAAACATTTCGTATGCCCACACGGCAGGTTGCCTGGAACTGGTCGTTCATTTGCTGTTTTCCGAACCGCCATTCCCGAGTACCGTCCAGCTTATTAAATATGATTATAATAAAGTAATAATTTCACACAAGATTATTCAAACAGGATTTGACACCATGACCAGCGGGAAATGCATGTATACCGCGCTGATCGAGACCAAACCGGGCGTTAAATACCGGATTGAATGGAAAGTTCCCGAGCCGGCATAGTATTGAAGCACTGCAATAAACACACAAGTCACCAACTTTTTTATTGGAAGGAATTTTGAAATGGACGAGGAATAGTTATGACAGGCGGTTCTGCAAAAGTCCCATGGAATGGGGATTTTTGCAAACCCGCTTTTTCCGTGTTTCCCGCTGTGAAGATCTGATTTGGAGTTTGGAGGGCATCCGTCATAAAAAAGAGTTTGTTGCAACTTTTGGGGGCTCAAAGTCCGCACGTAACCTGGCAAACACAATTCCTGTTCAAAAAACTACCGGTGCACCTCCCGTTTCTTCCTCGCGCTATTCCTCGAACATATACGAATCCTGTTTTGGTCACCTACCCTCGTTTTTCTTATACACACAGTACAGTCGTGACGAACATTTGCGTGCCACAAAACCAGAGATGCGGGAATCGGGTATGATGTCAAGGCAACTTCGGTGCCTCGTGGAAATGGATGCAGTGCAACAGCACAATATGTGGCAAGATGCGGGAGATCGTGTCACAAAATTTATACAAGAAATTGAATCCATTCAAGTTTTTTATTGACTTTTACGATTTTTTCATATAAGTTAAGAAAAATTTACGCTGAGAAAAGGGACAGGATGCACTGTCCCTTTTTGTTTCCTTTACGATATGATATGCCAAAGAAAAATCTAATCGGCCTGAACCGTGACGAATTGGCTGCTTTCATGGTTGCGCAAGGCGAACAGCCGTTTCGTGCCAGGCAACTTTTCCGCTGGATTTACGGTAAAGCGGTAAGCAGTTTTGACGAGATCACCGATTTCGCCAAACCATTGCGCCAGCGTCTGCACGAAGCGGCCGCGCTCGGGGAAATGACGCTCGTAACTCGGCAAATATCGCATCGCCGCGATGCAGAGAAATATCTCTTTCGACTCTCTGATGGTTTGCACATAGAGAGTGTATTGATGCACGAAGAGCCACGGAGTGGACTGGAGCGCCACACCCTTTGCATTTCGTCGCAAGTCGGCTGTCCGGTGGATTGCAAATTTTGCGCAACTGGGATGATGGGTTTGCTGCGCAATCTCACGACTGCAGAAATTGTCGAGCAGGTTTTAGTCGTGAAACGAACCAGTGGCAGTACCATCACCAACCTCGTGGTCATGGGCATGGGCGAGCCGATGTTGAACTATGACGCGCTGATCAAGGCCTGTTACCTGCTTTCCGACGATGAAGGGCCGAATCTGGCGCAGCGCCGGATTGTCATCTCGACCAGTGGCTTGGTTCCCAAAATCGAACGCTTTACCAGGGAAGGACACAAATTCCGGTTGGCAATCTCTCTCAATGCCACCACTGACGAGGTGCGCAGCCGGCTCATGCCGATCAACCGCAAATATCCGATCGCAACACTTTTGCAGGCAGCGAAAGAATACACCCTGCAAGCGAAACAACGCGTCACATTCGAATACCTTCTGCTGGCCGAGATCAACGATACGCTCGAAGACGCCGAGCGGCTGAAGAACCTGACGCGCAGCATTCCCTGCAAAATCAATCTCATCCCCTACAACCCTGTTCATGGGGTGGAACAAGCTTCGAGAGAGAAAGGATGGGAGAATGGCAGAGCGGGAAACTCGCCCTCTCACCCTCTCTCCCTTCCCCCCTCTCTCCCCTTCGGTTCTGTGCCACCATTTCGCCGTCCGAGCTTTGAGCGCATCGAGGCTTTTCTTGCCTGCATGCGTGAGGGACCCAACGCCGTGACGTTGCGCTGGAGCAAAGGCGATGACATTGATGCCGCCTGCGGGCAATTATGGACGAAAGTCGAAAAACAAAGACGTATCACTCGAATGCGACGATCAAAAATTTGATTGAATGATCAAATCTTTGAACCGTAAACATGGAATTTCGCTGGTGATTTTGTCTCATTTCGCTGCTGTAGGCCCCTGTTTTTAGACTAATTGTCATGCCTTGCTTCTGCCTGCCATTGTTGGTATGGGGATTGCGCCTTCAGTAAATGTCATTTATTCCCTTTTTCTCATGTTGCACAAAAAATCGAGAGGTACGACATGAAAACGCGGTCTTTCGATCAGAAAGGTGTCTGCCTTTTAACCATCGTGCTGTTCTTCTTTCCGCCAATATCCCAAGCGCAGCTTATCTCTGTCAAATCTGTCCCCGTCGCCGCCGCAGAGCAATTCATGCTTGTTCCATCTCAAAATCTCGGCATGGGCGGCGTGTCGATTGCGCTTGAAGATCCCTCTTCGGATCCTTTTGTCAATCCCGCAAAAGGTGCGCGCATCCAGGGGGTTTACCTCTTTAGCGCGCCGGTATTCAGTAATATCACGGAGAATAATGGCGGTGTTCGCACACTACCCTTGGGTGCTTTACTCGGTGCCGCGAAGTGGTTCGGTGGCATGACTTTGGCGATCCAGCAATCCCGTTGGAATGCAAGCTCTGCTCTTTCAGATAAAAATTCAAACAATTTGTATGCCGCCGGTCTGATCGGAACAAAAATCCCGAGTGCCGGGATTGCCATTGCCGCAAGCATTCATTGGGCCGGCCTGGAGGCGATGCAAGGCGTCGATTTTTTGTATGGCCGCAGTTCCCGTATCGATCAATATGGCCATATCGTCGACTATCGAATTGGTCTACTGCGTGAAAAAACAAATCGACCGTCATTTGAAATCTTGCTGCTGCATAATCGTGTTCACATGACTCACGAGGTTTACTATCGTGGCTGGTTTTGGGAAGGGGACTTTCTTACTCGTGAATATGGTACCGAGGGGGTGCGAAATCTCGACGCGACCAATACCTGGGGCTTGCATGTGGGCTCGATGATGCCTCTCGGCAGGGATAGTTCGCGTGTCGGGCTCATTTTTACAGTAAATCACAAATCGCACCCCAAGATACCAAACTATGAATTGATGAATATTCCCAGAGACCCTGGGAATTCCTGGGCATTTAATATAGGCACCGGCGTTTCTCACGCGAAGGCCGCGGGCATTTTAGCCATGGACATCGTTTTTGAGCCGATCTGGAGCCACACTTGGGCTGATGCCGCGGCACCCGTGACCACTGAGCGTGGCGTGATCATACCTGCCGGCGGCAAAACAGTTGAGAATCACTTTCGCTTTTCCAACTGGATGGTGCGGCTCGGGTTGAGCCAGCAAGATCGAACCTTCGGATTCCAACTGGGCTTGCAGGCACGCTTCTTCAAATACCGCTTCGAGCAAAAGAATTTCGTTGCAGACACCCGCAGAGCGCAGAAGGAAGTTTGGGGGGAATGGACACCCAGCATTGGCCTCAGCTTGAATTATCCTTCGTTTCAGATTCGTTATACCGGGTGTTTGACTGCCGGAACCGGCCGGCCCGGTGTCGAATCTGATTTTGGTCGGTGGCCAGGAGTTCTAAGAGCTGGTTTTGATGCGTCAGAAAACTTCATCGTTGCGCCGAGTGGCAGTTTGACGCTGCAAGAAACCATCGTGCTCACGCACCAAATCTCCGTCGCCGTTGCACTGTAATCGACAAGAAATTGATCCACAGCGCACGGACCAAAAGCGCACACGGAAAAAGCATTTGAAAATCCGTGTGCGCTTTTTGAACCGCATGGAATTCCCTGCAGTGAAGCTGTCATTTCTGCCGGTCAATGAGTTTTGAGTCTCTCTGAATTTGATCGGGCAATCCACTTAGGGCCCGCGATGTACTCCTGTCAAAGTTGCCTGGCAATTTTTCCGATATCTCTCTGCTGCTCTGAGATACTCCTCACCACGCTCGCGATCATCCTTCGACAACTCGATTTCACTCACACGTTTCAACTCACGGCAGGCCTCGTCCATTTTGTCAGCGGCTTGGCAGACTTTCGCCAAGCGCGTTCGAGCGACGAGCTCCAGGTAAGGGGACAGACGATTCTCATTCTGTAGGGATTGCAAAATTTGCCGGTAGCAAGCGCTGGCCTGCTCGTAACGTCCAACGCGAAACGCAGCTTCCCCGGCTCCCCAGAGGAAAAAGCGGCTGCCAGGATAAAGCCTCAGCGCGGAATCGGCCAATGCCAAAGCTTCTTCATTACGGTTTTCGTCCATCAGAATCCAACTGAGGCCGTTGAGTGCTGCTGCCCGGCTGTACCGCCCTTTCGCAAGCGCCTCTCGAACCATGAGAATTCCGGTTTCCCGCTCATCCTTGACGAAGGGCAACCACTTGAAATTTTTGCTCAATTTGCTGCGATAATATTTGTAGGTGCCGATTCCCAAATAGACATCGTAAAGTTGCGGATCGAAACGCAACGCCGCCTCCAAGTGTTGAATGGATTGCCAACCGGTACGAAACGCCTCGAAGTAGCGTCTTTTTTTGCCGAGATAGAATGCTTCATATCCCAGGGCGCTGCCAATAAAGAAATGCGCCCAAGCTTCGTCATTCCGCTGTGACAATTTTTTCTGAGCCAGCTTGCGGCATGTTGTCGAAGCCTTGAAAAAAGGTTTCTCGTCTTCAAAAGTCTCGTAATCCAATATTCGCGATTGCAGGACCGCGGCACGGAAGAAATAGCCTGCAGGCTCGTTGGGTATCAACCTGATCACGGAGTCTGTCAATGCCAGGGCCTCCTTGTATTCCTGCAGAATCGTATGCACAATCACTTGTTGCAAAAGTGAATCAATTCCTGCTGAGGGATCAATCGCAGAAGGATGAAATTTGGTTAACGCGCCGGTTGGACCTTCCGCAGCCCAATTCGCATGCGGGTAAGTTATAGCGGAAAGTATGAAAAAAGTGACGGTCAGGCTGAAGCAGATTTTTTTTCCCATGGCGCAACAGGTTCATGTTCATGAGATGCGGTTGAAAAGGAGCGATATTTTTCAAAAATAGAAAGAAAAGCCAAATTCGCAAGTTTTATTTTTTTACATTTTCTTTACAAATTCCGGCAGCTGCAAAAAAGCGGGGGCATCATGTCGAATCCGGGGTCTGGCATGGGCACCAGGTCGAGCAATCCGGCACGGCACAGCATGGCAAAATTGCGACGAAAATATTGACAATCATCGCAAAAATTTGTATATTGCCATGTTGTACATGGTTTAAATTTGTAAAGTGCCAGAACTAATCACCCTAGACGAGCCGTCCGGCCTACGGGCGAAGCCAGAAAGGAGGGAGTGTGGCAAAGCTCACTGGTGGTAGCCGTTCGCGAACCGACCAGACGCTCGAGAAGTATCTTCAAGAAATCGGCGAGGTGCCGCTGCTATCGGCCGAGGAAGAAATTGAATTAGCCAAACGAATAAAGGGTGGGGATCAAGAGGCCCTGGAAAAGCTCACCAAAGCCAACTTGCGCTTCGTGGTGAGTGTCGCCAAACAATACCAGAATCAAGGGCCTTCCCTGGGGGACTTGATCAACGAGGGTAATTTGGGTCTCATCAAGGCGGCCAATCGTTTTGACGAGACACGCGGCTTCAAATTCATTTCGTACGCCGTATGGTGGATTCGCCAATCCATTTTGCAGGCACTGGCGGAACAATCTCGCGTGGTGCGTTTGCCCTTGAATCGCGTCGGCGCTATCAACAAAGTTGCAAAGGCTTTCAGTGCGCTGGAGCAAGAATTTGAGCGCGAACCGCTTCCACATGAGATCGCCGACGAGTTGGAGATGACAACCCATGATGTTTCCGACACCCTGAAAATTGCCGGTAAACATCTTTCCTTGGATGCGCCGTTTAACCAGGACGAAGAGAGCCGGTTGCTGGACGTGATCGAGAATCATGAACTGCCAGCGCCCGACAGCTCGCTGATGAAGGAATCTTTGAAAATCGAAGTAGAGAGAGCGCTTTCCACCTTGACGAAAAGAGAAGCTGAAGTCATCAAGCTTTATTTCGGGTTGGGACGAGAGCATCCGCTGACGCTGGAAGAAATTGGTGAGCGCTTCAAGCTCACCCGCGAACGTGTCCGGCAGATCAAAGAAAAAGCCATCAAACGCCTTCGTCACGCCTCACGCAGCAAGCCGCTACGCAGTTATTTGGGATGAACTAAATGGTTTTGCTGTCTTGACAAGAATATGTGAGAACTACCCAAAGCGCAGCGGCTTGTTTCTGTTAGTTTGTCCGATCGATCGCGACGGATTGTAGTGATCCGCGTGCATTACATTTTTGTCATCCTAAAAAATTTTCTACTTGACTTGAAAATACCTTTTGGTTATATTGGATGCAAAGAAATTTGTTTTTGTATTTAGGGGTGTTTTTTTGTTCAGCTTTATTGAGTAACGCTCAATTGTCCTGTTTTGCCTTCATGCTGCCAGGCTCCGTGGCATCTGGATGTTGTATCGGCAAGGCGTTAGCACAAAACAGGGAGGGTATCACACGGTCAAGCTTTGACCCGTGTGAGTTCTTCTCGCATCGGAAGACACCCATGGAAACATGTTTCAGGGGTAGATGCCAAAACAACGACCAGGTTTCTGCACACTTTACGGAGGAAGGGAAAAATGCGCGATAGAAAGATCAAGCTGATCTATTTCTCGACGCAGGGGTCGGAAGTTAAAACCATCAACCTAACGTGGAAGAGGATTCTCTCAATCATGTTTTCTTCATTTGTGGTCATGCTACTATTGGTGGGATCCTCGATAGCGCTGTTCACCGACGCTTACCACGACATTCGTGTTGCCTCGCTGAGCAAAACCAACCAGATTTTATCTAATCACCTTCAGCAATTGAATAAAAAATTGACGCGCATTGAGGCACAAATGCAGATCGTCGAAAAGGATGATAACGCATTACGGACGATTGCCAGATTATCCCCCCTTGATGAGGATTTGCGCCGGGTTGGATTCGGGGGCACCACCGAGGAGAATCCCGAATTGAATGCGCTGCCAATGGACATTAAAACCCAAACCCAGCAGGTCAATCTCGCACTCAATGAGCTGGAGCGTCGCATCAAGCTGCATTTCAATAATGTCAAAGAAGTGCGCGAGCGATTTCGGGAGGATTCAGTCCAAATCAAACACACGCCCTCCATCCGCCCGGTCATTGATGGCCGTATTACGGATAAATTTGGCATGCGCTTGGATCCATTTATTGATCGCGTCAAGCATCACGATGGCATAGACATAGCGGCCGAGCCTGGCACGGAAGTTTATGCGGCAGCTGCAGGTCGGGTGGAGAAAGCCGAGGCTACCTATCGACCCGGAGAAGGATTCGGGAAGGTGGTTATTATTGATCACGGTAACGGTCTGAAAACCCTTTACGGCCATCTTTCCCAAGTCCTGGTCAAGACCGGCCAAATGGTTAACCGATGGGATTTAATTGGATTGGTGGGCGAAACCGGTCGCGCCACAGGACCGCACTTGCACTATGAAGTATGGGGCGATGGGAAACCGATTAATCCCGAATCACACATCATGAACTGAGTTCGTCAAAGAAATATTGACATGAAGCGCTTTCCCTCGGGAAGCGCTTTTTTTTTGGAAATTTCATTTCCAAGTCCCTCACGGACATAATTTTCCAGGGGAGATTAAATTTCGAAGTTATCATCATGTCCGAGATTTTCTCTATTGACCGCATTTTAAATGAGTTGAATGAAGAGCAGCGGCGTGCTGTTCAGCACCCGGCCGGTCCACTGGCCATCATAGCCGGCGCCGGTACCGGCAAAACTCGCGTTATCACCTACCGCATTGCCTATCTGATTGCGGCCAAATTGGCCAAGCCCAAGGAGATTCTCGCACTAACTTTCACCGAAAAAGCCGCCGCCGAAATGGAAGAGCGTGTCGACGTGCTGGTGCCGTACAGCTACACGGACATGACCATCTCGACTTTTCACTCTTTTGGAGATAAGCTCATCCGCGAGTTTGCTGTTGATCTCGGCCTTGATCCTGAATTCCGAGTCATGGCACAAGCAGAGCAAGCCTTGTTTTTACGCGAGCACCTGTTCAAACTTCCGCTCAAGCATTACCGCCCATTGAGCAATCCCACCAAGTTTCTGTACGATTTGTTGCAGCATTTCAGCCGCGCCAAAGACGAGGACATTTCGCCGGCCGAGTATCTTGAATTTGCCGAAAGACAACTGGCATCCCAGGGCGACGATCCCGCAGCGTTTTTGGAAGCAGAAAAACAGCTTGAACTGGCACGATGCTACGAAGCCTATCAGAAACTACTGGCGGAATCAGGCGTGGCGGACTTCGGCGATCAAATTACGCTCGCCTTGCGCCTGTTGCGTGAATTTCCGGATATTCGCCGGCGTTTGCAGGAGCGCTATCGCTACATTCTTGTCGATGAATTTCAGGATACCAATTACGCGCAGTTTCAACTCGTCAAAGAACTGGCGGCCGGGCATCGCAATATAACCGTCGTCGCCGATGACGACCAATCCATCTACAAGTTTCGTGGCGCCGCCATCAGCAACATCCTGAATTTTGGTGACACCTATCCTGACGCCAAACATGTGATCCTTACGCAAAATTACCGTTCCACGCAAGCCATTCTGGATGCGGCATACCAATTGATTCGACACAACGACCCTGACCGTCTCGAAGTCAAGCAAAAAGTCAATAAAAAACTGGTCGGTCGTGAGCCCGGCGGCAAGCCGGTGGAACATTTGCATTTCGAGACTTTATCCGCCGAGGCGGAGGCCATCGCCGATCTCATTACCCAAAAAGTAAAGGCGGAAAAATTGCGTTATGGCGATTTCTGTATCCTGGTTCGTTCCAACAATGCGGCGGATGCCTATTTGCGCGCCCTCGCCGATAAAAAAATTCCCTATCGCTTTTCCGGCAATCGTGGCCTCTATCAGCGCGAGGAAATTCGGATGTTGATGGCTTTTCTTAGAGTCATTGCGGATCCGGGAGATTCACAAAGTCTTTACCATCTCGCGCTTTCGGAAATCTATCGCATGCCCATGGCGGATTTGCAACTTGCTCTCGGTGTTCATGACCGCACGCATCGCCCACTCCTCAGCATCTTTCGCAATCCCGATGCGTTCGAGTGGAGCGAGCCGCTTTCCGCCGAGGGCCGCGCGACCATGGCAAAAATTATTGCCGATCACGATCGTTTCCTGGAGAAGTCACGCCGGTTGCCGGCGTATGCCTTGCTCTATCATTTTCTCAAAGAAACCGGTTATCTGAACCGGCTGGCGGCGGGAGAATCCATCGAGAGCGACAGTAAGCTGCGCAACCTCGCCAAATTTTTCACGGCGGTACAAAGTTATGCGCATTTCACCACCGCCGGCGACGCCACTTTTTTTGCGCAGCACCTTGATTTGATGCGCGATTTGGGCGATGATCCGGGTCTTGCAGATGCCGATCTCGACGAAGATGCCGTTCATGTGCTCACGATTCACAAAGCCAAAGGCCTGGAGTTTCCCGTTGTTTTCCTGGTGGGATTGGTGGCGCGTAAATTTCCGACCGATGCACGCGAATCGACAATTGAGCTGCCGGAGGAATTAATCAAAGACAAGCTCCCAGAAGGTGACTTTCATTTGCAGGAGGAGCGCCGGTTGTTTTACGTCGGCATGACGCGGGCAAAAGATGAGCTTTATCTGACCAGTGCCCGTGATTATGGCGGCGGCCGGCCGAGAAAAGTCAGCCTCTTTGTTTACGAAGCCATCGATCATGCGCATACGGATGAAGACTATATCAGAGGCTCGCCGCTGGAAACGCTGGCGCGCTTCGACGTGACACCCGAAGAAGTGCCCGCTGACACCGGCGTGATTCCGCCGGACCAGGTGCTGACGCTCGATCCACATAAAATTGATGATTACCTGACCTGTGCGCTGAAATACAAATACGCTCACATTTTGCGCGTACCGTTGGAAGTGCACCACAGCATCATCTACGGCAAGGCTATTCACGAGGCGATTCGTGAGTACAACCATCGCAAGCTGCATGGCCGGCCTGTGCACGAAGATGATTTGCTGCGTGTTTTCAAAGCCAATTGGCGCAGCGAAGGTTTTATCAGCCGTGAACATGAAGATCAGCGGTTTGCCTACGGCCAGCAGGTTTTGAAAAATTTTTTTGCGCAACAAGAGGCCAATGGTGCAATTCCGACTTATGTCGAAGAGCCGTTCAAATTCCGTCTTGGCAACAACTTTATCGCCGGCCGTTGGGATCGTGTCGATGAGCTGCCTGACGGCAGTGTTTACCTGATCGATTACAAATCATCAGAAGTAAATGATCCGGAGAAAGCGAGGAAGCAAACAGTGGAAAGCCGGCAACTGCGCATTTATGCACAGGCTTATGAAAAGCGTTTTGGCAAACCAGTAACTGCCTGGCGCCTGCATTTTCTCGACACCGGCTTGATCGGCGAATCCCCCCGCAAAGAGCGTTTGCTGAAAAAAACAGAAGAAGATGTTTTAAAAGCGGCGGAGGGCATTCGCCAGCGGGATTACACGCCGAGCCCGGGACCGGGGTCATGTCCGTTTTGTGCGTATCAGGATATCTGTCCGGCGGTGGAACGATGAGTAGTGTCAAAAGACACTGGTAACAATATCGACTGAAGCTGTTGGAATATATTCCAGCCAATCTTCAATTCACAACTCTTTCTCAGTTTCGTAACCATCGGGTGAGATCATGCGTACTCAAAAACTTCGTCAGCTCGCCGAGGATCCTCGCTTTATCTCCGGCATCTACAATTATTGCGACCGCTGGTGTGAGCGCTGTCCGTTCACTTCGCGTTGCCTGGTTTATGCTCAGGAAGAACAGGACCAAAATGACCCCGCCGCCCACGACATCACCAATGAAGCGTTTTGGAAAAAACTGGGAGACATCTTCGAGCAAACCAAGGAAATGCTCTACGAAATGGCCAAGGAAAGAGGCATCGATCTCGACGCCAGTGATTATGTTGAGGTCAAAAGGCAGGAACGACGACATAGAAAGAAGGCCGAGCATCACGAGCTTGCACGCGCCGCAAGCACGTATGGGAAAATGGTGGACGAGTGGTTCGAGACGGAGCAAGCCCTTTTCATGGAAAAAGAGCAAGAGTTGAACACCATGCTCCAGCTTGAAATCAGCGGTCACGAGCCGCATAGACAGGCCGCCAGCATCGTGGATGCGGTCGAGGTGATTCGCTGGTACCAGCATCAGATTTACGTCAAGTTGATGCGGGCGCTGATGCAGGATGATTTCGAGCTGTTGGATGATGAGGGCAAGCCTTTTCCAAAGGATTCCGACGGCTCCGCCAAAGTCGCGTTGATTGCCATGGATCGGTCGATCGCAGCTTGGGGAACGCTGCACGAACATTTCCCGGAGAAGACGGACAGCATTCTGAATTTGCTTTTGCAACTGGATCGTTTGCGGAGGAAGACCGAACAACATTTCCCCAATGCCAGAAGTTTTGTCAGACCCGGGTTTGATACAGTCGAGGCTTGAATTTTAGCAGAAAGCTGTGTATTTTGGGAGGTGACTCTATGATGACGGCAGAATTTCTGCGATGAGAGACCGCATCGTTTGTGGCTTTCACCCGTTACAGATCATCCTGTTTGGCTCCCAAGCCCGTGGTGATGCTGGCCCAATGAGTGATATTGACCTGCTTGTTGTTTTGGCGCAAGTGACCGATAAACGTGGAGTCGCGGTCGAGATCCGGCGTGCGTTAACAGATTTTCTGATCGGTAAAGACATCATCGTGACAACCCCGGACGAAATTGCACGCCGAGGCGATTTAGTCGGCACCGTTTTACGTCCGGCTATTCGAGAAGGAAAGGTGATCTATGAACGAGACTGAGCGATTAGCAATGGAAGAATCGGCATGATCCCTTCAAAAAACTCATGGAAGTTGCGCTGCCCCTGGAGGCCATCGCGCTTTTGATCGTCTTTGGCTTTTTTATTTTGGGCTCCCAAAGAGCGTAGCCTTGCCTTTTACTACCTGCCAGGAACGTGAGGGATTCGGACTTTTTGTTTGTACTATAAATTGTAATCCCTCAGTTATTGGTGGACAACCACCCATGTCATGCTGGAAGCATCTTGTTCAGGCTGAGTACAGTGCTGGTTAGAAACAAGATTCCCTACGGGCGTAGCCTACGGAATGACATTTCTCTCCACCCGTAACTGAGGCATTACTATAAATTTCAATAGCGCCTTGACTTTTTGGCCAAGTGCGCGTATCTTTGAGTGTCATTCATTCCGTAAAACCGTCAAGAAAGAGGTGAGCCATGCAAGCACAGGTCTTTAAGATCAATAAAAAGGAGTTTGTCGCGAAAGGGGAGGCTGTTTACGAGCGCCTTCGCAAGAAGCTGGAGAAAAAGTATCATGGCAAAGTCGCCGTCATCGAAGTGGACAGCGGCGATTACTTTCTCGGAGATACGTTGATCGAAGCAGATACCAAAGCAAAGGCCAAACATCCGGATAAGGTGTTCTATGCCGTCAAGATTGGTTACCCGGCTTTGTATTCTTTCAAAAGGTGAGGGCAGCATGAAATGCTATCTTGATGAATATGGCAATCCGCGTGTTCATGTCACATTGTTAGGCAGCAGAGCGGCCATTGAGAGTGAAGCCCTTATCGATACAGGATTTGAAGGCGACATCACAGCCCCCGTATCTGTTGCCATCCAACTCGGCCTGGAACTGATAGAGCTAACGAAAGTTGAGTTGGCAGATGGAACCGTGAAAGAGGAATTGATCTTTTTAGGAGCAATTCGGTGGGATGGGGAAGAAAGGGACATCCGAATCATGCTGACGAGCTCCGATGAAGCGCTGTTTGGAAGGGGCCTTTTGCAAGGAAAGCGTTTGGCGATGGATTTCCGCACCAGCGAGATTGAAATTACGTCATAAACGCATGGCCAAAGTTTACGTCTCCTCAACCTATCTCGACTTGCAAGATTATCGTCGCCAAGTCTCGTCCGTAATTCGTCGCATGGGACACGAAGACGTTGCGATGGAGTATTATGTTGCCGAAGACCAGCGTCCGGTTGATCGATGCTTGTCGGATGTGGCGGCGTGTGATTTGTTTGTCGCCATCTATGCGTGGCGTTATGGTTGGACACCATCCGAAAACAATCCTGAGCAACTCTCCATTACCGAAATGGAGTATCGCCAAGCAGAAAGACTGGGAAACCCTGCTTGATTTTTCTGCTGAGTGATGAAGCCCCGTGGCCGCGCAAATTCATCGACAAGGATACCTCACAAATTGAAAAACTTCGTAATGCAACCAGTGCGCGACATTCTACGGGGCCGCCTTTCAAATCAGTGGATGAGCTGGGACGGCTCGTTGCCGAAGCCATCCACCGATGGGAAAAAGAACAAGGCTGCCCAACTGGTTTGACGATTCCCGAGCTTGATGCTTATTATTCTCTTCTGCAAAAGCGTTACAGACGCATCGACCTCAACGCGCTGACCCCGCCGCAAAAAGAAGAATACCTGCAAATCCAGCTTCGCGCCGTTTTGTCGAGCAAAACGTCCGCGAAAATCCACCGCTGGTGGAATTGCCCAAGATCCAATGATCTTACCGCTGCTGCGTGATCGAGCTGTCAATGATGATGAATACTACGTCCAATACTACGTCCGCGAGATCTCCATCAATGTCCTTGCCCAATATTGGCCCACGCATCCCGACACCTTGCCGCTGTTGCGCAAGCGGACGGTACTTGCGTTCGTAGGAATGATCCCTACAGGCGTAGTCCACCCTGTGGCTGCAGGAGACTGCGTTCGTAGGAAGGCAAAAGATCTGGTGAAGCAATTTTCGAAGGATGATATTCTCCGACTGATATTTGTAGATAATAATCGGTAGGATGCGAGCCGGTTCGGCTTCGAGCACTACAGCCCCTCGGCAGGGTTTGGTCGCTTCAACATTCTCAAACTCTCGAAGAATCGAACCCAAAATAATAAAGTGATCAGGCAGAAATCAAGCGGAAAAATTTTTGTGGATGTGGGTGAGTAGGTGGTGAATGTCTCTGTAGGAAATTATTCTTCCACGGGCGCAACCCACTCCATGGCTGTGGACGCGCAACCGTTTCTCCTCTGCTTTCCGATGCTGTTGCGCGAGGCGTGGTGGCAGCATTGAGGATCGTCAGCAGAGGAGCCGGCAGTGTTATTTCGACGCTTCTCCAAGATACAAATACCTGCCCAGCAAATTCACAAACTTGCTCCACTTCACGCTGCTCGGTCGTTCCTCTTTGCTGATCCGGTCAAAGGCATTGAGTTTCGAATCGATCTCATCGGCGTAATAGAGAATAAAACCTTCGCGGGTCATCGGTTCCACCGGCGAGGCCTGCTCCAGTTTGCCTTGATGGCTCAAGATCAGATGCTGCAATTTGATCGTCAGTTCTTTTGGAAATTCCGGGAATTCGTTGATTTTCTCGGCAACCATCTGGCTGCCAATGACCACATGGCCGAGCAACCGGCCGGCATCGGTATACTCGAAGAGCGGGCCGTGAGTATAAGATTCGACTTTGCCAATGTCATGAACGAGTGCGGCGGCAACGAGCAAGTCGCGATCGACAGCCGGATAAATTTTCGCCAAACGATCACAAATGGTCGCGGTGTTCAGGGTGTGCTCCATCAGCCCGCCGAGATAGTTGTGGTGCCATTGTTTGCCGCCCGGCGAATCCATGAATCTTTTGGCGAATGCCTCATCATCGAATATGCGGCGCAGGAGTGAAAGCAGATAAGGATTGGTGACGCTGTCAATCAGCTTGCGGAAATTCTGCCACAGCAGTTGCCGATCGGTTTCGGTGGTGGGCACCAATCTCGACAGATCCACTCCATCCTCGGGCTTGGCGCGGCGAATCTTTTCAACACGAATTTGTTTGACACCCTGATATTCTTCGACGCTGCCCGCCACTTTGACGATATCACCGACCTCTACATTTTCGGTTTCATCGCTGCCAAAAAGATTCGGCGTAAAATCCCACCAGATGCCATCCATGTGCCCGCTGGCGTCAACAAGATTCAAAATGAGATAAGGCTCGCCACTTTTCTTTTTCTTGATGTCCTTGCGCCGGACCACAAAAAAAGCAGTGAACTTTTCTCCCAGTATGAGGTCAGCGATTTGTTTCATACGGTCTCCGTTAAAACTGTGGTGCAGACTGTGAGTTTATTATTGAGGCGTTCAGCATTTTTTATAGAAGCGGCGAACGAGCTTTAATGCACCTGTGTGGCCGGTTGCAAAATCAGCGTGTTCTTGCTGGTTGCGGCAACTTCATCCCGGCGCATCGAAACTTTGCGATATTTCCCCTGCCGCCACAATTCAATTTGATCTTTATAGTGTTCGCTGAACGGCTGGCCGGATTGGCCGCCGGGGATGACAAACCATGCGGCATCGGGATGAGCCAGATCGACAATGATGCGAACCGAGGGCCCGACGCTGACGGCAAAAGGATCAGACAGGAGATATTCCCCCTTGTTGATGGTGGCTGCAGAGCCGCCGCATGGAAACGGATCAGCATTGAAAATCTGGTCGAGAGGACGTTGTTTTCCCAACGGATGCGCCAAAGTCAATTGATGTATTTTTCCCCACTGCCAGTCGCCGAGGATGTCGCCAAGTCGCTCGCGGAGGAACTGTAATGCTCTTCGATAAGACACCAGCGCAATCTCCGGCGCCGTTTCGACCTCGGGCGTGTTGCGATTGTCGAACCATGACGACTCCGGATGCTGCGCCAGATACTCCAAGGCACGTATCGCCAAAGTTGACCATGCCGCATAGGACTTGAATAATGTATCGCCGAGCTCGTCTTTCATGGTGGCCAGCAGGAATTCATAACTCCAAATTTCAAACAATACCGCCGGCACACTATCTGGAGTCTCAATGCCATCCCAATTGCTGATCAGCAAGCGGGCGTTATTCTCTTCCTCGCTCGACCTTGTCGAAGCGTTGCTTGAATCACTAGTCGCCCGATCAAGAAGATTGAGCAACACGGGCAGCATTCGCCGGGCATGCATCGAAACCACGTCGTTTTGCATTTTCACGACGCTCTGAACACTGCTCGGATTCAGGTTGGTGATCAGCTCGGTGATGCGCTCGATACGGCTGGAAGGCTCCCAGGCATTTGAAAGGTAATAGGGATAATTTTTACCGACGATCAGATTGTTTGCGGTGGCCACATAATTTTGCACCGGATTGTAAACATGTGGCATCTGCTCGAATGGAATCATCCCAATCCAGTCACCGGCATTTTCCCAGCCGCGATAGGGCAGATAGCCTTTGCCATCCCGGCGAATCGGCACGCGGCCACAGGAATAATAACCAATGTTACCGGCGGTGTCGGCATAAATCACGTTTTGATTCGGTACGGCATAATGTTGCATCGCCTGCTGAAAATCTTCCCAGGATTTGGCGCGATTGAGCAGAGACAAGGCAGCCACATCTTCCGTTGGCTCAAAACCGGTCCAACGAAAACTCACTGCCAGAGAGTCATTGCGAACGACATCACTGATTGAATTCACCACCGGGCCGTGCACGGTCAAATAAATTTTGAATAACTCCGGATCGCGTCCTTTGATCGGAATGTACTCTTCAAGCACTTCCATTTTCTTCCATCCGCTGCCAGTCCAGTACTCATCCGGACTGGCAGGGTTGATTTTTTCGAGATAAAAATCGAGATCATCGACCATGCCATTTGTAAAACCCCAAGCGATAACGCGGTTGTGACCGAGCACCACACCGGGCAGGCCGGGAAAAGTGACACCGGCAACATCAATGGTTTCTTTTCCTGGTGCGCCGGCAACGAGGTGCATTTCGTACCAAATCGAGGGCAGGGTGAGACCGAGGTGAGGGTCGTTGGCGAGAATCGGTTTGCCGGTTGTTGTGCGGGCGCCGCGCACTGCCCAACTGTTGCTGCCAAGTCCTGCCACCGGCAGGCCGAGGCGGGAACGCGTATGAATGGCAAGTTGCAAGAAATCATCCAGACTCGAGGCAAACCTGCGCGGCATTTCCGGAATGATGCTCGGCGTATTTTCCAAAACCGCCGGAAAAATCTCCAGGGCCATTGGCAAGCCATATTTATCCGCAACCTTTCCCAACACCGGCTCAAAGAACCAGGCAAAGTTGAGCTTGAACCCCATCAAACGGATGTAGCCGATACTGTCTTCGATTCGCCACGGCTCCGGCTTGTAACGCAAGATACTGAATTCGAGCGGCAGGCGCTGGTGATTTTCTGCAATGAACGCATTCACACCCTCGGCATAGGCTTGGAGCATTTGCCGCGATGGCGGGGAAAGATTTTCGGCAATGCGCCTGGCGATGCGATGGAAGCCCCAGACACGTAAAAATTTGTCATCCGGAAGGGTCACTTCGCCGAAGACTTCAGAGAGTGTGCCACGCACGGCCCTTCGCGTCAAATCCATCTGCCACAGACGATCTTGGGCGGTGACGTAGCCGGCCGCGCGCCAAAGATCCTCTTCATTCTGTGCGAAAATATGCGGCACGCCGTATTGATCGCGATAAACGGTAACGGGCTGGGAAAGAACAGAAAGCTTGTGCTCACCTCTCAGCTGCGGCAGCGATTTTTTGACCAATCTCATCCCCAGGACAATCACTGCACCGAAAATCACCAGCAAAATGACTGAGATTCCCAAAACAATTCGCAGACTTCTCGACATTGTCACGCTCCCTGACAAAATGGAATGTATTTCACGGCGGTCCCGGCTTGCGCGTACGGCGATCACCGCTCTGGCCCTCTCCGGAGCGCTTCTCGTCGCGCTTACTCGTGTCTTCGCGTTGCGGCGTATTCGGAGGCGTTCCGGCGTCGGCGGGCTTGGCAATCGTCGTTGGCCCGGGTGCGGGCGCCGGCGTGGCAGTTTGTGCAGGCGCCGTCTCATCCGGCGTGCTCAGATGGCGCCGGTCAAACGGGCGTTTTCTCTGCGCGGCCTCAACATTGGTGTCGGCGTTGCCTGGCGCGTAATAAGGAATCCACCAGGGATAATCATAATAATAATCCCAAGTAGGAGAGACATAGCGCCTTGGCGGTGGAATTGCCCGATGATAAGTGCTCAAGCTGGTCACACTGTGACAGGAAGCGCAGTTTTCTGCAAAACTGATTCTGTCTTCAGCGTAAGAGGAGGGCAATCGGTCCCCGCTTTGCACCCGCGGATGTTTCAAAAGTGTGTAACAACCGAGACTGCTGAGGATAAAAATGGCGGCAAGCATAAACCGGAAGCTTCGAGTCGATTTCATGTTCCCACCTACAAGATGTATTGGAAAAATGTAATTTTGAATTCACGGTTGAAGTATTTGGCGTCGCGCTTGTTCTGCAAAAGATTTTTCACGAACAGCTCGAGGTAGACGACTTTTTTGATGTTCAATCGCAGGCCGGAATTCAAATATCCGGCCCCCGAGCCCAGTGAGACTTTCTCTTTATTGTCATTGATGGCAAAGTCATACTCGCCGAGTATTTCAAAATCTTGATTGACGGCCAAAGTTGCGCCGACGAATAAATTGATGTCGCGGTCCTTGTCACCCCGCTCGAGGGAATAATTGACGCCGCCATGAAAATCCAGGCGTTCCAGCAGCGCATAGCTCTTGCTCGCCACGACGTAAAAGCCGGGCGATTTGTTGGTGTAGCGTTTGGTGGAATCGACATAACTGCCGTAACCTTGGGATTCGAAGCCCACGGATATCGCCGGCAAGGCAAAACTTTCGCCAATCAACTGATAGCGAACAAGCAGACCCGGCGCCGGATTCCAGTGCAGGGAATCTTCGCCCAGGATATTGGTGCCGCCATAGGAAGCGCCAAACATGAACTGTCCCGAGACGCCGACATTCATCGACACAATGGCGCCGTTCATACCAAAAAAACGCACGTTAAGATCGAAACCGGCGCGCGGCAGCGGCCAGGCGGTTGGGAAATCGATGATATGGCGCGGCGGCACCTCGATTCCCTGGCCGATGACAGAAACCGGAAGCAATAGCAGCAGCAACAGAGTGGTTTTCTTCATACTCTTTGGCTCCTTTTCCCTAATTTAAAACTTTAATTGCAATTCTGGCTGTTGCAAAGAATTTGCAACGCAAAACTTCCTATTTGAAACTTGTTCTATCGAATCAAGCGCAACAGTAAAATCATTATTGCAACCGGATGCAGTCGAATGAATAATCACGGCGTCGTCTCATTTATCGTACCGGTGGCAATCACGAAAAGTTTCCACTAAGACCGCCTGATCTGCTAATCCCTTTTCTTCCGTGCTTCTCGCCAATTGCGATAGGCCTGGGGGCCGGCGACGAGAGTGATCAGGATCAAGAAAATCAGCATCGCAATCGTGGGCTCAATCATTTTGATCTCCTTAACCCCGATAATTCACGCGGTGCGTAAATCGACAGCACTCTGCTGTTGGCTCAAGCCTGAAAATGTGGCTCATGAATTATCGGGGTTAAGTATAGCGCAAATGCGTAAGACGCGATACAAATTGCGATCCCTCCGATAACAGGAAGCCATCCGACTTTTTCAGTAAAAAATGACAACACAATGACTCCTGTTCCCACCAGATTCCCGAAATCACCCAACTTGTCACTCAGAAACTCTTGCTGCCTTTCATTCAGCCCTCCGTGCCACTTATCAATTGCTGAACAAATTTACATCATCCCGTACGCAAAGTCAAGCAAAGAATGAAAATAGTAAGCGTTCCGAACCTTCCGGGCGACAGCCGGAACGACGGAACGCCTGGGTTTATAAAAACACAAATGCTCCGTTGGTGCAACGGAGCATTTGTACAAAATCAAGAACAACAATTGATCAAGATGGTCGCGCAGGACAACTCGATTGTTTTAGAAGTTTGGATTGTTGTTTCTTTCGTCGTCGGTAATCGGCAGGAACTGCCACTTTCCGGCCGGCAGATGGAAGCGGTTGAAGCGCCGTTGATCGGCCAGCCGGATGCCGGTCACAAAGAGCTCCTTGTCCCGCTCGATGTAAATTCCGTCGAGATCGATCGTGTTCAGCGGATCAAGATTATGCGAAGCCCGCACCGCGTTGACACTCGCCAGGGCCGCAGCGGCGTTGCCATCGCGGACATCCAGCTCGGCCAACATGAGACTATTTTCCTGCCAGCTCATGAAGTCAATCGGTGTCGACTCGGTGGCGTATTTGGCCTGACGCTGAAAAACCGTTTTGGCGGCGTCGGTGCCGGTGATCGGACTGAGGGCGATGCGATTTTTTTCCTTCGGATCGGCAGTCACGTACGCCAGGAAGCGTGCATCACAAACATACTGCGGCCGGCCCAATCCTGCTTGTTGCCAGTAATAATTGGTGGACTGCGTATTGTACTTGCCTTGAAGAGCAGCGTCGCCTTGCACCATGCCGGCGGTCGCAGCAGTCCGCGCCGCGGCAAAATTGCCGCGAATCAGATGAATCCTGGCGATGAGGGAGTTGACGACACGTTTGTCATAATCGGTTGGGGCATTGGCCGAGGCTTGCTGGAATTTTTCCAGTGCCAGATCATACATTTGTGCGGAGGGGATGAACGGGCCGTTATCAATCACGCCGCCGCCCTCGGTGGGATTCAAGCCGAAATAGGTGGCGTACAGATAACGCGCGATGCCGCCAAATAAATAGCCGGTATAGAGCCCTTTCTTCTGCAATGCCGCATCGCTGATTTGCATGGCGCCGACTCGCCGCACCAGATCATCGCTAAAGAATCTCAGCTCGCCGAGCGGGTTGTAAGCGCCATCCACCGAGTTGTTGTCGGTTCTAATATCGCCCAAATCGATCTCATTAAAGGTGGGAAACGTCGCGTTCGGCACCCGTTGATCGAAAAAGAATTCATCCGAAAGCCCGCTGGCCAAAACCATGGTTTGTGCAATTGCGGTTGAAAAACGCTGTTGCACGCCGATGATGAGAAAATTTATCTGATCCGGCGTGTTCAACCGGTCATCCGGCACCTGGTTGATGATCGGATCAACGGAGTTGGAATAGTCCGTGCAGGCACTGATAATCGCCAGCGATGCCAACAGGGCTACAAATATGAGAAGTCGTTTCATTTGAGTTCTCCATTTAATAAAGTTCGTAGTAATGTAACGCCTATAGGCGCTTTAATTTACCAAAACAAGCGGCTTCTGAAGGCTGCCGCCCGTAGGGGGCTACTACGAACGTTTTAGAGCGAAAATCTGAAGAAAACGTTATAAGCTCTCGGTTGCATCAAGGTCAAAAAGTCCTGCCCACGAACCAAACTGCGGGCGCCATCGAAATTGAGCTCCACATCGGCGCCGCTGTATTTGGTGGTCGTCCACAAGTTGCTCCCGGAGACGCCGAGGACCACATCCTTCAAATAGTTGCCGCCAAAAAACGTAGGCAAGAAATCCTTGAAGCTGTAGCTGAGGCTGACTTCGCGCAATTTGAGGTAATCGCTGCTTTCGATAAAATTGCCATTATAACGATAGTCCATTCGCGCGAAGCGTTCGGCTGCGGCTTGGTATTCCGGCGTTCCCGGCGTGAGGGGAGTAACTCCGGCGACCGGTGTAACAAAAGAGCCCACGCCGCCGGCTTTGGTGGTGCCAGCCAACCCAAGTTGTGTGGCGATCTTGTTGTATTCCGGATCATTGCCAAAGCGCCGCGAGAAAAGCTCCGTATCATTATACATCTTTTGCTCAGTAGCCCAATCGGCCAGCGCATAAAGATTGAAATTTTTCAGGAAACGGAAATTCACCGAGAACGAGCCGGTATTCTTGGGGATTGGATTGCCGAGGGCCACACGATCGGTGGTCAGTTGCGCGCTGGAATAGAAGCCACTTGCATCATAATTAACGCCAGTAACCGTCTTGGTGTAGAATTCGTGTTTGGCCAGGCCTTCCTTGATGACGTTAACATCGAAACCGTCAAAAATCGGCTGCGCGCCGCCGAGACTTTTCACTTCATTGTCCTGGTGATTGGCGATCACGGTGAGGTCGAGGGCAAAGTTGCGTGAGCGAATCGGCGTGGCCCGCATCAGCAATTCCACGCCGGAACCGTCAACTTTACCGATGTTGAACGGTACCGCGCTCGCAATTTTTCCAGTCGAAGGTGAGTTGCGGAAATTGATGATGGAATCGCTGATCCGTTGCAGATAATAAGTGAATTCGACGCCGTAGCTCTCAAAGAGTTCGGCTTCAAATCCAAACTCGAGCTCTTTGACCCTTTCCGGTTTGATGGCTTCGTTGCCAATCGTCGCCAACGTGGCGCCGGCGCCGTAACCGCCTTGCTCGGCGCGCCACAGCAGTGAAATGCCGTCCAGCAATGCCGGCAGGATGCCGGTTTCACCATAAGCCGCGCGTACTTTCATGAGACTGAACGCCTTGGGGAAAAAGTTGTAGCGATCCAGGCGCACCGCCGCACTGGCTTTGGGATAATTGATGCTGGGCGCTTGCTTGCCGATGACGCTGGCATAATCACGGCGAATGCCGAGCGTCAGAAAGTATTGATCCGAATAATTGAAGGAATGTTCGGTGAAAATACCGGCTTCACGACGGTTCTCGAAGTCCTCATCGGCGTCCCACAAATTCGCCCCGGCGCCGATGTTTGTAATCAATTCCGTGCTGAAGTTGAATTTGCTGAGATAGGAGGTTCTGAAGCGACTGTTCAGCAGTTGCGCGCCGACAATCGCGGTGCCGTGCAGTTTCGCGCCGAAAAGATCATACTCATAGCGACCGTCCAGTGTGTACGTATACTGCGTGTTGCGACGGTTATAGATGCGCCGGGTTCCCTGATCATACTGCGATACGCCATAACGGTAGTTCAGCGGATAGAATTGATCCTGGCGGAGGTTGTTATCATCGATGCCCACGGTGAATCGGCCGTACAAGTTCTTGTACGGCGTGTATTCGGCGCTGGCCGAACCGATGAAGCTGTTGAAGTTGTTCTCGTCGCGTATCGCTTCGATGGCAGCGCTGTCGGTAAATGTGTAGGAAGCCGGACGCAGCAGCGTGTTGCCGAGATAACCGAAAATGTTGTTGTCGTTATTCGGGCGCATCAGCTTGTTCAACGTGTACCCGGTGCTCAGGCGCAGCGTCAGCTTCTGATTGGGAAAGGCATCGATATTGGCACGCACGTTTTTGCGATTCATGGAGTTGTTGCGCGTGATGCCTTGTTCGTGGCGATTGTCGTATGAAGCAAAATATTTGAGGCGATCGCTGCCGCCAGCCGCACTCAGAGTTTGTTGCACGATGTCACCGTCGCGAAAAATACGATTGGCAGCGGGAGCAGAGACAAAATCGGAGGACTTGTACTCATAAGATTGACGATTGGTACCGGCAAAGACTTTGTAATCAATTGCAATGCCACCTCCTTCTCCAGGCTGGAGTTTCCCGCGCTTCGTCGTGACTAATACAACGCCGTTGGCACCGCTGGTGCCATAAGAAGCCGCAGCTGCCGGGCCCTTCAAAAACTCGATTTTCTCGATGTCGTCCGGATTCAAACTGGAGAGCACGCTGATGCCCTGCCCACCGACGCCATAGCCCCTGACTTGGGAATTATCCATCCTCACCCCATCGATGTAGATAACCGGCTGCTCGTCACCCTTCAAACCGCCGCCGGAGCGCACGTTGAAGCGATAACCCGAGCCGGCATTGCCAGAAGTTGGCGCGATATTGACGCCCGCCACCTTGCCGGTCACCAATTGTGTAACCGTTTGATAGCTGTTTTGAGCAGTGTAGTCGGTAACGGCGACACGAGCAACGGCGACTTCGGCCACTTCTTTCGCAGTTCGCGAGGAAATGCCGGTGACCACAACCTCGCCCAAACTCAAGATATCCTCCCGCAGCGCAAAACTGGCAGTGGCCTGCTCATTGTCCCTCACTTGCACTTCGAGAGTTTGCGTACGGTATCCAACGTACGAGACGACAACGGTATAAGTGCCTGCTTGCAGATTGGGAATCGAATAAGATCCATCCAAGCTGGTTGCCGCGCCAAAACTCGTGCCTTTAACAACCACGTTGGCTCCGGGCAACGGCTCACCGGTTTTCCTGTCGGTTACTTTGCCGGCAATACTACCGGTCGCCAACGCGAAAACCGGAGACAGCAAGATGAGAAGCGTGATCACAAGCAGCGGGACGAATAGAATGGACCTCGTATTCACGCTGCATGATACATTACGGTTAAAAAGTAACATAAGGATTCCCTCCTCAAATTAGTGTAGGGTGAAAAAACTCCTCTGAATAACAGTAGGTCCTAACACATTGCCACAACATTTCGATCCTTCCCGTTTCGTCCTTAAAAAAAGTATTGTCTTAGTGCAAGGCAGATAGGAACATCGAGAAAACTTAAATATTAATATAATGCAAATTATTTGCCACTCATACAGCTCAAACTGAAGGAATGTTTGTAACCACAGGTTTTTTTTGTCGCTATACCAACAGTGGGAGGGCTAACGGCGCAAGAAAGATACTAAAATATGCAAAATTCTGCACTGAGGATAGCACTTGATTGCATAGCGAAAAAATTAGGCTAATCAATTATCATAAAATCTTTCTGCGCACTTGCAGGGGTGATTTTATTTTTTATTCCAGATACAATGACTTCAAGTCGATATGCGCCTGCAGGCAGATTCCTAATGTCGAGCGCAATGAGCTGGTTGGCGTTATCTGCGATGATGGATTGGGTGTCGGTCATACTCATAGAAACCTCTTTCCTGCCACCCCACAAGCTTGAGAGTCTTTTGAAAATACCCTGTCGCCCTCGGTTTCGTGACACTTTGTATGTAACTGTGTATTCTCTCCCCAAGCCCGCTGATTGTAAATTGTACAATTCAAAATAGCAAAACAGCGACACTGATTTGCGCAGCTCTTCATAAGGATATGGCACGACCATCACATTTTGTCGCTCAAATACCGGCAGCACTTGCCGTTGATTGGTATTCGTCACGCCAGCGAAAAACTGAATATCACTCATCATCAAATCTCGACCAGAAAAATCTCGAATTTTGAGAGCTTGCAGGGAAAATCCGAGTTCGCCGTTTTGCTCATTTTTTACTTGCAGCGCCAGCTCGCTTTCTCGCGGCGAGGTGAGCATCGTCATGCAACCAATAGCAAATGGTAAATTTTCCAAAGCGGCTGATTTTACCGGAAAGTATCTTTGTAAACGTGCTCCTGTCAAAGAATCAAACGACTGATCACGTAACAAACAGGCGTATTCGATGCGCACCGTATCCGTGGTGAGTGAATCGAGATGGTCAACATAATTTTTCAAGGGTGTCCGTACAGTTACTTCGACGCGTGTTTGACCTTCCGGTCCGCGGAATTGAGCGATGTCTTCAGAAAATGAGAGTTTATTGAGGGCATTTATTGCATGATATGTCGTTGCCGGAGCATCAAGGCTGGCCTCACTCGCCGCATAGTCCGCCCTCTCCAGATTTTCAAGCAGTCGCCGAACGATCTGCCGATCCGATATACCTGAGCTCCCCAGCCTAACGGTCCGTCCCCTATTTCTAACGACTAACTCAGTCTCCAAAGCTTCGATTTGGGTCACCGTCTCATTGATGGCCGGTGACATCCAGAATCGTTTTTTCAATAGATCACCCCAGTACCAGACGAGAAGACCACGTCTTTGATTGCCAATGATGGCATCCTTCAAGCTTGGGACTTCATGAAAGGTTTGGCCATCTTTGACGAAGTGCACAACAAAATTGGGCGCAATGTTGACATACGACCACGACTCATTCTCTTTAACTGAATACAGGTTGAGATCAATCATCACCCGGCTCTCCGGGAGGCGTCTCAATCCACCAATATCTTGCAGCCGCTGAAGAGGTTTGCCATATTTAATATGGTATTTTCCGCGATCATCAAAATAGGGTGGCTCCACCATCGCGAATTGCTCCCTGGCATAAGCGCATCGCCGGAGATGATCCAGCAAACGGTCGTTTTCCGGAAGCAGGGGGTTGGGGTTGCGGGATTTCCAGTAATGGACGATAAAAGATTTCCGGGCAGCCAGTGAAGGAAGTTGGCTGTAATTTTTCTTTTCATGATCATCCAGCAACAACAGGAACCCCGGTTCAAACTCGTGTTGAAAGGTCGATTCATCGGCTGCACTGAGAAGTGCCCAATATTGCTGCTCGGTTTGAATGGAATCATCCTGGTTATAGGCCACGGACTGCGGCTTTGACCTGTTTTTTGCCGGTGGGGAAGAAATTGAAGTCAACCCGAGCATGAAGAGCAAGGCACCGACACCCCAGAAATGGAAATCATGAGATCGAAACATGGCGCCGTCTCATTCATCAGTTTTATTATGATGGTGAATCATCATTTCAGTCATTTGAAGCATGGGCGATTTTTCCAAGGGCGTGAGCGGGAAATGGACTTGTTGAGTAACTGAATCAAAAAAACCGGAACTCGGCTCGACTGCTTTTCCCCAATATGGGTTTTCTCCACGCCAATATTACAACGTTTAGTTTCTCATTACATTCCCATTTGGCTGTCATTCATTAAGCCTGCCCTCGCGCCAAAGGCGACAGGGCCGCAGACGAGGGAATCTCTTTCAGCATGTCATCCGTGCCAGTGCTTAAAACGACCCCCACGGGCGCAGCCTTCCAGGGTGACAGAAAAGGAGGGTCGTACGACTTGATATTGCAGTACTGGCATATCCTACTAAAATATAAACTTGTTTTATATTTCCCAAAGCAAAATTTTTCATCTGTACAGCACGCAGGCGCTTCGAAGCTTTACCGAGAAAAACACTGGCAAATTTGGAAATCTTTGCTTATCTTTATGGTGAATTAGGGTCGAAAGATGAATTGATTGCCGACAAGCCAGGATCGGAGGAGAAAAAAGATGAAACGCTTTCCACTTTTTATCGGTCTGCTCTTTGCCATTTTCCTACTTGCCGCTTGTGCTGTGAACAAAGCGACCAAGGAGCCATTCAAGTACGACCGGGCCCGAATTGGCACCATTCGCCGTGTTGCCGTCATGGGTTTTGTCGGAGAAGTGAAGCGGGATAAAAGTCGCATCGCCCTGCGCCAAATTTTCCAGGAGAAATTGGCGGAATTCCGCCGTTTCTACATCATTCCCGACGACTCGGTACGGCAGGTGGTTATTGACTACGGCGTTCGAGAACTGCCGCAAGGCTATAATGTCAACGAATTGCGCCGCGTTGCCAGGAAGCTCCGAGCTGATGGTGTGATTTACGGCGAGAATTTTTCAACGCAGGCAACCGAAGGTCAGGGCAAATATCTTCTGGGTGGCAAGGATCTTCTGCCGCACTTCCATGCCATACTGGTGACGCCTCAAGGCCAAATCATTTGGAAGGCTTGGGCTGAGGGCGAGGCCGGGAAGGAGACCCAGCTCAAGAAGACCTTGACCCTCGGACTGATCGGCGAAGAGGAGCAAGTGCTCGAAGCCGTGGGCAATGCGATGACCGCACTGGCGGATTATCTCGTGCGCGGCGAGCTGCCCTCAGCAATCGATACGCATCCCCACATTCAATAATTCGGAGACAAAATCCTCCGCATCTCCGCCGTGTCCATATTCTCCGCGGTCACGACATAAACACCGGTGTCGATTCGCTTTGCGACCGGTCGTTTCGCAATGGCATCCAGCGCAACTTTTACGCCGAGATAACCCATTTTAAAGGGGTCTTGAACGACCAGCGCTTGCACACCGCCATTCCGCAATGCCGTGATCTCATCTGTTGCCGCATCGAAGCCAACGACTTTCACTTTGCCGATTTTGTTGCGTGCCGTCAATGCTTGCACGGTTCCCAGGGTTCCAGCCTCCGTAGTGGCAAAAATTCCGTCCAGGTTGGGATGAGCCGAAAGAATATTCTCGATGGCGCTCATGGCGGTGGCCACGTCACTGTGCGAATATTGGACCGCAACAAGCTCGATCGCGGCATATTTGGCAATGCCTTTTTTGAATCCCTCCTCCCGTATGATGCTGGTCGCTGCGCCCGGCACGTGCGGCATCAGCGCCACCTCGCCTTTGAAACCGACCAAGCGCGCGAGCGCATCGGCCGCCAATTCGGCTGCCTTGATGTTGTCGGTAGCGATGAAAGAGAGTGGCCGGTCATAATCGACTCCGGAATCGATGGTGACGACCGGAATCCCGTTGTCCATGGCACGGTCAATGAGTGGATTCAGCGCCTTGGTGTCACATGCTGCCAAAACGATCGCATCCACCTTTTTGTTGATGTAATCTTCCAGGATGGCAATTTGTCCGGCGATGTCGGTTTCCTGCGCCGGACCTTTCCAAATGACTTCCGCACCCAGTTCTTTCCCGGCCGAATCAGCGCCGGTCTTCACCGTCACCCAAAAATTATGCACCAAGCCTTTCGGGCTCACCAGGATTCGGGGATGAGTTTTGGGCGGTTTCGAGCAAGCGACCACGCCCAATAACGCCAGCATGAGAAATGTGGCGAATGATTTCATGGAAGCCTCTTCTGATAATCACAACACAGATTGCACGGATTGCGCCAATTGCCCGTTTCGGTTCATTTCATTTGCTCCTGAGATGTGCCAGCGCAATGGCAATTGTTGTACTATCCCCCTGGAGCTTGCTGACTTGGTTCAATACCTCCGGAAATTCACGCTCCAATTTTTGCAGCTCTGCCAGGGTATTTTGGGAATTGATGCTGATGCGATTACCTGTCTGCGCCGCGGCCACCAAAATTTCCGGCGACCACTCCTGCGGCCACAGGCTGTTGAGCAACGGCATGACACGACGCAGGCGCGCCAATTTCCCGGGAACACCGTCCAGAAGATGATCCTGGGCAACAAGGGCGGCCGGCAACGTAGTCAACACCTCAACTTTTTCACTCACTTGGAATTTCGGCAGAGAAACAATGGTCATCAGTTTATCGCCGTCATATCGCCAACCAGACAAGGCATCTTCCTGCGAGTGGGCAACAGGTTGATTATTGTAAGAGACAGCCTCGGGTGGCCATACGCCCGGTAATCTGATTTCGTACGCACGTTCGGTGAGCATTCCTGGATAGTGGCCTTGCGCCGGAAAAATTTCGATCTTCCATTTCCCATCAGCGGTTTTCGTGTGACGAACAGAGGTCCACGTATATTCATCTTTCTGGTATCCGCGCGAGTTGCCGGCATCTTCGTAAATCCGAACCGAGCCCGAGTCACCGGGAAACACCGTGAGAATCAGCGGATCAACCGGCTTCTCGCCGGTGTTGCGCATCTTCGGTTGCATCGGAATGATCGAACCAGCCTTTACATAAAGCGGGATTTCATCGACGGCAAACATGCGCTCCGCTACCGCCGGGCCTCGTAAACGCGTGCCGGTGAACCACTCGATCCACTCTCCTTTTGGCAACCAGATTCTCTTCGATGCCAAAAGATTGTTGGTGGATACCGGCTCTGCAATCGGCGCCACGAGCAAATTGTCGCCAAACAGGTATTGATCCTTAAACTCGTACGCCGCATCGATTTCGGGATAATCGTAGTACATCGGACGGCAAATTGAGATGCCGGTGTCGTACGCTTGCCGCGCCGCCGTGTAGATATAAGGAATCAGCGCGTACCGCAGCAGAAACGCCTCGCGCATCGTGAGAAAATAATCCACCGGGTAAGCCCAGATGCGGCGCTCAGCTTTCGGGTTTTTCGTCGTATGCGTGCGCAAAATCGGACTGAACACCCCGAACTGAATCCATCGCGTATAAAGCTCTGGCGAGACTTCGCCGGGCATGTGACCGCCGATGTCGTGACTCCAATAGCCGTAGCCCACATTGGCAGCAGTGGCGGTGAAGTACGGCTCGAATGCCAGCATTTCCCAAATGGTGGCCGCATCGCCGGAAAAGCCGATTTGATAGCGATGATTGCCCAGGCCGCCCCAACGATGAAAAATCAGCGGGCGCGCTTTGCCCCGGCGTTCCATGTCAGTAAAATGAACGTAGTTGAGCCACCACGTCGGATTGAGTCCGGGCACTTTCGTAATCTGCTGCTGTTGCCAATCCAGCCACCAGAAATCCACGCCCTGTTCTTCCAAAGGATAATGCATGATCTTCAGATAATTTTCAGCGAATTTTTTATCCGCGATGTCGAACGGCACATACTTTTGCGTGGCCGGATCGATGCCCATCGCCCGCGCCATCTCGGGATAGCGCTCCTCGTGCGGTTGAATGCCGGAAGCCGGATGCAGATTAAGCGGTGTTTTGAGACCCTTGCTCTCCGTCCACTTCAGAAAGCCGGCAGGATCCGGAAAATAATTTTTGTCCCAGGTGTAGCCCGTCCATCCCAAACGCTGGCCGGCTTGATCGACGCGACGGTCGTGCCAGCGTAAATTGAAAGTCAAATGCCAATCCATGTCGATCACCAAAACATCCAACGGCACATCGTGAATTTCAAACTCGTGCACGAGTTGCTTGAATTCCTGATCGGTGTAAGCCCAATAACGCGACCACCAGGTGCCAAAGGCAAAACGCGGCGGCATGGGAATTTTTCCGGCGACACGCGTGAAATCATACAGCGCTTTTTTATAATCATGACCGTACGCGAAGAAATACCAATCCTGCCGCTCTCCCGCCGGTCGTGGCATCACCCATGGCCAGTCGCTGTCGTCGAATAGCGGGCGCTCGGTATCATCGACCAGAACCCAGCCGTCACGCGACAACAAGCCAGATTCCAACGGCACGGCGCCACGGACGCCGTCGAGCGTACGAATGGTACCGTACAAATTGCCTTTGTCCTCGATGCCCGGACGCCAAAGCACCGGCTTGCCGTTCAGGGTGAATTGAATCTCCAAATTGTCTTTGGTGAATTTGCCACTGTTCTTTTTGTAGCGTAAATTCAAATTGGCGGTTTTGAGCTGCAGCCAATCGCCTTTGGTGATCGTTTTGAATTCCGGCACCGGCAATCGGCGGTTGATGAACACGAGCGAAGCATGATCCTCGAAGCGCGCCTCGGCGCTCCATTCCATGCGAATGAGTTGCGGGGTGAGGACAGTGAACCGGGCTTGACCGGCAGTGACAATGGCTTTGGGGTCGGCGAGGGGATTATTGGGTTGGCTCAAGGCTGAGACAACCTCTCCAGCTAGGAGAAGCCATAGCATGAAAAAAATGATTCGCCTAAGCTTTGTTGCGAACATGGGTTGCTCCTGTTGCATGAAATAAGTTTCAAGCTGCATGATTTGGACGTTCTGTAAAATACAACGAGAATTTAGCAAAAACTAAGAGGTGCCATAATATAGGCCAATATATGAATCAGGCATCATGACCGGATTTGGGCTGGATTTTGGCCGACTTCACTTCTACCCTTAATATTGCTCAAGATGACTCTCTGCAAACAAGACTCTAAGTTCTTTAAAATCCAATACACTAGTAGATTGATTCCAAATTAAGGTTGCAATAAAGGAATTTTTGTTGTATATTAGGTTCCGACCTTATTCGAGGAGGAACCTATGCCATTCGTCAGTCAACGCGCTAAGCTCAATTTGTCAGTT
>JAPDQK010000063.1:0-2128 GCA_034505955.1 Candidatus Zhuqueibacter pondensis
ATCGGCAACGGGAGCCGAAGGCGGCGGCCTTTGCGATTCGCCAACATTGGCTCTCATTTGATAAAAAGTCTCCCGCGGCAAAGTCTCGAAGAGATGAATGAAAATCGAATGTCCATGATATTACAGACGTTGTTTTTTCAAACGTCCGTTCGGGACTTTGGATTTTTGAATTCTTCGGGACAAAATTTATCTCAGCCCATTTCGCGCTTAACCCAATGCGGACAAGCCGCAACCCAAAAGAAAATCTCCAACGGACTCACTATGTTGAATAAAAATTAATGGCAAAATAACTTGACAAGGTTAACTTAAAAAACTCAGCCCTTAAATCCCATAACTGTCAAGTTAAGAATTAAGGACACCGGCATTGGTGTCAAGCTAAGATGCCAAAAGCGTTATTGCTAGTTTGAAGTAGCCGATCATTCAGCTCCGTTAGGAGCGAAATGTTTATAGAAAACCACAAATGCGCGATTAAAGCTCCGTAGGAGCGATATGTGAATTGTCGAATGTGAACAGTTGGCATAACGTATTTACATGCCGCTCCTACGGAGCTAAGAAAATTACAGAATTCGCACGCTATAAACATTCCACCCCTAGCGGGGTTAGGACGTGGTCCTTAACTTGACACCTATGCCCTTACGGGGTGGTTTTCTGGAGTGCGGCTGAATTTGAAGAATTTTACTGAATGCGAATCTGCGTAAGTACAATTGATAACTTTGCCTTTATACCTGATGACCTCATCTCGAAAATGGAAGAACATACAAGTTGTAAAATCTCTTTAAATAACCTTTGATCAACAATATAACATATAGGATAGAAGAACCCAACTGTCAATGCCTCATCCGCTGGGTTTTTCTATCTGTTGGAAAATTTTTTGCAAAGATTTGACTTGTAACAGATTGACATGAACTGATCACTGTTCACTACCTCAACCATGGCTGGCCTGACTCCACTCGACTTTGCGGTTATTCTAGTTTACCTCGCCGGCATCACCTGCATCGGCCTGCGCGCCTCGAAATCGGTGAAAGACGTCGGCGATTTTTTCATGGGTGGGCGGCGCTTCGGCAAGCTGTTGATGGTGGCCAAAGCGTTCAGTGTCGGCACGCGCGCCGATCAAGCCGTGGCGGTGACCGGCGCGGCCTATCAAGTCGGCCTGTCCGGTGTGTGGTATCAATGGCTCTACATTTTCAGCACGCCGTTTTATTGGATCATTGCGCCGATCTACCGCCGGCTGCGTTATCTCACCACCGGCGATTTCTTTGAACAGCGTTATGGCAAAGCTGCGGGTGCACTTTACACCTTCGTCGCGCTGCTCTTTTTTTCGGTCGAGATCGGCATGGTGTTGCGGGGCACCGGAACCACGGTCGAAGCGCTGACCAAAGGGCAGATTCCCGCCAATCTCACGATTTTTGTCGCCACAACGATCTTCGTCTCGTACAGCGCGGCAGGAGGATTGGTTGCCGCCGTAAAAACCAAGCTCCTACAAGGCGCCATGCTCGTCATCCTTTCGCTTTTGCTCCTGCCATTTGCTTTCAGCGAGGCCGGCGGCTTTGCGGGATTGCACCAAAAGCTGGCGCCGGAGATGTTCTCCCTGGTGGCGAAATTCGAAGTCACATTATTTTTCATCACGATGGTTACCATCAATGCTTTGGTGGGCGTCGTGGCGATGCCGCACCATACGGCCATCGGCGGCGCCGGAAAGAGTGAAATCAGTTGCCGCACCGGATGGACGTACGGCAATATTGTCAAGCGCTTCGTCACTCTCTGCTGGGCTTTTACCGGCTTGTTTGCTGTGGCGCTCTATCCCGGGCTGGCCGAGGCCGAGCGCGAGCAAGCTTTCGGGATGATGATCTTGAATTTGCTGCCCGCCGGATTAGTAGGGCTGATGATCGCGGCGATGGTCGCCTCATTGATGGCAGTTTGCGATGCCTACATGATCGATGGCTCGGCACTATTCACCCGCAACTTTTATCGAAAGTTTTTTGCGTCAAGCTCCCGCGAGGAGCACGAGATGAAAGTGGCGCGCTGGTCCTCCATTCTCGTCGTCGGCGCCGGCATTCTGTTCGCTCTGGTTTTGTCCGACGTCGTCTCCGGCTTGAAGTTCATTTGGAAAATCATGGCCTTTATGGGC
>JAPDQK010000063.1:2224-33396 GCA_034505955.1 Candidatus Zhuqueibacter pondensis
AAGAGCACGAGATGAAAGTGGCGCGCTGGTCCTCCATTCTCGTCGTCGGCGCCGGCATTCTGTTCGCTCTGGTTTTGTCCGACGTCGTCTCCGGCTTGAAGTTCATTTGGAAAATCATGGCCTTTATGGGCATTCCGTTTTGGATGGCCATTTTCTGGCGGCGAGGGAATCGCTACGGACTTTGGGTGAGCGTCATGGTGACTGCGACGCTTTCCTTTTACACACAATCACGCGGCTGGCCAATTGAAAATCAGATTGCGCTTTATCTTCCCGCCGGGGTGCTGGCTTTTATCATCGCCAGCCTGATTACCAAACCGGAGCCGGAAGAAAAACTGCGCGCCTTTTACACCTTGCTCCACACGCCGGTGGGTGAAGAATATAAGCTCCGCAACGCCGGCATTGAGATCATTCATCAAGGCGGCAGCGACGCCGGGCCGGCGGCGCGCCCATCCGGTTTCGCAGGGCCAACGGAATCTCTCGAAGAGAAAGGGCACGCCCTGCTTTTGGTGGATTTGCTGCACCTGCCTAAAACCTTCAGCTTCAAACGCTATCGCATCGATATTTTGGGATTCATGGCAGCGTGGGGTTTGGTGGCGGGGATTATCCTGGTTGCCGTTTTACTGGCGCGAATTGGGGCTTGAAGCGAATAACAAAAAGCAAAACGCCGATGCCCGCAGATTGTAAATCTGCGGGCATCGGCGCCAATCTGCGTCCCCAAAAACAAAGTCATGAGTTATGCATGAATTTAGCGATCTGAACCGGAGTGCAATGCTTTAGCATTGCAAAACTAAAGTTTTGCACTCCGAGTTCGCTTGGCTAAATTCATACTGAGTTATGAAGATTTTTCGTATTTTGATCGACGTTGTGCTTGTCGCCGCGGCGCTGAGTTGTGCACAGGCTTCCGCCGAATCCAAAAAGATCGTGCGCTATCAGGATCAGGCCGGCGCGGTGCATTACGGCCTCGTCAAAGAAGACAAAGTGCATCAATTGAAAGGCGGCATTGCGGAGTTTGCGCGCAGCAAGTATGAGCTTGACGGCAAAATCATCCCACTCGCGCACATCAAAATTCTCGCGCCGGTCGAACCGTCGAAGGTGATCAACTTCGGCTGGACGTACCCGCAGCATGCGCAGGAGGTGGGCGGCCAGGTGCAACGCAACGATCCGCTGGTGTTTCTGAAGCCGCCGACGGTGATCATCGCGCATCGCGACACCATCCGCTACCCGCACGGCTTGTCCCGGCAGGTGGAATTCGAAGGCGAGCTCGCCATCATCATCGGCAAGCGCGCGAAAAATCTCGCGCCGGACAATGCGCTTGATTGCGTGCTGGGCTACACCTGCTTCAACGACGTGACCGCGCGCGACCTCACGCAAAGCGATCCGGAATTTACGCGCGGCAAAGGCTTCGACACCTTTGGCCCGCTCGGCCCGTGGATCGTCACCGCGATCGACCCGCGCGATTTGCGCCTCACCACGACTTTGAACGGCGCGAAGAAACAGGACGCGCGCACCTCGCAGATGAGCTACGGCATTCCGTTTCTCATCAGTTACATCTCGCAAGTGATGACGCTCAACCCCGGCGACGTCATCGCCACCGGCACGCCCGCAGGTTCGGCGGCGATGAAACCCGGAGACGTGGTGAAAATCGAAATCGAGCATATCGGCGAGCTGGTGAATTACGTGAAGTAATAAATCGTGAAGCAAAGATTTTTCTCACCACGAAGGCAAAGTAGAAAATGCACAAAGCGATATTGAATTTTTCTCTCGCTGGTTTGGTTTTAATTTGTAACAGCGCCGGACAGGCGCAAGTTGCAACGGCGCTGCAAAAGAAGATCTACGTTTTTGACGCGGGCAGCGCCGCGTCAGAAATCGCTTCCGGTGCGATCGGAATAACGCCGGAAAATCATTACAACCCGCAGCGCGGTTACGGCTGGACAATCTCACCCGCATATTCTTTTCATCGCCGCGAGTTGACGCGCTCGCGCAATGCACTCACTCGCGATGGCGTCACCGCGAAACACCTCGCCTTTCGTGCGGACGTACCCTCCGGCAAATGGTGGCTCACGTTGTGGATGGAAGCCGGCACCGAAGATTCCAGCACAGTTGCCCTCGTTCTCGGAAATAAAAGGCAGCGATTATCGTGGCATGCGTTTCAACCGCCGGCAGAGCCGCGCGCGACGATGCAACGGATTTATCGCGTGCTGCATCGCTCCGTGCAAGTCGGGCAAAACGGTTTGCAATGGCAATTGCTCGGCGGCGCGGATTCGGTGCGCGTGCTTGGCTTCGCATTGCATCCCGATCCTGTGCCGACTTCGGCGCCGCAGCAAGCGTGGTTGCAGCGTTTGGTCGCCGCTGGAAATTATAACAGCACGGCTTCGCTTGACACACTGCAAGCCGATCTCGAAAAAATTTCCAACGAAGCCTTTGCAGCCTATTGGCTGGAGCACATTCAACTGCTGCATCGCGCCGAACAACTCTTCGCCATGGCCGGATGGGAACGGGCGAACGAGGAAACCGGCCTGGGTTTGTTCGAGCGGCTGCATCAAGCCGTGATGCTGCTCGATGGTTTGTTGGATCACGACGAGGCGGCCTCGTCACCGCTTTACGAGCGCGCATTGCGCACGCGCGGAAAATTGCTTTATTGGCTGGGCGAGGAACGCGGCGGCCCGCATGAAATCTCCGGCGGCCAGCGCGATCTCACCGCGCTGCATCAACGCCATCCGCAAGACCCGCTTCTGGCGATGTATTGCGGCAAAAAAATCGACCTGCCGGATGCGTGTGATGATCTCGCGACAACCGCAAATGCGCCAGCGTGGTCAATTGCGCAGCGCGAGGCTTTGTGCCGTTTGCGCGGCATCGTGCGCTGGTGGGTGAATGAGCGGCAGGCAACGAACGGCGAGTTTGGCGGCAAGCTCGGCGACGACGTCGAGCTGTTGCGCTGGTGGACGCCGTTGATCATGGCGGGCGACACTGTGGCCTTGAAAGGCTGGCAGCGTTTGGCCGACGGCGTTTGGGAGAGCGATCAAACGCACGACGGCTATGCGCGCGAGCCGAGCGACGTGGAGCATTCTTCCGAATTTATTTCCGACACCGCGCCCGCCATGATTTTGTACCGTGACGACGCGAAGTATCTCGACCGGCTGCGCCCCTCCGCGCGGCATTTTGAAAAACTGTGGACGGGCATGACGCCAGCGGGCCATCGTTTTTTTCGCTCGGCATGGTTCAGCTCCACGCAGGTTGAAACTGCGCCGCCGAAAAATCGCGACGTGGAATACAACACGCGCGCGGTGAAAGCGGTGCGCTATCTCGCGTGGAAAACCGGCGATGCCGCGGCGATTCGCGCGTTGCACGAATGGTCGCTGGCGTGGGTGGGCGCGGCGATGCGCACCGACAAAGGCAAGCCCGCGGGAATCATTCCCGCTTCGGTGCGTTTTCCCGACGAGGCGATTAACGGTGATGAGACCACGTGGCACAAAGCCAACATGTATTGGAATTATTTTGATTGGGAGCATCACGCCGGCAGCATGATGCTCGACCAGCTTTTGTTCACGTTCACGCTCACGCGCGACGAGCGTCTGCTGAAGCCCTTGTTTGCCGCGCTTGATTTGATTAGAACGCACGAAGCCGCCAGTGGTAATAACCGCTCGGCGCAAGCAGGCTCGGCAGAATGGGCTGCTGCCAAGCTGCGCAAGGAATCCGCCTTTTGGAGCGTGGTGGAACAGTGGCGCTTTCTCAGCGGCGACACGCGTTACGATGATTTGATCGCGCGCCACGGCACGCCTTACGCGCGGTATCGTCTCACCGGCGAGGAAGCGCATTTGCAGGAAGGTTTGCAAGTTCTTCTCGAAGCCACGCGCTACAACACACCGCTGCTCACTTCGGAAGTGTTGCACACCGACCGCGTGTATGCGCCCGGCGCCGATCATCTCAAAGCCATGCTCACCGGCGACGGTGTGCCGGAAAGCATGTCGCCGTATTATGCGGTATCGTGGGAAAATACCGATGCTGATTTCACCGCGCTGGTAACGGACAGCGGCAAGGAGCGGCTCGGCGTGAAAATTTTTTCTCATGCCGCGACCGAGCGCGCGCTGCGCATGCGCTTGTGGCAGCTCGCGCCCGGCACGTACCGCATGAAGTTGCAAACTGATAAAAATGCCGTGACCGAGGAAACAATCCGCTTCAATGCGCGCGGCGAACGTGTGCCGTTGAGGTTGCCGCCACAAAAGCCGGTCACGATAACTTTCGAGCGCGTGGATGCCGTGTTATATTCACAATCCCGCACGCCGCTTGCAATCGCGAAATCGGTCACGGACAAGCTCATCCGCGACACGAGCTTTGAATTGAAATTGGTGCCGCAGGAAACCGTGCTCGGCGTGCAAGTCGTCGATTTTAGACAAACGCTCGGCGAGGAGCAACCGGCAATCGCATACGCGCTGAGTTATGTAGTCAGCCCGAAAGACACCGCGATTTCGTTCGGATTCAGCAACAGTGGCGGCGCAAAAATTTGGTTGAATGACCGGCTCGTCTTTCGCCATGCCGAAAATCGCGCGGCGCATTTGGCCGAGGTTGCGTATGATCGCTTCGCCTTTCAAGACACGCTTCGCCTTGCGCTGCAAAAAGGCGCGAACAAGTTGTTCGTAAAAATCGCGACGCAGCGCGAGCAATGGATATTTTTTCTACGCCCCATTACACCCGCCGGCGATTTGGAGAGCGCGGTGCAGTTTTCACTCGAGCCGATTGCGCCTGAGCTTGCTTCGGCTTGGCTTTGCCTCGGCCCGTTTCCTGCAAGTGATCTCGACCTCGAATTTGCGCCCGAAAAAAAATTCCAGCCATTCTATCGTCACGAAAATAAAATCTTGACGTGGACAACGCCGCCGCAAAACCTGCTGGCCGAGCTGGTGATTCCGCCGAATGCGACGTACAGGCGCGAGCCGTATGCGGACTGGCATTACGCCATTGGCGCAGCAATGCTGTCGCTGCTGCACCTTGCCGATGAAACTGGTGAGCAACGCTACGTGGAGTTTGTCAAAAAGTATTGCGATTTCATTCTCAGCCATCATGATGAGTTTGCGTGGCAATATCACAAGCTGCACGCTTTTCGCGGCAGCTACCATCGCCTGTTCCGCCGCACGATGTTGGATGATACCGGCGCACCCGCGCTGCCTTTTGTGGAATGGTTGTCGCGTGAGCACTCCGACAAGCTTCGAGAGTTCGTGATGCCGATTGCGGAATATGTTTTGCGCCAACAAGTGCGCTTGCCGGAGGGCACGTTCTGCCGCTCCGAACCGGAACCCAACACCGTTTGGGCGGACGATCTTTTCATGAGCGTCCCTTTTTTATTGCGCATGGGAAAAATCACCGGCGAGCGAATTTACTTCGACGAGGCCGCCCGGCAAATTTTGCAATTTGCTGAGCGATTGCGCGATCCGAAAACCGGGCTGTTCCATCACGGCTGGTTTGGCGCCAAGCGAAAGACTGCAGTGGCGCTTTGGGGCCGCGCCAACGGCTGGATAATGTGGGCGATGTCGGAAGCCTTGCTGCATTTGCCATCGAATCATCCCGGCCGCACGAAGGTTCGCAAAATTTTCCGCGCCCATGTTGCAAGTTTGGCGAAATACCAGAATGCCAGCGGATTATGGCACCAAGTACTTGATCATCCGGAGTCGTATGAAGAAACCTCATGCAGCGCCATGTTCGTGCTCGCCATGGCGCGCGGCGTGCGAAATGGTTGGATTGAGAAGGAGTATCAAAAAAATGTTTTGCAAGGCTGGCGCGCCATTGAGAAAAAAATCGAAGCCGACGGCACGGTTCACGGCATCTGCCGCGGCACCGGCATCGGCGATGATTTGGATTTTTATTTCCAGCGCGCCACGTTCGACCACGATCCGCGCGGCCTTGGAGCGGTGATTACCGCGGGCATTGAAGTGGCGAAACTGGCGAGTTGGCTGGAACAAAAGCATTAACAAAAAAATAGAAAAGAGTTTATTATATGCTCTCCAATTTTAAATGGACGACGCCATTCATCTTCATGCTGTCGCTCATGCTGGCTCCGAATCTCGTCATCGCACAAAATTTCGAAGCCATTATCAACGTCAAATCTCACGGCGCGAGCGGCAGCGGCGAGACACTCGACACCGAGGCGATACAAAAGGCCATCGACGCCTGCCACGCGCAGGGCGGCGGCACGGTTTATTTTCCCAACGGCACTTATCTCTCCGGCACGCTGGTGTTGAAGAGCAACGTCACGCTGCACCTCGAAGCCGGCGCGACGCTTCTCGGCAGCGCCAATCTCGCGGATTACAAGCCGTACGCGCTCAGGCCAGATTGGGAGGCGCAGCTTTTGGGCATGAGCAATCAGGACACCGGCAATTTGCACTTGATCTATGCGCAGAGGGCAAGCCATATCGGCATCACCGGCAAGGGCAGAATCGACGGCAACGGCCGCGCGTTTTGGGATGAAAATTTTCTGCCGCGGCCTCGTCCGGCGCAGATGATCGAGTTCGAAGCCTGTGAGGACGTGGTGATCGAAAACGTGACGCTGCAAAACAGCCCGTTTTGGGCACTGCACGTTTTGAGCAGCAACCGCGTGCGCATCGACGGCATCAAGATTCTCAATTATCGCAAAGGCCCGAACACCGACGGCATCGATGTCAATTCTTCATCGAACGTGCAGATCACCAACGCTTTCATCGACACCGGCGACGACGCGATTTGCTTCAAATCGCATTTCCCGAACGAGCCGGTGCAAAACGTGACGGTCTCCAATTGCATTTTGATCAGCGACGATTCGGCGATCAAATTCGGCACGCGCTCGCACGGCGACATGAAATTCATCACGATCGCGAATTGCATCATCCGCAACAGCACCTACGGCATCGCGTTTTTCATGAAGGACGGCGGACATTACAACAACATCCGGATTTCCGACGTCGTTTTGGAAAACGCCCAATGGTCAGAAAATCAACGCACGGTTTATCCGATTTTCATGGACATTGAAAAACGCACGCCGGCTTCCGCGCTGGGAAAAATCAGCCGGGTGAGTTTGCGCAATTTGACGATCACCACCGGTGGGCATTGCCTGATCGCGGGCATGCGCGAGCAGCCCATCGAAGACATTGCGCTCGAAAACATTCGCATGGTCGTGCCGTCGTGCGACGAGGTGCAGGGCAAATCCAAGCCGCGCGGCGTTCGCAATCTGGCTGCGCCGCCTCCCGGAACCGATTTCGCCGGCGTGCCTGCGCATTGGACGTTCGCGCACATCAACGGGCTGACGATCAAAAATCTTCAAATCGAAGTCGAGCACGAAAGCGCCGAGCAGCAGCGGCATGCGATTTGGGGCGCGCACGTGCAAGCGGTGACGATCACGGAATTTGCGGGCCGCGCCGCGGGCTTGAACGGCGAGTTGGCGACGATTCATCTCGATCAGTCGCGCAATGTTTTTCTCAACGCCTGCCGTGCCGAGGCCGGCACGCACGTTTTTCTCCATCTCACAGGCAGGGACACGGAAAACGTTGCCGTGATGAACAGCGATTTGGCGGCGGCGCAAAATGCCTTTGTGATCGATCGCCAGGTGCGGAAGAAAACGTTTTATCAAGCATCGAACCGGCTGAAATAAAAAAGCCGGAAGAGGTGAAAAGGTATTGATTTTAAGGGCATTTTTGTTTTATTTAAAAGAATATGTCAAGCATGTCAAAATCGCCGCGGCGCTCTTTTAAATAGTTTAGTTCAAAATGGTTTTGCCAATTTTTTTCTGCAAAGAGTTTATCCGATGACCCTCGAACAACTGAAAACGCTATACGATTTCACCGGCCGCACGTTCGTCGTTACCGGCGGCACCGGCGTGCTGGGGAGGGAAATGTCGTGCGCCATTGCCGGCTGCCGCGCGAACGTCGCCATCATCACCCGCAAGCCCGCTGCGGCAGAGCAACTCGTCAAACGCATCGACGCGAGTGGCGGTCGAGCGCTTCTTGTCCACGGGGATGTATGTCAAGCCGATACGCTCAGAAAAGCCGCGGATGAAATTATCAAAACCTTCGGCCGCATTGACGGCTTGCTCAATGGTGCCGGCGGCAACAATCCCCGCGCCACCACGAACCCCGAGCAATCTTTTTTTCAATTGCCGAAGGAAGCGCTGGAGTGGGTGGTCAATTTGAATTTGATGGGAACCATTCTGCCGAGCCAAATTTTCGGGAAGTATATGGCCGAACAAAAAGAAGGAGTGATTTTGAATGTGTCGTCGATGAACGCCTTCAGGCCATTGACGCGAATTCCGGCGTACTCCGCGGCGAAGGCGGCGGTGAGCAATTTCACGCAATGGCTGGCGGTGTACATGGCGCAAGAATATTCGCCGAACATCCGCGTCAATGCCATCGCGCCCGGATTTTTCCTGACCGAGCAGAATCGTTTCTTGCTCACGGACAAAGAAACGGGTGAATTGACGCCGCGCGGGAAAAAAATCATCGAGCACACACCGATGGGCCGCTTTGGCGAGCCGGAAGATTTGCTCGGTACCGTTCTCTGGCTGCTCTCGCCGGCCTCGAAGTTTGTCACCGGTATCGTCGTGCCAGTGGACGGCGGCTTCTCGGCGTATAGCGGGGTGTGAGAGGCGGCTAAAATAGCGTTTGATTATACCGTGCAATTTGTTATATTGATAAAACCATCGATTTCAGATTGGTCAACTATCAAGTGGTGAATCATGATTCAAATCAGCATTGATGAAATGAAACGCGATTTGCCGGCGTATCTTCACCGTGTAGAAGCGGGTGAAACGCTGGTGATTGTAAAAGCTGGTAAACCAGTCGCGGAGATTAAACCGCTCACTTCAAACTCGATTGAATCTCCTTTCCAGAAGTTGCGCCCCTTCGGTCTTTGTGCGGGAGAATTTACCGTCCCCGATGATTTTAACGAACCTTTGCCGGAAAGTATCATAGCTGAATTTGAAGGGCGATGAAAATTCTGCTGGATACCCATATATTTCTCTGGTACATCAGCGGAGATACTCGTTTATCGGATGATAAGCGCGCAAGCATTCAAGACTTGAATAACGAAGTATATCTGAGCGTCGTATCAATCTGGGAAGCCATCGTTAAATATCAGATTGGCAGACTTCAGTTACCCCAACCACCAGAGATATATTTACCAACACAACGAGAAAGGCACCAAATCTTCAGTCTGGCGCTGGATGAGGCCAGTGTGGCCTATCTTGTTCAACTTCCATCTATTCATCGTGATCCATTTGACCGAATGCTGATTTGCCAAGCTAATGTTCATAATTTAAGATTGATGACTGATGACGGAACTATTCATAAATATCCAGTGCAAATTTTTACATGAATCGTGTTGATCGTTTTCATCTGTACTCGAGCGTGAGGAGAAAAAATGGAAAAGAAAAATATCGGCATTGTCGGTTTGGGCGTGATGGGAGAAAACCTCGCGCTGAACATCGAAAGTCACGGCTTTTCCGTGGCCGGATTTGATGTTGATGCAGCGAAGGTCGACAACTTCATCAAAAGAACCGCAGGCAAGCGCGCGGCGGCGGCCAAAACGCTTGCCGAGTTCGTGCAAATGCTCGAAACGCCAAAGCGCATTCTCATGATGGTGCCTGCCGGCAAAGCCGTGGATGCCGTGATCACTGATTTGAAACCGCACCTGTCGCCGGGAGATATTCTCATCGACGGCGGCAATACGTACTTTGCCGATACCGATCGGCGCATGAAAGCGCTCGAAGAGAGTGGCGTGCTGTATGTCGGCACTGGCGTCAGCGGCGGTGAAGAAGGCGCGCTGCGCGGCCCATCCATCATGCCGGGCGGCAATCCGCAAGCGTGGCCGCAGATCAAGCCGATTCTGCAAGCGATCGCGGCGAAGACCGACGACGGAACGCCGTGCTGTGATTGGGTCGGAAACGGCGGCGCAGGGCACTTCGTGAAGATGGTGCACAACGGCATCGAATACGGCGACATGCAAATGATTTGCGAAGCGTATTTTCTGATGGAAAAACTCTTGGGCATGACACCTGAGGAAATGCACGAAATTTTTGCCGAATGGAACAAAGGCGAGCTGAACAGCTATTTGATCGAAATCACCGCCGACATCCTGAAGAAAAAAGATCCGGAAACCGGCAAGGCGATGATCCACGTCATCCTCGACACCGCGGAGCAAAAAGGAACCGGCAAATGGACGAGCCAAGTCGCACTCGATCTCGGCATTCCCGCGCAAACCATTGCCGATGCGGTGTTTGCTCGCATGTTGAGCGCGTTGAAAAAAGAGCGCGTCGCGGCTGCCAAGGTTCTTACGGGCCCCACCGTTACGTTTCGTGGCGACAAAAAAGAATTTCTCGAAATGATTCGCCGTGCGCTGTTCTGCGCGAAGATTTGTTCTTATGCGCAGGGCTTCCAATTGCTGCGCGCCGCCAATGAAGAATACAAATGGAATCTCAATTTCGGCACCATTTCCATGCTGTGGCGCGCCGGCTGTATCATCCGCGCGCAATTTCTCGGCCGAATCAAAGAAGCTTATGATCGCCAGCCGGATTTGGCGAATCTGCTGCTGGATTCGTATTTTGCCAAGACCATTCAATCATACCAACCGGCGTGGCGAAAAGTTGTTTCGACGGCGGTGGAGAACGGAATCCCTGTCCCAGCATTCATGAGCGCGCTGTCGTATTACGACAGTTATCGTTCGGCCAATCTACCGGCCAATTTGCTGCAGGCACAGCGGGATTATTTCGGCGCGCATACGTATCGCCGCATCGACAAAGAAGGCGTGTTCCACACGCATTGGAAGGAATGAAGTCGTCATTTTTGTAGTAGACCCCTACGGGCGTAGCCTTCAGGGTCACACTTGTGAATGCGCTTGTAGGTGCTACCACGAAATATTTTTTTGGCGATACAAAGATTTGTTAAATGATCATTGAACTATGGATACAACTATCGGCAAAGGCTCGCTGCAAACTCCCTTGACGGAATCGGAAGTGCGGGAAATTTGCACCGACGCGCTGAGTTCTCTCGCGCTCGAAGGGAAACGCGTGTTGGTGCTCATTCCCGATCACACGCGCCATGCACCGGTGGATTTATTCTTTCACCTCATCTATAAACTCCTCGGGCAAAAGGTGAAGGCGCTGGATTATCTCATCGCCACCGGCACGCATCAAGCCATGAGCATGGAGCGCATCTACCAGCATGTCGGCATCACGGCGCGCGAGCACAAGGAAAAGTATGCCAAAATTCGCTTCTTCAATCACGAACACGATAATCCGGCGGCGCTCGCGACCATCGGAACCATTCCTGCTGCCGAGATTTATGAATTGTCGAACGGCTTGTTCAATGAAGAAGTAAAGGTAACCATCAACAAGCGCGTGTTGGAGTACGATCAAATTTTGATGATTACGCCGGTAGTGCCGCATGAGGCCATGGGTTTTGCTGGCGGCAACAAATATTTTTTCCCTGGCGTCGGCGGCGTGAATATCATTCAAACTTTTCATTGGATTGCGGCGCTCATCACCAATCCGGTGGTGAATGGCGTCAAGGACACCCCCACGCGCAAGATCATCGACAAGGCGGCAGCCTTCATCAAGACGTCGCGCCTCTGTTTCGCTTTTGCCGTGAACGATCATCATCAACTTGCCTGCCTGTTTGCCGGCGATCCGCAAGCGGCGTGGTCGCGGGCAGCGGATTATTCCGCACAGCTTCACATCAATTATGTCGATAAACCGTACCGGCAAATTCTCGGTATCGCACCAGAGATTTATGAGGAAATCTGGGTGGCGGGCAAAGTGATGTACAAATTGGAGCCGGTGGTTGCCGATGACGGCGAGCTGATCATCTATGGCCCGCATATCCGCGAGATTTCGTTTGTCCATGGAGAGATCATCAAGAGAATCGGCTATCATGTGCGCGACTATTTTGTGAAGCAATGGGATCGTTTTCGCAACGAACCCAAGCTCATTCTGGCGCATTCCACCAATGTGCGCGGCATCGGCACGTTTGAAAACGGCGTCGAGCACCCCCGCATCGCGGTGACGCTGGCGACGAGCATTCCGGAGGAGGTTTGCCGGAGTATCAATCTCGGCTATCGGGATTATCGTACCATTAATCTCGATGAATGGCGTGCACGGCAGAATGGGGATTTGCTTGTTGTGGAAAACGCCGGCCAGCTTTTGTATCGATTGAGAAACTGAACAAAGCTTTTCTAAAAACATCCCCCAACGGATAGATTAAGACCAACGGATGTCTTTATCCGCTGGTCTTAATCTATCCGTTGGGGATTCTTTTACTAGTTGGCCTGTAGTAGAATAAAATGAGGATTACCATGGCACTAAAAATCAAATCCGCAACCGAAACCGAATTTGATCTGCTCGCCTTGGGCGAGTGCATGATTCGCTTGAGCCCGCCCGGACATCAACGCATCGAGTTGACACCGTATTTCGAGGCGTACGCTGGCGGCGGAGAATACAATGTCGCGTATGCGCTCGCGCGTTATGGCCTGCGCACCGCGTGGGTCTCCCGGCTCGTCAATAGTCCGCTCGGCGCCTTCATCAAAAATCATGCGCAGGCGAGCGGCATGAATATTAGCGAAGTCGTCTGGGTTCCTTACGATGGCGTGGGCCGCGCCGACCGCATCGGTTTGAATTTCACCGAAGTCGGCATCGGCGTGCGCGCCAGTGTGACACTCTACGATCGCGGCCACTCATCAGCATCGCATATGAAACCCGGCGAAGTGGATTGGAAGCGAATTTTCAACCAGCGGAAAGTGCGCTGGTTTCACACCGGCGGCATTTTCACCGCGTTGAGCGACAGTTGCGCTGAAGTCGTTGAAGAAGCGATGAAGGCCGCGCACGAGGCCGGCACCATTGTGAGTTATGATCTCAATTTCCGCAGCAAGCTGTGGTCGAGCAAACGCGCGATTGAAGTGACGAAGAAACTTGTTCCACATATTGATGTGCTCATCGGCAATGAAGAAGACTTCCAGAAAGTGCTCGGCTTCGAGGTCGAAGGTACCGACGAACATTTGAAGAAGCTTCCGGTTGAAGGTTACAAAAAGATGGTGGAAAGAGTGGTGAAGAGCTATCCCCACATCAGCGCAGTTGGCACAACGTTGCGCGAGGTAGTGAGCGGCCTCGTCAACAACTGGTCGGCGATCATGTATTATGACGGCCAGTTTTATCAATCGCGGCGGTATGAACATCTCGAGATCGAAGACCGCGTTGGCGGCGGCGATGGTTTCTGCAGCGGATTTATCTACGGCTTGCTTCACGATATGTCACCGCAGGAATGTGTCGAAATGGGCGCGGCGCACGGTGCGCTATTGCAAAGCACCCGCGGCGACACGAGTATGGTGACGATGGAAGAGATCAAGCACGTGATGGCCGGCGGCAGCGCGAGAATCAAACGTTGAGAAATCAGAGGGAGTAACTACTCAGCGATTGACACCAATTGTCGATGTTTGTGCTATAAATATGGTGATGTCATCCCAAGCCTGCGGCTGGGCAGGCGTGGAACGATCTTTTTTGTTATCAAACACAGTGCTTGTATTGAAAAGGATGCTTCCAGCATGACATGTTTGTTGGAAGGGATTTATCACTAAATCAATCTTTCGTTTCAAGGATCGCACATGAGCATTCCCACCAAAGAAAATCTAAAACAGTTTCAACCCAAACACTCCTATTTCATCGGCTTCGATTCGGATGGCTGTGTGTTTGATTCCATGGAATTGAAGCACAAGGAATGTTTCATTCCCAACATCATCAAGTATTACAATCTGCAGCCGGTGTCGAAATACGCGCGCGAAGCCGCGGAGTTTGTGAATCTGTATTCATACTGGCGCGGTGCCAATCGTTTCCCGGCGCTGGTCAAGGTCTTCGAGCTGTTGAAAGAGCGACCGGAAGTTCGGCAACGCGAGGTCACGATCCCGGACTGGACGCCGATTCAGAAATTCATCGACTCGGCGCCGGCGTTGGGCAATCCGGCGTTGAAAGAAGCGATTGCCAAAACCAACGACCCGGCGTTGAAGCATTTGCTGGCGTGGAGCGAGGCGGTCAATCGCGATATTGAAGATATGGTGAAAGGTTTGCCGCCGTTTCCGCATGTACGCGAGTGTTTGCAGAAGCTGCAAGGGAGAGCGGACATGATGGTCGTTTCTGCTACTCCTGCGGAAGCACTGCATCGCGAATGGGAAGAGCATGGCATTGACAAGTATGTCGCGGTGATTGCCGGACAGGAGATCGGGAAAAAAGAAGAACAGCTCGGCCTCACCGTGCAAGGGAAATACGCCCCGGGGCACGTTTTGATGGTGGGCGATGCGCTCGGCGATTTGAAAGCAGCCCGTGCCGTCGGCGCCTTGTTTTATCCTGTAATTCCCGGCCGCGAAGAGGAGTCGTGGCGTATTTTTAAGGAAACGATCATCGAACAATTTTTGAGCGGACAATATACATCGAATACCGAAGCAAAATTCCTCACTGATTTTGAAAAGGCGCTGCCGAAAACGCCGCCGTGGCAGTGAGTGAGCGTTTTTCACCTCGGCTTGTTACCGGCGAAAAACTTCAAAATTTTTCCATTCTGCAAGCGCGCCTTGAGGTGATTGAGTGAATCACAAAATTCTTTCTGCGCAGCGCGGTGACATGGCAAATCCATCGCTTCCAAACGCACATAACCGGCGTTGGCCGTGGGTTTGATCCAGCCATGACAACGGCTGATGTGATCCAGCAAATTCACCACCTCGCGTTCATCATGATAATGCTTTCCGAACCAGCCGGGTTGCAGACTTCCCAAACCCCGGTGAGTTGATTGGTGTTCTTTTGCAGCTTGTGTTTTAATTGTTGTTTTTGTACTTCCAGTTCTTTGTAAATAATGTAGCCATGAATGCGCAGATGAAAACCAGACTTGACGAGGTCTGGAATTGGGAAATGCGAGGTTGATTTTCAAAATAAAATTACCTTTTTTTAACAATTAAGTTTAATCCCAACTGGCGCAAATTTTTCACTTGACAAATCGAAAAGATAATATTATATTTAGTGCTACGTTTTGACCTATATCTTCTCGCACTGCATCTCAGGAAAGGGTATGATAATTCTTGAAAAGTAGCCTTCCCTCAAGGCCAAATTCTCTAATATACAGCAATAGCAGAATAGTACAAAGCGCGGCCAGATGATTGGCCTTGAGGAATGCCTTTCCGGAAACAGGTCAAGCACGAATTCACACCATTTTTTCATAAAATATCCAGCTTGATTTGGACGACGCTTCGATACGAACAAGGCAGAAAAACGTCCGTTACCGATCATGCGCGTACGAACCTCAATTTCCCGGCGAGGTCTTTTACAGATTCACCTGGAAATTGGATGGACGATTGATCGTGACGAGACCGTCGGAAGTGTCTAACCAGGTAGGTTATGCGCGTACAAAGCGAGAAAAGCTTGTCTGAAACAGTACCATCGCTTCTTCTCCGGGCGGGTCAGAATAGCACAACAGATTTGTTGCATCAAGGGCAACGCTATCATGATCGCGCCAAAGGCTTTCAGGGCAATGGCGCTGAGGCACCGATTCAGCCAGTGACAAATGCACACACGCATTTGCCTCCAACCGAGCCTGATCTGACACCAAGCGCCAGCAATGGATCAGATGAAGGCACAGCGATTTTCCCATATATCCCGCGCAAGCGTCAGGAACGCAACGGCCTCCTTATCGATTATCTCTATTTACCGGCGCCAAATGCGGCCGGTGATCAAGTGGATTTTCTTATTCTTGGTGAAAATCGCTTGGGGGTTTTGCTTGCCGATGTTTCCGGTAAAATCAGTCACGACAGCTTGCCGATCATAAAAACGGCGCTGCGCTCGAACAGCGCCGGGCTCTCAACCGCCGCTACCCTGCGATATCTTGATCAGCGTCTGTCCGAAATCAAGACCAACGGTCTGGCGATCACGGCATTTTATGCGATTTTCGATCAAAACAAGCGCCTGCTCCATTTCGCCAGCGCCGGACATTTGCCCATGCTGCTCTACCGTCCCGCCACGGGAAAAGTATTTTTGTTGAACACCTGTGGCGCGCCTTTAGGGGTGGAAATGAATGGCAACCCTGACGCAAATGGCGCAACCAAAGCCATATTGCAAGATCTGCCGGCCAGTCCGTCGAATCAGCCGATTACCAATATGAATACGCTCAAAAGCGAGCGCGTGGCGCTGCGGCATAATGATCTTTTGGTCTTATATAGTGACGGGTTGCTGGCGACCCGCAATTCCCAAGGCGAATTTTTTGGCCGACAACGGTTTGTCGAATTCGTCCGCAAATTTGGAGATCTTGGTCCAAATGACTTTATCATCGAATTGAAACGCGCACTTGAAAAATTCTCGGGCAATCAGCCAACCACGGATGACATCACCGTCATCGTACTCAAAAATATTCTGCGTGATTTGGACAAACCTCATCCCGAGGCTGCCGGTTACGAACTGGAAAGCCGTTTTCTGACAACCGATGAGGAGCAGGGCATCTTGGAGATTTTACGTGAAAATCCCAACGCCCAGATCTCTGAAATTCTTGGCTGCCTCTCCGGTGGAGAATATGCGTATCTTCAAAGCGAACAGATAGAGGCTTATCTTGCCCAGCTTGGGCGCTGGCTGCAACCCTGGCAGGATCGCAATGGCAGGATGGAAAACAGAATATCACCAGCCCTGGCGGTAACGCGTAAAAGTGACAGTCCGGGGAGAACGGCCTCTGCGAAAAAGCAATTTCACGAGAACCTGCTCGCCGCGTTTCCCATTCAACCGTTGTTGCATAAACAGTATGAATTTCGCGGCACTTCGAGCGAGGTTGCTCAAGCCCTGCGCTATTACGAAAATGGGGCCTATGAACAGGCGCTGGTGGAATTCACCCGGCTTCGCCCAAACATGCGCAATTCGGCTTCGATGCACTGCTTCTTTGGCAATCTCCAGCTCTTGTTGAATGCTCCAGCCAAAGCGCAACACGAGTACCTGATGGCACTGCAGCTCGACCCCCGTTGCGTTCATGCACTCATTGCGCTGAGCTATATTGCCTTACTGCAAGAAGACTATGCGGCAGCGATTGATTCCATCACCACGGCCCTGCGTTTCAACAAGAATCTGACGATGTATGAAAAATTTGCAGAAAAGCTCATTGCTGCCGTGGAACGTTTGGAGAATCGCAACGAGTGGATTGTGTGACATTCCGATAACCTCCGCCCTCGCTGACCAACGTCGATACTATTCGACTTTTGACCCTCCGTTCCGAAGCAAAAGCCACCCCAAAAAAATTTGAGCCACGGCGAATTTTAAGCTTGATTGTTCTTTGATCTTTTATTATTATATGACAATATCAAAGAACCCACTTCAATTCGTCGAGGGAAATATGACAAGGTTCACGAAAAAATCTCTGAGACTGCTACCCGGAATAGCCTTGTTGCTGTGCTTGGACTTTCAGATGGCCGAAGGTTTGGCGCAGTGGCATGTCTCCTATCAAAATGGCTTGAAGGCCATGCAACGGGCTGATTGGAATACCGCCATACGAAATTTTCAAGATGCCCTCAGGGTTAAAAACCAGGATTCCAAAAAAATCCGCTCTACCGGCACAATGTTTATCGAGTATTTCCCGCATCGCGAAATGGGCATTTGTTATTTTTATCTCAACGATTTCGCGCGCGCCAGACAGGAACTGTCAATTTCATTGGCTCAAGCCTACACGCAACGAGCAAAAAACTATCTCGAGCGTATCGAGCGGGGGGAGAGTCCATCCCAGACTCCGTTCTATCCCATCATACCGGAACAGCCCAAAACCGATACGCCCCCGCCACCACCAGTGGAACGCAAAACCGAGCCTTCCTCCAGCACGCTGGTGGGCGAACGTTTGAGCATCGCGGTCCTGCCATTTGAAAGCAAAGGGATCGGCAGAGAGCTCGGTGAAATCGATTTGCTCGACAAGCTGGTGACCGGATTCGTCAACATCAACCGTTTCAAAGTCATCGAGCGTGCGCAACTCGAAAAAATTCTTGCCGAACAGAAACTCGGGATGTCGGGGATTATTGATGCGTCAACCGCGGCACAGATCGGCAAAGGCATCGGCGTCGATGGCGTGGTGTGCGGCAGCGTCACCCAGGGAGGAAACGCGGTGAGCATCGATGCCCGCCTGATCGACACAGAGACCGCCGCCATCATCACTGCGCGAGATGCCTACAGCAACGGCCTCTCCCTGCAAAATCTTTCGCAGATGATTGCCGATGTCGCGGCAAAAATCAAAATGGACTTGCCGATCCTGAACGGCTATGTCATCGGCGTGCAAGGTGAGCGCGTGACTCTGGACATCGGCAACAAAAACGGTATTAAAAAGGGGATGAAGTGCCTGGTCTATCGGGAAGGTGCGCCCATCGTCCATCCGGTGACTGGGGAAGTGATCGGTAAAATGATCGACGAATTGTGCGAGGTGCAAGTCACCGACGTTTTCGAGGCGTACGCGATGGCAACGATCACCAAGCCTAAAAGCGGGGCGCCCCAAATTCGGGATAAGGTAATTACCAAATGAGATCGAATTTTATGCTTGCTATTTCAGCAAAAATTACTTATTTTGTGAAGTCTTTTGGTTGTATGAAAAGATGCGTGGCGTAGCAATGGCAATTATCTAAATTGACTGACTCTCAACCCAATTGAGGAGGAAAGAAATTATGAAGCGTGTTTTCATCTTGGTCATGGTGCTGGCACTTGTATTGATGGCAAGTCAAACCTGGGCGCAGGCCAGAAAAAGCCAAATCGAGTTGTTCGGAGGAGTGGCGATTCCACTCGCACCAGATGCTTTTAAAGACTATTTCAAGGTCGGAGGGAGTTTGCACGGTCAATATGTCATTTTCCCGTCACCGACCTTGGGAATCAGTTTTGGCGTGGCTGTTGAGGGTTTCACATTTGATGGTGATAAGCTGCTTCAAGATTTGGGGTTCAGCGGCTCCGGAGTGACCGTTGAAGGCAGTGCATCAGTTGTGGAATTGGGTGTGGGTTTACGTCCTTATTTAACGCAACCGGAAGCAAATACGCAGTTCTTCCTCTTTGGGATGGGAACCTACAATTTGTTGAGTACTGAATCCAAAGTGAGCGGTTTTGGTGAATCGTATTCGTCCAAGGATGATACCAACAAGTTTGGGGTTGCTGCGGGTGCGGGTTTTGAGTTGCCTGCAGGTGAGAAAATCAATATTATCATTCAAGGGCTGACGAGATTCATCTTTACCGAGAACGAGACGACCTCGTTTGTCGGAATAACCGGTGGGGTGGTGTTCTAAGATTATTCTTGTTGTTTTCTGTTTTTGATTAGCCAACTACTCACGAGTGGAGTAGTTGGCTATTTTTTCTCCGCCACAATCTGACAACATTTTATTTCCCCTGCCTCGTTTGTTTAAGCATCTCGATCTCCTGCGCCAACTTTTTTTGCCGGCGGGACAGGCTAAAAAGATAACCGACAATCAACAGCCACACGACCACGTACGCCGCAAAGAGAAAGCCGAGGTTTTTGGTTGGGGATGAGGTGCCGGCAGTTTGCAGCATGCCCCAGTTTAGCCAGGCTGAAATAAATGCTAAAAGTTTCATGATCAAAATCCTTTAAAATATTTAAACAGTATTTGTAACTATCCAGCGTTCACCCTGAAGGCGGGGTTCGTTCTGCAAGTAACTTTACTCATGTCATCGTGAAACGCTCTTTTTTGTTATCGAGCACAGTGCTTGTATTGAAAAAGATTCTTCCAGAATGACATGTTACTTGGAAGTGAAGCTTCGCCTCAAACCGACAAGTGTTGAAAAATTATCAGCGGGGTTCTTCAATCCGTGGGGAGGCGAAACTTGCTTTGTTTGTTACGAATACGCCATTTCTCTTTTCAATTCATTCAGTTCAAGGCGCGAACGTTCCAGACGCAAACGATAGAAAAGGAGAAACAAGTAAAGCCCGAGAAAGGTGACAAAACTGAAGAGTAAAGCATAAAGCATTTTGGGGTGCAATCCCGAGCCAGAGCCGCCCAAAATCACCGGCGCGGGGTGCAGCGTGCGCCACAAGCGATTGGCGAGATAAACGATGGGCACATCAATGAAACCGATGATGGCGAAGACGGCGGCAAAGCGAGCGCCGCGTTGTTCTTCGCCGGTGTAGGAACGTAACATCATATAGCCTACGTAAATGAACCACAAAATCAGCGTCGAAGTGAGGCGCGGATCCCACGACCACCAGGTATTCCACACCGGGCGTGCCCACAACGGGCCAGTGAGGAGAACGATCGTGGTGAAGATGATGCCAACTTCTGCCGAGCAGTAGGCCACGCGATCATGCCATATTTTCCTTTTTGCCAAAAAAAGAATGCTGTAAACAAATGTCACGGCAAAGGCGATAAAGGCGATGAAAGCCGAGGGCACGTGAAAATAGAAAATCCGCTGCACGATGCCCATGCTGGCTTCGTTCGGAACAAAGATGAAGATGTTGTAAAGATTCACGATCATCAACAGCGCGGTGACGTAGACAAAAATATTTGTCCAGCGTTCGAGGGTGCGGTCGTGGGGCATATCGAGCTCCGCAAATTAGGCTTGGGCAAGATCTTCCTCGTATAGTTCTTTGATCTCCGAAAGATTTACCAGACGCTTCTGATATTTCTTTTGAAGCTGAATGTAGTACTCCACAATTTTTTGCGGATCGTGATCACACAGCTCAGAAATACGATGCCGTATTTCTCTTATTCGGGCAATTGTAGGGTCGTCTTTGATCATTATTTTCCTCCAAGCATCTCAAGTGGCGTTACTAACATAGGCACAAATAATCCAAGCATTGTGTTTACTCGTCTAATATGGTGAAACTTGTTTGCATTTGCAAGGTGCTTGCAATTCCAAGTAAGCAAAAAATCGCATTTATGATACGATGCCAAAGCCAAATGAAGAGCATCGCCTATCGGATCGTTCGGCATGACTTGATGTTTAATGTAAGTCTGAACGATTTCTGTAATGGCAGGTTCTACAGGAATGAGTTGTAGATTGCTCACCAATTCAAGAACTTTATCTTGGTTGGGAAATGTACCGCGGCTAAGTTCATCTAATACTGCTGGGCTGATTACCAAAAGGTATTCTTGACTGTGTTCATCCCACCACTCACGTGTCCATTCTCTGCGAGCTACCATTTCCGGTTCTGTTCGAACTTCATAGTAAAAACTTGGAATTGAAGTTTCAATGTAGACTCGTTGTTTCATCAAAGAATTACCTCTTCGCTGGATAAAGCAACCCAAAGATGGGTCCGGGGTTCCGACGGGAGGTTGGTTTCCCTTAACGGTTTAAAAACACCTTCCGAGTAAATAGCTGGGAAAAACTGTAACATGGCGGGTTCTCCCTTCTCATTTTATTTTTGCAACTGTTTTTCTAATTATAATCATACAAAGCACGAAAGTCAACAGTTTTGTCATGTTTGGCGTCGTGCCTTCAAACGCCGGAGACTTGAAATTTAGAAATCCATCGATTCTTGAAACTTCATCTTCTTTCAAACAATCAATGCTAAAGACGTCACTACAAGCGTTACTCTTCCAGTACATACTCAAACGTCACATAGCACACCAGCAGAAAAACCAAATCGAAACCGGCCAGCAGTTTCAGCCAGCCACTGATGGCGTTCCATCCCTCTCCCTGCAATACGCTGCTTGTCGCGTTGACGGCGGAAAGAATGACCGGCACTTCAATGGGAAAGAGCAAAATTGGCAACATGATCTCGCGGGTGCGGGTGTTGACCGAGATCGCACTGAGCAGAGTACCGACGGCCGCAAATCCGATGGTGCCGAGAAAAAAGATGACCGCGAGCTTGTCGAGACCTTTCCAGAGATCGATATTGAAAAACACGGCAAAGAGCACAAAGGTCGGCAGCTCGATCAAAAAAATGAAAATCGCGTTGCCAAGGGCTTTGCCGAGAAAGATGATGCCGCGCTCCACCGGCGCCAGCATCAGGCCGTGCAGACAACCGCGTTCCACTTCGTGAACCATGGCGCGATGCAGGCCCAAAACACCGGCAAAGGTGAAAGCCACCCACAAAATGCCGGGAGCGGCCTCCGTCGCAGCCCGGCTGCCCGGATCAAAAGTGAAATTGAACACGACGACGACGATAAGCGCAAACATCAGCATCGAAGAGAGCATCTCTTTGGTGCGAAACTCGGCGAGCAGGTCTTTCCAGACCAGCACGAAGAGTTTGCGAATTTCGTTCATTTCCCTTCCTCATGCAGCTTTCTTGAGATTGAACACGGATAACACAGATGGCGCGGATTCGCACGGATTTTTCTTCATGATTATTGGCAAATATTTTATCCGTGAATATCCGTATTATCCGCATCATCCGCGTTCTGTCTTGATTTGTTGGTCAGGCTAAACAAGCACCCGCTCTGATCCGGCAACCAAATCAAAATAAAGCCGGCGCAGGGTTTGTTCATCAATCGTGCGCGCTGGACTTTCCCATCCCACTTTACCCCGTAAAAAAATCACGACCCGATCCGCCAAAGCCAGGCCTTGCTCGAGATCGTGCGTCACCAGCAGTATCGTACGATGCTCGGTACGCAGCTTGCTCAACCAGGAAGTCAACATGGAGGCCGCATGCTGATCCAGGCCGGTATAGGGTTCGTCGAGAAAGAGCAAGCTGGGATTATGCAACATCGCCCGGGCGATGGCCAAACGCTGCTGCATGCCGCGTGAGAAAGTGCGCACCCGATCTTTCACCCGCTCTTGCAACCCGACTTCGGTGAGCACCTCCTGAATACGGGTCGAAGAGTTGGGAACATCATACAGGCGCGCATAAAATCGCAAATTCTCTTCGGCAGTAAGATCATCATAGAGAAAGGATTGATGGGCAATCATGCCCAGTTGTCGGCGAAAGGCGAATGAGGCTTCACGGAGCGGCTGGCCATTGATCAAAATCTGGCCGCTGGTCGGACGCGAAATCGCGGATAAAATGCGCAGAAAAGTGGTTTTGCCGGCACCGTTTGGGCCGAAGATCGTCAAACATTCACCAGTTGCGACCTCCAAAGAGATGCCTCGCAGCGCATAAAAAGCGCCAAACGTCTTGACCAGATTGTTGACTCGGATGGCAGGAATCCCGGATGGCAATGGCGATGTGCTCACCGTAGCTTCCCTCCGCAAGCGCTGCAAAATCGATCATCGGCTTCCACCGGCTGGCCGCACTGGGGGCAGAAACGCAGCTTTTTCCCGCTCGAGACGGTTGTTTTGCGGCTTTGACCTGATCCCTCCTTCCCATCGCCTTTGGATGAGCTTGACCGGGATTGCCGGAGCATCAGTGCGTCGATCTGCTTCATCATGTCGATGGCCTCGGCCTTGTACCGATCACGCAGCGCTTGATAATCCTCCTGGGAAAGTTTGCCCATCCGATAATCAAAATCGATGTCCCGTATGGCGGCGTAGATTTCAGCCTTCCGCGCCTCCAGTTCCTGGGCGCGATGATTCACCGCGAAGCTGACTTTGCGCTGTTGCTTTTGAAAAAGCGGATAACCGACAAAAACCGCCGTGAGAATGGCGAGCAAAATGCCGATGATTTCAACCATAGAATCCTTTAATCCTTTCCCTTGAAAATTGAGTTTGGATTTTCTTCCGAGAAAACGCAATGCCACCAGTTGACAAACCCTGGTTACGAAATACGGTGCTCAACTTACCGCCGGCTCCAACATCGTGATCACGCCTTTGTCGGCGTCGATTTCCACCTCCACCCCGATGGGAACAGTGAATTTATTCTCAATGTGTCCGATCATGGCACCGTGCCATGCAGGCTTACCCAGAGGCTTGATATGATCGTTGAAAACTTCTTCCAGGGTCAAGGAGCCGAACCCTTCACCCGGATCACATTTGGTGCACTTGCCGAAGACAAAACCGGCAATTTGATCCAAAACCCCGGCCAGCTTCAGTTGCGTCAGCATGCGATCCACGCGATAAATGTTTTCGTTGGTCTCTTCCAGAAATAATATTTTGTTTTTCCACTCCGGCAGATAAGCCGAACCCACCATGGCCGAGACCAGTGAGAGATTACCACCTGCGATTACGCCTCTCGCCCTGCCAGGAGTGAGGGTTTCAACGCGATCCCTGGTTTGGGCGAGATTATCTCCAACCTCAGTGGGATTCTGCATCACCACGGCTTCAGCATTAAAAAGAATCTTTTTGACATACTCCACGCTGAATTTGTTCCACGTCGAAGTGCCAACCGGACCATGAAAAGTGATCAAACCGGTTTTTGCATAAATCGCCAACAAGAGCGAAGTCACATCGCTGTATCCCATGATGATTTTGGGATTCCGCCGGATCAAATCATAATCCAACAGCGGCAGAATCCGATTACAACCCCAACCGCCGCCGAGCGCGAGTATCGCATTGATGGAAGGATCACCAAACATGGCGTTGACATCGGCGGCGCGATCCTGGTCTTTTCCAGCCAGATAGCCGTAGCGATCGAATACATGTCGCCCCAGTTTGGACTTCAACTCCAAAGCAGTCAGGCTTTCTTGTGCAACCTTGATATCGGTGTGGAGAAAAGTCGGGCTGGCGGGACTGATCAATCCCACAGTGTCTCCCGGCTTCAAACGCAGCGGTTTGAGAACTGATTTGGGAGACGAGTGGCTTTTTCTCGCAACACCAAAAGTTGGAGCGAGCACGGCCAGGCCCATGGTTTTCAGAAAATTGCGGCGGTCAATGGACATGGACTTCTTTCGAAGACAGGTTAATGATGATCAATGCTATCCATCAAATTTCATCAATAATCACTTTTGCCACCATGGTTGCGATGGCACGCCGACGCCGAATTCATACACCAGCACACCGCCATAATAAGCGGTTGCACCGATGAGCAAAACACCGATACAGGCGAGGAGCAGATACCAAGCGCGCCAACGCTGAAAAAATCTTCCTCCTTTTAACAGTCTCCACACAAGCAACAAGACAAATACAGACAGTGTGCCCAGGGCAAGGGCCTTATGGCATGCGACCGTCTCTTGCATCACCGGAAATGGCGGCACCGCATCTTCAGCCAGCAAACCTGACAGCACTGCGCCTACCGCTGCCAGCATTCCCAAAACCAAATTCCAGTGCGCTGCTTTCTCGAGACTCTCCCTCCCACTCCGATACGCGACGACATCAAAGAAAACCGAAGTGCTCAACAATGCAATTGGAAAATGAATGACCAGAGGATGTACATCCGGTGGCATATCTGGTTACTGAATATCGGTTATTATTAGCGCCATTCACACACACCATGACTATTTGAGCTCAAACTTTACCTTCACCCGGCGCAGGAGATTGGCATTGCTCACCACGGTGATCGAGCTGGAAGCCATCGCGATCTCGGCGATGACCGGATGCAAGAGACCGAGCATCGCCAACGGTATGGCCAGAATATTATAAAAGAATGCCCAGAACAAATTTTGTTTGATTTTGCGAAAGGTCGCACGGGACAACCGGATCGCGGTTACCACGGCACTCAAATCGCTGCGAACCAGAGTCACCTCAGCCGCTTCGATGGCAATATCGGTGCCGGTGCCGATTGCCACACCGACGCTGGCCGCAGCCAAAGCTGGCGCATCGTTGATGCCATCGCCCACCATCGCCACGTTGCCGAATTTCTCCTGCAAGCGCCGGACTTCTGCCACTTTGCCATCCGGCAATACTTCGGCAATCACGTGTCGAATGCCGAGTTGGCGGCCAATCGCGTGTGCCGTGCGTTGATTGTCGCCGGTCAGCATGATCGTCTCGATGCCCATGCGGTGCAATTCTGCAATCACTGCAGGTGCTTCGGGCTTCATGGTATCGGCAATCGCCAGCGCACCAAGCAAGCGGTGATTGCGCGCCACCATGACCACGGTTTTGCCATCTTTTTCAAATTTTTCGATATTGGTTGCAATACCATCAAGCACAATGCCGCGCTCGCGCAACATGGCCGGAGATCCGACGAGCACGGCCTCGCCAGCGATTCTGGCCGCAGCACCCTTTCCGGCCATTGCAATAAAATTATTCACGGGTTGCAACTGCACTTCGCGATTACGGGAGTGACTCACAATGGCAGCGGCCAGCGGATGTTCCGAAACAGCCTCGATGCTCGCGGCAGTTTCCAATAATTCTTTTTCCGAGCTGCCGGGAGCAACATGAACGTCCGTGACCTGCGGTTTGCCAAGCGTCAACGTGCCGGTTTTATCAAAAACAACGGCGCGGACATCTTTCAGTGTTTGAATTGCCTCACCGCGCCGGAAAAGCACACCGAGTTGGGCGCCCATGCCGCTGCCTACCATCAACGCAGTCGGTGTAGCCAGCCCGAGCGCGCACGGACAGGCGATGACCAGCACCGCCACCATGGCAGAGATGGCCAGCGTCATCATTGGCAAGGAAGCATCGGCCCATGGCAAAAGATTTTGCAGCGCCGCGGGCACTTGCCGGAGCGTCTCATCAAAGAAATACCATCCGATGAAAGTGAGCGCGGCTAAAACAAGAATCGCCGGCACGAAATAGGCAGTGACTTTATCGGCGAAGGCTTGAATCGGCACTTTGGTGGTTTGCAACTCTTCCACCAGGCGAACCATTTGCGCGAGAAATGTTTCACGACCCACGGCCGTGGCTTCCACGACAAGACGGCCATTCAAATTGACCGTGGCACCAATGACTTTTGCGCCAATATTTTTCTCGACCGGCAGGGATTCACCGCTGACCATGGATTCATCGACCGCGCTCTGCCCATCGAGGACTTTGCCGTCTGTAGCGATTTTCTCACCTGGCCGCACGACAAAAACTTCGCCGACTGCCAGTTGTTCAATTGGAATTTCAACCTCACTGCCGTCACGAATGACACGTACGGTTTTGGCGCCAAGTTCGAGCAATTTCTTGATGGCAGCCGAAGCGCGCCCGCGCGCCCGCGCTTCAATAAAACGACCGGTAAGATGAATGGCCATGATCATCGCCGCAATGCCGGCAAAGTTGGCAATCGCGATAAAAAATGACAGAACGCCGGTGGTCAAGGACGCCAGTGTGCCGACGGCGATAAGCACATCCATGTTGGCGCCCCCGTGCGTAACGGATTTCCACGCAGAGCGTAAAGTTGCAGCGCCGGGCCAGAAAACCACCGCCGCACCCAAAATCAGCATGATGAGCGCGTGGACAATTTGATTCGGCCAGGGCTCATGGGCATGCCCCAAAATCATCTCCGGCAGCATGAGCGCAATAACCGGCGCAGTTAACCACCACGCCAAGCGCATGCGGCGACGTGCTTGCACGTATGCTTTCTCTTCCTCCTCCGAGGAACGCCGTGGTGCCTCTTCAGAGAAAACGGCAGCTTGATAGCCGGTGGCGTTGACGGCGGCAACCAATTTTTCCGGGGAGACGGTTTGCGGAACAAACTGGACCAGCGCGCGCTCGGTCGTCAGATTGACCACCGCGTCCACCACGCCTGGCTGCGCTTTCAAGCTCTTTTCCACCAGTGCCACACAACCGGCACAGTGCATGCCCTTGACTTCGAGGGTGAGTTTGGAGGTGGGGTTACTCATGGCTCAGTTTTCCACTGCCGGTTTGACGCGCTGGATTTGCGGCGCACGCTGCTCGTGGCTGCGCTTGCGCAAGAAAATAATCACCAAGCCCAAAATCATCATCGCCATGCTGATCATTTGCGCCAGGGTCATCCAACCAAAAGCGAGCTTGGGCGTATTGCGCCAGAATTCCGTAACAAAACGTCCGATTCCGGCAGTGATGAAGTACAACCCGAATATTGTTCCCGCAGGAAGCTGACGATGGCGAAGTTTCCAAAGCACGGCAAAAAACGCGAGCAGGAAAATGATTTCGTATAATGGGGTTGGATGCACGGCGATATCATCAGGGACTGGCAGGCCGGGATGCATCTGCTTGTAGAGTTCTTGCAGTTTTTCGTTGTGCAGTGTTGGCACTATCCCGTTGGGAAAACGCATGGCCCAGGGTGCGTCCGAAGGCGGGCCGTAGTCGCCATCGCCGGAAAGCAGGCAGCCCATCCGGCCAAACGCCTGGCCGAGCAGTAACATGGGGGCGATGATGTCAGCAGTTTTCCAAAATGGCAGTCGATGGTGGCGTATCATCAAGATGACCGCGAGCGCGCCTCCAAACAAGCCACCATACCACACCAAGCCCGCGCCGGTAAAAATATAATCGCCGGGGTGTTTCAAAAAATCATGCCAGTTTTCGATAATGTAATAGAGCCGCGCGCCGATGAAACCACCGATAATGGCGGCTACCGCAACGCTGCTCGACATTTCCGGGTCGATCTTGGCCCACTCGAATTCGCGACGCATGAGCAGTGTCGGAATCAAAAAACCCAGCATGGCCATGAGGCCAAAACTGTGCAAAGTAAACGACGGGGTGGTAAAACCGAATAGCTGAAACGAGGGAATGGTAAAAAGATCAGGGTACATGATTGGCTGCGCCTTTGAAGTTGCTGGTTACTTATGACGGTTCGTTTTTTTCCACAGCTTGTAAAATGATTATTTCTTTGGGGGGCCTTGCCAGGAGGCTGGTGGCAGCAATGGCTCGATTTTAAGCGAATCAGGGGCGCTGTTTTTTCGATGTCCATATTGTGCCGCGATCAAATCGATGGCATGTTCCGGTTCATGGACTTGTAACAGTTGATAGATGAGCATGCGCACCTCTGCAGCGCCACGTGGCATGTTGCAATCACACACTTCCAAGCCATCGGAGCACGTGCCACAGGGGCAAATGAAATGCGAGGCGACTTCGTACACGGCAGGATAAAGCCGTGCCAATTCCTCTCCACGCAGCGTGGGATCAAAATTCACTACGGCTGCATCCGCGCTCATTTTCTGTTTTTGCAGCAGATGGATGGCAATGATACCGAGGGCAATGCCGAGACTCACGAGGGAGATATAGAGTGGCCACCGGGGTCGGGCTGCTTGGGTCTTCACTTTATTGCGGCGAGGCGCAACCGGCTTGCCACAGTAGGGACAAAATTTTGAGCGCGGCGTGATATGCCGGCCACATTCGGAACATTTCATGTTGTGCAGAACTTTATGGCTTTAAGAAAATAATCCATCCCATTTGTTCAAAACTGATCTTGTTTGCTATTTAGAGTAAAGTAATCCATTCATGAATCAATGTTTGCATGGCCTTGCCCGCGCATTTGGCAGCTTTCTCTAAACGCTGATAATCGGACTCCGCCAATTGAATGGTGAAATTAGCCATGTAACTCTCCTCATGTAACATATCCGAGAAAAAGTAAATCAAAATGTTACTTTTAAATAATAAGCAAGTCCAGCCTAAAAAGCAAGCCAATGCTTCACAAATATGAGGCAAAGAAATCGCGCACCGCTTTGACATACTGCGGATCGCCATGAAGATTGGAATGCTGGTGTCCCGGCACAAGTAACGTTTGGGTGTTGCGATTTACGGCATATGCGGCCAATTTTGACATCTGACTTGCTGGTACGATCTGATCTTTTTCACCGTGCGCCAAAAGCACCGGTATATTGAGCTGCGCAATATTGGCGATCGGATTGACTTCGGCAAGGGAAATGCGCAAACGGTGCTCCCAAAATTTCAAGATGAGAGTACTGAACGGCTCGACCGGCAATTTCCTGGCTTGCAGCATCCAGGCCGTCAAATCTCGAAGATCGGCAAAGCCGGAGCTAAAAACAAGGCATCGGAACAATCCGGAAACACGCGCCGCGCGCAGTGAGGAAGCCGCGCCCATGGAATGGCCAAGATGGCCAAGGCGATTGGCATCGACTTCGGGACGACTGGCAAGCCAGCGCGCAGCGGCGATGATGTCATTGCTGTAACGAAAGATGCTCACATAAGAATCAACATCGCTGTTGCCATGATTGCGCACATCGAACAAGCAGAGATGATAGCCATCCTGATACAGGAATTCGGCATACGGCAACATTTGCTCGGCGTTACGGCCCCAGCCGTGCGTGAGCAAAATAGCCGGTCGTTTCTCCGAGCCGGGTTGCAGAATCAACCAGCCCCGCAACCGGCCGCTCTCTCCATCAAACTCGACTGGTGTCAATGGCAATGGTGTGGCTGGCTTTTCATTTCGCGGTGAAGGTGGTGGTTTCAGCAGGCTATCGCCAAAACGGTAGGCAATGAAAGCGACCACGATTACCGGCAATACGAGTATAACAGCAAATCCGATGAGCATGGCGACTCCGAAATTGATTCCTCATTGAACCAAGCTGCGTTCCATCGCCACCGCACTGTCGCAACAATTCAAACGAAACTCCACGGATTCGCGCACGGCTGCCGGGACTTCGTCACGTGAGATTTCATGAAAGCCATATTTTGTTGCCATCTCCCGAATAGTGTTGGTCAGTAAATAGACTTTACGAATCCCGCCAACCGCAGCCTGTTGCAAAAGTGCGGTGCCAAGCGCTTTGCCAACACCACGGCCCCGCCAGCCATGGGCCACAACAAAAGACCTGATTAATCCGGCATCGCCGCAGCGCTCGAGACTGATGGAACCAACGAGATTTCCGTGCTGCCGCGCCACTACTGTGGAATCAAGAATATTGCGAATACCATCGACTGGCAAATGAGCTTGCTGGAGCAAATGTTCGATGGTCGGAAGATCAGCGGCGGTCGCGGGCTCGATCCGAATCGGTAATTTTTCTCCGACCGCCGGTTTGCGACCAGCCACTTTGATGCTGGAAATTTTGGTCTGCACAAAAATACCGGGATTCGCCTGGACATAAGCGCCGTACCTCATATTAAACTGCGCGTTGCCGAAAATCATTCCCTGAACATGTTCCGAGGAATAATCCCATCGCGCTTCGACATAAACCTCCGCGAGTCCGGCTTGAGTGAGCAGACGCAGATATTCGGCTTCCGGGATCGCACCGGCGATGCAATCGCAATAAGCCAATTTATCCTGCCGCAGAAAATCCGGCAGCGCCTCGGCTACGATGTCGCTGATGGAAATGCGGCCGCCCGGCTTGAGCACGCGATTGATTTCTGCAAAAACTTTCTCTTTGGCCGGCGAAAGATTGATGACACAGTTGGAGATGACCCAATCCACGCTGTTGTCTTCAACCGGCATGTTCTCGGCTTCGCCCTGCCGAAACTCGACGTTGGTGTAACCACCTTCGCGTGCATTGCGGCGTGCAGTTTCGATCATTGCCGGCGTCATATCCAGCCCGATGACTTTTCCGGCTGGCCCGACTTTCCGGGAAGCAAT
>JAPDQK010000064.1:0-32759 GCA_034505955.1 Candidatus Zhuqueibacter pondensis
AAATGTGTAGTTAAAGTAATGGTTTAATGATTCATATTTCGATTTATTGACTATAAAAATATAATAAAAATTCTTCAAAAAGTCAATTATTTTATTATATTTTTATTTCTCGAACGGACACTAGCTACGCCGTCATGCCTCATCGTGGGAAAAAACACAGAGCAGCCATCCCTGCGGACGTCGCCTGACTGCACGCAAGACTGCGTCTGTAGGATGCTGGCGCTACCTCTTTGCCACAGAGGCATTACGTTACGCCTTCTTTGCGCCGTATTTTCAAAAACACAAAGACATGCATGGCTGGAAGCCCCCGGGCATGGCCGGCGCGACGATTCACTTCATCAAAATTGCCTTGCGCGTTTGTGAAAATTGGCCCGCGGTGAGTTGGTAGAAATAAATTCCGGCGGCCAAATCGCGCGGCGCGAAGGTCACGTGGTGATGGCCTGCCTTCATCTCGCCGTCGATCAACCTCGCCACTTCTCTGCCATTCACATCGAACACCTTCAGCGTGACGGGATTGTTTGCTGGTAACTGAAAACGGATTACTGTTGAAGGATTAAACGGATTGGGATAGTTTTGGTAAAGGTGAAAATCGCGGGGAGTCCCCGTAGCGAAAGTGGGTTCGGTAACTTTGGTGCCGGTCATGAAATTGAATTGGCCACCATCCGGTACGACATGAATCACGGCGTTGAGGAGCGCCGCCGATTGCCGCGGGCCAACACTCCCCGAGGTGCGGTAGGTGGAAAAATCAACGGCCTGCACTCCGCGCGCATCCACGATCAGCGCCGGTGTGGTGCCAAAAACCTGAAGCGAATGATGGGCAAAATTGAGGTGTGTTCCCGCATCCAACAAAATTCCATACGCCGCCGGCGCTTTGGCCAGCCCCCAAAATAATCCGGCGGTGCGATTCTCATAATAATCGGCGTTTTCATAAACGCGCGGCATCACGACAAAGCCGGCGAGAAAATTCAAGCCATGGTGCAGCGTCAGTCGACCGCGATAAGCCGCGGTGGTGGAACTTTCGGTTTGTCCCACTCCCGCCATCCCCGCCAATTTGGTGTCATTCCCCAAAAACAACATTTTGGCACCGGCATTGACGCGGGCGCCAACGGCGTTGCCGACCAAAGTCGCCGCGTCAAAAAAAGTCGCAGCGCCATCCAAATTATTTCCGACAAAAATCAATCCCTTGCAGGAGCGCACTTGATTGGCAAGCGCCGCCTCATTTTTCGTGGCATCGGTGATCCACAATAACTGATGGGATTGTTGGCGTTGGTGGAGTTGCGCCGAGACATTGTGCGCGAGCGTCGCGGCATCCGGCGATGAAAAAATTCCTACTGTATCGGAGGAACTCGGGAGCGTCGTCAGAAATCTCGCCAGACTTCCCGAGGGGGCAAACCAATCGGCGCTGTTGTTGCTGCCATCGAGAAAGATGGCGCCGGGAAGGGCGGCGACGGCCGGCGGCGAAAATGTAGTGGCCGTGGACGGGGTGGATAACACTTGCCCGGTGGGAAGATATATGCGAAAGCCTTTGGTCATTTGGATGATTTGCACGTCGGAAAGTCTCAGGGGTTGTCCCGGCTGCACGGTGAAATGCGTCTGTGGCGCCGGTCGCAGCACGGTGACGACGCCGGAGCCGAAGACCTCGGCGCTGCCATCCGGCGATACGCCGAGGGCCGTGGCGTCGTCGATGCCCACGCCGGTGATCCACTTGCCGGTTTGCTGGCGATAAACCGCCATCATGGCGAGCAAGCGGCCGATTCGGCCGCGCTCGTAAAAATGCGTGTCCGCCAAAATTCCTGGCACGAAGCCGATGAAATCTTCGGTAAAGGTAATACCGGCGTTGAGGGGATTGCGCAAGGCGGAGCGCGGATTGACCGAGGTGAGGCGTGCATCGAAAGCGACGGCACTCAGGACCGCGGCGCCGGCGCTGGTGCCGCCAATGGCACCGCCGCGTTGATGCACTTGACGAAGCGCTTGTTCGGTCAGCGTGCCTTTCCACAATTCGACATAGCGCCATTGATCGCCGCCGCGGAGGAAGAGGCCATCGGCCTGCAGGATGGCGCGATAGGTCGCAGAATCATCCGCCAGCGCGCGGCTGTTGATCACCAAATTCGTCGCGGTGGTGGCGCCGAGCCGGAGGAAATAATTCGGCAAGAAACTGGAGGCGTCGGCGTAATGCAAAATCAGAATCCGTTTGTTGGCGGCGTGTTGCACCAGCCAGCGGTACGGCTCGTCCGACCAACTGTTGTCATTCTCGGAGCCACCGCCGACAAGCAAGACCGCGCCGGGGCCAAAGGACGCCTGCTTAATTTCTTGGGGGAACGCTTTCCGCCCGAAAGGAGCTTTCGCCGCTTTTGACTCGGACTTGGGAAAGACTATACCCAGCCGCAGATCACCGGCCAATGCTATCCATGCTACCAAGGCAACCATCAATCGTGATCGACGGACGGAGGTCATCATGGCTTTTGCTCAGGATAGTATTATCCTTGAAAAACTAACCCTGGCCTGCGGCAGGGCAGGCACGATTGCGAAGATTTTGTAGCGCAAGCTTCCAACTTGCCTTCGTTTGCCCCGCCGCAGCGGGGGAAGTCTGGGCTACGGATAACTAAAAAGAGGGATGGCGCCCCAATGTAATCTCTTCACGACGGATTGCCAATGCTAAAAGCCGATTCATGTTTAAAGCTGCGACCGTTGCCCGCCCGGTTGGAGTTATGCCATTCATATTCACCATCCCACTTGAAATGATCATGCCAATTGTCTTTTCGCGGGTTATATAGAGAGGAACTTCTTGGCCTGTTTGTGGATCTATGGAAGTCTGGCGAGCAGCTTTACGAAGTGAACAAGAAACGCATGCCAGTGCCAAGTTCTCGGCTACCGTTTCGCCACCCAGCGAGATAGGTATGATATGGTCGATATGGAAAGTGGCCTCTTGGCCCTCTTGAGATAAACCACAATACTCACAACGCGAGGCAGCTCTTTCAATAACAAGCCGTCGTAATCGAGGAGGAATATGGCTCATAAATTGGCGGTTACTTGAGTGGCGCGCTGGGCACGTAATCGCAGCAATGACAACAGCTCAGCCAAATTCACCAATCCCTCGGCTTCCCTGCGCTCTGCCGGCGTCAAATCCTCGCCACGATCTTGTTTGTCGAGCAAAAATTGGAGCCGTTCATCGACAGCTTTCGGCAATTTGAATTGCTCCAAGTCGGATGGCATTTCCAAATCAATGAGAACGTTTGGAGGCATAATGGAATTTCGCTCTTGTGTTGTTACCTTGATTTGCACATTTAAAGCCCCATCCCGACTACCTACGGACGTAGGCGTCAGTAAGATTTTCCTTCGTGAGCATCTACCTGAGTAATATAACACAAAATTCCAATGATGCAATAAATATTTTCACGACAATCGGCTCGTTTGATTTCTTGCTCCCAATAATGTGTGCCTCCGACTCTTCCCCGGCACCGAAATGCAAGTCAGAGAATCATAGTGAAAATCTGCGGACTCCGCTATATCCTCAGAAGGCCAAGCTCAGCGAAAAGCGATTCACATTCGGCAGCAAATCGTATCGCGAATAGGCGTAGTCGAATGCCAATTGGTTTTGCGCGAACGGCAGGGCGACGCCAAAACCCAGCGTGAGGTCCTCGTCATCATAGTTGTAGCGATAGCCGCCGCGCAGAAAAATCTGATTGGACACGGCGACCTCGGTGCCGAAATTGATACGCTCGCTGTTGTCGTTCGGATGGGTGACATCCAGCCCGAGCTGCCACGCCAGCGGCCCGGATCGCATGAGCTCCATCGCCACGCCGACTTGAAAATGCAAGGGCAGGGGATAGGTTTCGGTTTCGAGCTTGGCCGGCGCGAGACGATTGCGCGGCAGACTGGGATCGGTGTCGAATTTATATGAGAGATCGCGGCCATCGAAGCGCATGTCGCCGCCGAAGTTGGTCAGGCTCATGCCGATGGTGAGATGGCGAAAGCCGGTGCGATACTGCGTGCCCACATCGAATGCGATGCCCGAGGCGGTTTCGTTCCAAATGCGCTCCTGCACGTATTTGACCGTGATGCCGGCGCTGAAGCGGTCGGTCAGCGGCCGCGCATAAGTCAAGCCGATCATCAAGTTTTGCGCGTCAAAAGTCTGGCCGGTGCCATCGGGTTCGAGCTCGGTGGTCACTTCCATTTCGTCCATCGCCAGCACGCTTACGGCCACGCCGAGGGTACCGGCGGAACCCATGCGCAGCGCATAAGCTGCCGAATTCAAGGTCACGGTATTCCACCACGGCGTATGCGAGAAGTGTACGGATTGATTTTCGATATTGGCGATGCCGGCCGGGTTCCAAAACAGTGCGAGAGCGTCGTTGGCCATTGCCACATAAGCGCCAGCCAGCGCCGCCGGTTTGGCACCGACACCGATCTGTAAAAACTGCGCGCCAGCGGTGCCGAGGTTGGGATTTTGCGCCCAGACTGTGGCCGCGGTGAAACACATCGCCATAAAGAAAAATTTTATTTTCATAAGCAACCTCATCTTGATTTTTTTGCTGAATCGCGTTGTCTATCGGTGAGGGTGGAGTCGCTTGATGGCCTTGGATGGCAAGTTGAGGTCCCGATCAAGCGGCCACCGCTTCAATTTTCAAAAATTGAGCTGTTCTCCGTCCTGTCAGGGACGATTGAAAGTAGCCCATCAATTCATTGATGGGAAAATGAGACCTCATTTCCTCCCACTAGTCCTGTAGGGACGATTGAAGATTTTCTCGATTGACGCGATTGGTCATGAAGTTGCGAGGTTTTCAACCGTCCCTTGCGGGACTATTCTGGGAAAGTTCATTCGCAACCCAGAATTGAAATTCTGGGCTATTTTCGTATGTCCCTTCGGGACAAAAATTCTCAATGCCTTTGTTGGCTTGACATCCACGGCCTTCAGGCAACTTTCAAACCTGATGAATCATCATCTTATTTGATCACCGCAAAGCGATCCAGCTTTTGCGCGTTGTCGGTTCGCACCAAATAGAAATAAACGCCGGAGCTGATCTCACGACCGGCAGAGGTTCGCAAGTCCCAAGTGGCTGCGCCGGTGCCGTCGTCATGTTTGAGCGTTTGAATCAAATCACCATCCAGCGTGAAAATGTCGATGGTGCAGGTCGGCGGCAGATGAATGAACTTGAGCTGCCGGATCGGCTCGCGCCGCAGTTGGCCGAACTCTTCCTCGAAGCGCGAGGCCACGACATACGGATTGGGCACGACGCGGACGCGATGCAGCTCGTTTTTCACGGCTTCTGCACTCACCGTGGCCGTCGTCGTGGTGAATTCAAACCGGTCTTTGTAAGTGATCGGCTGCGGATTGGCGGCCGGCGGCACAATGGAAAAGATCAAGCCATTCGTCGTCGCGTACGGTTTGGCAAATTCCAAACGCCGCAGTCGCATCACCAGCTCGCTGCCGGCAAATACTTGCACGCCGCGACCAATCCAAATCACATCGCCGGCTTCGGGAAAGAAATCGAGCGGCACGGTGGGGTCGGCATCGGTGATGGTCACGCGCAATCCCTCGAACGTAAAGGGCGTGCCGGAAACATAGGCAAGATTTTTTTGCAAGACCTCGCCGGTGGCCGCGTCCAAGAGCACCAGCAAATCCTTCGCGGCGAATTTGAGCAAATAACTCTTTGTCGTCGTGGCGTTGAGGTCCGCAATCGTGACCTCGATCACGGAAGCAAGATTGCCGTGCGCAACGGTGGCGAGGGGAGCAAACTCAACGGTGTAGGTTTTGCCGGCGACACTGGCTTGGTCGGTGGCCGTGATCACGAAGCGATAATTCGAGTTGCCACTGCCGATCTGGCGCACCGAGGTGGTTTGCGGCGGTGTCCGGCCAATCGCCTCCTGTCGTGGCACCACCGCCACGATATTGGGCACTTCGAGATTCGAGCCGCGCGGCGACTCCAAGCTTTCGACGCTCGAATCGCCGCGATCGTACGCGGTGATGGAATACCAATATTCCAAGCCGTTGATCACCGTGGTATCCACGAAACTGTATTGCAAGCCGGTGTCTTTACCGATCCCATCGATTTTGTCGAACTCGACCAACGGCACCGGATCGGGCCCGGCGGTAGGCACCGCGTTGCGGTCGATTTGGTCCCAGGTTGCACCCTTGTCGAGACTGCGATAAATCCGATAGCCCTCAAAGTCGAATTGATTGGAAAATTTGTCACGCGAGCGCTCGGCGCTGTCATCCCAATACAACGTCACGCGGCGGTCGCCGGGAACCGCGCTCAATTTCGGTGGATCCGGCGGGCGCGCCACGGCAAAGTCGAGGTCGACAATGGTGTGAGCAATTTTGGTGTTGGCCAGAAGCTGGTTGTGATCGGCTCCCGCCACGATCGCGGTGATGAAGGTGAGCGTGTCGCCGATGTTGAGCGAATACGGGCCGGAGCTGGCGATGGCATCGGTGTCGTTGCCGCCGGGGTCTTGCGTGGTGAGATCATCGAAATGCAGATTCGGCGCATTGGCCCCGGGATGAAAAAATTTCGCTCCGACTGCTGAATTGAACAAGCTCGTGGCGCTGGACATGATGCCATATTGCACGGTATCGACATCGAGCACGTTGAAATCGTCGTAGAGAAACCAGTGCAAATCCGTGATGCCCAATTCCTTGCCGTTCACCTTTGGCGTGCGCAAGAAGACGACACCCATTTCGCCGGGAATATTGCCCGGCCATTCGCTGGTGTAATTATCGGCGTCATAATCATACATGAGCTGCAGCTCTTGGTCAAAGCCGATTTTTTCATCGGCCCACTCCGGATCGCCGCCGGAAACATTGCCACAATCGATGTCCATGTACATCGCGAAATAGAGGCTGTCCAGGCGTTTCGTGCCTTTGTTGATGATGTCGAATTTGAAAAAGATCATGTCGCTCGCGAATTTCACGCCATAGGCGTAGCCGGTCTGGTGCACCTCGAGGCCGAGAATGGCGCGCGTGTTGTTGGAATCGCTGTACACGCAATAGCTGTCCTGATCGGAGCGAAAGATCGGATTGCCGTCTTGATCCTTCACCGGCCAACCGGTTGCCGGCCAGGTTTGCGGTCGATCGGAAAAGGCGATTTGCGCCAGAGCCGGGTTGTGATAACCGCCGACGGCTTCCCATTCTTCATTGGTGGTAAAACGGCCTTGCACGACATTTCCCGGCACGCCAACGAAGGGATTGATGCGGTAAATGTAATGCCGGCCGCTGCCGATGGGATATTCACCGGAGGGCCCTTGGCTGAGGCGGCGCGGATAAAGTTTGCCGCGGTTCTCGAAAAACAGGCCGATGTTGCTTTTGTTGTGCGTGCCGCCGGCACGGTCTTGAACGCCGAGTATTCCGGCGGGTGCAGCAAGTGATTGCTCTTTTACTTCCTTCGCCATCTCTTTGGCATCATATTGAGCAAAGAGCGCAAGCGGAACAGTGCTGCAAAGAATGAAAATGATTTTTCTCATAGTGCATCGCGAGAATAAGATGGTTGTAGTGCCTCAAATTCGTAGACCGTCAATGTCATGTTGGAAACATCTTTTTTGTTGTCGAGAACAGTGCTGGATTTGAAAAAGATTACCACGAAAATGTCGTAGCGCAGGCTTCCAGCCTGCATGCAGACAAGATGTCTGCGCTACATTTTCATCGTGATGGGTGTGCAAACGTACATGACAATTCCTACGGACGCAGTCTTCCAGAATGACATCGTTTCCACGGCTAACTGAGTGAGGGTTTACAAATGATTTATTATCTTCTCAACCTCAGCCCCAGCCGCACGCGTCGCGGTGGGCCAAAGTTGGAGGGGTCTCGGATCCACTCCTGCGAGTTATTTCCCAGTAGCGTTACATCTGGCAGGCCGGTATCCGAGTAGACATAAAGCACATTCTTGAAGTCGGTCAGATTGAGTGCTTCGACGAAAGTCGTCAGCTCGAGGCCGGCCACGCGCCAATCCTTGCCGATCTCGGCATCGAGCGTGAAGGTCCACGGCATGCGCGCCGAGTTGCGAATCACGAAACCGACGTCGCGGCCGCCGGGCGTGTAGGGATAACCGCTGCTGGCGCGCATCACCACATTCCAGTACGTGTTCGCCAACGGCTTGACTCCTAAAATCTCCGGCCCTTCGCCTTTACCAAAAGTTAGACTGGCGCTGGTGTTGATGATGTGCCGTTTGTCGAAATCGAGATAATATAACAACGTCGATTCTTGCGTGCCGGGATATTGTTCGGCCTCGGCAGAAGAGCTGCCTTTGGCGATGGAATAGGTGTAGGTCAAGCCGCCGGCCAAATTCTTGGTGCGGCGCAAGGTGAGATCGATTTCAAAACCCTTGATGTTGGCATAGTCTTCATTGATGTACAGCGTGTAGCCGACATAGCGGCCGCCGACAAAGGGATAATAGTAGCGCGTGCCGATGAGATCAGTGACATCCTTGTAGTACGCGGTGAAACTCGCCGCAAGATTGTCGGTGAATTGATGCGCCAGACCGACTTCGTAGGCCACGGTGCGCTGCGCGTCGAGATTGGGTTGGCCGAATAGCGGCTCGCGCACGTTCAAATCGTACTGGCTGTTTTCGTAGAGAAATTCATATTGCGGGTTCTGAAAGAAATGCCCGTAGGAGAAATGCAGGTTCGTGCGCTCGGTGATGGGATGGGCGATGCCGAGGCGCGGGCTGAGCTGCATTTTCTTTTTGGCGGAAACGATGGAAGTCGGCCGCAGCGGATCGTCACGGAACGGCGCGCGCTGGTCGGCATAATCGAAACGCAGTCCGACATTCAAAATCAGCGAGGGGAATTCCATTTTGTCCTGAATATACGCCGCCCCTTCGATCGGATTACGATGATAATCATTGTAGTACGGAAAATTGCGCTTCGGATCATAAACGCTGTTAAGCTTCAAATCGTGCCGCTTGAAATCGAAGCCGGTCTTCAATTCGTGGTGGGTGTCGAATTGCCAAACCAGATCGCCCTTGGCGTTGAAGGTCGCGGTGCGGTTGTCGATGTATTCCACCGGATGGGCTTTGCTGTAAAATTCGAATCCATTGCCCGCGTCGGATTTATAGACGCGCTCCGAGGTCGGAAGATATTGGGAGGGCGGCAGAAAATTTTCATTTTCATCCAAGATGCCCAACCGATAACGCTGTTGAAAATAGGAAAATCTGACGTCGTAAAACGCCGCCGGCGACAGCACATGCTTCAGCGTCAATGTCCCTTGATGGCTGTTGGTGCGGGATTGATAATACTGCTCGGGAATGTATTTCCAGGCATGGCTGTAATTCTGGCGTTCACCGTGGGTGTAACGATAACTGTAGGTGGTTTTGACAGCGGCGGAAATCTTCTGCGAGAGTTTGCCGAGAGTGGAAAGCTGGCGGTCGTAACCGAACGGCAACCAACTGCCGCGATTATCCTGCTCGCCGGTCAACAAGAAGTTGAGATTTCGCACCAACGGACCGCTGAGCGAGCCGTTGAGGCGATTTTCATCATACCGCGAATAGGGTTTGGCAAAATCGCTGCTGCGACCCTCGGCTTTGAAGTGAAAGTCCTCGGTTCCTTCGCGCGTGACAATGTTCACCACGCCGCTCAAGGCGTCGCCGTATTCGGCGCTGAACGTGCCGGAGAGAAATTCCATTTGCTCGATGGCATCGTTGTGCACCCGCGTGCCCAAGCCGCCGAACAACGGATCTTCGACATAGATGCCGTCGATGAGATAGGCCACCTCATTACCCCGGCCGCCGCGAACATGCAACGTGCTGCCTTCGCCAACGACGCCGGCCCGCAAGCGCAACACGTCGACAAAATCACGCACCGGCAGCAATTGAATTTCTTCGCGACTGACCACCGCCACCGTTCCCGTCGCATCTTTGCGGACAAGAGGACGCTCCGCCACGACGGTCACCTCACCGGTCTCCAACGCTGCCTCCGTCAGCTCGATATTCAAGATGGTGGTTTGATCGACGAAGACTTTGACATTCGCCAATGCCACCGGGGCAAAACCGATATAGCTCACTTTGACCGTATAGGTGCCGGGGGGGATGTTCAAAATGACGAAGGCGCCTTTGCTGTCGCTCGCCGCGCCCATCGTGGTGCCCTCCAGCAAGATATTGGCTCCGGGCAGCGCGGTTTTGGAATTTTTGTCCATGACCTTGCCGGCGATTTTGCCGGTTGTTCCTGCCAGCGCCAGAGCCGCGCTCAACAGCAAGATGGTCATGAGAGCCAGCAACTTGGTTCGCATAGACTGCCTCTCTTTAATTTCGTAACTTTTAATTTTTAAAGAATGAAACTTTGCAAGTAAGAGTTTAGCCGCCTGAACTTCGCCTTAACTAAAACTGTCATTCCGTAGGCTACGCCCGTAGGGAATCTTTTTACTTTTTAAGCAGATGCTTGTAGATATCAAAAAAGATTCCCTACGGGCGTAGCTCTACGAGCCGCAGGCCTGCGGACGCAGTCTTCCAGAATGACATCCTGTTCAGTTGGCTAAATTCTTACCTTTGCAAAAAAAATTTAGGACGCAGATTTTCGCAGACTACGTCCGTAGGATGAACGCAGATAAAAATAAAAATCAGCGGTAACCCCGATAATTGACGCGGTGCGTAAAGCGACAGCACTCTGCTGTTAGCTCAAGCCTGAAAATATGGCTCATGAATTATCGGGGTTAATCTGCGTTTATCCGCGTCCAAAGAAAATTTTGGCTGCGCCCGTAGGGTTGCGGCTTGTCCGGGTTGTGGCGCACGCATAGAATTTTCGGTTCACAGAATTGGAACAGCTCACGGAAAATTTTTTGAAAATTTATTTTGTGAGCCGTTCCAATTCCGTGAGCGGATTTTGGCTTGTCGCTTGAAGCCAAGCTTCGTGAGATGTTTGTAACCTTCGTTGCAGACCTCCATTCGTTTTTCACCCCAAAGCCGCTTCGCGCACATACTCATCGGTTTGATGCAACACGCGCGAGGTTTCTTTGAACACTTTTCCCACCGCGCTTTTGTTTTTCAAGGCAATTTCGGTCACCAACGCATTGATCACCACCGAGATGGCCGAAATCGAGTTGGTGTACAACATGTTTTGGGTGCGCACCACCAGAACTTTGGCGGCATGGAAAGTGATCGGCGCGGTGAGCTTGTCAGTGATCGCCACCACAGTCACCCCACGACTCTTCGCATACGCCGCCGCGGCGACGGTTTCCCGGGAATAGGGTGGAAACGAAAAACCGATGACGAGGTCTTTTTTTTGGGCGAGCACGAGATGGCCGGCAAATCGCATCGTGTCGCTCGACAACGCCTGCGCGTCGATCGCCACGTTGAGCAGCTCATAAGCCAAAACCTGCGCCAAAAGCGAGGAGATGCCGATGCCCATCGTATACACCCGCCGCGCCCGCAGGATCATGGTAACCACCTCCGCCAGCGTTTGCCGGTCGAGTTCATGGATGGTTTGATTGATGTTCTGCACTTCGTTTTCGGCCACCAGCGTCAACGCCTCGTCGGGGGAATGTTTTCCCCACTCGACCATGAACCGATTGACCGGCTCCAGATGCGATTGCAAGACATCCACCACCTCGTCGTGCAAGGCGGTGAAGCCGTTGTAGCCGAGGCTTTGCGCAAAGCGCACGATGGTAGCCTTACTCACCGCGAGCGCTGCGGCCATGGAATCGGTGGTGTGAAAAGCCACCTCGTTCGGGTGTTGCAGAAAATAATCTGCCACCTTTTTTTGGTTGGCCGGGAGGCGCTGATAAAGCGACAGGATCCTTTGTTTCAGCGCCTCCTGCAAACGTACGCCCGCGACGTTTTTGTTTCGCGTCGTTGCCATTATTGCATGAGTAACATTTTACGGGTTGCCGCAAAACCGTTGGCACGCAACGTATAAAAGTAAACGCCGCTGGTCAGGCCGGTTGCTTCAAATGGCACCACGTGCGGCCCGGCCGGCAGCGTGCCTTGGACCAGCGTTCTCACTTCACGACCGCTTGCATCGTATACCTTCAAACTCACGAAGCTGCTTTGGTCGAGCGTAAAGCTGATCTGCGTCGTGGGGTTGAAGGCAGACGCCCGTAGGGGATTGGGATAGTTTTGCTGGAGGGCGAAGCCGCTGGGAACTTGGAGATCGCGTATTTTTACAGCGGTAACCAATCCAACCGTACGCGCTCTGGTCTCAACCTCCTTGATGGCTTGAATCATTCCGGCCTCGGTGACATCATACGCCATGGCATAATAAAAAGTGGCGGAAGAATCATTGGCCCCTACCGTGACCTCACCATTATTGATATGAATCATCGAACGGGTGCCCGCCGGCGAATCCTTGGTGAGATCGAAGCTCCGATAACTGGCGGCGTTGAAACGCACGCTATCCGGTTGATCTTCCGCAAAAGCGCCGCTGACATAAAATTCTGTGCCCGCGCTCAAGCGTACTCCGGTGGGAACACCACTGATATACTTGGCACCCAAAAAGTGCGCCAGCGTGCCGCGGAAAAAATAGGCAATACTGTCTTGGCTGCGCCAGCGGAGATTATGGTCACTATAACTCTGATCAATGCGCGGATACAGCTCGAAGGAAATCTTTCCTGTGATCGGCGTGGCTCCCGTGTTCTTGAAGCGATATGCCACGATGACCCCCTTGAGGTCTTTCCACACATACACCGTCATGATGTGATACAGCGCGGAACCGGAGGGGCTTGTCCCCAGCGTTCCGCTTGCCGGACTGGTGACTTTATACAACACGTAATCGGCTTTGCGTCCGGCCGAGGTCGAGTCAATCGGGGGCGTGGCAATGGTCTTTATCGAATCGTCGAAATTATAAACATTGGACTTGTCGACGGCCAGGTTCAGAAAGGCCCAGCGATTCATACCGCGAAGCGTGCTGGGATTGGATAATACCAATCTTCCGCCATCGGAAATAAAGACATTTGCCAAAGGCGTCCCCAATTCAAGATCCTGTGGCACCGCGACCGCCGAGAGACCAAAAACCAAGAACGCCACGGTCAAAACAGTTATCAAGTTCTTCATAACGCCTCCTTTTGGAAAATAGGTTGAAAAGTTTGGTAAATTGATCTCGTGATAACTAGTGCGGTCCCCATCCAAACAGCACAGGGATCGCAATCAAGATCAAACCGGCGGCATAAAAAAGCAGCGCCAGTGGCAGCGCCCAGCGCAGCCATTTCTCAAAAGGGATTTTCGCAATGCCGAGCACGCCCATGGTCACGCCGGAAGTCGGAATGATCATGTTGTTGAAGCCGTCGCCAAATTGGAAAATCAGCACCGCAGTCTGGCGGGTGATGCCGAGCAAATCGCTCAGCGGCGCCATGATCGGCATCGTCAGTGCCGCCTGGCCACTGCCGGAAGGCACGAAGAAGTTGATGCATGCCTGCACGAACAGCATGAGATACGCCGAGACGAGGGGATGCGCTTGCTGCGTCAGTCCGGAGAGCGCCGCCAAAATCGTGTCGATGATTTTCCCGTCCGTTGCCATCACCAAAATGCCGCGCGAAAATGCCACCACCAATGCCGCCATCAGCATGTCCTTGGCACCGGCAACAAACGCCTCGGCGATTTGATTGATCCGCCGCCGCGCCACAATGCCGGCCAAAATTCCCATGCCCAAAAACAGCGCGGTGATTTCGGTGATGTACCAATCGAATTTCAGCGCGCCGATCACCAAGCCCGCGAAAGCGAGCAAAAAAATGAGCATCACCAGCTTTTGTGACCGTGAGAACGTTTCAACGGGTGCGGGGTTCGCCGCGCCCATCACCTCGCTTTGCCGTTCACGGTCGAGATCGTAAACCGGGCTCAACTGCGGCCGGTGTTTGACTCTTTCGGCGTAGCGCACGATGAAGACAACCGCAATCGTGGTCACGATGAGCCAGACCACCCCACGATATTGCAATCCTGAAAACAGCGGCAGCTCGGCAATGCCTTGCGCGATGCCGACGGTAAAAGGATTGGTGAAGGCCGCTGCAAAACCGGCGCCCGCCCCGACGAATGGAATCGCCACCCCAACGATGGAATCATAGCCCAGCGAGCGCGCCAGAGGAATAAAAATCAAAATGAACGCCAACACTTCCTCGCTCATGCCGAAGGTCGCGCCGGCGAGCGAGAACGACGTCGTGAGCAGCGGGATAGTGGCGGCGCGCAGGAGCGGCGTGCGTTCAACGAATCGCGTGAACGCTTTGATGGCGGCATCGACCGCACCCGTGGAAATCACCACGCCGAAAGCGCCGCCAATGAGGAAGATGAACGCAATGATGTTGGCCGCTTCGACAAATCCACGAAGTGGTGCGCTGAGGATGGCGCCAACGCCTTGCGGATGCGCTTCCACCCGCTGGTAGGTGTTGGGCACCACCACCGTTCTGCCGCTTTTCTCGGCACGATCAAATTGGCCGGCCGGAACGATCCACGTCAGCACCCCCATCACCACGATAATCGCAAAAATCAGTGCCAACGTGTGCGGAAGTGTGATTTCCTTGATCGGCTTCACTTTTGCTCAGGATTCAGTCTTGCCACTTTCCTTTTGCGCAAATCGTAAACCGAACCGTTTCTCAACACCTGCAGCCGTATCTCTTGCGCCCGCAAGCCATACCCAGCTTCATCGCGCCGGGTTTGTGCCTTTGTCGCATCGATGACGAGCACGGGACCGGCGCCGATGACCTCGAAGGTTTGATCCGGCTTGACCCAAATCGCCGTGTTTTCATCGATGCCGATGCCAACCAGTTGCGGATGTTCCAGCACTAAACTGAGCAGACGGTTGAACCGTTTGCGCCGCACAAAATGCTGGTCGATAATGGCATTGTCGATAAACCCGAAGCCGGCGCTGGTAACGATATTTTCCGCCTCGATGGTGTTGAAAGTGGAATCACCCACCGGCCGGCGTTGATCGCCGGTGATCATCATGGCGCTCATGACGGCCGCGCCGGCGCTGGTGCCACCGATAACACCACCGCGCGCATAGAATTCATGCAACCACGCTTCGACCGCGGTGCCTTTGAGGGCCGCGGTCAGGCGTGATTGATCGCCGCCGGAAAAGAATACACCGGTGACCCCTTTCAGTAGTTGCCGCACCGAATCCGAATTGGCCTGCGCTTTGGTAATATTCAACACGATGGTTTCACCCGCGCCATAGTCGCGCAATTGCTTCGCCTTTTGGGCTCCCGTTTCTTTGGCGATGCTGCTGGCCATCGGGAAAACGATGAGTTTCGCCCGCTCTGCGCCGGCTAAACGAGTAAAAGTCTGCATGATGGTAGCTTCATGAATCTCGCCACCCATGATGAGAAGATGGCCTTGCGGTGGCCTGGCTGCCGTTTGTCCACCCCACACGACTGTGATCGCCATGAGGGTAACGAACATCTTGCGCGTCATGAACATAGCAGTGCAATCAGTGATAACAGAGGCGTGATGAAAATGCGAACGTCAGGAATTGAATAGTCACTATAAAATGAAATCTTTGCAAAAAAGCAAAGTAATTAACCACAGATTACACGGATTTTCACAAATTAGTGATAATGATTCAATCTGTGTCAATCCGTGAAATCCGTGGTTAATATTTTTTATTGCGGCTCGCCCGCGTTGGGGTAGTGTACGCTTCGTTAACCCAAATAATTCATGCGGTGCACAAACCCCGTAGGTCTATGCTCAACAGGTTCACCCCGTTGGATAATCTCTTCGGGTCTGTTAGAGAAAGTAGATATTGCTATCCAACGGGGTAAATCGGCTCCACTCTGCATTTGGGCTTGTGTCTCATTGGATGATTTATAGTATTACCACGAAAATGCTGTAGCGCAAGCTTCCAGCTTGCCTGCAGACAAGATGTCTGCGCTACATTTTCATCGCGATGGGTGTCCAAACGGACATGAACAATTACTCCAGAAAAACTATCACGGCCGCGAAGATTTTGTAGCGCAAGCTTCCCTACGGGCGTAGCCAGCTTGCTTTTGTTTGCAGACTGGCAGTCTGCGTTACGAATAATCGGGGTCAATCCGGTTCGACCAGAGCGAAAGCAATCTCTGCAGTTTTAATGAGATCCTCAATCAGGACGAATTCCTCAACGGTGTGGGGCTTCTGGGCGCCAATGCCGAGGTTGATCGCCGGCAGGCCTTTGGCATTCCAGATATTGGCGTCGCTTCCTCCCATGTAACGAATCGGATTCGGTACGAGAGCAACAGCGCGCAACGCGCGTTCCAGCGCTCTTACCACCGGAGCATCGGGAGCGTGCCCATAAGGCTCGAAATCGTCGTAACTCTCGAAATGGAGGGCACCGATGCCGTTCACCGCACGTGCTGCCGTATCGCGAATCGAAGCGATCTGCTCTTGAATCCGCCGGCGGGAAAAAGAACGCACTTCCCCTTCAACCACCACTTTGTCCGGAACAATATTGATGGCCGTTCCGCCGTGGATTTTGCCGAGATTGGCCGTCGTCTCCGTATCGATGCGACCGGTTTTGATTTGTGCCAACGCCGTACTGGCCAAGGCGATGGCATTGATGCCTTCCTCGGGAGCGACACCGGAATGTGCAGCCTTGCCGACAAAAGTGAGTTGAAAAATCGTGGACCCGACACATTCGCGAATATAAGTGCCCGGCCGCCGCGAACAGTCGAAGACAAACGCCTGTTTGAGGTTGAGCCGGGATAAATCCAGTTGCGTGGCGCCCAGCATGCCGATTTCCTCGGCAACGGTAAAAACGACCATGAAATTCTTATGCGCGCGGCCCTGCCGCGCCAAAGTCAGCAGGAGATGAAGCAAGACGGCAACCCCGAGACGATTGTCCGCGCCTAAAATCGTTTTGCCATTGGTGCGCACGGCGTCACCATCCGCCACCGGCTCGAGGCAGGCAGTCGATTGAACCGTGTCGAGATGGGCATTGAGAAGCAGAGCCGGTTCGTGCGGGTTGAAATCAGGCGGCAGGCAAATCAGATTTCCCGTATTGCCCTGAAGACGTTTTCCGGCGTCGTCCTCCTGCACCCGGATACCGTTTTGGCGCAGGAGCCCGATGATTTCATCGGCAATCCGCCGTTCGCCGAGAGCAACGCCTTCGATCGGCAACAGGCGCAGAAACAACTGCTGGAGAGCCTCCGGGTCGACGCGCTTTGGCATGATTTGCACCAATTGTTTCACAAAAATGATTAACTGAAACAACTGACTCGCCGCCATATTATAATAACGTTCATTCAATTTGTCAAGTGTTTTTTTCTTTTGCTAAATTCGCTTTTTTTGATTTATATTGTAGCCGGAGCCATGTCACGGTTTATTGAACCGTGATGGTGGATCACCGTACCTTCGTTTTTGTCATGACAATCGAATCCATATTTCCGAGAGGCATTGCAATGAATTCAAAAACCACCCGCAAAAAATCCTGGGCCGAGCCGTTTCGCATCAAGATGGTGGAGCCGGTAAAAATGACCACGCGCGAACAGCGCGAAAAAGCCATGGCCGAAGCCGGTTACAATACTTTTCTGTTGAAATCCGAAGATGTGTACATCGACCTGCTGACCGACAGCGGCACCTCCGCGATGAGCGATCAACAATGGGCGGCCATGATGTTGGGCGACGAGGCCTACGCCGGCAGTCGCAGCTTTTATCATCTGGAAGCAGCGGTGCAAAAATATTACGGGTACAAATACGTGGTGCCGACGCATCAGGGCCGCGGCGCCGAGCATATTCTCTCCCAGTGTATGATCAAGCCCGGCGATGTCATTCCCGGCAACATGTATTTCACCACGACCAAAGTGCATCAGGAGCTTGCCGGTGGCCGCTTTGTGGATGTGATCATTGACGAGGCTCATGATCCAGAGAATGAGCATCCCTTCAAGGGTAATGTCGATCTCGCCAAGCTGCAACGCGTCATCGACGAAGTTGGCGCCAAACGCATTCCTTACATCAGTCTGGCGACCACCGTCAACATGGCCGGCGGCCAGCCGGTGTCGATGGAGAACCTGAAGCAATTGCGCGAGTTGGCGACCTCCAAACATGGCATTCCGATCATGCTCGATGCCACGCGTGTGGCAGAGAATGCCTTTTTCATTAAGCAGCGCGAGCCCGGCTATCAGGATCGCAGTATTGCCTCCATTGTGCGCGAGATTTGCTCGCATACCGACGGTTGTACGATGAGCGCAAAAAAGGACTGTCTCGTGAACATCGGTGGATTTATGGCGGTGAATGATCCCGAGCTTTATGATAAGGCCTGCAACATGCTGGTGGTTTACGAAGGGCTGCACACCTACGGCGGCATGGCGGGACGTGATATGGAAGCGGTTGCGGTCGGCATCAGTGAGTCTGTCGACGAAGAACACATTAAAGCCCGTGTCGGTCAAGTGTATTATTTAGGGAAAAAGCTGCAACAGGAGGGAGTGCCCATCGTTCTGCCGATTGGCGGCCATGCGGTTTTTCTCGACGCCAAGAGATTCTTGCCGCATTTGCCGCAGGACAAATTCCCCGCGCAAGCTTTGGCCGCGGAAATTTACATCGACTCCGGGGTTCGCACCATGGAACGCGGGATCGTCTCTGCGGGCCGCAATCCGGAGACTGGCGATCACAATTATCCCAAACTGGAGTTGGTGCGGTTAACCATCCCGCGCCGAGTCTATACGCAAGCCCACATTGATGTCACCGCCGAGTCGATATGGGAAGTATGGGACAATCGCGATCGGATCAAAGGATTGCGAATGGTTTACGAGCCCAAATATTTGCGTTTCTTTCAGGCGCGGTTCGAGCTGCTGGATTAAAGTGTTGATGACGATGGTGGGAGGGACGGTGGGGTCTCAGGATGGACTGATGAAGTAAAGGCGCGTTTTTTGTGCGGTTGAGTTCTTTAGTGTCAAGCATTGATGTGAATGATTTCAGCAGCTTTTATCGTTTTCAGCGCTTCCATAACTTCTGGCATAAGAGGACGTAACGTATCGAAAGTGTTATCCGGAGCACCCAATACAATGATGGCAAAATTTATTGTACGTAAGTTTTGCTGATACTCTAAATTTGCATCAATCGTTACAAATACGTCGAAATTGGCAGCTTGTATCAAGCCTATCAAAGCACTGTTCCTGATACCTGACCATCCCATTTCTTGAACCCTTGTAACATCATGGCCTGGCAGCTCACGCTTTAGCCTTTTGGGCAAGCACTCATCAAGCAACACTTTCATACGCTTGTTCCAGCAGTTTTTCTTTCATTAACTCCAACACCGCCAACGCATCCTCGCGTTTGACGGTTGGGAAATCATCCAGAAATTCATCAAGCGGGTGACCATGTGCCAGATAGTCAAAGAGTGTTTTTACTGGTACTCTCGTGCCCGTAAAAACTGGAATTCCACCCAAGATTTCTCTATCTCTGGTAATTAGTTTACGTTGGATCATGATGACTCATCTCCTGCACATTTTCTAAAGTCTCTGCATATCGCAGCAGTGGCATAATCGCTAAATCTTCATCGATCTCTGACCACTGAATGCCATGCCACAAATTATTTTTGTGTTTTTTTGTCTCCAATTTTCAATATAGCACAAAACATGAATAATGCAATCTGTTTTTAAAAACTCAACCTGGACAAGCCTGCCCCTACGGGCGCAGTCAGCCGGCAGGCCAGGGCCGGAACCTTACCGGCGCAGCCAAACAGGTTTAATTTGCTTAATCCGCTCAATTCGCTTTTAAATTGCATCAAACGAGAGAGATATGGCGAAATCAGCTTTGCTGTTGGGCGCAAGCGGGCTTGTCGGCGGGCATTGCTTGCAACTCCTTTTGGAAGACGCCGCTTATGAGAAGGTGGTGGTTTGGGTCAGAATGCCGCTGGCACTGCACCACCCGAAATTGCAGCAACAGGTGGTGGATTTCACGCATTTGGAGCGGGCGCAGGTGGCGAAAGTGCATGATGTCTTTTGTTGTTTGGGCACGACGATCAAAAAAGCCGGCTCGCAGGAGGCCTTTCGCCAAGTCGATTTCACCTATCCCCTCGAAATCGCTAAAATCGCCGTGGTCAATGGCGCCGAGCAATTTTTGCTGGTCTCGGCGATGGGCGCCAACTCGAAATCTTCTATTTTTTATAATCGCGTGAAAGGTGAAGTCGAAGCAGCGATTGCCCCCTTGCCGTTTCGTGCCGTCCACATTTTCCGCCCTTCTTTGCTGTTGGGTGAGCGCCGGGAGTTTCGCTTGGGCGAGAAAATCGCCGCAAAAGTGGCGGGTATTTTTTCTTTTCTCTTCCGCGGGCCGCTGCGGAAGTATCGCCCCATTCACGCCCGCGTGGTGGCGGCCGCAATGATCGAGGTCGCGAAACGAAACTTAACGGGGGTGAATATCTTTGAGTCGAATCAGATTGGAGATATTTCATCAGAATCGCGCAGCGCGTAGGTGCGACGGAGGGTGGTTTGAGTTGATAACCGGCCGGTTCTCTCTGAGGCGCAAGGAATTTTTTCAATATTCTGATTCTTATGGAGAAACCGGCCGGCCAGTAGTTTCTGAGAAGTGAGCTTCGTGCGAACAGATTCTATTTGCTACGGCTTGCGATCCTCGCGTCTCTCCCGGCGATCTTCCCGCAGCTCCTTTTTATCCTCCTTGATTTCACGAATACCGAGTTGGATTTCCTGTTGCGATAATGCCAGATATTCCTCGAGTAAAGAATGCTGTTTGGTCTGCAACGTTTTGTCCCCCGCCTTACCTGGGGTATCGATCACCCTTTGCAAGGCCGCCAATTCTTTCGCAATCGCCCGCTTGCGGTCGAGAATCTCTTTGATCTTCTGTTCATCGCGGACATCGTCACGGAGGTCGCGGCGATCATCCCGGCGATCATGCCGATCATCGCGTAACGCCGGCTTATCCGCATCCTTGTCACGACGTTCTTGACGAACTTCACGGCGCGAGCTGCGCAGTTCCGCGGCAGACTGTTTGGTTTCTTTCTCGGCTTGCTGGGCTTGCACTTTGGCTTCCCAAATATCTTTCCGCAGCTCGAGCGCAATCTGTTGCTCGACCTGGTTGAGCGCGACTTGATCACCACCTTTGCGCAGCACCTCCCATTTCATTACGAGATCGGAAAGCCGGTCAAGGTCACGCCGGTCGTCGGCCACCGCCGCGGTTGCTGCGGCGATGCCCTTTTTGTCGTCCTGGCGCTCTTTGGCATTGCGAAGCTGCTGGGCGAATCCTGTGGCAGCCAGGCAGTACGCAACAACCAAACCCACAGTAACGAGGGACAGCGATTGGTATTTCATGATTTCCTCCATAGTTTTGGATAATAGTCTTGTCATGATGGTTGCAATTGCAAGAGTTTTGCCGTGAGAGAGGCGATGGCTTTTTTGCCTGTATTTACCGGTTTTGAAAAGAAATGAATGACCGAAATGAACCCATTCGTGCAGCGCTGCTGTACACCTGGGGACAAAGAACAGACGGCATGCTCACAAGTGGCGAATGGTGATCAGCATTTCCTGATGAAACGATCAATTGGTTTTGTAACGTCAGCGCTTACGCGTCAAGCTCGAGGTGGTTTGTGATGGCTTCGTGCTTGTTGCGCGTGCCGTATTTTTTGCAGGATTTCACTTGACCATGTGTGATTTATTTGGCGCTCAATAGCAGAGCGATGGTTTGTAGGGAAAAGCGCCGGCAATAAGAAGCCTTTGCGATACAAGCAATATAATCTTTTACAAGTTCAATGTTTGTAAAAAAAGCAAAGATTCTTCCTCGCAGGGACGCTGAGATCGTAGAGTTAATATTACAACGTTAAGTTGGCACTACCGGCTGCTGCTGTTTGAATCCCACAACGTTAGTTGTGGGCTCTTTAAGACGCAAGCTATAAGAAGAACAAAGGATACTCGCTGGAAACCCGCTCCGTGAGGAGTGGGCACATCAAAAATCCTTGCGGGTTCACACTTTTTGAAGTTCCCACATCTGACGATGTGGGCTTCTGGTGATTAGTGCATGTTTAAATTTGCATGTTATATAATAGCTTTGCCGATCAATTACTCACAGCCCACGGCCGCAGGCTTACAGCCGGAGGCCTCCTGAATGACAAATCCCCGTCAGTGGTTCTATACGTTTAGAAATGGCTTCACGATCGATGAGATTTGTACGCAAAAGTTAGATATACCACATTATTATGATTATGCCATCGCAAAGGAACGTGAGTGCTCCTGTTTTTCAAGGCCAGACCTCGTAATTTTGCCGGCAGTGAACGCTGATGTACAAAAGTAGTGGAGATTGTCCTTTTCGGAACAGCGGTGACAGCAGGAAGTGAAAGATGGCTTCTGTGGTCAGGGCCCGACGAGTAAAAAGGCCGACGCGCAAGCTGAGTTTCGCAAGGTTATTTCTTACCGATACGGGAATAATTTCGCATTTGAGCAGTAACATAAGTAGCAATATAAGAAGCGAAAAGCACGGTAGAATCACGGAGATTGGGAAATGTCAAGACGTTTATTATTCATTCTGCTGGTTGGCGCCGCTTTGACAAGTTCACACGCACAACAACTCGGCACCAAAATGGGATCGACAAAACCAAACCTCGATTTTCAACAAGCCACTGTGACAATCGATCGCCGGCTGGTTTCCGCCAACACCACCTTCGGCTTCAAACTTTTCGATAAATTGATCGAGTACGATTCGGGCAAAAACATTTTCATCTCTCCCTCCAGTGTGGCATTTGCGTTGGCGATGATTTACAATGGCGCCAGCGGTGAGACCCGGCAGGCCATGGCGAAGACTTTGGAATGGCCTGCCATGAGCTTGCAGGAAATCAATCAGGCGAATAACATGTTGCAATCCCTGCTCACCAATCCTGATCCCCAAGTTCAACTGGCCATCGCCAATTCGTTGTGGGCGAGAAAGGGCATCATGTTCAAACCGGAATTTCTCAAGAGCAATCAGGATTTTTATGCTGCGGAAGTGTCCGATTTGAACTTTGCCACGCCGGGCGCAACTGCGACGATCAACGATTGGGTGAATCGAAAAACGAACCGCAAGATCAACAAAATAGTTGACCGGATAAACAGTGACGCAGTTCTATTTCTCATCAACGCCATTTATTTCAAAGGTAAATGGAGTGTGCCATTCGACAGGGCCAGGACCAAGGATGGGATGTTCACTTTGCTGCATGGCGGTAAAAAGAAACACCCGATGATGTCACAATCCGGCCGTTACAAGTATCTTCAGAGCAATGGTTTTCAGGCAATCAGCCTTCCTTATGGAGCAGAGCGAATGAGCATGTACATTTTTCTGCCGGATGGAAAATCTGACTTGAAGACATTTTCTGCGAGCCTGAATGCTGAAAATTGGGAGGGTTGGATGTCTCAATTCCGATCGGTACCCGGAGAGATTGTGCTCCCGCGTTTCAAAGTGGAATATGAAGTGGTGCTCAATGCGGCACTCAAGACCCTCGGCATGGAGGTGGCGTTTGATCCTCGGCAAGCTGATTTCAATGAGATGTATTCAGCTTCTCCCAACATGAATGTCTATGTCGGCGAGGTCAAGCACAAAACTTTTGTGGAAGTCAATGAAGAGGGTACGGAAGCCGCGGCGGTGACTTCGGGACAGATGCTCGCTACTTCTTACACACCGCCGTTTAAAATGATCGTCGATCGCCCATTCTTCTGTGCCATCCGCGACAACACAACCGGAACGGTGTTATTCATGGGTGCGATTGTCGAGCCCAAGTAGCCGTCAGCAGTGGCAGTAATACTGAAATTTTTTGACATTACTGCTGTTGCAAACTGCAACTGTTCTTTATGGAGATTCACAAATTCGTCAACTCGGAGGAACATTCATGCAACGTTCATTTTCCATATTATTGGCTGTCTTATCCATTGCCGTCTTGGCGTACGCACAAGGCCTCGTCGTCCGCCCGGATTTCAGTCCGGCTAATCTCGAATTGCGCCAGCATCGTGTGAACGCCAATATTCAAGAACAGATCGCCGTGGTCACGGTGGAACACGAATTTTATAATCCCAGTTCTGCGATCGTTGAAGGCACGTTTCTTTTTCCCTTGCCGCCGAACGCGCAGGTGTCGCGTTTTTCGATGAATGTGGATGGCAGGGAAATGGTTGGCGAGCTGCTTTCCAGCGAAGAAGCCCGGCGTATTTATGAAGACATCGTCCGCAAGAGTCTCGATCCGGCTTTGCTGGAGATTGCGGATTATCGCACCTTTCGCGCGCGCATCTTTCCGATCCCCTCACACGCCACACGCCGGTTGACGTTGCGCTACGATGCGGCGCTGCCCACAGATGGGAAAAGTGTCACCTTTCAATATCCGATGCGAGGAGCGCTCTCTTCCCGTGGCGCACGCATGCCCGTTCGTCCGATGCCAATGCCGAGGCCGATGCCGGCGCCTCAAAGCGCGGAGAATGATCAACCTCAAACGCCGGAAAGCACGCGTTCGCAACAAAGCACGATTCACATTCAGATCAATGCCTCGACCGCCATCAAGAATATCTACTCACCCTCACATCGTGTGGAAATCAAACAGGGGAATGATCGCGGCGCCACAGTCGATTTCGAAGCCAATAACGCCATCGATGGCCGGGATTTTTTGCTTTATTATTCGCTCGATCCGAATGAGATCGGTGCGACGGTATTGACGCATCGGCCGTATACCGACAAGTCCGGCTATTTTCTGTTGCTGCTTTCGCCCCAGGTTAATCCCGACGCCACGCAGGTGCAAAACAAGGATATCGTATTTGTGCTCGATACTTCGGGCAGCATGGCGGGAGAAAAGATGCAGCAGGCAAAAGCGGCGTTGCGGTACTGCTTGCAACGCCTCGGCAATCGCGACCGGTTCGGCCTGGTCACGTTCAGTTCCGAAGCGCACAAATTTCGCGAGGCGCTTGCCGGCATCGAGGCGCGTGATGATGCCCTTTATCATGTTGATCGTCTCGAAGCCACCGGCGGCACCAACATCAACGAAGCGTTGCTGGCGGCAATGGATTTGTTGCGAGGCAGCCAAAATGGCAACAGCATGGTTATTTTCCTGACCGATGGTTTGCCCACAACCGGCATTCAGGATGAGGGCCAGATTCGCCATAACATTCAAAACGCCAACCGCAACGGCACTCGCATATTTTCCTTTGGTGTCGGCTTCGATGTCAATACGCGCTTGCTGGATGGCTTGGCCAAAGCGAGCAATGCTCTTTCCGATTATATCTCGCCGCAGGAGAATATCGAAGAGCGGATCTCGAATTTCTATGAAAAGGTACGCCATCCGGTGATGAGCAATATCGAATATACCTTCCGCGGCATTGAGACGCACGCGCTTTCGCCGAGTCGTTTGCCGGATCTTTTCAAAGGCGGCCAGATTATTCTCGCCGGACGCTATCGCGAAGCAGGACGTGCCACCCTGGTGCTGCGCGGACAGGTTGGAAGTGAACACCAGGAGTACCATTATGATTTTTCCTTTCCACAACAGGAACGCGAGCGCGATTTTGTTGCGCGACTGTGGGCGACCCGTCGCGTCGGCGATCTGCTCGAAGAGATGCGGCTGAATGGCGAGAACAGTGAATTGAAGAATGAAGTGGTGGCTCTGTCAAAGGAATTCGGGCTGGTCACGCCCTACACTTCGTATCTTGTGCGTGAAGAGGAAGCAGTCGTGTCACGGGAGCAGTGGCAGCAGGATCAGAGCGTCTTTGGAATGCCGAATGCTGGCGGGGTGCCGCACGCACCAACAAAGGATGTGATGATCCAGTCCTCCGGCGCCGGCGCGGTGCAAATGAGCAAATCCATTCGCGCCATGAAAGTGGCCGAGGTCGCGCCAGAGTCCGAAGCGAGAAGCTCGGGTCTTGTGGTTATCAAGGGCACCACTTTGCGCCAACAAGCCGACGGCACCTGGATGGATGTCGAATATAGAGCCGAAACCCCGGCCATCAAGCTGGTGTTTGCTTCCGAAGCTTATTTCAATTTCTTGCGAGTTTTCCCCGAAGCCCGCGAGTTTTGCAAGCTCGGCAACAAAGTGATTTTCAAATTCCACGGCAAATTTCTGCAGATCGGCGATAGCGGAGAGAAGCAGGTAACGGAAGCGAGATGGCGGGAGATTTTCAAATGAGCGCCATGCGGCAAGTGGCAAATCCTGAGGCCGCAGCCTGTTGGGTTGCCACTTGCCATTTGTTCATTATTTGGCCTTGAGAATTTCGTTGGTTCCGGCAGCGACCACAACTTTTTTGAGACCGGCATCGGTTTGAATTTTGAAGCTGAAAATTGTCCGTCCGGAATCAGCGTGGGCTTTCCACTTCTGGATTTTTCCCGGATACGCTTTCAACGCTACTTGTTCGGCGGAATCGCGCTCGGCAAGGTCAACGGGCACCAGCGAAACCTTGCCGGCCGCGGAGTCTTGCCGAAATTTCAATGTGTTGTCATCAGTCTCTATTACCTGCCCGGTCATGGCATCAACGACTACTTCATAGACGGCCTGCGGGGTTCGCGCTTCCACGGAATACACCAACTTGCCATCTTCCGGCTCCAGTTCGGTGCTGAGCAAATAGCTGCCGGGAAATTTTTCCAGTGCGACTTGCTCGGCCTGCGCGCGGGTGATTTTGGGCTCGGCCGCGCTCAGAGCAGCGGCTGAAGTTTGGGCGGTCCCGCTTTGGTCCTTCTTTGTGCAAGCTGATTGGCCGAATGCCACGAGCGCCATGCCAACGATCAACAGACTGCTTTTGAAACTGCGCATGAATCCTTCTCCTTTGATTTGAAGTTTCGTCTTTGACATCATCTTTTTTTCAGTCGTAACACTTGATTATAGCGACAAATGCCGCAAAAAGCTGAAAACTGTTTGTTCGATAAAAAAAATCGTCATTTGTTTATACCACCTTAAACATCTGGAGCTAAAAGAATTTTATCGTGACAATCATTTTTTTGTAACAGTTCCGTGCCCCTTCCTTAAGCATACTTCTCCCCGGTGCATTTTTTATTGGATTCCCGGTTTTGATTGCTGGTATCAAGAAAGTATGGTTATTCGAGGTTGCCGTGTCACGCGACAGTGCTCCTGCGTTTCATTGGCGAAAGCCATTCATTGCGTGGCAAACGACTCGCAACAGCAATCTCTCAAATTCACTTCGACACACTTGCCATGCTTTGCGAAGAGATCCTGGAGCGGCTCGAGTTTGTACTCGAGTCGTACTTTCTGATGGACGTGCGGCCTTTTTGAGCTGTATCACAGTGCGTCGCCAGTCGCATTTTTTCTGCAAAGATCAATTTTGTCGGTAAAGTAAATAAGATTGCAGAAAACTGGTCGCCTGACCCAGTTGAACAAATTTGGCACAAGGCAGGGGCGAGCAAATACAATCAACCATCCGTCCAGGCGAAAGGGAATTTGCCGGCTCACGAACTCCTTACGATGAGGTCATTATGCAATCACAAAAATTTTTTATCACGTTTGCCCCTCTCTTTCTGTCATTGCTATTTTACACTTCCAATGCTTCCGCGCAACCCTCGATCCCACGTGACAGCACGTGGATAACCAATGGAAATGTTTATGCCGTTGCCTACGCCAAGGGAATTACTTATATTGGCGGCGACTTCTCTTATGTCGGACCGAACACTTGGTATGGCGCGGCATTGAATACCACCACCGGCATGCCGGATTTGAAATTTCCACGAGTCAATGGGTCAATCTTTATTGTCACTCCTGACGGCGCCAACGGCTGGTATATCGGCGGCAAATTTACCAAGGTTGGGAATTTCACGCGAAATGGGATTGCTCACATTCAGGCTGACGGCACGGTGGATCCGAACTGGAATCCCAACGCCACTGGCAATCTGGTAAATTATGGCAGTCCCATTCATGCGATTGTGGTGAGCGGCTCGACAGTTTATGTCGGCGGGAACTTTACCAATATTGGCGGCCAACCCCGGCGAGGCATTGCGGCGCTGGATGCTGCCACCGGACTGGCAACGGCCTGGAATCCCAACGCCTCCAGTCTGGTTCGTGCCATTGTGGTAAACGGTACCACGGTGTATCTTGGAGGTGATTTTACTTCGATTGGCGGGCAAAGTAGAAATTACCTGGCCGCGATTGATGTGACAACCGGAGGTGCAAAGGCATGGAATCCGGCGCCCAACGCACGAGTCAATGCCATTGTGGTCACGGACACTTTGGTCTTCGTTGCCGGAGAATTCACGCAAGCCGGAGGGCAAACACGAAATCGTCTCGCGGCGTTTGGTTTGTTTTCCGGCAACGTCACCGGCTGGAATCCCAACGCCAATGGTACGGTCAATGCTCTGACATTGAGTGGAACCATGCTCTTTGCCGGCGGAGAGTTTACCAGCATAGGGGGACTGGCAAGATTGAGACTCGCTGCGCTTTCGATTTTTTCGAGCATCCCGTTGAATTGGAATCCTGGCACCAATGCCACGGTTCACGCCATCCATGTGAATGGCGCAACGGTTTATGTTGGAGGCGAATTTACCCAGATTGGCGGACAACTGAGATATCGCATCGCTGCGCTCAATGCCGCAACCGGCAACCTCAGTTCATGGATTTCGCATACTCCCGGGCTGGTCTATGGATTGGCGACCAACAATACGGGCACGGTATTATATGCCGGTGGCGCTTTTCGGAGTATTGGTGGGCAATGGCGAAACCGGCTCGCGGCACTGGACGCGACAACCGGTTTTGCAACGGCATGGAATCCGAATGTCAACGGACCGGTCCATGTTATTACCACCAGTGGCCCCAACGTTTACATCGGTGGCGCCTTTGGTACTGTCGGCGGGACCACAAGAAATCGTATTGCCGCCATCGACGCTGCCACCGGTGCCCTTGTCAACTGGAATCCCAATGCCAATGACAACGTCCATGCCATCACCATCAGCAATTCCACTGTCTATGTCGGTGGAAAATTTTCCAATATTGGTGGACAGCCGAGAAATCGTTTAGCGGCACTGAATATGGCGACCGGTGAGGCAACAGCTTGGGATCCCAATATCAGCGTCGGAACGGTATACAGCATCTTGGTGAATGGATCGACGGTTTATGTGGCCGGAGATTTCTATAGCGTCGGCGTGCAATTGAGGCAGGCGGTCGCGGCAATTGATGTTGCCACCGGACAGGCTTTGGCTTGGAATCCGAACCTCAATGTTTACAGTGTTGTTTATGCCATGGCGCTGGATGGTTCAACACTTTATATCGGCGGCGATTTCAGCACTGTGAAAGGACAAACCCGCAATAAACTGGCGGCGATTGATGTTACGACCGCCGACCCCACCGCATGGAACCCGAATGCAAATGGTAACGTCCGAACTCTTGTATTGAGTGGAGCCAATGTTTATGTGGGTGGAGCTTTTACGGACATCGGCGGTTTCACGAGAAATTATTTGGCGGCAATCAACAAGACCACGGGAATACCGGCCGGATGGAATCCCGATGCGAACGGGAATGCCCCGGATTACGGTTCCGGCCAGTGTCTCGCGGTTATGGGTTCGGCAGTATTGGCCGGAGGCACCTTCCGAACCATGGGAGGAGACTTTCAAGATTACTTTGCCCAATTTGGCAATATCGTGGTCACCAATGATCCTCCGAATGCCGCCACCACTGTCAATCAATTCAAGTCGAATGGAACGACTGTCATTCCTGAGGGTGGGACGACCAACGAGAAAAAAGTTGCCTTCAAAGCCACGGTCTCGGATCCGGATGATGACCAGGTCAAACTCCAAATCGAGCTGCGCAAAACCACCGAGGCTTTCACCGGCATTCCCACGCATGAAAGCAGCCTGGTGAATAGTGGAACGCAGGCGACTATTGTGAGTGATACACTTGCCGCGGTCAGCTACAAATGGCGCTATCGGGTGATGGACGCCAGAGGTTTGGCCACCAATTGGGTGGAATTTGGCATCACTGGCAACACCGACTTTGTGGTCAATCAACTTCCCGTGTCTTCGGCGGTCAATCAATTCAAATCAAACGGCACAAGCGCCATTCCCGAAGGCGCAAAGATCAATGAGAACAAAGTCGTTTTCAAAGGAACGGTTTCTGATCCGGACGGCGAGCAGGTCAGGCTCCAAATTGAGTTGCGCCGACTCAACGAGCCGTTTACCGGCGTGCCTAATCTGCAAAGCGGCATGGTCAATAGCGGCACGCAAGTGACCATCTTGCGTGACAGCCTTCTCTCGGTTAATTACAAATGGCGCTACCGGGCCATCGATGCCAGAGAGCTGGCCAGTGCCTGGTCGGATTTTGGCGCACCGGCCAATATTGACTTTGCTGTTGCAGCCAATAAGCCTCCAATTTCACCCACGGCACTCAACCAATTGAAGGCAGATGGCGTGACCGCCATACCTGAAGGTGCAGTAACCAACGAGAACAAAGTAGTTTTTAAAGCCACAGTTACTGATCCGGACAGCGAGCAAGTCCAACTCCAAATCGAGTTGCGGAAAACCACGGAGGCATACTCGGGTATTCCCAATTTGCAGAGCGGTTTGGTCAATACTGGTGCACAGGTCACGGTTACTCGCGACACACTCAGTGCCGGAAATTACAAGTGGCGCTGCCGGACGATGGACGCGAGAGGCTTGACCAGCGCTTGGACGGAATTTGGCAGCACCGGCAATACTGACTTCATCGTGAACCGGCTTCCCGCAATCATTGGCGTCAACCAGTTCAAAGCCGATGGTGTAACGGCCATTCCTGAAGGGGACACGACCGATCAAAGAAAGATCGTTTTCAAAGGAACCATCATCGATCCAGACGGCGAGCAGGCCAGGCTCCAAATTGAGCTGCGAAAAATTTCCGATGCTTTCACCGGAGTACCAAATTTGCAAAGCAGTTTGGCGAATAGCGGAGTTCTGGTGACCATTGTCAAGGACAGCCTTTTCTCCGGCGATTACAAGTGGCGTTTTCGTGCGATCGATGCGAGAGGGCTGGTCAGCCCCTGGGTGGAATTCGGAACAGCGGGCAAAAAGGATTTTACCGTGCAAGTAGAGCCTGAACCGCCCATTTATCCTGCGGTCGCCGCTTCGCAAGCCAGCGGTACGGAATTCTGGATCGACGTCAAAGTCGGCGATGTTCTGAATCCGGTGACAAATTTGTTTGGTGTTAGTTTCGTTTTGAATTTCACCTCGACCGAGTACATAGATGTGGTCACGCCGCATGCCAACACAGTGATTCCCGGCAGTTTGATGGGGAATGATGTGATTTTCTATCAGACCGTGGACGAACTCGCCGGCAAAGTCAATGTGGGCATCAGTCGCAAAGTCGGCCAGGGCGGTGTGAACGGTGAAGGCGTGGTTCTGCGTGTAAAATTTCTTGCTCGCGCCAATACTCCTGACACCACCAAAGCCCTGTTCTCCATCACCGAGGTGAAGGCGAACGATCCGCAGGGCAGTCCCGTCAAATTGTTCCCGCGTTCCAAGCTCGTCACGATCAGCAACAAGAATGTCATTGTTTGGCCTGGGGATACCAACAACGACGGTGTGGTCAATCAGGCGGATGTTCTGGCGATCGGACTTTATTGGGGCAGCAAAGGCCCGGCGCGGCCGAACGCGTCATTGAATTGGAGCGGCCAGCCTGGTGCGGCATGGACCCCGGTTGCCGCCACGTATGCCAACGCCAATGGCGATACCATCGTCAATCAGGCCGAGGTGGCAGCGATCGGACTCAATTGGGGCAAATCACATGCTGCGCTCTTCTCTGTGGCCAGTCGCGGATTGGAGAAGGTGCAAAGTCCTGCGAGCGCCACGATTATCCCAGAGATCATTCCTGCGGTGGAGCCACCTGATCAGGAATTCTTCCTGAGAGTAAAAGTTTTGTCGGTAAACGATCTCTTCGGCTTGTCGTTCGAGCTGAGCTACGACCAACCTCAGTTGCTGCAAACACTGGCGGTCGAGCCTGATTCGTTATTCGGCCCCGACGTTGTCTTTTACTCCAATATCGATGCTGACCAGGGCAAGATTGCAGTCGGCATCAGCCGTAAAGCCGGCCAGACCAGCGTGAGTGGTTCGGGTTCCGTTGTGCGGATAAAGGCAAAGATTGCCGCCACCGCCACGGTTGGTACCAAGATCAACTTTATTCTGCAAAGTGTGGTTGCCAACGATAGCAAGGGCACCGCCATCAACTTGATGCCGCAATCGTCAAGTCTCACAGTCGGCAGCTTGAGCGGTATCGAGTCCGGCGCAGAGACTGCACTTCCGGCCAGCTACCGGCTTTATCAGAACCATCCCAATCCCTTCAAGCTGGCTACGTTGATCAAATATGAAATTCCAGAAGCCGGGCGTGTGTTGCTGCAAGTCTACAACCTTTCCGGCCAGGAAGTTATGCAACTGGTGAATCGTATCCAGCAGCCGGGGCGCTATCAGATTGACTGGAATGGACGTGATCATCAAGGCCGAGGCGTGCCCTCCGGCGTCTACATTTGCCGTATTCAAGCCGGTTCCTTTGTGCAAACGCAGAAAATGATCCTGGTGCGGTAACGCATTGCTGATTACTGGTAATCTTGATTTTGCTCACATACTCGGATTTTTGCTCGTCTTGCAAGTTGTAAAGGCGGGCAGGTAATTTTTAAAGCCGTACTTCTTCAAAGAGGTACGGCTTTTGTTTTTGGACTTGACATGATGATTTGTTTATGAAAAAGGTCTTGCAAATCTGTCATAAAAGGACTATATTTTCCCAGATTTTTACTCTTGAAAGGCTTCGCCAGTTTTTTAATAAGCACTGATTAACCGCAAAAACAATGGCAAACCGTGCGAAAGATTGGCTCAATCAAGCCAAACGGGATCTGGAACATGGCGAGAACGACTTGAAGAACGAATTTTACGAATGGGCTTGTTTCAGTGCGCAGCAGGCAGCGGAAAAAGCTGTCAAGGCGGTTTTTTATAAATTGCATGCGGAGGCCCGGGGGCATTCTGTAACCGCATTATTACGTG
>JAPDQK010000065.1:0-6585 GCA_034505955.1 Candidatus Zhuqueibacter pondensis
GTTTGGCGTGAATGGCCAAATCCAGACGCGCTTCGATTTGCTGGCGATCTTCCGGATTGCTGACCATGGCATAGCCACGATAAAGGTTGATCGCATCATCGAGTCGCCCGGCCTTTTCGTATGCCATGCCGAGATAAAGAAGCGCCAGCGCGTCTTGCGGCATGCGCTCATGCGCCTTTTCCAAGATCAACGTCGCGTTCCGGTAATTTTTCAGCTCAAAAAGCGCAATGCCGAGATCACGGACCGCCAGCGCGTTCAACGGATTTTCTCGCACCGCCAGACGCAATTCCGCCGCGGCTTTTTGATAATCCTCCTTTTCCAGCGCCTGCCGGCCGCGACTGAAATGCGTCGGTGCCGCGCAACCGGCCAGGAGAACAGCAAAAAGAAAACAACAAAAAAACCGGGACTTCATGGTTTCATTTTCTCCAAATGTTTTAGTCGGAGTTGTGCTTGAGCGAAGTTGGGGTCATCGGCAATGGCTTCGCGGTATTTCTTTTGGGCGCAAACACGATCGCCGCGATCTTCGCAGGCCACGGCCTGGGAGTATAACATGACGGCAGAAAATTTGACATTTCGCAAATTATCCAGCTTGGCGAGTTCACTCGCGGAAAGACGGAGTGCCAACTCCTTGACGAGTTTTTTGTTGAGCGCTTTGACCAAATCAAAAAGCTGGTTTTCTATGCCGGTCGCCTCTCCTGCCTTGAGAATGCGCCCGGTCTCCACTTCGACGATGCGCGCATCGAGGCGGATTTTGCCGTTGGGCAGATAGACAAAGCTGCCAAGCAGCAGATGCTGCGCGCCGACCAGTTTGCCGACCTGCTGCGCGGTTTTCTCATCGATCATTCCGGCCTGCGCCAGCTTCATCTCCTCGATAACACGCAGCAAATCCGCGCGCTCGACCAGGTTCAGTCCCTGCAATTGACCCAATTCGCTGCTGAACATTTGCGCCAGGCCCTTGCGTAAAGGTTCCAAGCGTTGACGATCGGCAAGGCTGTTGTTGTCGAAGTCCAGAACGCCGAGGTTGGATTGGGCGAAAGAAGATAAAAATGAAAAAAAGATAAAAAGAAGAAGGGGGAAAAGTGGTTTTACAGGGCGGAGGTTCATGACGTCCTTCCTAGTTCAAAGTTGTAAATTCGTGGACGATCCCGCCACGACCGGGAACGTGGTATTTTAAATATACTACATATTTTTAAATTTTCAATTGGAAATTTTCAATTTTAAATTTCCTCCAATCGGTTGGCAATCTCATACGCGGCGATACCGAAAGCCACAGCCACATTCAGGGAAATCTTCATCCCGCGCATCGGCAGCGAGATAATGGCATCGCAGCGCGCCAGAATATCCGGCGAAATGCCATGGTACTCGTGTCCGACGACAAGTGCGAGTGGAAATTGATATTGGGCACGGCGGTAATCCACGGCGTTCGGTGCATTTTCGAGCGCCAGTAAATGGTATCCATCCTTTTTTAGTTTGGCAAGCACCTTATTGGTCTGACGAAAATATTCCCACGCGACGATCTCCTCCGCGCCGAGCGCAGCTTTGCGAATCTCATTGCGCGGCGGCGTGCCGGTCATACCGCAAAGATAAAGCTTGCCAATGCCGGCGCCATCAGCCGTGCGAAAAATCGAGCCGACGTTGTGCAGGCTGCGGATGTTATCGAGCACCGCAACGAAGGGAATTTGACTCAAAGTGTGATCGCCTTCTTCCACGGAAATCGCTCAATATCATGTTGCAACTCCCAAGTCACCCATTGTCAGATCACTCGTCGAAGTTGCTGTGGCAGGCACCGGCTCCGCCGCCAGTTGCTGGTACAAATGCAACTGGCTTGCGTACGACGTTAGCCGAAGCAGCATGCGAAAAACCATATAAAGTTGTTGAACAAAAAAAAGCATGATGACGATCAGCCAGTGCGGAGCTGAAAGACTGTTGGCGATCGGGTTGTAGATCACCAACAACACAGCGCCTATTATCAACAGCATAAACGCCAACCCAAAGGTTTGCAGAAAATTCCCGAAGGCGAATTTTATGCCGTGCTTGAGCGCAGCCCGCATGTTGCGCTCGTCAGTGAGCACGGTATAAATTCGCCCGTAATCGAGCGCGAGACCAAATAACAAAACAAGAAAGGAGCGCAGACCGAGGTTGATCCAACCTTTCCAATAACTGAGATTTTGATACGGATCGCTGCCCAGTAATAGACGTTCGATGCCAATGATTGACAAATATGCGGCAATGAGAACGGCGAGAAACAAGACACTCCACAGCGCCAATCGGCAGAAACGCCCGAAATATTTCGCCGCGCTGCCCCAAAACATCGTGGGATGGTATTTGTCGCCGTGAGCGAAAACAGCCAAGGCACCACCGGACAAAAACAGCAGGAAGAACCAATAAACCAGCGGTACAACCAAACTCATGCCACTGAAAACGGACACGGCTTCATTCTTGTGCTTGAAAAATTCGAAGAGAAAATCCATGTCCAATGGGCCGGCGAGCCTGGCGGCCATCAAGCTGTTGCCGACAAAGTCGCTCAAAATCGCGCGCAGCGGCAGCATCAACAGCAGACCGAAAAGGAGATTTGCCAGGTAATAAACTGCCACCATGCGCTTGTTCGATCGCGCCTGCACAAAGCCGTGTTGCAAGCTCTTCAAAATCATGCGCGTTTCCTCCGTCAGATTAGAATAGGATGGTGATCGCTGAGAGTATATTCAGGAATTCCGGCTGGTCGAGCAGAAATTGCATCCAAAACAGCCAGCGTGCGGAAAGCTTGTTGACGCCGAGCGACGAGGCTTGCACCGCCTTGCTGTTGTTCGTATAATTGAGGTCGAGCGGAATTTTATTTTCCGGGTCAACGGTGGCTGAAACCAGCTTGTTGGGCTTGAGGTAGGTGAATTTCTTCCACAATTCTTGCCCGTCCCATTTTTCGTGCACTTTCTCGCCGCCCTCGAAGGTCGCAACGATTTCCACTGGAAATTTGAACATGCCGAGCCGGCGCACGTAAAAGCCGCTTTCATAGATTTTCGGTTTGCTCTTCGCTGCGACGGCGTCGGAGCGACCTTTGTCATCTCTGATCAGCGAGTCGGGTTTTGAGGCCATAAGGGTAAAATCATATCCCTCGCCTTTTTTGACTTCGCGCGTGAAAATGCGCTCGACGCCATAATCGAGGATCGCATTGGAAAACAGTGCCTGGTCAAAAAACCAATTCAAATCCTGGCCGGAAACTTCATTGGCCACGGTGATGAAATCCTGCGTTTGGGGATGCTTGAAGCGCCAGCGTTCGACATAGGTGCGCATGATCTTCTGCATCATCTCTTTGCCGAGATAATTTTGCAACGTCGTCAAGACCAGGCCCGGCTTGGCGTAGGAATTTGCGTTGTAGCTTCCGCCGGAATAAAACTCCCAGGCTTTGCGCATGATCGGATCGACGTCGGCATTGAAAAGGTGCAGGGCGCGCTGAAACTGCAGGTCGTTGATTTTGATGCCGAGAAAATTGATTCCATCGCCGACCGGCCCATACTTGTCGTTCATGATCTGAATCTCGGTATACGTATTGATGCCTTCGTCCATCCAGCTTTCTTCAAACTCGTTGGAAGCCAGAAGGTGATACCAAAAATTATGGCCGAACTCGTGAATGATCACCATTTCCACGGCGCGCACGCCTTTTGGCAAGCCATAATTGGTCCCGGCGGTAATCAGCGTGGGATATTCCATTCCTCCGGAGCCGCTGGCGCCACGGCGCGGGTCGACGACGGTCAGATTCGGAAACGGATAATCGCCGTACCAATTTTGGAAATATTCGACTGCGGCTTTCGCTGCCTCGAGATGCCGCGGACCTTGATCGGCATGGTCGGGTTGCATGAGCACGCGAATCTCGACATCCTGCGCCTTGCCTTTGAACTCGACGAATTCCGGGCTGGTGGTCCAGGCAAAATCATGCACATCTTCAGCGTGATAAAAATGCGTCGCGGTGCCATCGCCATTCTTTTCAACCTCTACTTCCAAGCCGGTGGCGCCAACAATATTCTTTTCCGGTACGGTGATGCGGACATTGTACACGCCAAAATCGGCAAAGAATTCCGAATAAGCGTGGAATTGGTGGCAGTTCCATTTGCCATCAATATAGACGCCGATTTTCGGAAACCATTGCCCGACAAAGAAGTATTCTTTTTTTGCGCCGGTGCGCGCGAATGGCGGCTCCGGTAATCGGGCGGTAAAATCCATATTGAGTACAATGGATTTTCCGGGCGCCAGCGGTTTGGGAAGTGGCAGGCGAAACACGGTCTTGTCATCGGGATTGCCGTCGTCGGGCTGAATGAATTCCATGCGCTCAGTCAAGTCTTCGCCGGATGGCAGCGTGATCTTGTTCACTTCGATGAACCCCCAGCCTTCTTTGTCAAGCTTGAAGCCGCGGCTGATGCCACGTGACTCTTTCATGAACGTCGATTTGCTGTTGCGGAAAGCATTGAGATACAGATGAAATTGCAACTCGGTGATGGTGTCAGCGGATTTGTTGAACCAGGTCAAGGTTTCGCTGCCATACAGCATTCTCTTTTCAGTGTCAAGTTTGACGTTGATGTCGTAGTTGGCGATGCGGGGGCTGAGGGGGTTTGGGAAAATTACCGGCTGCGCCAACGCCGTGATGCAACAAATCGTGACGATTCCGAGGCCTGACAACCTGGCGATGAGACCATATCGCGACATATTTTCCTCCTCCGTTCAAATTGAGAGATGGCATGAATCGAGCATTTCGTTGATCCTCGGTTTGATATAATAGAAAATTTTCTTGCGTCAGGCAAGGGTTATTTTTGAACACCTCGGGGAAAATTTTTTCTCCATTGTTTCGTGATGAACAAATGATTCGTCACGCCTGACGCGATCAAATAAAAAGCCTCACGTCGTTCTGACAACCGTGAGGCCTTGAATTGATGATCCTGCTTATTTCATTTTACGTAACAGTTCAGTACTCCCAATTACGGTGTCATTCAGCAGGCCTGCGGCTGTAAGCCTGCGGCCGTGGGCTACGCCCGCAGGGAATCTTTTTACGCATCAAGTACGATTTCAATTTTAGAATCTTACCCAGTACGAAAAAAGATTCCTACGGACGCAGTCTTTCAGAATGACATTTCAAAAGGGGTGGTGAACTGTTACCATTTTACCACCCTCCACTTCCTCGCCGCACGCTACCTGCACCATTAGGCTTGAAGGTAATAATGCCGGTGGACGGCAACCATGATTCCGAGATCGCAGGCGAAAGCTCACGACTCGATTCACAGTAGATGAAAGCGGTATTACGGCAGCGATCTTTTGACTATTTCGTTGTACCTCAGCTTATTCTGATAATAGCACAGGAACATGTACCGATCGCGCGGCAAATCCGAGAATTCCGCATGAATCACATAGTCGCATATACACCGGCACAAGTTCGCCGCGGTATCGGCCACCGCCACCGCGATGGTGTCGTGGCGAACCTCATACGCGAATTGAAATCGATTCGAGTCCGGGCAGCAATTGGCAGAAACGCAGAAGTCGACCACCAAATCCTGCGTGAATTTGTACGAGAAGCATGAATCGGCGAACGCTGCTTTCGTGAGGCCGTGACCGCTGCAACCGGGAATCTGGCGAAGCTCAGCACGCACTGGCCTTTCTTCGTTCTCGGAATCGGTCGGCTGTTTGGCGCAGGAAAGCATGCTCAAGAATGCCCAGGACAGCAAAATGAATTTAATGAACTTAATCATGTGACTCTCCGGTAAAAACATTCAATACATCTCACAAGTTTCAATCAACTGTCATGATGTAATCAGTATTCAGTCGTTAGTTGCTCGCAGCAGTCTGCGACGAGCAACAAGCGACTGACTTCCAACAATCAGTTTTACTTCACTCCCGGCAATTTTCTCACCTCGACAAGCTGATTGAGCAAAATCACGCCGGGCTCATCATTGGCGAAGCTGCGTTCTTCGACAAGCAAGCGAAACACATCTTCGTGTACCGGACTGACAAGGATGTCCACATCAAAATACTCGGCACGAACGTGTACGCAGGTGTTCTTCATGTCGAACTGAATGAGCAGCCGGCCGGGACTTTCTTCCACTTTGGCTTCCGGCTTGGGACCGCAGCCCGTCGTCTTCACGACCACGCGCAACATGCGCAGGGTTTTGTCGAAGCGCAACCGTAACGAGTCGGGTACAGGTTGGTAACCGGGCTGGTCATACGAAGTCGCTTTGATGGCAACCACACTGGTTTTGAGGTTGCTGTAAAGCGAAGTTTGCTCAGCCTCGCAACTCACAAGCCAGAAGATGGCGGCCAACAAAAGAATCATTGATCGGTGAAAAAGTCTAACAGCTTTTTTCATGACTTGCTTCCATAAAAACGGTTTATCGAGTTAGAACGGTGAATACCGCTGAGTAGATCTTGGTTTGCCGGCGGCATTGGGCCTGACTGATGGGCTTTCCCTCCAGACATCCCGCATAAACCGGCGCGACAAACTTGTGTACGCCGGGATAATACTTGGCCTCATGTTTTTCCCGGTAGAGACCCTTGGGATTGATCTTCAAGGCGAAGCCTTCCCAAACACAAATGGCCATCGGCGATTCG
>JAPDQK010000065.1:6681-31531 GCA_034505955.1 Candidatus Zhuqueibacter pondensis
CGCGTTTAAAATAATCCGGATCGAGAGAAAAGTCAATGGTCAATTGGCGGTGATGAATTCCAAGCCCAAAAGCCAATTCAAAAGGTCCTTCCGAGCGTTTGTCTTCGCTCTCGTCGTTGGAGGCTAATCCTACCGTCCTGGTCTTGCGGCTGACACTTTGCAGCGCCTTCTGAAATCCGAAACGCACTTGCAGGCATTTGAACAAGGTCGTCTCCACTCCGCCGAAAACAAAAGGCAATCGCCAGGTGGTTTGCGTCAGCTTGATTGCCGAAGTTCCAAAATCCGTAGTCGTGGTTTCTCGAGCGCGTAAAAGGCTGAAGCCGAGACTGAACACGTTGATGCTGTCAGGTTGAAAATTCAATCCCGTTCCCGAGAAAATGCGACTCTGCGTGAGATCTTCGGTTTGACTGTTTCCGAGATCACGGCCGTCGCTGCCGATTGCGAATCCGAGAAAGGGCACAATTTCCACACGTTCATTCAATGTCTTCACCCAGCGGCTCAAGAGATTGACATGATGACCACCTCTCGAGCGCTCGTCCGCGCGGCTCGCGCGCATCACTTCATAGCTGTGGTACTCATAACGCAGTGTGGCATCGAGAGTTCCACTTTTGTCAGAAGCGTGCGTCACTCCAAATGCCAGACCGAGGAGACGCGCTCTAGCGTTGTTCGTGCTGCCGAATGTGGAAGATGATTGATGTCCACCAGAGGCATAGGTCAATTGCCAGCCAAAACTCGTATGCGCCTGGTTCATGCCGTAGAAAAGATCCATTCGCCGATTCATCGCCACGGGCTGCCCAGTAATGGGATCGACAGGCGCAAAAGGCAGACGCTCCGAGGAGTCGCCGAAAAATCCGCCGATGACATGTTGTTGATTGACGCCGAAACTGATGAGCGCGCCTCCGCTCGGATCAAAACCAGCCTGGGCCGGCAGGTAGTCAATCAACTCGCGCTGGCCGCCCAATTCGAGAATGACAAGGTTCCCGAAACGTGTCACGTTCGAGGGGAAAAGCCAAATGTTCGAATGATCGCGAAAAATGAGCCCGACATCGCCCATGCTGCGCACGCGGGTGGTGGAGGCGAACGCCGAAATTTCAAAAAGCAAAACTGCCAGTGCGATGCAGAAACTGAAGTTTTTCGATTTCATAAGTCATTTCCAACCACAGAACCACAACTGCAAAATTATTCCACTAAATTGAAAATTCCGCAATCTGCAATCCGAAATCGGTATCACTCCGGCCGTGTCACAAAAGCAAACGAGTACGGCGTCTTCAGAGGCGCGCCGTAGAGATCTTGCGCCACGGTGGAGATATTAATCGTGTATTTGGTATTCGGCCGCAGACTGGAGCTTGGAATAAAGCTGATCATGTTTCTCGGCTCGCCACTGCCGTTCGGATAACCATAGACGAACTGTCCGGCAACCGCGGGCGTAATGGAGAAAGCCGCCTGCACGGTGGATTTGACCATGTAGGTGTCGAAGGCTAGGCTGATGTTCGGATTCAATTGCACGAACAACTCGCCGTTGCCTGGACTGGTTCCGGTCACTTCCACGGGCCGCGTCTGAAAAGAAAATTCAAATTTTTCACCCAACGGCACGCCATCGAGATCGCGGGCACTGGCGTCGATGCGGATCATATACTGCGTATCGGCAAACAAGGGTCCACCGGTATAAATGAGCAGTTGATTGCCTTCGGGCCAGATGAGAATATGGTCGGTTTTGGGAGTCATGCTAAAGGCCGCTTCTGTCGAAAGCGGATCCATGCGCCGCGGGAAAGTGATGCGAATGCCGCTGTAGCGAATCAAATCGACGTCAGTGTCACCGTGTTGCGGGTCGGTGAGAATGGCATTTTGCGTCACCGCCGATTGCACCGTGGAAAAGCGAAATCGCAGCGGAAATTTCAAATGCGTGCCGCCGGTATCATGTGCGGCCGTGGAAAGCGTCACCGTGTAGGTCGTATCTGTGTAAGAATCCTTTTTGGCCATCAAATAAGTGAAGGCGCCGATCTTGCGATAGCTGGTGATCGTGGCGCCGACATTTTTATCGTAGTAATCAGCGAATGCCGCCTCGCGAGTGGGATCAAAATAATAGTTCGACGGCATGCGATAAACATATTGGCCCCAATAAAAAACACCTTCGGAGGGCGGATCGGTCGAGAACGCGGCTTCGAGGCTGGCGCGATCCATGGGCTTGGTGAAGGCAATCGAGATGGCCAGCCGGTCGAAACGCCGATTGAACACCACTTCACCGTTGTCCTCGGGAAAATGCGCTTCGATGAGATCGGGCATGGTGGAAAGCCGGATTTCACCGACGTAAGTGACGCCGCCAGCGGAGACACTCACGTTACGCAGCGTGCGAGTTCCGTAGTTGGTGGCGGAGATAATGACATCATAATTACCGACGCCAAGGTTGTTGAGCCGAAACACGCCATTACTGGGATCAATAATCGTCGAGTCGATGGGCGTGGCCTGGCGCACCAGAACTTTCGCGGCGCTGGTCTTTGGCATGACGACGCCGACAATACTGCCGGTGTTGGAGTTACCATTGCCATTGGCCGAGCCACCCGCACTCTGCGGATCGGCATAAATGATGCGCTCGATTTCTTTGGTGCAGCCGACAATGAAAGCGCATAACATGGCGAGTATCAAGAAAATGTTTCCGGATTTCATGAATAGCCTCCGAGATTGTGTTTACTCTAAAAAGCTGCGATGACTACGAGAATTTTCGGTTATTTCAGGAAACTCATCTTGCGCACTTGTGTCGTTTTGCCAATTTTCAACTGGCAGATATAAATTCCCGACGCCACTTCGTTACCGGCATCGTTTCTGCCATCCCAACGTGCAAAGTAATTTCCGGCCAGCCGGCTACGATTGATCAGCTCGCGCACCAATTCGCCGCGCAGGCTGTAAATTGCCAGCCGCGCGGAAGCATTGGCTAAAGCAGGCGGTATCTCAAAACGAATGCTTGTGCAGGCATTGAATGGATTGGGATGATTTTGCTCCAACACAAAATCTTGTGGCAGAGCTTCTTCATGCCGGTCTTGCACCGCAACGACGCCGCTTTGATAGCGCCAGACGCCCCCGCCTAAAGTTCCGATATAAACCACGCCAGGCGCATTAGGGTCAGCGACGAGGCTCGAAATGCCTTGAATGTTCCACACCGATTGTGGCGCTGGAATCGCTTGCCATTTGGTGCCGCCATTGAAGCTCTCCCACAGTGCCCATTGGTTAGCCGCGGTACCACCGGCATAAACATGGTTTGGATCAAAAGAATCCAACGCCAGCCCGTAGATGTAAGTTCGATTATTCTGTAAATCGGTGATCTGCCAAGTTTTTCCGCCATCATCAGTTTTAATCACCACGCCACACATGCCAGCGTAAACAATGTCCGAGCTATCTGGGTGAATTGCCAAGGAGTGGTAAGCGTTGTCATCCAAAACAAGCGAAGGTGGGTAGAAGGTTTCCCATGTTTCACCTTGGTTAATGGATTTGGCAATCCAAGCGATAGCGCCTTCTTGGATACCACCAATCCATACTTCATCGCGCCCATAACTTTGACTAACTGCTGTCACATAAATATACCATCCAAGTCCGAAATTATTAATTTCAGTCCACCAATGACTCAAGGAATTTGAGCGATAGATCAAACTACCGCCTACAGCGAAAGTTGCGCCGGGAGGCTCATGCCCGCTGGAGGCAAAGCTGGCCAAGCTGGTAATGCTTGAACTTTTCATGATACCCGAGTCTGCTGGCACCCAGCGCTCATTTTCCAAACGGTAGATGAGAGTCGAATCACCGTGCTCGTAATCAGGCGCAACGCCCACGACGGGCGCATGAAAGATGGCCGGCCCAACGCCCCACACCTGAATATCCAAAGCGGTGATCTTTTTATCATACAATCCTAAACGCAGCCACAGCGAATCCGAGCGCGGCGGATCGTGCCGATAGACGCCGTTGCCATACGTTGTTGCATAAAGGTTGTAACGGGAAGGGCCAAACTGTGGCGAAAAACGCAGCGCTGTGATTCGCTCTCCTTGCAAGCCGAAAGGCTCCAAACGAGTCGTTATTTGTGGCGCAACGCTACTTGCGCTTATGGCTGCCAGCAACAGCGTTAGAAAAGAAGTGGATTGTTTCATGATAGCCTCTCATCTTCTCTTGCTCATTCATCGAAGTATTTCAAAAAGCAAGCAAGAGCAACAAGCAACTCAGCAAGCTTATTTCAGCAAAGTGAGCTTTCTCATCTCGCTTACGCTGCCAACCTGCAGCCGGCAAAAATAAATTCCTGACGCGACTTCTCTGCCAGCATCGTCCTTTCCCTCCCAGCGCGCAAAGTAATTTCCTGTCCCGACGCCATCGGGACGATTGATGAGCTCGCATATCAGTTCGCCGCGCACGTTATAAACTGCGAGTCGTACTGAAGTATTCTCCAATGATGCCGGAATCTCAAAACGAATGACGGTGCCGGCATTAAACGGATTCGGGAAATTTTGATGCAAAAGATAACCAACCGGCGCTTCATTTTCGGCAAGCGTTTCTTTGACACTCGTCACCAATCGCGGCCCTGCCGTGCGGCGCCTGCCATTTGCATCCGCGAGGTAGGCATTTACCCATGCCGGTCGAACTGGCGGTGATTTCTGATAAAGAAAAAACGCCTGCCACTCTTCGTCCGTTAATCGCTGGAAATTCGTGGTTACATGCTCGTAATAACTCATCACCGGACCAATGCAGGCTATCGGTTTTCCCACTTCACATTCAGCAATGACGATACCGAGATTGAGCAGACCCGTGCCGGCGTGGAGGATGTGTCCGACCATGTTGCCAAACTCATCTGTCGGCGCAGTGTGCACATCCGCAACGACCAAGTCCAGGGCCTCACAATCAGCCGGCCCGTTATAGAAAAGATTGGGATACCAGCCCCTCAATGGCTCGCCACACATACGCGACTCGAAGAGCATGCTCTTGAGAAAACTCGTTTCAGCCGTGCTCAGCGGCGTGCGCTCAAGCTGCTTTTCCGCTACTGTTGCCAGCGTATCCATCACACCAGCCATTTGGGAAAAATAGTGAAGAATCCAACTTTTCGTCCCCGCCTCGGCAAAATTTATGGCGCTGAAATTCGCTTGTGCTTGACCGGCGAAATCCCGCAATGTGCGATAGAACTCTGGAAACGGCTCAACGAAACTGTAAGGGAAACTACAGCTAACTCCACTGGTATAAAATTGTTTGGCATAAAGCAGATTATCATGCCGCAATTGCGCCCAAGCTGCCAACTGCGTGTTCATCTTTTCCTGCCAAAAAGCGCCGGTTTGCATGAAGGCCGGCAACGATGACAGATCGTTCGGCGGGCCCAGCTTGCGAATTGCTTGCAGCCAGACATTGTACAACGCGCTGTTCCAAAAATTTTCTTCGTACGAGTCGATCAGATACCGCAGCGCCGCGGCATTGGCAGCGTAATGATATTGATCGAAATCATTTTTGAGCAAAACCGCTGCGGCATCATTGCCGAGCGCAAACAAAACGTCGAGGCTCGACGGCAGCTCGCGCCAAACTTTCCTGCCCTGATACAGAATGCGATCATAAACCACGTTGCCCATGACGTAGGAGTCGATCACAAAGCGCTGGCCGAACAGCAGAAAAGCCGAGGGCGGCGCGATCTGCTCCGGATTCATCGGATCGGAGAGCAGGATTTGCGAATTGATGCGCTGAATGGCGTAGGATTTTGCCGCCAGCGCTTTTTGAAACGCTTGCAGACGAGTGGCATCAAGAAGTTCGCTGGCTTGCGCAAGCCCGATCTCGTCCGCCAGCAATTGCAAATGTGCTAATGTGACGTTGTCGCTCTCTCCCACCAGAAAGCGGATGACGCCGTCGATCTCTTGCCATATTTTTACCGCGTCGCCAACTTTCGCTGCTTCCAGCAAGATGAATGAATCAATGATCTGTCGTTGAATATCCGCCTCGCTTGGCACCCACCCGCCCTGGACTTTGGGCTTGGTCAACATGAGTTCGGTGCGGCCAAGCCAGATCATTGCCTTGAAATATTTTTTCAATCTCTCGTCATTCGTATAGTGGCCGCGCGGCCGGAATTGGCTGAAGTCGATGGTACGTGGCGTGGCGCTGAAGAGTTTGTAGTCTGCCGGGCGCTCGGCCGCAATCAACGCCAGCAGTTGATTAATCGTGGCCAAATTTTCCGGCCGCTGCGGCGCCATATTTTCACCAAGCAATCGCAGCGCCACATTCAGATAAACGTCGATATCGTTCAGCATCGGCTGCATCTCCGGCCGAGTCGCGTAAGTATTGGCCAATACCGGCCAGGCGGCATAGAGTTGCGCCAGAAAATCCTTGAGACGGGGAATCAGCACCCCCAGCTCGGTGTCTTGCAAAATTGCGTCATACGATTTGTGCAGCGCATGCAGGAGCGCGTCAGTCGAAACAAAGACTGGCAAATCGTGCCGGTAAATTTCCAGATAGGCTTGGCCAAAGCTTCTGCTGGCAAGTCGCTCTGTAACCATGAAGCCGTTTTCTTTCAGGAGCGCCAACTCGTCGTTGGTGAGCTTGTAGATTTGGCGGATGGTGTCGAGATACGCGACGGCTGTGAGATCGTGTCCGATTTTGTCACGAAAATTGGCGGCCGGGTACCTCGCCAGCAATTCGCTGGCGGTCAGATCACGATGGCTGGCAAGAAAATTTTGATAAGCCTGCAGATCAAACGTGGCGCCGGGTTGTGCCAGTGCGATTGGTGGCGACCAAACCAACAGACAGATCGCGGCCATACAAGAAAATTTGCAGGAGAACATGCTTCAACTCCCTGTGTAAAGGCACATCATTAGTAAAAGCAAAATATCACAATGGTAACAGTTCACCACCCCTTTTGAAATGTCATTCTGGAAGACTGCGTCCGTAGGAATCTTTTTTCGTACTGGGTAAGATTCTAAAATTGAAATCTTACTTAATGCGTAAAAAGATTCCCTGCGGGCGTAGCCCACAGCCGCAGGCTCTACGAGCCGTAGGCCTGCGGAATGACACCATTAGAGGGGATGGTGAACCGTTACTCACAATGATCTTCATTTCAACACGACAACCCGTCGCAGCGGCGAATATCCGCCAGGGATGGCCACCAGCCGGGCGCCAAGCCAGAATTCTCCATCGACAAAATCACCTTTGTTGTTGCGGCCATCCCATTCGACTTCGTACGTATAACGCTCGCCGGGTTGCCAAGTTTTCGTGGTGATCACGGCAATGAAAACTTTGTCATGTGCCCAGTTCCAGACAAACGGCGGAGGAAAAGCGTTGGTGGTCACCACCGGCAAGGTGGCAAAAAAATCGAAAACCTGACCGCTTCTGAAGCGCAAAGTCAGCGGCGTGGCACTCCGATTGGTGGCAATCAAGGTTAAGGTCAATTTCCCGCCGTGGTGCAAAGTATCGGCGCTGGTTTTGAATTCGAGCATGAGTGAATTGGTGCGCAGGTTATCAACGATGTTGCGCAGATTATCGATCAGAATCTGCAGATCCGCGGGCGCACTGAAGTAGTCGGTTGCCACCTCTTTGACAGCGCCGCCATGCCGGAAGATGATGCGGTAATAAAAGGCATCCGCGATCTTGGCATCGAGATACTGCGACTGCAGATGGAAAAAATCCTTTTCAATAAAAAGCCTTATCAGCCGAGTGTGCTCTTCGGCGGCGAGAATGGTCTCGAGTTGGCCATTCTGCAAACCCGCATCCGTATAGCGCACGTAGCGATTCGCATCGATGAGCAACTGCTGATTCACCCCGGCAAAGCCGCCGGTCACATACATGGCAATGACGGTTTCACCGGAAGGACCATCATACGGTTCAGTGGTTTTCTCATCGTCCCTGGAGGAGAATATGTTCGTATGGTCACAGCCCCAGGCGAAGGCGGCAATCAAGAGAATAAAAAATAATCGAGCTGATCTCATCATGCTGGTACTCATTATAAAACCGGTTCCACAATTTTTCCCATGAAAAGAATGGTTTGGGAATGATTTTCGTGAATGACGAAGACGAACGGCCGCTCGACGCGCATCCAAATTTCGCGGCTGCCACCGGTGGAAGTGAGGGCCATTTCGACCGAGGTGACGGCCGCGGCTTCCGTGCCCTCCTCGTTCACCTCCACAAAGGTTTTATGCTTGACTTTACTGATGAACAAATCTCTTATCTTGCGCATCCTGGTAAAATCCGCCTGCGCCGAAAAAGCGATCCCCATGCCCAGTGCTTTCAACACCTCATTCAGCGTCAGATCGTATTCAAGTGTAAACTTGGGCAACGACAAATTGACCGTCTGCTTGGAGAAGCTCCTCATCCACCTCTGCCAATTTTCCTGATCGAATTGCGCGATGAGAGAATCGATATTCGTTTGCGGACCGGGAAGCAGAATCATCATGCTGAAGCCGGCATCGCCATAGGGCAGATCAACCGCTTGGAATCGATCATTCCCGAAATATTTCAGATCGGCTTTCAGGTTCATCATTTTACATGATTTCTGCGCGCCATTGAGCAGCGTGAACCAATCATCGCGCGTCTGCTGCGGATCAAATTGGTAGGTCCAAATGCCCTTGAAATAGATGGCGTTGATGAGAAACATCACGGTGGCCGGATCAATCGGGTTGTCCACGATTTCTTTGATTTTTCCCTTTGTGTTCTGCTCCACCCATTGGTTGATGGTTTTCGCCGCGCTCGGATCATTGAAATTCAAGCCGCGCACCATCGCATTGAAATAGGTTCGATTCAAATTGATGAATTCCGGCTCAAAGGTGTATTCCTGCCGGTACCAAATCGAATTGGCCAGCAGAAATTGAACTTTCGGATCGATTTGGCTGAGCAATTCGATCAAGCTTTTGTAGGAAGCGTTGATCTCCTGCGAGCTCAAGTCACCAAATTCAAGCGTGGCGCGCATGGCGGCTTCGGTGCTGCCGTTGGCGCCGTTGTAGGTCATGCCCAGGGCCATCGCCACACTCAGCGGCGAGATGAAAACGTTTTTGTCTTTTTCCTGGTTGATGACTTCCCGGAAAAGCTTGAGGCCAAATTTGTTATCGGTCTCGACTAAACGCTGCTCGGACACGGTCAATTCACGCAGGACCCGATCGGACGGCGAAATCATGTGCTCGGCGCACGCCCAAAAGAGCATGCCGAGGCCGAGCAAGAGAATGTAATGCAATGTCTTTGACATATCAAAACTCCATTGGTTCAAAAGTTTTAGAGACGCACTTCCAATCCCGCAAAATAAAGCGTCTTCCGATAAAACACGCTGGGCACGGTTGATTCATTGTCATAAAAAGCAACCCGTGCGACCAGGGAAATTTCTGCCGACAGGTCGCGGCTGAGATCCAGCACTACAAAATTACTCTGCTCGCGCTCGGTGTCGAGGTCACGCAGATTGAGGCGCGAGAGATCATCGCGGTAGCGTTTGTTTTGCAGCGCGCCGGCCGCACGCAGCATCCAGCGCTGATGCGGACGAAATCCGAGCAGTCCGCAGGCGCGCACACGTCTGAAATCATAACCAAAACTGTTCGACCGATTCATTTGCGCTTCCAGGGTGACTTGCGTGACGATTTTGCGACCACCGGTCATGGTCAAACGCAAAGTCGTGAGCACATCGCGCTGGAGCTCCGATTTCTGCACCAACCCTTGCGGTTCGTGGTACGAAAATGCCCGGCGTTGATAGCGCAGCACCCGGCGATTCATGGTGGCTTCGAGCGAGCTGCTTGCACCCAGCGCACGACGCAGAGAAAACTCAGCACCGCGAAATGTAAAATCATAAAAATCGGTTTCTGCATAATCGAGCTGGCCGGTCTCCATGCGCAGATTGGCAAGAATCCGGTGCGGCAACAATGCCGCAGCTTTCAAATCGCCGGCGGTGGTGCCGTAATCGGTGGCATTTTCAAGATAAAATTTCAACGTGGCGCTGGCATTGGTTGACAACTGCAACCACGGCCACAACCGCAATCCGAGCTGACCATCAAGATCATGGCTCAATTTGTTTTCGTTGGGGTGGCCGGAATATGCTTGCAATGCCGCGGCATAAGCATAATGGATTTGCCACCGCTCGTCACGTCGCTCGCCTCGTGTGTTCAACAGAAAACGTGCCGAGCCGCTGGTCGTGTAGCGAGCGCTGGATTCGTAAATGTTGCTGTCGTATTCCCACCCGCTTTGCAGCCGGTGCGCGAATCGCCATTTTGTTTTTTCTGATTCAGGAAGCGGCGTGAGAAATTTGTTGCGGTAATCATAAAAACCTTGCGCACTTGCTTCCGCACACATCGCTGCCAGGCAGATTGCAATCCATTTTTTCATTATCTGCGCTTCTCCCCTGCGGGTGTCGCAATTAACTGCTCGATGGTCTCTGCCCGTTGCACGAGGCTGTCAGCCTGCGCCCGTCTCCGCTTTTTTTGTTGTTCAAGTCTTCCCTGCCACCGTTCCAAATCATCAAATGTCAATTCACCGAGCTGGGTTGGCCAGAGTTGCTGAGCCGAAAACTGCAGTGCTGTCGTGGTTAAATTATCAAATGCACCTCGCTGGGGATTGTTTTCAAAACTTGTTTTGGTTTCCTGATTGCCAGTTGCGTGAGATGCCGTCGATACGCCTTCACGATTCGGATCGAGCAAAGCCAGATCGGTTGCCAAATCCGCGACGCGTTCACGTATCTGGGTTTCGGCACGGATTTCGGCAATTTTCGCCTCCAGGCGTTTTACTTCGCCATACAAACGATCCGCCTGATCGCGCACAAAGTCGGCTTTGCGGCGCAAGGTCTCTGGAGAATCTTCCGGATGGACCTCAACTTGATAGATGATAATTGCTGGCGGTGGCTGTTCGAGCCACTCCTGACAACGCCGCTGCCATTCACGACATTGCAAAAGCTCGCGCGCCACCTGTTCACGTTGCACTGAATTTTTCTGACGTTTCAAATTCTCACCCAATCTGACCAGGCGCGCAATGTCGTCATTCAAAATTTTGAGCAAATGTTCAGCTTTCTGACGGAGCAGCCGATCAAGACGCTGCTGCTGCTCCTGGAGATTTTGCATACTGTCGGCGAGTGTCTGCGAAAATCTCAGTGCCGCAGTGAGGCCGCGATCCTGCAAGAGCGAAGGCGCTCGCTGTTTGCGCCGCTGAATATCCTTGGCCAGGCTATCTGCCTGCAATGAAAGAGTTTGCTGCTGTTGATGCAGGCGTGCCAAATTGGTGGACAAACTATCCAATTCGGCTTTCAGCTTTTCCCTCTCGGAGGTCTGGGCTGCCAGCGGCAAAATGGTAAGCACGAAAAGGACCGCCGGCAGGGTGATTTTGTGAATGATTCGCATGCGCGTTCTCATGAGTTGGAATGTTGGATTAGCCGGTTTGACAATAATTTCTACAAATTTTATTCCAATGCATGGTAAGCACGAAAAGGACCGCCGGCAGGGTGATTTTGTGAATGATTCGCATGCGCGTTCTCATGAGTTGGAATGTTGGATTAGCCGGTTTGACAATAATTTCTACAAATTTTATTCCAATGCCAGGGCAAAAGTTTCCCATTGCGTTTTTATGAAAAAGTGCTATTTTTCAAATGAGAATCCTCCGAAGTTATTTTCTTTTACTTTTAATACCGAAGGTTTGCGCCATGAGACGATTTATATTCTTCGACTCCAAATGCTGCCATGCTCTTCCTGGAGATCCCGGCTTCGCGGATTTCCAACGCCTGTGGCTGCTACTTGCCCTGGTAATTGTTTTCGCCGCTTGTTCCATTCATACTCCAGAAATGAAATTCACCGGTGAGAAAACCGCGCTGGAGAATCAAATTCTCGGCACCTATAACCAGGTGAAAGAGGATGTATGGATGGTGGCCTCGGTGCGCGCCGCCAATCCCGACAGCCAAATCACACTTTCGGACGAGAAGCGCGCCGTGCTCACCGCCATTCAGAATCGCGAGTTCAATAAAGATGATATCGACGAATTCAAGCGCGATGGCTCGGTGGGCGAGAATGCCAAAGGCTATTTGGAAATTCGTCCACATCCGAAGCTGCAGAGTGATCCGGAATATCGCAAAATGGTGGAAGGAATTGTCGCCGAAGACAATCGCGACCGCCAAATCATCATGCGCCGGGTGATTGCCATCAATCCTGCGATTCAAGCGGCGGACACGACGGAAGTGGAAAAAGTATTTGCCAGGCTGAATCGGGACAATGCCAAGCCGGGGGAGTGGATTCAGATGGATAATGGAGAGTGGGTGAGGAAAAAGTAGCGCAGACAGCCTTCCCCGTTGGCTCTTATTTGGCTAACGGACAAAGAGGACATTTGACCTGATGGGAAATGCGCAAAAAATCGTGGCGTTGACTTCTTTCAGCAAAGGAGACGGGAATGATGGGAGACATTTATCTTGAACTGACAGTCGCCAATCTGAAGGATCTTGAGAAACAAAAAGAAATCACATTTCTTGTAGACACTGGCTCAACCCGGGCGTGGATTCCTCAAAAAGATGCAGACGAATTGGGGATTAAGCCGGAAGGTACCATCGAGCTGGAGTTGGCCGATGGCAGTATAAAAGAGTTTCCTTACGGATTTTGCCTCTTTGATTTTGGCGGCGAAAAGGTTGCCGGAAATGTAGTTATCGGGCCATTGGAATCCGAGCCGATCGTTGGAACACGCTTACTCCAGGAGTTCCGCCTCGTGATTGATGTGGAGCGCCACACGATAAGTCGCCGCCGTGCGATGCGGGCAAAAAGAAATAAAGGCGATACGAATTAAATTTTGAAAATTGGGGGGATGGAAAATAGACTCATCCACCAACTGGCGCCAAAACGCCCACGTCATCATCATCGGCATCAACAAATATCAGGGACAAAAAATCCCGAATTTGACCTTTGCCCGCGCCGATGCCGAAGCGTCTATCAAACCTTGACTGATCCGGAGCCGTGGCGCATTCTCCGCCTGGCAACCTCTTCTTGCTGCTTGATGAAGAGGCCACTGCGAAAAATATCCGTTCCGTCATTGGCACGAAAATTCCGAAACGCGCTGGTGAACAGGATATGGTTTACATCTATTATGCCGGACACGGCTCGCCGGTGATGGATCCCAAGAACCGTTCCCGTGACGGCATGGAAAAAAATATCTTACCGACCGATGTTGAAAGAAGCCATGGCGTTGATGGAGCGTGAAAAGAAGAACGGCAATTTGTGCATCGATCCAAAGTTTGACCAAACGAACGCGTTTATTTGGACGGCGGATGATGTGAACGCTGGGCGGACCGTGGTATGTCGATTTCCTCACAGGCGATTGCCAGTTGGCAGCACCGTCTCCGTTCGTGCAGTGTGCTCGTGGCAATAGATTATTTGAGCTATTTGATTATTTTTTCAGAGCGACCTCAAAAATTTTTTGAGCAGCACGTGAAGTCAGGCTTGTGCACGACGAAGTTTCATGAGTGCTTAATAGATTGAAATACCGAGGGGAAAAAGAGGAGAAAAGCCGCCCACTGGCAGTCAACTATGTTTTAGCAAAACAGTGAACCCATATTGCTTGAAATGAGGATCCGCCGTGAGAACATCCGTGAGTTCATGCTCGGTCATTATCTGGAATGAGTAGCAGTCGGTTAATCCCCATTCTTTATCATGGTGTTTCATATAAATCGTGAGCGCACTTGCAAAAGTCGATTGCCTAAAAGGATGAAGTACATAATTGGAGGCTCGACTAATATTTTGAATCAGGTCAATACCAGTCTCACGCCTATTTAATCTGGAAAATCCATCTCCAAGCTCGAATAGAATCGGTATAGTGATGTGGCAAGTTATCCGTTCTGCAGTAATTCGTCTTGCCCAGTCAAGTGCCAGTTCATGGAATTCATCTTTGCGATTGTATAAGGCAATAAAATAACTGGTATCGACAAAGATCTTTGTCATTAGAACGCCCTTCCGGTGAAGCTTTCCACATCAGTAGAACGAATTTCATCGCCTAAATTGCAGGCCCATTTTTTTGCCCAAGCTTCCATATCAAAATCAAAAGCCCTGGCGTCCGGATGTTTCGACAGAGGATTGGCAAAAAGTAAAATCTCCACCTCCTGACCGGGATCGAATTGTGGAAGAGGGATGGTTATCTTCTTGGATTTGGGGATTTTTTTTACGAATGAAATTGCGTGCATAATTTTCACCCTGTCAATAACAAAATTTGAATATCAGAAAGACTCCTACAAATTGAAATCAATGACATTGTAAGAATTCAATATAGCTAACTTTCGATTGAAAGTCAAGCTTCGAACTATTGGAATCTTCCCGGGAAATTTCGTCCTCTTCGCTTGCTTTTCTTTGTCTCAGGTCTTATATTTTGATATGCTTTAAAAAACTGCTGTTGTCGAATTATGGGCAACTCCATATGGAGGTTGTGATGAGCGGCACAGCAGCAGTTGACCATGTTCAAAACATACTCTCAGATATTGATCGTCTGATGAGCAAGATGTTGCAAGTCCGCCGCCGCGTCTCAGAGCTCTGCGGCAACAGACAAAACCAGCAACTTTTTCGCTCGGTACGCGAGATCAAATGGCTTGGCGTGTGGGCTGATCGTGAGAACATGCAAGGTCTTTCGTCGCGTGAATAGCTTAACCGGCCCCGTGCAGAACAGCTGATGGCCTGTAAATTTCTTGACATAAAAATCTTACTGCGCTTTGCATAAATAAAAGAATGCGAAACCTCCCGCCTCTACTGTCATTCAGAAGGAATCTTTTTATAATTCAAAGTCGGACTTGGAAAGCAAAAAGATTCTTTCAGAATGACATCCTTTGGTTTTCTTTCTTTGTCTTGTTCTCGTTCTCGGCGTTGGGCCAATTTTTCTCCTCTGTGTCCGTTGCCCAAACTCCTCACCTCGCCGAGCCCTATCCCATTACCACCCATCCCGAAGCGGACCTCATGCCGGCACTTTCGCCGGATGGGCGGTGGATTGCGTATGTTTCCCGCGCCAATAAGAATTACGATATTTGGGTGAAACCAGCGGCCGGAGGACTGGCAACGCCGCTCACCACACACACCAGCGATGATTACAGTCCGGCGTGGTCACCGGATGGCAAATCGCTCGCTTTCATCTCGCGGCGCGATGATGCCGAAGGCGATCTTTACCTGCTCGCAGTCAAGTATCGCGACGGCACGCTTGCCCCCGGCAAATTGCGGCATCTGCAACACAATCTCCAGCGCGAGGCCTATCCGGCATTCTCTCCCGACGGCAAGAAAATCGCATTCAGCGCAGGGCCGGCTGGCCGCGAGCAAATTTGGATTTATGAAATCAAAACCAAGAAAACATATCCGTTGACTAAGCATGGAGGAACGCAACCAGCGTGGTCGCCGGATGGCACGCAGATCGCCCTCGCCTGCCCAACGGCAAATCAGCCGGGCAATCAGATTTTTCTCATCGACACGGACACGATGAAAGCCGAGTCTTCACGCCGGCAGATCACATTCGAGGGGGACAATCAGTTTCCGACTTGGTCGCCGGATGGTCAGAAGATTCTCGTACAGCGTTCCGATCAGCAACAGGCATTGCGAAAATCGCATCTGCGCCTCATTACCCTGCCAATTGCTCCTGCCACTGTCCACGAGCTGCAACTCACTCCCGCGCGCGAAGATGCGCTGTTCCCATTCTGGGGAAAGAATCGCATGATTTATTATGCCGCGGATCATTACGGCAATCTCGATATTTGGCGCCTTCCGGAGACCGGCACAGTTCCGCGCAGCAACACGCCACAGGAAGCCTGCGCTATGGCGCAAGCGATTGCAGATCCCGAGATGGCGATTCTCGCCTTCTCAGCTCTGCAGTTTTATTTTCCGGATTCAACGCGTTGGTTATGCCGGGGCAATTTGGAAATCGGCCGGCGTTATCTCGCGCTCAAAGATACGATGACCGCCAAAGCGATTTTTGAAAAAGTCCTGCAAGAAGACCGCGAGCTTTCCGATGCTGCCGCGTTTGCAGAAATTGAACTGGCAAAATTAGCACGCGATTCCCGGCGGTTTGCGGAAATCAGTGCGCATAGTCAAGGCTGGCCGGTCGTGCAGGCATTTTGCGCTCTCGAAACCGGCAAGGCGCTGCAAGAGGAGGGAAAAATCGAGGCGGCACTGCAATATTTTCAAAATATTCCCCGGCAATTTCCGAATGTGCACGAGGTCTGTTATGAAGCCCTGCTGCGCGCCGGTGATATGCTCGTCATGCTGGATCGCGCCGAAGCTGGCGAAGCCTCCTACTTGAAAATTATCACGGCATATCCTCATCGCCAAGACTGGCATGCGGTGGCCATCAATCGCTTGCTCGATACCGCACCGCAGCTCGAGTTGACTTCCGACACGCTCGCGGCCTATCAGCGCGTGAGGCAAAAATATGGTTCCTCATCTCCGGTTGCACATGCCGCGCGTTTCCGCATCGCCGAACGTTTGTCTCTTGAAGGCGAGACAAAGCTGGCGATCAACGAATATCAGAATTTGATTGCGGCCCTCGAAAATCAACCCGATGCGTTTCTGCAAACGCTGCGGGCAGAGGCGATGGGGAGCTTGATTCGCCTGTATGTCACTGAGAATGAATTTCCTGCGGCGACGCAAATTTATCTCAAATTGATTGAACAATATCCCCAGACCCCGGAACTGCGTGTGGTTCGCGAGGCCCGACAGGAGTTGACCGCAGCACTGATTCAGCGCGCACGTCTGCTGGCGCGCGCACGTGACTACGAGCTGGCACGGACGTTGTTTATGCAGGCACGGCAGTATGATCCGCAGAACATCGAAGCGCACCGCGGCTATCTCGAGACGATGCAGGCGCTCGACCGTATCGATGAGGCGATCTCCGAGTATAACCATTCAACCAGAACCAATCCGGGGGACGAAATCGCGCTTTACAGCCTCGGCCTGGCCCATTCTTACAAGGGCGAGAACAACGCCGGTATCTTGCGCCACTCGGCGACGCTGATCGAGCGCGCACTGGGAATGAACTACCGCTTGGTGCCGGCATATCTGACGTTGGGCTTCAATTACGAAGCCATCGAAAAATTGGAACAAAAAGAACGCGAGCGCAAAAAAAGTTTTGGAGAAAATGTTGCGCTGACACTGCCGCGCTTGCTCGACAATGTGCGCCGCACGATCACCTTTCGCCCGCCGAAACCGCCGACGCGCTGGTACGAAAAGGCGATCGAGGCGTTGACCATCGCGATTGCGCTCAATGACGAGCAGGCCGATCCGCAAATGGAGGGCCGGCTGGCGCTCAATCTCGCGAACAACTACTACAATCTTGGCGAGTTCGGATTTGAAAATGCGTTTCGATATTATCTGATCAAGTTGCGATACGATTCCACCTTTGTTTCCACACGACAGAAGGCCATTGTCTATGAACGCATCGGCGAATGCGGCTGGGCCATCGGCCGTTCCAACGAAGCAGTGCCCTATTTGCGTCAAGCATTGCAACTGTCCCGCGAATTGCGGGATGTCGATGGCGAGCTGCGCAATCTCCAACGCCTGGCTCTGCTCTACCAGGGAAAAGGCGACTTTGAAAGCTCCATCGAATATTACAACAAAATTGATACCGTCAGCCGGCGGGAAAATCGGCGCGAACATCTGGCGCTAGTATGGCGGAACATGGCCTACAATCATCAGCAAAACAAAGAAAGCGATGAAGCGATTCTCAAGAGCCGGCGTGCAATCGCGTTGCTCGAACAGACCGGCAAATCCGCCTTCCCGCAGCCGAAGAAGGAAAAATTCACGATCAAGTTGCTCGATTTCCTGCCGATTTTTTGGATGACCGTTGATCCGATTGGCGAATCGACGACCGAAGGATTGACGTACGATCAGGAGCAAGCGCTGGTATACAGCATCATGGGTGAAAGTCAGATTGCCGAAAAGGATTTTCGCGAGGCCATTGCGCTGTTTGAAAAAAAGACCGAGACTTTTCGGCGGCGCAAGGACAAATTGGGCGAGGCCATCGCGCTGAACAATCTCGGTAATCTTTGGTACAGTTATCACGACTTTGACCAGGCGTTCGAGTATTTCTATCGTTCTTTCAAGTTGTGCGAGCATCAACAATGGCCGGCCGGCAAAATCATCAATCTCGTCAACATGGGCAACATTGCCTGGCTGCAGGGGAGTGCGGCGGCGTCACGCACCGTTGATTCGCTGCTGCAAACCTGCACTGTCGATATTGAACAGGTGAGTCTGCAGTCGCCGCGCCAGAAATTGGCGGTGTTGAATACCCTGGGCAATCTCCATTTTCATTCGGCGGAACGGCACTTTGATGTCTCAAAACGCGACAATCACGATTTCGCCAATAATATCGAACAAACATATCTGGCGTTGCAAAGCTTGTCATGGGCACAAGCGGCTTATGACAGTGCGCTCGTGGTCGCAAAAAGCAGCCGCTTGTTCCGGGAGGAGGTGATCGTACGCCGGAATTTGGCGAGCTCGTTTCTGCTTTCCGGCGACAGTCCTTTTGCTTTGGAGCAACTGAAAGCGGCGCACGAAATTTGTATTGCGAAAAATTTCGGGGATTTGACCTGGCGGGTGGAACATGCCATCGCCAACGTTTCCCGATTCTTGCGTTTGCCGCCAGAACACGAACTGGCACAAAAATCCGCGCTCGCGTGGTATCTCAGCGCCATTCGAATTCTCGAAGGTCTGCCGGAGGAGCCGGAAGGTAGCGAGCAACGTCTCTCGGAAAGCGAAGAGCAAATCGAGCTTTACGAAAATGCCGTGGCATTGCTGGCCGGGCAAGGCGATCATCGCACGGCACTGGAGCTTGCCGAGCGCGCCCGCAGCAATCGTTTTGTCAATCTCATTTCCACGCGTTATATTCTTCCGAAAAAAGAGCGCCATCGCCTGATTTGGGGCGGCGGCGGCGGCGAGGCGCCACACCTGCAGCGCCTCATCAGCCGTTTGCGCGGCGAGCTTGCCAAACTTGAAGCCGAAGATCCACAGCGCCCCAAGGAATTGGCACGGGTGCGCAATGAGCTGGCAGCAGCGGAAAATGAATATCAACAAGTCGTGCAAAAAGCCCTGGCCGAAGATCCGGAGCTGGCGAGCTTCTTCAGCATCCAGTCACTGAATACGCAAGCGCTGCAGGACTCGCTGGATGCGGAGACCGCCATTCTCGAATACTTCGTCACCGAGAATGAGCTGATTATCTGGCTCCTCAGTCGGGAGCTGTTGGAGCAATTTCGTGTATCCATTTCTCGCGAACAATTGCGCGAGCACATCGCCCAATTGCGAAAATCCTGGTTCGAGCATCGCGAGGATGGCGCAGCACTTGCACGCGAATTGGGGGCACTGTTGCTCGGATCGATTCGCGGCCTGGAGAAATATCACCGTTTGCTGATTGTGCCGGATGACGGTTTGCACTACTTGCCGTTTGCCGCGCTGGAGTACCATGGCAGTCCGTTGGTCGATCATTTCATCGTCGTCAAAACACCCAGTTTGCTGGCACTCAAATTTGCCGAACGTCACCAGAATTTGAATGAAAACAATTTGCTCATTCTGCAGGACGCCAGATCCCTGTTGCTGGATAATTTTGCCTTCGAGAGCAGCGGCTTGAGAGTGGCGGCGTGGCGCGGCGTAGATTGGTTTTCTGCCGGAACAACGGAGCGGCAGAAAATTCAGCAAGCCGGAATCTTGCATATTCAGCATCGCTTCGTTGTGCAGCCGCAACGCCCGCTGGATTCCGGATTTTGGCTGACCCTGGCGACGCCAGAAAACGCCGAGCCTGATACGATGCTCATTCCTCTGTACCGGCTGTTCGAGCTCGATCTTTCGGCAAGCCTCGTCGTGCTCGGCAACACTTCGTTTCCGTATCAGGTGGGCCGGACCGGCGATGAAATGATTGCCCTGCAGCGCAGTCTCATCTATGCCGGCGCGCCGACTTTGATATATTCACAATGGAGCGTCCCGTCGAAAGTTCGAGAAACTTTCTTGAATGTGTTTTACAGGAACCTTGCGAGCGTGCCCGTCGCCATGGCTTTGCGTGCCGCGCAAGAGGCTGTGCGCGAGCGTTACCCTGATCCATATCATTGGGCCGGATTCGAACTGGTTGGTTTTCCGGGAATGTCTGCAACAGAGAAAAAAGAATTTGCGCATCGCTATTTTGAGGAAACCGTGAGCAAGGGCAACAATGCGCAGGAACTCGGTGAATTTTTGGATGCCGTGCGTTACTACCAATCCGCGTTGGCCATGGCGCAACAGCTTGGAGACGAGCAGGCGGTTCAGCGTCTCCATCTGCTGATCAAAGCCAGCGCGATTTCTGCCAATGATTATGCCACGGCGTGCGAGATCGAAACCAAAATTCTGGAAAGCGCCATCGCCGCGAATGACATCAAACAACAAGCCCGAAGCTACCGCAATCTCTCTGTTTGGCAACTGCAGTCGAAAAACTACGCGGCGGCAATTGCGGCAGAAGAAAAATATCTGGCGCTCGCCGAACAAGCACACAACCCGCTGGCAGCCGCGGATTCCCGCATGCAGCACGCCAGAATTTTTGAAGCAGCCGGCAATTACGCCGCCGCCATTCCTTATGCCGAACAGGCCGCGGAAATCTATGAACAGCAGAATCAAACCTTCCCGCGCTTCCAGGCGAAAATCTTTCTTGGCCGCTTGGCTTTGCAGGATGATCAATATGGTGCCGCGCTCAACTATCTTGAAAATGCTGTTCTGACATTCTTAGAGATTCGGCAACCAACCACGCCGGTGGAGCAGCGCACCCTTGCGACGGCCTATCAACTGATCGGTGTCGTTTACAGTCGCCTCACGGCATACGGTCAGGCTTTGACATTTCATCAAAAAGCATGGCAAATTTTCGAGGCAATTGCGGACACGACCAATCTCGGTCGCGCCGAGCAATATCTCGCCGACACCTACTGGCTCAATGGTGAGTACCAAGACGCGCTGTTTCATCAACAGCGTGCACTCAAAGCGGCACGCCACACCAAAGAAAAACTTCTCGGCCAAACCACGTTGGGATTGATCCTGCTCAGTCTTGGCGAATTCGACGCCGCACTCGATGCAGAAAAGCAGGCGTTGCTGTTTGCTCTTGAAATCGGGGAGGTGCGTGAGCAAGCCACGGTGCACAAAAATCTCGGCCTGGTTTATGTGCAAAAGCAGCAACCACAACAGGCGTTGGCGAGCTTCAAACAAGCGGCGGAACTCGACAGACAGGCCGGTTTCGAACGCGGCCTGTTGTACGACTATCTCTTTCTTGCTCAGGCTTTTCAAGCGTTGGCGCAATCCGACTCGGCGCTGGCATATCTTGCCCAAACGGAGAGATTGGCACTCCATCTGGATGACCGTCGAGCGTACAGCAAAGCGCTTTACACCAAAGGCTTGACATTTTTGGATCGTGGCAACAAGGCACTGGCGCGCACGGCGTTCACCGCAGCACTCGCCAAAGCCGAAGAGATCAAGCTGGATGAAATGCAGTGGCGGTGTTTGTGGCGGCTCGGAGCGTTGGCCCGCCAGTCCGGCGAGCTGGAGCCAGCGTTGAATTTTTATACACAGGCCGTTGGCGCGCTCGAACGCCAAAGTGCCAAAATCAAGATCGAAGAGTATCGCAGCGGGTTCATCGACAACAAGGCGGAAATTTATGAAGAGGCAGTTTTGCTCCTGCTGCATATGAATCGCACCGCCGAAGCTTTTGCGATGGCCGAGCGCGCCAAATCCCGCAGCTTCGCCGATCTTTTGGCGAACAGCAAAATTGATTGGCGTGCTGGAGCCGATCGCGAATTGCTCGATCATCGCGACCGTCTACTGGACCGTATCAGCCTCGCGCAAGGCAAAATCAATGCGCTGCAACAAAAACCGGCAACCGAAAGCACACGCTTTGAGATCAACGCGCTGAATGACACCTTGAACGCTTTGCAAAAAGAGTATTCGAATATTCTTGTTGCATTGAAAACCGCGAATCCCGAACTGGCGGACATGGTGAGTGTCGATCCGCTGCCGTTACCTGAACTCCAATCCATGCTCGCGGACAGCGCCCGTCTGGGCAATGTGGCCCTTGTTGAGTATTTCTTCGCAAAGGATCGATTGGTGAGCTGGGTGGTGGATCGGAATCAAGCACGCGCAGTGATTACGCCGCTCGACCGCAATCGATTGAATGAGAGCATCGTGCAATTTCGCCGCGCCATCACCAAGCGCGCTTCTACAGAGACTTTTTCACGCGAGCTGTATGATCTGCTCATCAAGCCGATTGAGCCAATGGTGCAAAGCGCAACGCAACTTGTGATTGTGCCACACGGCATTTTGCATTATCTGCCTTTTCCGGCGCTGCAAAGAGCGGATAGCACCTATTTGATCGATCATCACGCGCTGGCGCTGGCGCCGAGCGCGACGGTTCTCGGTTTTTGTTATTGCAAAGGCAATTCATTGCTTGATCAACGAACAAATTTTCGAGTACTGGCGTTGGGCAATCCGGAGGTCGGCAATCCCAGACTTGATTTGCCGTTCGCGGAAAAAGAGATCAAAAGCCTGGAGCAAACTTTTGGTCAGATCCAGAGCCATGCCCGGCGGCAGGCCACAGCGAGCGCGCTCATTGCCGGCGCGCGCCAGGCGAATCTCATTCATCTCTCGTGTCACGGCGTGTATGATGAGCGCAATCCCCTCTTTTCCGCGTTACTGTTGGCACCGGATTCGAGCAACGCCACCGGCCGCCTGGAAGCATTCAAAATTTTCGGACTGCAATTGAATGCCTCGCTCGTCATGCTCTCCGCGTGCGAAACCGGCTTGGCGAAAGTCACCGGCGGCGACGAAGTGATTGGATTGGCGCGGAGTTTCATTTTTGCCGGCACGCCCTCGCTCATCGCCAGTTTGTGGACGGTCGATGATCTCGCCACCGCCATCACCGTGAAACGTTTTTATCGTTATCTCAAATCCGGCATGAGCAAAGCAGAAGCACTCCGTGAAGCGCAACGTTTTGTGCGCGACAACCACAACCGGCATCCGGCGTATTGGGCGAGTTTTGGGTTGACAGGGGACTGGAGGTAAAAAAAGCAAAAGGCAAAAAAAAACGGCACAAGGGAAGCCGGCACATTTTATTTGCCATGTGCATTGCACAAAAGCTGGGCTTGCATTTGGAGTTTGGATAGCTTAAATTAAGAAAAATTCAGACGATCTCAATGAACAATTTGACAAGAAATCGGGTATATGACCAAAGACCAAATTAAGACATATCTCCAGAACTTGAATGATGAGTTACGCCAAATGGATGTAAAAGGCGAAGTGTGCCTGTATGGTGGCGCGGTGATGTGCCTCGTATACGACGCCAGACCAAGCACTAAGGATGTAGATGCAATCTTTAAGCCAACCACGCAAATGCGACGGGCTATCAAGCGTATCGCTGAAACGTATCAATTGCGGGAAGACTGGCTGAATGACGCTGTCAAAGGTTTTGTGGTGCAGCATCCGCAAAGGATTTTGTTCAATTTTTCTCATCTCAAAGTATACGTACCTGAGCCTGACTATCTTTTGGCCATGAAAACTCTTGCGGCAAGGGTAGATGCAATCGACAAACAGGATGTTCAATTTTTGATCAATTGGATGGGAATACAGACGGCCGAAGAAATTTTTTCTATTCTTGAAAAATATTACCCTCATCAACAGATAAAGCCGGCTGCAAAATTTTTCATCGAAGAGTTGTTTGGCAAATGATCGACCTTCATGAAGTAAAACAACATATTGAAGCTGATCCGCAAAATTGGGCAATCCATTTAATGGACTTTGTGGACGACTTCCGTCACTACAAAGATTTATCAGCAATCGCAGAGCCATTTCTGTTAACCAATGAAAGATGGGACGCGTTGTTAGCTTCCACTGTCGAATATCTATGTGACGAAATAGGAATGGAATCTCCGGAATGGGTACAAAAAGTTCCTGCATGTAAAGCGCCATGGTTTGTTGCGGGAATAGAGAGTCTGAAAGCAATTGCCATCGTGGAAAGTCCTCTTCATTTTCGTCTTCGTAAGATTTTTGTTTTAGAGAATTTTCTGAGTAGAGTCTGAAATTGTCTTCACCTGAGCGAAAAGCTTTGGATACCGTCATTCATCTTTCACGAGGAAAACCAATATGAACAAGAAAGGTTATTTGCTTGTTGTCGCATTGCTCGTCAGTCTTGCATTCTTAGCCAGGCCTTGGACTTTGAAATCTTTTGGACAAGGTCTCAAGGCTGAAAGTTCCCGCAAGGGCCTGTTTACGGTGGTTGAAGGAAATGTCAAAAAGAAACAAGTGCAGGATCCGGATTGGATTCGCGCGCAGGTGAAAACCGATGTGCTCGGCGGCGACCGTGTGCGCACCTTGCTGCAATCGCGCGCGGAGATGCAGCTCGCGCAACTGGACTTCATTCGTCTGGCGCCGCAAACCACGATTGACATCGTCAAACTTTACGAAGAGACGAAAGAAAAGAAAATTGCCACCCAGATCAAAGTCAAAGAAGGCGACATTTGGGGCAAAGTGAAATCCGTCGATGCCAACTCCAGTTTTGAAGTCTCCTCGGATTTCGCCGGCGCCGCGATTACCGGCACCATCTTTCGAGTGCATCACGATTCAGCCAACCAGGAAACGCAGTTGAAAGTGTACACCGGCGAAGTGAAAGTCAGCAATGTACCGGAAAAAATGGAAACACTGACACCCAAGACGATCCAACCGTACCGCATTCCGGGGCCGGTGCAGGTTCCCGGTCCTCGCGAGATCACAATGGAAGAGTGGGTGTATCTTGTCCGCTCCTACCAGCAAATCACCATCGGCGCGCAGGGCCAGGTCAAATCCATGGGCGCATTCAAGAAAACCGACCGCGACGAGAATAGTGACTGGGTGAAGTGGAATCTTCAGCGTGATCGCTTGCGGTGAAACGAGTAGCGAAAATTCTCCTCGCCGGCCTGCTGATGCTC
>JAPDQK010000066.1:0-10572 GCA_034505955.1 Candidatus Zhuqueibacter pondensis
CAAGGTCTATCGTGTGCAATGGGATGGACGCGACAATCGCGGCAATCCGGTCAGCTCGGGTGTCTACATCTACAGAATGGAAGCCGGCAAGTTTATCCGGAACCACCGGATGGTTCTCATGAAGTAGTATTCGTATACTTCGCCAATCAAAAACGCCCGTGGTTGCAGTACTCCACGGGCGTGATAAAACCATCTCGGGCTATAAATCCATTCGAGGGGCAGAGCATACAATCGGACTGCCGCGCCAATCAAACGTTGGACAAGAAAATCGTGCTCAATTTTCTTCAATTACGGAGAAGCTGATGGCGATCGCCGCGGGCGACAACAATGAATTCATCACCAACCCCAGAGTCCAGGCCTAACTGTGGGGGCGGAAAGAACAGGCCATGCGACAAGGGCAGAAGCCCACAAAAAGGTCTTGTTGGACATCACCCAAGTCTGAAGACCGCCAGCCTGGTCGGAAGGAAGCATAGAATTGCATATTTCAATTTTTCTCGAACGCATTAAATCAACACCAAACAAGCATCGACAGTATATTTATTTATTGGCCATTGCTGTTTTCTTTTTGCCTTTTGCTTTCCAATGGTTTTGCCCCTACAGGCGCAGCCCTAATAGTTTTGCCTTTATTTATTTTTCTCAATCGAGGCCAGACCACCATGTCACAACAGAGGGAAGATATCTACACCCACAGCGATTCCTCTAAAACAGTTTATGCCGCGTATCCCGACTGGCTCAAGGAACGATTGGAGTGGTTTCAAGATTTGAAGTTCGGGCTTATTCTGCATTGGGGAATCTATACGCTTTGGGATGGCTGCATCGAATCCTGGCCGCTGGTTGAGGAAGACACCTGGGCCAGACCGGATGATTTGAAACCGTGGATCGAGCGAGGAAAAAATCTGGAGCAGTTCCGCAGAGATTATTGGGCACTCAACATGCACTTCAATCCGACGGAATTCGACCCAAACTTGTGGGCCGAAGCGGCTGAAGAGGCCGGCATGAAGTACGTGGCATTCACCACCAAGCATCACGATGGCTTCTGCATGTTCGACACCAAATGGACGGACTATCGGGTCACGCATCCCAGTTGTCCCTTTCATAAAAACCCTCGCGCCAACATCGCGAAACATGTTTTTCAGGCTTTTCGTGAGCGCGGGTTTGGCATCACCTGCTATTTCTCAAAATCTGACTGGCACAGCCCGTATTACTGGCATCCGGACGCTCCCGCTCGTGACCGCAATCCGAATTACGATACTCGCAAGTATCCCGAGCGCTGGGAGAAGTTCGTTCAATACGTGCACGGCCAGATTACGGAATTGATGACGGACTACGGGCGCATCGACGTTCTCTGGCTGGATGGTGGTCAGGTCAGACCGCCGGATCAGGACATCCGAATGGCGGAGATAGCTGCCAAGGCGCGACAGCTCCAGCCCGGATTGATCATCGCGGATCGAACCGTGGGCGGCGAGTATGAAAATATCATCACACCCGAACATACCATTCCCGAGATTCCGCCGAACCATCCATGGGAATCGTGCTTTGTCATGGGAACGAGTTGGCCCTACAAGCGCAACGATCAATACAAATCGACGCGCACTCTCATTCACATGATCATTGAGATTGTTGGTAAGGGAGGTAACGCCCTATTGGGATTCGGTCCCACGCCGCGAGGCACGTTTGCGCCCGAAATTGTCGCGCGGCTTCGAGAAATCGGCAAATGGATGAGGGTCAATGCCGAGGCCATTTATGGCACCAGATCGCTCTTTGAATTTCGAGAAAAAAATACATATTATACGAAAAAAGGGAGGAACGTTTACGCCATTATCCTTTCAGGAGATGAAAGTGATTCTCCGCCAACGGAGATTCGTCTGGTCAACGTGCGGCCGGCTCCAGGAACGGAGGTTCATTTGCTCGGCCGCGAGGAACCTCTCGAATGGCAGTTAAAGAATGGTCAAACGAGTATAGCCTTTCCGAGGGGAAAACCGCCGTGTGAACATGCCTGGGTGATCAAGGTTGTGGTATGAGATGTGGGTGAAAGTAAAATGCCAATGAGATCGATGTGCAAAACTTATGAAGAGACACCCGAGTAATCCCATCATCACCCGTGAGCAAATCCCCAATATCCCTCCCGACCTGGTGGATGTTTCCTCGGTTTTCAACCCGGGCGCGATTCGATTTGGGAAGGAATACTTGCTCCTGTTGCGTGTGCAGAATCGAGGCCGGCGCACTTTTACCCTGGTGGCCAGAAGCCGGACCGGTGTTGATTTTGACATTTCACCAACACCGGTTCAGATGAAGGGAATTGAAAATGTCCGTGAAACCATCTACCATTGCTACGACCCGCGAATCACCCAGATCGACGGTGTGTACTATGTGATGTTTGCTATGGACATGGACTCGGGTTGTCGCCTAGGTCTGGCCCGGACGAACGATTTTGCCGAATTCGAGTTTCTGGGGATGGTCAGCGAAAATGACAATCGCAACGGCGTGCTGTTTCCGGAAAAGATCGGCGGCAAGTATCTTCGCCTGGATCGCCCGAACCAGACGCGTCTCCAGGATGGGGTCATGTCGGGCAATACCATTGTGCTTTCCGAATCGAATGATCTTCTGGAGTGGAAGCCGGTTGCCGCCATCGCGAGTGGACGATTCCATTACTGGGATGAATTGGTCGGCGCCGGGCCGCCGCCGATCAAAACGCGGCGCGGCTGGCTGCAAATCTATCATGGGGTGGCAACCCATTTCGGAAGCATGAGCATTTATCAGGCCGGCGTGCTGCTTCTCGATCTCGAAAATCCCGCACACGTGCTCGCACGATCGCGTTGTAACTTCCTCGAGCCACGGGAAATGTACGAGCTGGTCGGACAAGTTCCGAATGTGGTGTTCCCCAGCGGCTTCATCGTCGAAGAGTATGATGCGGAGGGTTTTGCGAGACTGGACAGCCCGGCCAAGCTCTACTACGGGGCGGCAGATACCTGTGTTGCCTTATTGGAGGGTTATGTTGAAGAGTGGATTCAGGCGGCGGTGACGGATTGAAGTTTTCTTAGCGCAGTTTTGGCCGCAGCTAAAAACATCGGTAATGCCTCACGGGGTGGAATTGTCATTCCGGAGAAATCTTGTTAAAATTCAAGCTCAGTCTTCGAATCAAAAAAGATTCTTCCAGAATGACACCCCCTGTAATTAAGGGATTACAAACATCGCAAATTTTGAATCGAAAATTTGTAATTTAAAATTCATAATTATTCTGCCAAATCATCATTCTGCCATAACCAAACAACTTGTGACAAGCACCTATGAAGAAAGTCTTGACCGGTAACCATCAACTGGTTCGTAACCTGAATAGCCAAGTCGTCCTCGATTTGATTCGTACCGGCGCGCCCATCTCCGGAGCGAAGCTTGCCAAACTGACCGGGATGCAGCCCTCAACGATCATGAACATCCTGAGGAGCCTGGAGAAAAGGGGGCTGATTATGAAAAGAGGCATTGGACTCTCTTCTCCACAAGGAGGTCGCAAGCCCACGCTTTGGGAAATCTGTGGCAGCTATGGGTATGTCATCGGCATTAAGATTGAGCTCACCGAGATTCAAGGCGTTTTGGTGGACCTCAACTCCAAAACCCTGGAGCGGGTCACGATGGAGTGCTACAAGAAGCAAACGCTGACTTCGCTTACTGAGTGTGTCCAACAAGTCGTCGAGAGGTTGATTAGCCCGCACCGGCTCAGCCGCAAGCATGTGCTGGGTCTGGGTATCGGAGTTTCTGGAATGGTTGACTACAAAAATGGGGTCATCGTAAAAACGGATTTGGTAGATGAAACTCCCGTGCCCCTCAAAGCAGCGTTGCAAAAGCATTTCGACTTTCCGGTGTTCGTGGAGAACGACGCGAATGCCGCCGTGCTCTATGAGAGATGGTACGGCAAGGGACGGGGCGTGAGCAACCTCGTGTATATGCTCGTGGTGATTGCGGAGCAGGTGTTCGGTATCGGCTACGGGCTTGTTCTCGAGGATCACATTTACCGGGGCGCTCACATGTTTGCCGGGGAGACCAAGCCGCATCGCCCGAGCATTGCTGAATTGGTGCGCCGGGCGGTAAACCACGGACAGAACCAGATCAATCTCGACGGCCGGCTCCTTGACATCGAGAAGGTTACCGTACACGATCTAATCGGAGCAGGGCAGAAAAACGACCCCATTGCCATAAAGTATTTCGATGAGCTGGGGAAAATTTTGGCCGAGGAAGTGGCCAACCTCATCAATCTGCTCGATCCGGAGAAGATTCTCATCGGCGGAGAGATTACCCAAGCGGGCGAGTTGTTGCTCGAGTCCATTTGTTCCCATCTGACACCTGATACGCTCATGGCCGCCGCGCACGATGTGGAGAGCCGGATCGACATCTCCTTCTCGGAGGATGCCGTCGCATTAGGGGCGACCACACTTATTCTACAGAACATCTTCAGGCGTCCGGTGATTCAGCCCAGAGATCACCTGGTGTGATATGATGTCAAGCGCTATTTTCCTGTTTCTCTGTGTCTTGAATTCGCCCCAAACGATTTTGCTTTTTTCTTTTTGCCGTTTGCTTTTCAATGGTTTTGCCCCAAATGGTTTTGCCTTACTTCTCTTGCTCAAGACAATGAAGCCAATCTCTGTGTTCATAGTCCTTACTTTTCATCTGACGACGATGGCGAGCACGGCCTCGCCACAACCCCGAATTCTCTTTTCGCCCAAACACTACATCTGCTACCGTACGCCCGGCCCCATCCAAGTAGACGGCAAGCTGAATGAACTGGCTTGGGAAAAAGCCGAGTGGACTTCCGACTTTGTCGACATCGAAGGCCCATTGAAACCCATGCCGCGGTTTCGCACCCGCGCGAAGATGCTGTGGGATGATGCATTTCTCTACATCGCTGCCGAGATGGAGGAACCGCACGTCTGGGCGACGCTGCGGGAGCATGACGCCGTCATTTTTCACGACAACGATTTTGAAGTGTTCATCGATCCCGATGGCGATACGCATCGCTACTATGAGTTCGAGATGAACGCCTTCGGCACATGGTGGGATCTTTTTCTCGACCGGCCCTATCGCAACAGCGGCAACCCGGTGAACAGTTGGGAAATTCGGGGCATCCAAGTCGGCGTGGCCGTGAACGGAACCATCAATGTGCCAGCGGACCGCGACCAAGGATGGACCGTAGAGATCGCCTTTCCCTTCGCGGTTCTGAAAGAAAACGTTCCGGGAGGCAAGCCGCCGGTCGCCGGCGATCAATACCGCCTCAACTTCTCACGCGTGGAGTGGCAGGTTGACATCGTGGACGGACGCTACCGCAAGAGAAATGATCCCCAAACCGGCAAACCGTTGCCGGAAGACAACTGGGTGTGGTCGCCGCAGGGTTTGGTCGACATGCATTATCCTGAAATGTGGGGATTCCTGCAGTTCTCCGACAAAATCGCCGGCAACGGCACTGATGCATTCAAAGAGAATCCGGAGGAGAAGACCAAGTGGTTGTTGCGGCAGATTTACTACGCCGAGCATGCATATTATCGGAAGCATCAGAGTTACACCGCTGATTTGGTCAACCTCGACTTGAAAGAATATGCTCAAGAGGTGAAGTCGTTCGCGCCGGAGATTCAGCATACCTGGCAGTTGTTCGAGGCCAAGCTGACGGATCCGGTCACCACGGCGGTGTGGCACATTAATTCCGATGGTCGAGTTTGGAAAGAAACTCGCGAATGAGCCGAGACCAAAAACAAAGATAATGGCAAAACCATTTTGGGCAAAACGATTAGAGAACATTTGTAAATGTAGATTGAACCATTCAGGTGGAGTGTTGGTTGGAAGACATAAATTCAAGACAAAATAATTGATGACAAAATAATCGCTCAAAGTTTTTAATTATTTTGTCTCAAATTATTTTGTCTTTTAGAACGACTTGAGAAGTTGAGAATGGTTTTTGCACTTAATCGTTTTGCCTTTTTTGATTTTGAGTTGTGGTAATCTTTGAGTACATCTCTGTTTTAAAACGCGATCATGACTTCTTCCATCCTCTTGTCTGCTCTGGCGCTCATGCTGATTGTATCAGAGAATGGGCACTCGGCTCCACAGACACTGAAACTGAAAGACCTGTCTGGGTGGAGCATCGTCCTAGGAGAGGAAGCGATCCCCAGCGAGCAGTACGCGGCTGAGGAATTTCAACGACTTTTCGCCGAAGTAACGGGCACTACGCTACCGATTATTTCGAAGCCGTCGGCGGCCATAAGGAATATTTTCATCGGCCCAAGCAGCGCCGTTGAATTGACTTCGCTTAGACTCGGCGAGCGCCAATTCGGCGAAGAAGAACTTGCGATTCGAATTCGCGAGGATAACATTGCCATTGTGGGCGGCCGCCCGCGCGGCACTCTTTATGGCGTCTATGAATTCTTCGAGCGCTATTCCGGTGTGCGCTTTCTGACGCACGACCATACCTATTTTCCGGCAGACGCCGCAGAACGATCGATCCCGTTGGAAGAATTCACTTATAATCCTCCATTCTTGTTCCGCTGGAGCAACTATGGAGAAAACCTGGTTCATCCGGAGTTCGCTGCCCGTCTCAGAGTCAACACCGTGACGCGCGAAGAACGACTCGGTGGCATAAGCTCGCAACAGTTGATCAGCCATACCCTGAAAAATCTGTTGCCAGTAGAGAAGTATGGCAAAGACCATCCCGAGTACTTTGCCTTGCACCGCGGCGAGCGCAGGTTGATCATGTTTGGTGGCGGCCCGGAGCCTTGTGTGACCAACCCCGAGGTCATCGATATCGTATCGCAAGCGGTTCTCGACCAGCTCGATGGAGGCTGGGCGTTCAAAAACATCAGCGTGAGCCAGAACGATAATGACGCTTACTGTCGTTGCGAGAAATGCGAAGCGATCAATCAGCGTGAAGGCACACCGATGGGTTCACACTTGGCTTTTGTCAATGCCGTGGCGGAACGTGTGGCCCAGCAGTATCCGGACATCAAAGTGGGAACGCTCGCCTACTGGTACACGCGCAAGCCACCGAAGAACCTGCGGCCGCGAGAGAATGTTCAGATTCAGTTGGCCAATATCGAGTGCTGCACATTGCATTCGATTAACGACCCGCGGTGCAGACTCAATCGCGAGTTCGCTGCCGACCTTGAAGGCTGGCGGCGATTGACGGACGAGATTTTCATCTGGACGTATATCACGAATTTCAGATATTATGATTTGCCGTATCCGAATCTGCATGCCATCGGGCCTACTCTGAAGTACTATCGAGACCACGGCATCAAGGGCGTGTTCATGCAGGCAAATGGCCGCGGAACTTCGGGAGACCTCAGCGATCTGCGCAACTATGTCGTGGCGCACCTCCTCTGGAACCCTTCTCTTGATGGCTGGAATCTCGTTGAAGAATTCTGCCGGCTGCATTATGGCCGCGCCGCCAAGCCCATCTTGAAATATCTGAATTTCTTTCACGATCATGCCGAGGCCCTGGGCCTGCACCCCATCTGTTTCGCCTCTCCGAAAGAGGTCGGATTGGATCCGCAGGTGGCCGAGCGCATCTTCGGTTACTTCAGTAACGCACTGGCTTTGGCGGACAACGTCGTAATTCGAGAGCGTGTAGAAAAAGCATCTATTTCGGCGCATCGAGCCATGCTTGAGACAAATGTCAGCTTCAAGTATGTTGATGGGAAACTTCGTCGTGTGTATACCGGAGAACACGCCCAGATTGCCGAGAACTATATGACCTTGAGCAGGAAATATGCCCTCACGATGATTGACGAAAACACACCGTATGCAAAGTTCGAGGAAATGTTGCAGAATGGGATACCGGCAGCAGGAATTGAGAATGACTTCTGGCGACTGACTGCCATTCCAGAAGACAATGGCAGAGTTGTAGAGATGACGTACAAGCCAACGGGCAGGAATTTCGTCTCGGCATTTCAAAGAAATCTCAAAGAAGGGACGATTGAAGACTGGGGCGCGCAGGGCTACGATCATGATGGGACACCTCGTGCGTTCGAGGCAAAGGTGGAAGGGCAGTCTCTCACCCTCACCAAGACGTTAGTGGACGGCTCGATTTACCTTCGTAAAATCACCTTGCCGGCAGATGGTTCCGCCAAAGTGCTCTGTGAAACCAGCTTGACGCACCGCGGCTCCTCACCGAAAACCTATCAGTTGATCGCTCATCCGGAATTCGATGCGGCCACCTCGACCAACGACGCACAGATTTTGAGCGTCTATGTAAAACAGGAAAATCAGTGGACTCGCGTCAACGATGACATGGTTAATGATCAAGGCCCGAAGGCAGATTTGCTTCGAACTGCCAAAGACGGCGCCGCTTATGCATATTTCAACCACGAACGTCGATTCGGCTTGCTGGAAACTTATGACCCGACGAAGCTCGAGCGGCTGCGGATTTGGTGGAGTCCCGAGTTCAGCCAAATCAATCTGGAGTTGCTGACGGCCGCGGTGGAGCTGAAGCCGGGTGAGACGTTTTCATTTACGTATACTTTTGAATATCTGGACAAGGCGCCGCAGTAATTCGCTGGCGCGCGCTGGCGGTCTCGCAAAGCAAAAACTTTCACGAGCAAAACTTTTGCAAAGAAGAACAAAAACCATGGCAAAACAATTTTGGGCAAAACCATTAAAGTACATTTGTAAATTTAAATTGAACCATTCATGTGGAGTGTTGGTTGGAAAACATAAATTCAAGACAAAATGCCTGCCCTGGCGCCCACCGCGCCACGCCGTGCCGCAGGCCAAGGATGGACGACAAAATAATCGCTCAAAGTTTTTAATTATTTTGTCTCAAATTATTTTGTCTTTCAAGACGGCTTGAATTATTGAGAATGGTTTTGCTCTTAATGGTTTTGCCTTTTAAACGGGCCTGAATCGATACAAGCGGCTCGAGCACTCATCAGGAAAGGACAAAACGTGAATCTCAACGGGCTTGATTGGGGAATCGTGGCGGCAGTCGTGATATTCTTGTTCGGCAGCGTTTACGCCAGCCGGCATTTTATGCACAGCGTCGCGGATTATTTGTCCGCCGGGCGCACGGCCGGGCGCTACATCATCAGCGTCGCGCAGGGCATTGCCGGACTCGGCGCCATCACCGTGGTGGCGAACTTCGAGATGAACTACCTCGCCGGTTTTGCGATGACCTGGTGGGGCTTCACGATGGGCGTCGTCGTGCTGCTCATCACGGTCTCCGGCTGGGTCGTGTATCGCTACCGCGAGACGCGGGCGATGACCATGGCGCAATTCTTCGAGATGCGCTACAGCCGGAAGTTTCGCGTGTTCACCGGCATGCTGGCGGTGCTCTCGGGCATCATCAACTTTGGCATCTTTCCAGCGGTCGAGGCGCGGTTCTTCATCTACTTCTGCGGCTTGCCGGAAACGTTCTCGATCCTCGGCATCGATATCTCCACCTTTGCCTTCACGATGATGGTGCTCCTCGGCATTTCGCTGTACTTCGTATTCACTGGCGGACAAGTCGCCGTCATCATCACCGATTTCCTGCAGGGCTTGTTTGTCAACTTCGTCTTCGTGATCCTCATTCTGTTCTTCCTCAAGCTCTTCAGTTTCGACCAGATTCTCACCGCGCTCAAAACGGCGCCGCCGGATGCCTCCTTGATCAATCCGTTTCACACCAGCGCGGCCAAAGATTTCAATTTATGGTATTTTCTCATCGGCGTCTTTGGAGCCATCTACAGCGTGTACTCGTGGCAGGGAACGCAGGGCTTCAACAGCTCGGCCAAAAGCGCGCACGAAGCGAAAATGGCCGGCGTGCTCTCCAACTGGCGCCAGATTCCCCAAGTATTGCTGCTGTTGTTCATTCCGATCTGCGCGTACACGGTGATGCACCACGCCGACTTCGCGACGCAGGCGGCAAACGTTCAGACGACCTTGGGGCAGGTGAAAGACCGGATCATCGAAAGCCAGTTGACCGTTCCTCTCGTCCTCACGCAATTCCTGCCGATGGGACTGATGGGCGCGTTCACCGCCGTCATGCTCATGGCTTCGATCAGCACGTTGGAATCCTACATGCATTCGTGGGGAAGCATACTGGTGCAGGACTTCATCATGCCGTTGCGCAAAAAACCCTTCACACCGAAGCAGCATATCAACGTCCTGCGGCTGGCCATCATTGGTGTTGCGGTGTTTGTGTTCTTCTTCAGTCTACTGTTCCGGCAAAGCCAGTATATTCTTCTTTTCTTCGCGATCACCGGCGCCATCTACGCCGGTGGCTCGGGAACCGTCATCATCGGCGGGCTTTATTGGAAACGGGGCACTGCGCCGGCGGCATGGGCGGCGATGATCACCGGCTCTTCGATCGCAGTAGGTGGAATTATCATTCACCAGATCGTCAAGGACTTCCCGATCAATGGCCAAGTATTCTGGTTTATCGCCATGGCCAGCTCGATCTTGGTCTACGTCGCGGTGTCGCTTTTCGGCAAGCGGCAGGAGTTCGACATGGACAAGCTGCTCCATCGCGGGAAGTATCGCATTCAAGAAGACCAGACGGCAATTACGGCTGAACCGGTACGAGGCCTCAAGATGCTGGGCATGGGCAAGGAATTCACCCGC
>JAPDQK010000066.1:10668-31474 GCA_034505955.1 Candidatus Zhuqueibacter pondensis
AGCGGCAGGAGTTCGACATGGACAAGCTGCTCCATCGCGGGAAGTATCGCATTCAAGAAGACCAGACGGCAATTACGGCTGAACCGGTACGAGGCCTCAAGATGCTGGGCATGGGCAAGGAATTCACCCGCGGGGACAAAATCATCTACATTGCCAGCTATGTTTGGATTTTTCTGTGGTTCATCGTTTTCATCGTCGGCACCGTCTACAATTTTTCGCATGCGGTGTCCGACGAGATGTGGATGAAATTCTGGTACGTTTATCTGGCTTTCAACATCGCGGCCGCCACTGCCGTGGTCATCTGGTTCACCATCGGCGGCATCAAGAATCTCCGCGAAATGTTCGCTGACCTGAGCACCCGGCTTCGTGATCACAGCGACGATGGCCGCGTGCGGCATGAAGAATTTCTCAAGGAACAAGAGTCGGCGGCACGGATTCTGGATGGAGAGACAGCGGCTTGAAGAAAAAAAACATTGGCAAAACCATTTTGGGCAAAACTATTACAGCTACTCTGGCCACCTTGAAAGACAAAATAATTTGTGACAAAATGATTAAAAACTTTGAACAATCATTTTGTCGTCAATCATTTTGTCTTGATTGTTTTGTTTGTCAGAAGATTGGTTGTATAAAAATAAACTGTAACAGTTCACCACCCCTTTTGAAATGTCATTCTGGAAGAATCTTTTTTCGTACTGGGTAAGATTCTAAAATTGAAATCGTACTTAATGCGTAAAAAGATTCCTGCTGAATGACACCGTAATTGGAGGTACTGAACTGTTATAATAAACTTAATGGTTTTGCCTTTATTGGTTTTTGCGGCTTATGGCTTGCGTCGGGATTTGAAACTGAAGGGTGATTGATGATCGAGCGTGAACGACTCCTCTACGAGCAGCGTAGTGAGCAGTTCGTGGAACGATTGAAAAATTATTTCTATGCGGACGAGGCCTCGCTGCAAGCCGAGTATTGCGTGTTCGAGCCTCCGGTCGCGTTTCCTCGCCGATTGGAAGGGAAGTACAATCCAATACAAGTCGGGCAGACTTGGGGCAGCAACTGGCAGGTGGCTTGGTTCCATCTCCACGGCGTAATTCTGGAGCAGTGGAAAGGACTGCCGGTTGTCGCGCGGCTCAATCTGGGCGGTGAGGGCTGCATTTTCGATCAAGACGGCACACCGGTTCGCGCCATCAGCGTGCACTCGATTTGGCTGCCCGGCTTCAAGCGCGACCGCGTTCCGCTCGTGGAAAGCGCAAAAGGCGGAGAACAGATCGACCTTTGGATCGAAGTCACCGCCGCGCAACTCTTCGGCCTTGCACTGCTGCCCGATCCTTCACTCAACGACCCCAAACGCTTCGGCCATCACGAGGCGAAAGTCGAAGACCTCACTCTGGCCGTATTCAGACCCGAGGTTTGGCAGCTTTATTTGGACGCTTTCGTGCTGAACAATCTGATGAAAGCGCTGCCCGAAAAAAGCGTTCGTCGCGCGCGCATTCTCTACACGCTCAATCGCGCCATTGACGTCTTTCAAGGTGACGACGCAACGGTGGCACGGGCGCGTCTGCTGCTGAAACCCGAGTTGGAGAAGAAAAGCAACGCCTCTGATCTAAAGGCCTATGCGGTTGGTCATGCTCATCTGGACACCGCCTGGCTTTGGCCGGTGAGCGAAACCATTCGCAAATGCGCCCGCACCTTCTCCACGCAGATTGCCCTGATCGAGAAGTACCCCGAATATGTTTTCGGCGCCTCGCAAGCGCAACAGTATGCCTTCATGAAAGAGCATTACCCATCTTTGTTTGCCAAAATCAAAGAGCAAGTGGCGGCCGGGCGTTGGGAAGTTCAGGGCGCAATGTGGGTCGAACCGGATTGCAATCTCATCAGCGGCGAGTCGATGGTAAGGCAGCTTCTATACGGGAAGAAGTTTTTCAAAGAGGAATTCGGAGTCACGCCGCGCAACCTGTGGCTGCCGGATGTATTTGGTTACAGCGCGGCGCTGCCGCAAATTCTGAAAAAGAGCGGCATCGAATTCATGGTCACGCAGAAGCTCTCGTGGAATCAATTCAATCGTCTGCCGCATCACACTTTCCTCTGGCGCGGCATCGACGGCAGTGAGATCATCGTTCATTTTCCGCCGGAGGATAATTACAACAGCGAATTGAAGCCGGCCGGATTGATCCATGCCCAACAGAACTTCGAAGAGCGCGACCGGTTGGACGAGTTTTTGGTATTGTTCGGCATCGGCGACGGCGGCGGCGGGCCCACCGAGGACATCATTGAAACCGGCCGCCGGCTTCGCGATCTCGAAGGCTGTCCGCGCGTCGAATTCGGTCAGGCGCAGGCGATGCTCGATCGTTTGACCAATCAACGCACTCTCTTGAAACGTTGGGTGGGTGAACTTTACTTCGAATTGCATCGCGGCACCTTGACCACGCAAGCGTTCGTCAAAAAAATGAATCGTTACCTCGAGCGCAAAATGCGCGAGCTCGAGGTGTTGTACTCCCTCCTGCCCCGGACTCAATATCCGGCGAAAGAGCTCGAGGCCATGTGGAAGAAGATTCTGCTCAATCAGTTTCATGACATTCTTCCTGGCTCGAGCATCGCCAAGGTGTATGAAACCGCACACGCGGAATATCGCGCCCTCCAGAAGCAAGCCCAAGCACTTTTCCAACACGCGGGTGAAAAACTTTTGGAGAAACAGGATGGCAGCGTGACTTTGATCAACACGCTATCTTATTCATACCGGCGCCCGATCACGCTTCCTGCAACCTGGGCCGGTTTCGAGCTTGTGGATGAAAAGGGGGAGAATGTGGCAGTGCAAGAAACTCTCTCTGGTCCCGTGGTCTTGGCGAATATTCCACCCCTCAGCGCGAAGACGTTTCGACTTGTCGAGCAGAGAGCAAGGGGCAAGGAACAAGGAACAAAAGAAGAGAGCGATGCATCTAAAGACGCTTTGGTTTTGGAGAATGATTTCATTCGCTACGAATTTGCCGCAGACGGCACCATCAAGCGCGCGTTCGACAAGGAATGCCGGCGCGAAGTGGTGCGCAGCGGTAACCTGCTCCGGCTTTACGAAGATCGTCCGCTGAACTGGGATGCGTGGGACATCGACATCTACTACGAAAACCAACTGCTCGAGCAGGCTCGTTTAATAGCGTGGCAACGCCTCAGCTCCGGTCCACTTCTTCATGAGCTGAAGCTCGACTTTGAGATCGGTGCCTCGCGTGTCTCTCAGATCGTGACGCTGGCGGCGAACAGCAAACGACTCGAATTCAAAACACGCGTGGATTTGCAGGAACGGCACAAGATGCTGCGCGTATCTTTTGCGACAAACGTCGTCAGCACCGAAGCCGCTTATGAAATTCAGTATGGCTATATCAAACGGCCAACGCATCGCAACACGAGCTGGGATTTGGCGAAATTCGAATGTGTTGGCCACCGCTTCGTCGATCTTTCCGAACAGGATTACGGCGTGGCCCTTCTCAACAACTGCAAGTACGGGCATAAAGTTCTTGACGGGACGATTGAGCTGAATCTTCTGCGTGCCCCTACGAGTCCCGATCCGGAAGCCGACCGCGGCCCACATGAATTCACCTACTGTCTGCTGCCTCACAATCACGACTTGCCCGATTCATGCGTTTTCTCCGAAGCGGCGCAATTGAACCAGCCCGTCGCAATATATCCGGACCGTACCGCAAGCCAGCTTGCTTTCCCCGTCGCATTGGATTCCGACCGAATCGAGCTGGAAGTGCTCAAGAAAGCCGAGAGCGATGACAGCCTCATCCTCCGGCTCTATGAACCGCGGGGACGAAGATCGTCGTGCACGCTCATGTTTATTGATCCTCACGTCAAGGTCGAGGAAACAGATCTCATGGAGAATACTATTGCTGAGTTGAAGATGAACGAAGGCAAGGCACATCTGGAGTTCGGGCCGTTCGAGATCAAGACGCTGAAAATCGAAAACCAAAACCATTTTGGGCAAAACCATTATTGTTAAATGTCAAAAAGCGGGGTAAAAGAAATGCCTATTAAGCCTGGTGTTCAGACCCAACCAATTTCGTGTGATGATTTTCACGCGCTCGATTATGAAGTGATGGGAATCGTTTTTTCAATTCATCGTGACCTTGGTAGGTTTTGGAACGAAAAGATCTACCAAAATGAGCTTGCATTATCGTTGTCAAAGGGCCGGATTGGAGAAAGTCGCTGCCGAGGTCCCGATTTACGTGTCGTACGAAGATTTCACAAAGACGTACAAAATCGATCTATTAATCAATAACGGCATCTATGAGTTGAAAACGGCGCAGACCCTCACCGGTGAGCATGAAAAGCAGACGATTAATTATCTCATGTTAACCGGATTGAATCATGCCAAGCTCATCAATATGCGACCACCGTCAGTTCAGCATCGCTTTGTTTCAACAAACATAACACCGACGAAGCGCTACGAGTTCACCGTCGATTATGAACAATGGCAGGAGCTCGACGAGGACAGCGCTTGGCTCGAGCGAATGTTCAAGCGTCTTCTGGATGAATGGGGCACATTTCTTGATGTTAACCTGTTCTATGAAGCGATGGTCCATTTTCGTGGCGGCGAAGAAAAGGTTGTAAAAGAGATCGAAGTAATGGATGGAGCACGTATACTTGGCAGACAAAAAGCTCACTTGCTCAATTCAAACATCGCTTTCAAGATTTCATCGGTAACGAAAGACGAAAGGCATTATGAGAATCATTTTCGGCGCTTCGTTCGATATACCCCTCTCAACGCAATTCAATGGATCAATTTCAATTACGACAAGGTGGTATTCAAAACAATTCTCAAATAAAAACCTTTTAATGGTTTTGCCCCAAATGGTTTTGCCTTTTCTGAACGTCACACATAATCGCGGGTGCGATCCCGCAGAGGAGTCTAATGGATCATCAGTTTTCACGAAGATTAGTTGCCCTCGCATTCGCCGCGCTTCTCTTTGTCAAAAGCGTGTCACACGGCCAAGTATCGGAGATGCAAGTTCTCCGCAGCGGCTTGGCGATTCAGGTGCCGAGGGGATACACCGAAACCATCATCGCTCCCAATCCCATCGAAGAAAGGCTGGCGCTGGGAACCTGGAAAGCGCCCCGGCAAAATGAGACCGTCATGTTCGCGGACGGCACGAAACGGGAATGGCAGTCCATCACCGCGGACACCAACGGCTGGTTCTCCGGTGAGCCATTGAGAAACAGCTATGTCTACCTCCCGGTCGAGATGAAGCAGAAAACAGTCATGATCCTCGAAGCTTTGGGCAATGACATGGTGTATATCAATGGCTCGCCTCGTTCCGGCAATCCTTACGCGAACAAGGAAACGTACGAGGATTGGGAGACACGGTTCGACTATTCTCAACTTCCGATCTTGCTCGAGGCCGGTAAGAATGACCTGCTCTTCCGCTGCTCCCGCGGCCGGTTGAAAGTGAAACTCTTCGCGTCCAAGTCATTAGTGATGTTCAATATAAATGACGTTACTCTTCCGGACTTCATCGTCGGAGACAAGGTTGATACGTGGGGCGCCGTCGTGGTCATCAACGCGACCTCAGCGCCATTGAAGGATCTCATGATCCGCGCCGCCATCGAAAAAAGTGAAGGCGCTGCCGTTGAGGTTCCCGTGATCCAACCATTGAGCGTGAGAAAGATCGGATTCCGTCTGAGCGCAGCGGCGCCGAGTGAAAAGGGAACGGCAAACATTACGCTCTCCCTTTTCCGAAAATCGCGGCCCTCCGAGGTGTTGTCCACTGCGACGATCACGGCGCGAATCGTCAACCGTAACGAAAATCACAAAGAGACCTTCATCAGCCAGATCGATGGAAGTGTGCAGCATTATGGAATCAATCCGGCGAGTGACGCTGGGCAGGGCAAACCGATGGCGCTCTTTCTCTCTGTTCACGGGGCGGGTGTCGAGGCCGTCAACCAATCCGGCTCCTACTATCCGAAAACTTGGGGCTACATCGTTGCGCCGACCAACCGGCGGCCGTATGGCTTCAATTGGGAAGACTGGGGACGCCAGGATGCGATGGAAGTATTGAGCATCGTCAAGCAGCGTTACAACATCGACGAGAGTCGCGTGTATCTCACCGGCCATTCGATGGGCGGCCACGGCGCGTGGCATCTCGGCGCCATCTTCCCCGACCAGTTCGCCGCCATTGGGCCCAGTGCCGGTTGGATCAGCTTTTGGAGTTACCGCTTCCGCGGCATTGACTCTTTGGATGTGACGCCGATTCGCCGGATGATCCGCCGAGCCACCACTCCCAGTGAAACCTTTGCGCATGTGGAGAATTACAGACAGCTCGGCGTGTATGTGCTGCACGGCTCGGATGATGACAACGTGCGCGTCGATCAGGCCCGCATGATGGTTGAACGTCTCGAGCAGTCTCATCATCGGGACTTCATTTATCACGAAGAGAAAGGCGCCGGACATTGGTGGGACAATTCCGATGAACCGGGCGCTGCCTGTGTGGACTGGCCGCCAATGTTCGACTTCTTTGCCCGCCATGCCCGTCCCGAGAAAGATCGGATTCGCACCGTCAACTTCCTGACCGCCAACCCCGGCATTTCTGCGAAAAACAACTGGGTCACCATTGATGCGCAGATCAAGCAGCTCGAGATGAGTTCGGTGGAAATTCGTTTCGACCCCGGAGCACGACGCTTTGCCGGCACGACGAAGAACGTCGCACGCCTCGCATTCGATCTCGACATCGTGAAGTCACCCGGAACCATCACCGTAGAATTGGACAGCCAGAAACTCGGCGATATCCCGCGATCGCTTGAACAAAAGCAGTTGTGGCTCGAGCTGAAAGATGGCAAGTGGGTGTTGGCAAGCGAACCGCCGGCGAACGTGAAAGGCTCGCATCGTTACGGTACATTTAAAGAAGCGTTTCGCAATCGCATGCTGTTCGTCTACGGCACGAAAGGCACTGCCGAAGAGAACCGGTGGGCCTTTGATAAAGCCCGGTACGATGCGGAGAAATTTTGGTATCAGGGAAATGGCTCGATTGAACTCATCGCCGATGTCGATTTCGATCCTCTCGCTGATCCGGATCGCAGCGTCATTCTCTATGGCAACCAGAAAACCAATGCGGCATGGAAAGCTCTGCTCTCGGATAGTCCGGTTCAGGTCGGAGTTGGATTTGTTCAGATCGGCCAACGCAAATTTACCGGACGCAACTTGAGCTGCTTGTTAGTGCGGCCGCGAGCGGGAAGCCGAACGGCGAGCGTGGCCGCGGTGTCGGGAACGGACATCGTGGGGATGAGAATCAGCAATCGCCTGCCCTATCTCAATCCTGGCATCGGCCTTCCCGACTGCACGGTGCTCACTCCCGCAGTGCTCTCGCGGGGCGAAGAAGGTGTGATCATGACCGGATTCTTTGGACTGGATTGGAGCATCGAGAATGGAGAATTTCTTTGGGGTGCGGAGTGGAAAGCGGAGGCAGGGAGATGATGGTTTGCATAAAATATGTTTAGGCCCTGCTTAGTGATGAATAATCCAAATAGTTTCGAAATGATTGGCTCTGCAAAACAAATAAATCATCATGACGCTGTAGAAGCGTGGATATCAGCAAAAACGCTGATATTTTTTTGTGGTTCGGGAATTTCTCAATTCTCTCCTAGCGATTTGCCAACAGGTTGGAATTTACTCGAGACCTGCTACAAATCTCTAGAAAAGCAGTTTCACAAAGAAGGACTGCTCGAAATTAAACTAGATGACTTGGCTAGGTTGCCCTTAGAAACTCTACTTGGAATAATTGTAGATGACATATCAGATACAAGATATTGCAAAAGTCTGTCAGATATTGCGAACTATTTTCAAAACGCACCACCCAATAGGTTACATTTTCTTATTTCGAGCTTTATTTCCAGTCGAAAGGATTGTCATATCATTACAACGAATTACGATCTGGGATTTGAAAAAGCTCTTGAGCGAATATCTAATAGTCGTACTGTAAAAGTCTATGGCATTGAAAAAATAAATGAAGTCCACCAAAATGGTAATAATTGTATTTTTAAAATCCATGGATGTGCTTTATTAGATCAACCGCATAATATCACCTTTACTACGCGCCAGGAATCATCGGGGCTACCCCAATCATTTTTACTAACGCTTCAACGTCTATTTGAAGATAGTCTCGTTGTATTTTGTGGTTACAGCCTATCCGAGCCTGATTGCGTTGAAGCTTTAATGAGTGTTTCAAACTACAATACTATTTGGATCGATAGGGATTTAAGTTCACTCAATAGTAACTTTAGAGCACAGCAAGTTTTGAAGCAGGCGAGAGAAGCGTATTTCTTGGAGAATTTAATACCCTTTATTGAATTTCCGTGGGTTGATATTAATCCAAAACTTGGAAATTATGATGACAACGGTTTTGATAGCAAATCGCTTCGAACTCCATTTTCTGCTGATCATGTTAAAAACATAGATATTGGCGCTAAGCTATACGAAAATCTTTTAAATGTCTCATCTCTCGAAAAACTGTTTAGAATTGCAGTTACTGGTTATTTACAATTGCGAAACTTTGAAAAAGTGCACAGCCTTCTAAGCCAGTATAAAATGCTTAAGAATTATTCTGAGTATTATTATAACTTTTGGCAAGCTTCAATTATACGAGACAAAAATGCTAATTGGAAGCTTGCATGTGATTATTTTGAGAAGGCAGCCAATATTGGATCTATAACTCCTTTAGAGAAGGCTTCAGCTCAGTTAGAACAATATGGGCTTGAAAGTCTTCTTTTTCAGGGCGATAAATCGAGTTTAGTAAAGGTTGAGAACAAGTTATCATCGTTGATTCTCTTTGCAAAGAACCAATTAGATACTTGCCCGCCACAACAAAAAGTAGAATGGTCAAGAATACTAGGAAGGGCTCAGAAAAATCTCGTACAAAATTTGAGTTACCAAAGGCCACTGACTCGACAGACCTTACAAAGTGCTCTCAGTATATGTGACGAGGCTATTGCAAACTTATTGGAAAGTCAAGAAATTCATGCAAGGGTAGAAACCGAACGCTTTAAGGCTAGGGTTCATTACAGACTTTACGCTGCTACAAAAAATTATAACGAACTAAACAAAGCGCTGGCAATATCGGAAAAATCTTTAAGGCTCTTCTCATTACTTAGTGGTAGTATGGGTGAAATAAATGCAAGAAGGCAATTTGCATTGATGTTAATTGAATCAAAAAAATTCACCGAAGCAAAGAGAGAAATAGACGAATTAAAACGTCTATTATTGAACTCACCAGACATGTTAAGTCAAATTAAAGTAATTGCTCTCGAAACTTATTTATTCTTTCATACAAAAGAAATCATCGCTTTGTTAAAAAGCTTTTTAAAACTAATTTTGAAATCAAGATTCTTCACAGAATCAGAGACTCAGTTCAAAAATGTTTTAAATGCTTTGAAATGGTATTTTTCCTGGATAAAGGGAATGGCTGGCTAAGTTTTATAGGAACCAGCGCCGAGAGTTACAAAAAGATCATCGAAGTCATCGAAGCTCATTTGAAAGAAAAGTCCGCCTGGGATTGAACTCCCAGACTATGAAATGCAAGTCGCCTCAAGAAGTCGCATTCATGCGACTTTCATCTCTTAACCTGAGGATTCATCCTCAGGCGGGCTTAGGAGACGAATCATGCAAAATCGCCCATTCCTCACAACAAAAAACCCCATTCTGTTCTTGACACTTGTCTGTACGCTGTTGATCTCCTGGACGAAAGGTGACGACATGCCCGATTACAAAAATCCCAATCTGCCGGTGGAGAAGCGCGTCGCGGATCTGCTGGCGAGAATGACACTCGAAGAAAAAATCGCGCAGTTGCAGTGCCTTCTCAGCGAAGTGGATCTCGAAAAGCAAGTTGGGCCAAAGGGGATCGGCAATCTGGGTTGTGTACTGCGACCTTATGCGGCGCAAAAGGCCGCCGAAGAGATGAACCGCATTCAGAAATTCTTCATCGAAAAGACCCGGCTCAGCATTCCAGTCATCATGCACGATGAAGCGCTGCACGGGTTGGTTGGCAACAACGCTACCAGCTTCCCGCAAGCCATCGGTCTGGCGGCCACGTGGAACACCGATCTCATGAAAGAAGTTGCCGCTGCCATTGCCGCCGAGACGAAGAGTCGCGGGATTCGTCAGGTTCTTTCACCCGTTGTCAATATCGCGCGCGACGCACGCTGGGGAAGAGTGGAAGAAACCTACGGCGAGGATCCGTACCTCACGGCGCGGATGGGCGTAGCCTTCTGCAAGAGCTTCGAGGAAGCAGGTGTGGTCACCACACCGAAACACTACGCCGCCAATGTCGGCGATGGCGGCCGGGATAGCAACCCGGTGCACTTCTCGGAACGCTTGATGCGGGAAATTTACTTCCCAGCTTTCAAGGCGTGTATTCAAGAAGCCGGCGCGCGCTCCGTGATGGCTGCCTACAATTCTTATGATGGCATCCCCTGCTCATCCAACGAATGGTTGCTGACCGATGTGCTGCGAAAAGAGTGGGGCTTCAAAGGCTTCGTGGTTTCCGATTACGGCTCGATTGCCGGCATGATGGACTTGCACCATACGACCGGAACACTCAAAGAAACGGCGCAGCAGGCCATCAACGCCGGTTTGGATGTGGAGTTGCCCAATGTCTACTGTTATGGCGAGCCGCTGCTGCACGCCGTGAAAGAAGGACTCGTCAAAGAATCGACACTCGATGAGTCCGTGCGTCGCGTTCTCGCGGTGAAATTCCAGTTGGGGCTGTTTGAGAATCCGTTCGTTGATCCTGAAGCGGCGGGAAAGATCAACGATTCTCCAGCACATCGTCAGCTTGCCCGACGGGCCGCACAAGAGTCGATCGTTCTTTTGAAAAATGATGGCAATCTTCTCCCGCTGAAAAAGAATTTGAAGTCCATTGCCGTCATCGGCCCGGATGCTTCGAAAGTTCGACTTGGCGGCTACAGCGGCTACGGCATGAAGACGGTTTCGATTCTCGAGGGCATCAAGAATGCAGTTTCTGCCCAGACCGAGGTTTACTACGAGAAAGGCTTCGACATCCGGCACGGCGCCTTGCCGCCGATTCCCAGCGACTATCTCATCCCAGCCGGCGGCAAAGAGGGAGAGCACGGTTTGCGAGGTGAATACTTCACCAATCGCGACCTCACCGGCCAACCGGCTCTCGTTCGCATCGATCCGCAAGTGAATTTCGACTGGGGAGGTGGATCTCCGGATCCGGCGATTCCCCCGGAGCGCTTTTCGGCTCGTTGGACGGGCAAGTTGATTGCACCGGTCACCGGCAAGTGCAAAATTAGCGTCACCTCCGACGATGGCGCGCGGCTGTACGTCGATGGAAAGCGAGTGCTCGAAAGCTGGCTGGATCGCGGCGCCACGACGGACATTGTGACGCTCGAGCTGGAAGCGGGGCGGCAGTATGATCTCAAGATCGAATATTACGAGAACGGTGGTTTAGCCTCGATGGCACTTGGCTGGGAGTTCAAGGAGAAACAACAGGACTCCGAGTTTGAAAAGGCCGTGGCCGCGGCGCAAAAGAGCGAGGTCGTGGTTATCGTGGCGGGAATCATCGAAGGCGAAGGCCAGGATCGCGCCCTCCTCGATTTGTCCGGCCCGCAAGAGGAATTGATCCGCGCGATCGGTACTCTGGGAAAACCGACGGCGGTGGTTTTGATTGGTGGCAGTCCGATCACGATGGCCAATTGGATCGACTCGGCAAGCGCGGTTATCATGGCCTGGTATCCCGGCGAAGAGGGCGGCAACGCCGTGGCCGACGTGCTCTTCGGCGATTACAATCCCGCAGGCCGCCTGCCGATCACGTTCCCGCAGCATGTCGCGCAACTGCCGCTGTATTACAACCACAAGCCCACCGGTCGCGGTTACGACTATGTCAACATGAGCGGCAAGCCGCTGTTTCATTTCGGCTATGGATTGAGTTACACGGATTTCGAGTACAGCAATCTCGCCATCACACCGGCGAAGATCACTCCGAATGGCAAAGTCACGGTGAGTGTCGAAGTGAAGAACACCGGTAAGGCGAAAGGAGACGAGGTCGTTCAACTCTACTTGCATGATCCGGTTGCCAGTGTCGCGCGTCCGGTGAAAGAGCTGAGAGGCTTCCAGCGTATCAGTCTCGCTCCTGGCGAGCAGAAGCGCGTGACTTTCGAGCTGACACGGGATGATCTCGCTTTCCTGGATCGCAAGATGAACTACATCGTCGAGCCGGGAACCATCGACGTGATGATCGGCAGTTCCTCGGAGCTGATACGATTGCGGGGGAGCTTTGAGGTGGTTCAGCAGTGAGGCCATTAAAAGGCAAAACCATTGAAAAGCAAAAAGCAAAATGCAAACAGAAAACTGAAAGAATTCACCATATCGCATAGCGATATGGTAATGATGAAAATGATGGTTGCCAGCGTGTGTTTTTATTCAGCCAATGTTCACACGTGGCAAAAATCATTACAAGACAATTGGCGACAAATTGACTGCCCTGTTGCCGTTTGGTAATGCCTTAGTCTTTGGTGGAAAAACGTAGCGCAGTCATCCTGACTGCAAGCAAGATGCTTGCGCTACCCACCTGTAACTGACCTCACGATGTCCCATAACTTTGTTACTGGACACAGGAGGCTGAAGTCTACACGTCATTTTTAAAGTATTAGAAAGGGCGCTTAGCCCCCAAAAAGTGCCCCCAACGCCTAAAAAGAAAAAAATTTTCCTCCGAGAGACGCCGAAGACACCGAGATTCGCCGAAAAAGATTTAATCGGCGACACTCGGTGGTTTCGGCGAAGCTCGGCGGATAAGCTTTTCCTACTTGGCTGTACCCAAGACCGCGTTGGGAGGTGGCCTGCAAGACCTCCCCTGTGTCCAGTGAGAAACTTTTGGGACATGGTTAGGTAACTGACCCATTACGTCATTTTCTTTTTTCTTTTTGCTTTCTAACTGGTTTTGCCTTACAAAAATGTCCGGTGAAAAGAAAAGATGAAAAGAACACGACTCGCACTGGAGCAATGGCTGACGGCGATTTTAATCTTGTTGTTTACCGGTTCGACATGTCGAACTGCCAACGAGAATAAGGACATGATTCCCCTCATTCCAAAGCCAAACACCTTCGAGCTGACATCGGAGCGTTTCATTCTTTCGGAAAAGACCCAGATCCTTATCACCGAATCAACAAAGGAGCTTGGCCACTATCTTGCAGAACAGCTCAGCCGGTTTACCGGAATCCGGATCGTCGCCGAAGCCTCGCCGGACAGCTCTTGGGACAACTGTATCGCTCTGAAAATCGGAGGACTGCGACACGAAACGAATGCCGAAGCTTACTCGATCAATGTAACCTCCGATCAAATTGAAATCCGGGCGTTGGAGAACCAAGGATTATTCCGAGGCATCCAAACTCTGCTGCAGCTTGCCCAGGTTCCGGAGAAAGAGACATCGGCGCGAGCACAAATTGAAATTTTCGGCTGCCGGATCGAGGATAAGCCGCGGTTCAAATGGCGCGGATTACATCTCGATTGTTGCCGGCACTTCATGACCAAGGATTTTGTCAAACGCTACATTGATATTCTCGCGCACTTCAAATTCAACATTTTTCATTGGCATTTGACGGAGGATCAGGGCTGGCGGATTGAAATCAAGAAATATCCGAAGCTCACGGAAGTCGGCGCTTGGCGCAAAGAAGCCGAGGGCACAATCTACGGCGGTTACTATACGCAGGAAGAGGTGAAAGAAATTGTGGATTACGCCCGCAGTCGATACGTCACCATCGTCCCGGAAATCGAAATGCCGGGACATTGTCTGGCGTCGCTGGCCGCTTATCCGGAAAACTCCTGCACCGGCGGGCCGTTTGAAGTCGGCAACGTTTGGGGCGTCATGAAAGACGTTTACTGTGCCGGCCGCGATTCGACATTCCATTTTCTCGAAAACATATTGCATGAAGTGATCGCTTTGTTTCCCGGAGACTACATTCACATTGGCGGCGATGAAGTGCCGAAGGACCGCTGGCGCCAATGCCCGAGATGCCAGCAACGCATCAAAGCGGAAGGATTGACGGACGAGCAGGAGCTGCAAAGTTATTTCATCAAGAGAATCTCCGCCTATTTGACCTCCAAAGGCCGGAAAGTCATTGGCTGGGATGAAATTTTGGAGGGCGGGCTTGCCCCCGTTGCAACGGTGCAATCCTGGCGAGGTTTCGAGGGCGCCATCGAGGCGGCGCGCCAGGGACATGGCGCCATCGTTTCGCCGGCGGCATTTACCTATTTGAGCATCGATGCCGAAGATTTGGATATCCGCACCGTGTATTCGTTTGAGCCGGTTCCAAAGGAATTAACGATACAAGAAGCCGCACACATTATCGGCGGCGAGGCGTGCATGTGGACGGAGCAGGCGCCACAGGAAACGATTGATGGCAAGCTGTTCCCGCGTCTGCTTGCTCTGGCTGAAGTTCTCTGGAGCGATAACAAAAATAAGAACTATGAGCATTTCGACGTCCGTCTTCAGCATTATTATAACAATCTGATGGCGCTCGGCATTCAATACGGACCTGCCACAAAAGCCCTCACCGCCGCCGTTTCGTTCGATCACGTCAAGAATGAGTTCACGGTTAGCATCACTCCCGGACAAAGCGATTTGGAAATTCACATGACCACCGACGGAAGCGAGCCGAATGCCAATTCGCGCTTGTATGATTCTCCAGTGAAATTGAATCGAACCGGAGTTCTCAAATTCGCCGCATTCAAGAATCAAAACATGGTTGGCAGAACGAGGGTGTTGTCCTTCGTTTTTCACCAGGCACTGAATGCGAAGGTTATCCTCGCGGAGCCCTACAGCGAGAAGTACACGGCGGGCGGAGTGAGTGCGCTGACAAATGGCGTCCGCGGCACGGACAATCATCATGATGGATTGTGGCAGGGTTACGAGGGAATCGACTTCGAGGGAGTCGTTGATCTCGGCGAGGAAAAGGAAGTTTCCCACCTTGCTGCCGGCTTTCTGCAAGATGCCACTTCGTGGATTTTCATGCCGGAGGAGGTTGAATTTGCCGTCTCGAAGGATGGCGATCAGTTCAAATGTGTTGGGATAGTACCCAATGATACACCGCAGAGAGCCTCCGATAGAATCATCAAAGATTTCTCGGTGGCTTTCGATCGCCAACTGGCGCGGTACATTTGCGTCAAGGCCAAAAACATCGGGACGTGCCCGGAGTGGCATCCGGGTGCTGGCGGGAAGGCCTGGATTTTTGTGGATGAGATCATGGTCGAGTAGGTTTTGGCAAAACCATTAAAGTCAAAATCATTGAGGTCAAAATCATTAAAAAAGTTTAAGCGGTTTTGTCTTTCATTGTGTTGACGGTTTGTTTTTTGTCTTTGGATATTTCATGTGTTCATTCACATTTCTAATCATTTTGTCAAAAATTATTTTGTCTTTCAAAATGACACTCAAGTAACATGTTATTCTGGAAGAATCTTTTTCAATACGGGCACTGTGCTCAATAACAAAAAGGATCGTTCCACGCCTGCCCAGCCGCAGGCCAGGGATGACATGATAATGTTGCTTGCTGTACTAACCCCGATCATCGGGGTGAATCGCTCATCACCCCGTTGGATAATTGCAACTTGCGGTTCACCGGATGACTGCAATCTTAACTAACCGGGGTTTGCCTTTATTGCTTATTGCATAATCGGTTGAGGATGGTATGCGCTACGGCTACTTTGATGATGAGAACCGAGAATACGTCATTGATCGTGTGGATGTCCCGGTGTCGTGGACCAATTATCTCGGCGTGAAAGACCTGTGCACGATTATCTCACAAAATGCCGGAGGCTATTCGTTCTATCGGTCCCCGGAGCATCATCGCATCACGCGCTTTCGCCAGAATGGCGTGCCGCTGGATCGGCCGGGACACTATGTGTATCTACGGGACGACGAGACCGGCGAGTATTGGTCGATTTCCTGGCAGCCGGTCGGCAAAGACCTTGCGAAAGCCCGGTACGAATGCCGGCACGGCCTTTCGTATTCAAAGTTTCGCTGCGATTATCAGAACGTGCAGGCCGAGCAGATCTTATTCATTCCGGTGAATGACGACGTCGAGCTTTGGGACGTTCGGATCAAAAATGCCAGTGAACGCGCCCGCCATCTGAGCGTTTTCTCTTATGTCGAATTCTCATTTCACCACATCGAGATTGATAATCAGAATCTGCAAATGAGCCTCTACGCCAGCGGCTCGAGTTATGAAGACGGCATCATTGAATACGACTTTTTCTACGAGCCCTGGACGTTTCATTACTTCGCTTCCAATTTTGATCCAGATAGCTACGATTGCGTACGCGACCGTTTTCTGGGAAACTATCGCACCGAGACCAACCCCATTGCCGTTGAGGCCGGCCAATGTCACAACAGCTCGGAATTGGGTGGTAACCATTGCGCTTCCCTGCACAAGCGGCTCGCCTTGCAACCGGGTGAGGAAATCCGGATCGTGTTCATGCTGGGCGTCGGCTCCCGCGAGCAGGGCCGGCAGATGCGCCGCAAATATGCCGAGCTGAGCAACGTGGATCATGCCTTTGCGGAGCTGAAAGCCTACTGGCAGAACAAATTGTCCGCGTTCCAGTGCCAAACCCCGCACCCGGGGATGAACACGATGATCAATACCTGGAATCTCTATCAAGCAGAAACCTGCGTGGTGTGGTCGCGTTTTGCCTCGTTTATCGAGGTCGGTGGGCGCACTGGCTTGGGTTTTCGTGATACCGCTCAGGATGTCATGAGTGTGCCGCATACGAATCCGGAGAAGTGTGAGCAGCGAATTCTCGAATTACTGCATGGCCAGGTGAGCGAAGGCTATGGACTCCATCTCTTTGATCCGGAAGTGTTCCAGCCGCGCCAGGCAGGGCTTCCCGAGGTAAAGCTTCCCACGGTCGTGCCGACGCCGAAAGCGGAAGAAATCATTCACGGTCTCGAAGATACCTGTTCGGATGATGCCCTGTGGTTGGTGCCCTCGATCTGTGAATTTGTGAAAGAGACGGGTGATCTGTCATTCTTCGATCGCGTGGTACCTTTTGCCGACGGCGGCGAGGCCACAGTTTATGATCATATCAAACGCGCACTGGATTTCTCCGCCAGCCAGATTGGGCCGAATGGCATCTGCAAGGGTTTGCGGGCCGATTGGAACGATTGTTTGAATCTCGGAGGCGGGGAAAGCGCCATGGTTTCCTTCATGCATCATTGGGCGATCATGGCGTTTATTGAAGCGGCTGAATATCTCGGCCGGGAAGAGGACGTACGGAAGTACACGGCAATGGCGCAGCGCGTGAGAGAAGCCTGCGAGCGTGAACTTTGGGATGGCCAGTGGTACCTCCGCGGTATCACCAAAAAAGGCCTCAAGATTGGCTCGCATGCAAATGAAGAAGGCAAAATCTTCCTGGAAAGCAACAGTTGGGCGGTGCTCTCCGAGGTGGCCGCTCCAGAACGCGGCCGGCGATGTATGGATGCGGTGGACGAATATCTCTTCTCAAAATATGGTCTTCATCTCTTGTGGCCTGCGTTTTCGAAACCGAATGATGACATCGGTTATGTGACGCGGGTCTACAAAGGCATCAAGGAGAATGCCGCGATCTTCAGCCATCCTAATCCCTGGGCCATCGTGGCCGAGTGCAAATTGGGCCGCGGCGATCGGGCGATGAAGTTTTACGACGCCATGCTGCCTTACAATCAGAACGACATGATCGAGATCCGTGAGGCCGAACCGTACTCCTATTGCCAGTTCATCATGGGAAGAGATCACACGGCGTTCGGCCGGGCGCGGCATCCGTGGCTCACCGGCAGCGCCGGATGGTTCTACACCGCGGCCACCCGCTGGATGCTCGGCATTCGCCTCACCTTCAAGGGCCTCGTCATTGATCCCTGTATTCCGAGTGATTGGAAAGAATTTCGCGTGGTGCGTCGTTGGCGTGGCGCCACATTCAATATTACCGTGACAAACCCGAATGGCGTGCAAAAAGGGGTAAAGACTATCGAGATGGATGGTGAGCGTGTTCACGGGCCACTCCCGCCGCAGCGACCGGGATCTGTCCACGAAGTGCTGGTGGTGATGGGAGAGAAGAATCGTGAACCTAGAACGTAGCGCTGGCAGTGCGTCGTGTTCCCGTCCTTGTGGTTGCGACCTCGAGCTTGGTCGGGTGCGCGCAATAATTTTTGCGGCGGTTTGAGGCATCATCTTTGATTTTGACGTGCGACCGCAAACCGGACGCGGTGATAATCTCCGTCGTCTTGTTCATCCACGACATCGTCGTTGTCAGAAACGCGGACATTCCTACCAACAGCGGATTTTTGTTCCTTGATGACTTCGACGAATTTTTCGGGAGGGATGTTTATGCCAAGATCGATCACATCAATGCCCGCCCCTTGCAGCATAATGCTAAAGATAAACCATGCCATTCTCCTCGTTCACATCGTCGAGAGAAATCCAGAAGTTTGACATAAGCTTTTTTTCAGATAGTTCGTGTCGATTCGTGACACGCTAAGAATCCATTTGCGTAGACTCGACGAAAATAGTTCTTGCTTTGCGTGAAAATTTTTATTTATTTTATTATACTTTTGAGTTGACCAATAACGATTTTCACCGAATTGCCTTCCTATAGAAAATTTTGCGCGTGTCTACATATAGGGGAAAGACAAAAGTGCCTCGGCTTCCTACTACGTTTTACTGCTGAGCGCTTTTGCCCTTCCGATCCGTTACAGTGTGGATGATGATTGTTTGCTATTTTAATGCGTGATTTTGCGCCGACAAGGCGACATCTTTTGATCGCACTCCTTGGCCGTACACCGCAAATTTTAACCGAAACCTTGTATACCTTGTGCGTGGATCAGGGCGTGCCTATCTCCGCCGTGTGGGCGATCTCCACCGAAGAGGGCAGGAAAGCGGCACTTGACAAGCTGCTCCATCCTCGGCACGGCCGTTTTTACCAAATGCAAAAAGACTATCCGGTGCCGTGCGGCCGCGTGCGCTTTTCCGCCGAACAGATTCTCGTGGCCCACGACGGCCTGTTGCCGCTGGCTGACATCCGCAACCGCCAGGACAGCGAAACATTTCTCGAGCTGATTTTGCGCGTGCTGTGGGAAAAGACTAGCGATCCGCAGACTGCCGTGCATTGCTCCCTCGCCGGCGGCCGCAAAACCATGAGCACCTACATGGCCTTGGTCATGCAGATGCTGGGACGCGAGCAGGACAAGCTCTATCACGTGCTGCTCACCCCGCCGGAGGCCGAGCATCACGCGGAGTTTTACTACCCCGCGCCGGTGTCGCAATTGCTGCGGCTGTCTGACGGCCGCGAATTTGACAGCGCCGAAGTGAAAGTGGAACTGGTGGAAATTCCGTATGTCCGCCTGCGGGAGAGATTGCCGGCGGAAATTCTCGAACGGCGTGCCTCGTTCGCCGAGCTTTTGCAATGGACCCAGGCCGAGATCGCCGCGCTGCCGCGTGCGCCGATACTGCAACTCGTGCCCAAACGCCGGCTGCTGCGCATCGGCGGCCGCGAGATCGAGCTGCCGCCCATCGAGTTTTGTTTATATTGGCACCTTGCCGAGCGCAGCCAAAGGCGGCCGCCCACGATTCCGCGCGAAGCCTACGAGCAATATTTTGAAAAGCCCGAGGGCAGCGCCTTTTTGTCCACCGCGAGTGTGAATGATTTGAAGGTGAAATATCGCTCTCTCGCAGGCGCCGCCGGCATGCTCAAACGCTTCGAAGACTCCCTGCAACGCGACAAGGGCCTGACTTTGGATCGGTTGCTGCAATACATCAGCAAAATCAACCGCAAGCTGGACACGGCCTTGTCCGATCTGGAATCCGCCGACCTCTACCGCATCAGCGCCGTGGGGCGTTATGGCAAATGCTACGGCCTGAAACTGGACGGGAGGCTGATTCGGGTAGAGGGGTGACAAGGTTCTATACTTGTTAGGTTTATTTTTTGAGTCGGATGCAATGCTTTAGCATTGCACAGCATTGCAGTAAAGCTGAAGCGTAGCATCCCGAACTCAAAATTCAGTGCTAAACAAGCGTAACGCAGGCTTTCAGCCTGCAAACGCAGGCAAGCTGGAAGCTTGCGCTGCAAAAAACTTCGCGGTCGTGATATGATGAAAACGTAGCGCCAGACATCTTGTCTGCATGCAGGCTGGAAGCCTGCGCTACGGCATTTTCGTGGAAATTCTTGAGAGAAAGGCGCACAAGCCATGCAGGGAGTCCTTGACTTTTTCAACCACCCCATTTTTGTTGTGATCGGCGGAGTGATTACGGTCATAATGATAATCGGGATTATTTATTCCGCCTATCTGTGGGCACGGGGTATTCTGCCGGTTCTGTACAGGCTCGGAGTCGGATTGTCGAAACGGCGAATTGCCGTCTTTGCGGAGGCGGAGTTTGATAGCCTCAAAAACATGCTGATTGACTCCCGTATTTTTAAAGAAGAGAACATCGGTCGCATCCATAAGAATGATCTGAAAAAAGCGGAAGCGTTTACCTTGCTGTTGGTGCATTACAAGCCGTTCGCAGAAGAGATGGAGAAAATTCTAAGCATCAAAAAGGACGCACATGCCTTGATCGTCTATGCACCGCAAAGTGAGGGATTCATTCCCAAAGAACTCATGGAGAAGATCAATGGCGAGAGAAATTCCATAGTCGTCAATTTCCGCGGCCGGCTGATGAACGATATTCTCGGCTGCATGATGACGACAAGCTACGAGGCGAAGTGAGGCGGGTGTACATGGCATTTAAAACTCTTCCTTTTTCGGCGAGCCGCCGATTCGGGTGGAGGAATGACAAGGTTGTGGCAAGGTTG
>JAPDQK010000067.1:0-30590 GCA_034505955.1 Candidatus Zhuqueibacter pondensis
AACCGGTGTAATACATGGTGAACCTCCTTTCGATGAGTCAATACTTTTGTCTATGAAATTAAACAAATTGTGCAGAAGATTCACCATACTTTTTTACCACTTCAGTTTTAGTTAAGGCGAAGTTCAGGCGGCTAAACTCTTACAAAGATTTTAGGACGAAGATGGCGCAGATCAACGCGGAACAATCTTGCGCAAATCTGCGGTAATCAGCGTTCTATAAAATTGTTCTAGCCCCGCTGCCGCAGCCAGCGCGCCATGAGCGGCACGCGCAAGCGCCACTCGCCATTCTCTTCCTCAACCAGCAAGCGGCGGCGCAGCGAGGTGTAAATGGCTTCGTCTTCCGGCGGCGGCTGGGTCTCGCGTTTGCGGAAAGCAGCGAGATATTCCCACTCGCCGGGCAAATTCGATTCGCCCTTCATGAGCTGGAACAACACATTGTGGCCGCTCACAATGGCTTTATCCAGCGCGCGTTCAAACAACTCGGCATCGACTTGGCGTTTGGTTTCGTCGTTGATCAAATCGACAATGGTTTCGGCAATGAGCTGCACCAAATGCGGCCAGCCGCCGGCTTCACGATGAATGCGCTCGATGCCATTTTCTCCCCAAAATTCCGAGGCAAAGCGCGGCCGATTCGGTGCATCTTTGGGCCAAAGGGAAGAATATTTCAACGGCTCCGTGAGCAAATCGCGGGTTTCGGAGGGCGTGAACATCGGCACCTCCACCGTGCGTGCGCTCACCAAATACGACGGCCATTCGGCATGCGTCAGTTCAGTGATGTCATGACTGCCCGAGAAAATCCACGTGATGTGGCGATGGGTTTGAATGGATTACCGCACCGTTGCCAGCAAGTCTTCGGGAAAAATCTTTTCGCCGAGCTTGCGGTCGATGTTTTCATATTCATCCATGGCCAACAACACCCGCTGGCCGGACGCTTGCAAACGGTTATTGCACGTGGAGAGTAGACGGAGCAAACTGGTGAGATCATCGGTGGTCTCATGACTGCCGGCCTCGGGCGAGAGCGCCGTTTGCAACTTTGCTGAAATCAATCGCAGCAAATCTGCCAGCGAGGTGAACGCCTGCGGATCTTGCATGGAAATGACCACCGGAATCACCGTATCCGGCAAAAAGCCACTCAGGTTTTGCAAAACCGTGGACTTGCCCACCCGGCGCCGGCCATACAGCACCAAGCCCGGACAGCCGGTGCTGAGCATGATTTGCTTGTCAAGATTGCCGATCACGCTGTCGCGCAGCACAAACGCCTCCTGCTCGCGATTGACCGGATCGCCGGCGCGAAAGACCGAGGGAACTGGCTCTTTAGCGAGAATGGTTTGCGCCTGCTGCAGTTGTGCTCGCGCCAGATCCAACCACTGTAACGCGGCTTGACGAAACTCGCTTGCCAGCGGCTCATGGAAGCCCGCGATTTGATGACGAAAGTTTGCGATTCTTTCATACAACGCTTGCGCCAGCGGCTCGCGCAGGATGGGACGACTGACGGTGTCCAGATGAATCTGCATTTTCGTGATTTCTCCCACCATGTCGCGCAAAGCCGAGGTTTGCGTGAGAAAGCCTTTTTTGCCTTCCGGTAATGGCGCGACCAAGGCCTCCAATTGGGTCAAATCTTTTATGTGTGCGGTTTGACGCGCCAACGCCAGCCAATTTTGTCCAGTGGTATGGGGGTCATGGTCGGCCATGCAATTCAACCGTTTTCAAATCCGTGATTGAAGAGAGCGGATGGTTTGCCGGCAAGAGCTGCATGTAATAGGTATGCGAATGGATCAGCAAAATCAGCTTGCGTTTTTCCGTGATCAAGTCGCGCAGCGCCGCAAACAAATCCGTGTTGAAATGCGGGTTCCTTTGGGCGCGGTCCGCCACCATATCAAAGTGCAGCAAAGCCAGACGAGCCGGAGTGGGACGTTGGGCAAACGCTTCGGTCAACGCCAACAAATCGCGTGGCTCTTCGGGGACGACAGAGGGTAGGCCACAAGCACGTAAAATTCCCGCAACGAAACCTTGCCGTGTCACGGTGTCGCCGCTTTCACAGTTCACCACGTTGAGATCTTTTAGCATCTCAGTTTGCAGATGTCTGATCAACTCGCGCCATTTCGGTTTGGTCGCTTTCTTCAGCACCACCAAATTCACGGAGTTGCCGCGCTGCAAATGGCGCACAATCGCATCGCGGGCTTCGAGCCAAGCAGGCGCAGGTGTACCCAAATCCGTCTCGCAGGCTTGCAGCAGGCGATCCCATTCTCGAACGTTTTTGTCATCGCGCAAATCGACGTAAAGCTTCTTTTTCACTTCATCCGGTACAATACAATCGACGCGTAACACCGCGGCGAATCGATCGCAAGCGAGGGCGCGCTGCATTTCGCGGGTGCAATTTGGGCTGGTGAGATATTCCGGCGAGAGCACGAGCACGCTGAGGTCGGCGGCGTCTTGTTCGGCGTCCATTTGCGCGGTCAAATCGTGTCCGGCCTTGAAGCGCTCCACGTCAATGTGCACTTCGGCGCCGCCGGCTTCGAGGCAGGGCTTCAAGTTGTGCCAAACCCAGTCGCCCTGGTTGTGGGAGTAACTGATGAAGACGGATTTTCCCATTTTCCGCTCCTAAAGTCGCACGCTCGGCCAAAGCATCATCGCTAAGCAGTCTCCGCCATTGCGATATCTTCCAAAATGACGCGTCGAAATACTTCCGGCGCGCCAAAGCGCTTGCGGGCATCCAAGATTTCAATGCCGGCAATTTTGCCATCGGCGGTGTAGTCCACAGCAATTCCCTCGGCGATATGTTGTGTCGTTACCGTGGTTTCAATAAAGCGGATATAAAGCGCGTCAACCTCAGAATCATACGTGATACGCATAAGCTTACCTCAGAAATAATAAACGTAAACGGTCACAACCACAATTTCTTCGCTTTCTTCAACGAAAATAGGTCGTACCTGTTTTGTAACATGGAATTTTCCATTCCACTCTTGGCCATAGGCAAAATTTTTTCGACATTCCAATCGTCCTCGCTCTGCCGGGCTCCACGCAGCAGTCTGTATAGCTTCAATGACTTCCGGCTCAGTTGCGCCACGATAGCGCATGTTCTCTTGTGCATGTCCCGAAAGACGAATGGGTTTCATAAGATTCGTTTCTCCTGAATACAGACATAAGATAGCATAAAATGTGAAAGTTGTCAACAACGGAATTTCCATTTATCGTCCGGCGTGTGTGATTCTCTTTTGAAGAGTCTATAAACATTTCACGTCCCCGGCGTTCAACATTTTCTATTGACATGCAAGTATCGAATACATGAAGTGTCTTCCATTTTTACGTTTTACGATTCCCATTTTACGTCTTACTCTTTACAAATTTTTAATCGCTGCAAGCGAACTTTCCAAATTTTGCTTATTGACTTTCTGCGAAAAAATCAGTAAATAAAAGCAAGACCGGTTGTTTGATTCTGGAGGCTTGATGCCGGTTTGCTTGATTCAGCCTCCAGAATCGAGGATCCAGCAACGAGACAATATGATCCCCAACTTTCGTAAATTCTCTTCGCGACGCGGTTCGTCTTCGCTTCGTAAACCCCGGCCAACGATGCGTTTCGTGGTGTGGGCGGCGTTGGCGGTGTTGCTTTACGTGGCGTATTCCTATTTCGGCGGCAGCTACGGGTTGATAAAACTATGGCGCTTGAAGCAGCGCCAAGTCGTGCTCAACCGCGAAGTGATGCAGTTGCAAGTGCAGCAGGACAGCTTGCGTCGTGAAATCCAGCTTTTGCAAAATGATTCCACCTATATAGAGAAGGTCGCCCGCGAACGCTACAAAATGGGCAAGCCGGGCGAGAAAATTTACACCATCGTGAAGCAGAATAAGCCATGACCACAGCTTTGGTTCCGACTCCTGAGCATAAATTTGCCGGCAAGATCAAAGGATATTTCTTAACCGGATTGTTGGTGTTAGTCCCGATCAGCCTGACGGTTTATATCATTTATGAGCTTTTTCTGGCGATTGACGGCATTTTGAAGGATGTTATTTTCGTGATGCTGCGCGAGTGGCTCGGTGTGCATTTCAGCGACCAGCCGATTCCGGGCCTGGGCTTCATCACGTTGTTTCTGCTCATCCTCGGCACGGGGATGGCGGCGCGCAGCTACTTCGGGAAGAAACTGGTCGACATCGGCGATCGCATCGTCGCGCGCATTCCATTCATCAGCCGCATCTACGGCACGGTGCAGCAAATCAGCCAGGCTTTTTTCGGCGAGCGCCGGGATGTGTTCAAAAAAACCGTGTTGGTGCCTTTTCCCAGCAAGGGCATGTGGCGCATCGGCTTTTATATCAAAGAAACGAGCCACGAAATCCATGAGGCGCTGGGAGATGACGTGGTGAGCGTACTCGTGCCGCACACGCCCAATCCAACCTCCGGCTTTCTGGTGTTTTTCCCCAAAAGCGAGGTGATCGAGCTTGACATGCCGGTCGAAGACGCGCTGCATCTGATCGTTTCAGGCGGGACGGCCCTGCCCAAAAGACGACAACGCCACATGATGCTCACGCGCGATCATCTCGAAAGCCTGCAGAAGAAGACATCGTGAGAGGTCTCAATTTTCATTATTGTAGATGCTGCAGCGTGGCGTATTTTTTTCGTCTCTGCGGTGTGGCGTGGACTTTGGCATTTTTCTTTGATTTCCACTCCTCAGCGCCGGTTTTGGCAAGCAGTAAATCCGCAGCAGATTCCTCGGCAGCCAAGGATTCGACTGCAATTCATGTGATCGGCTCATTATCATCTCCGGCGCGTCGCATTGAAACTCTCTTCTGGCACGATATTGCACTTTATCACTGGCTTACACGCATCAATATCCAACAAGCCTTGTCATCGCGATGGCAGTTGGCAGTGAGTGAAAACTTCAACTCGACTTTGCAGCAGCAGCCGGATCGCTGGAAAGACGAGCAGAATGCACAACTGGTTCTGCAGCGGACGCCTCCGGAAGGCACCTCGGGCTGGCTGTGGCAGATCGCGATGATCTCCAAAATTTTCCGGGATGATTTCTCGCAATTGGCGGTCGAAACCAGGAACAACGATTTCAATCTTTCCGGTGTTCAATCCCGGCTCGAACGGCAACTGCGCCGTAATTTGTGGGTGAGTGGCCAGGCCGGTTATCGCCAGGAAAATTTGCTCGGTCGCCGGGATCACGGGCCGAACGCGAAGCTGAATGTATTTCTGGCGCCGACGCTGTGGCAAAACTATTACCATCGTTTGGATGCGGAGGCGGAAGTCAACAAATTCCCGGCTCGCCGCAACGAGGACCTGCATTTCAGCTACCATGGGTCACGCCAGTTTGAGAATGCCACCAGCGATTCGTTGTATTTGCATTTTACCCATCTGCGCCGTGACAATTATTTCGCGGATGCCGAGACTTTGTATGTCGATCAATGGAGTCGTGATCGCCGTGCGCTGGAAAATCACCTGGATTATCGCATCAGCGACAACTGGCAATTCTCGCTGCGCACCGAACTCGGCCAATCCGAAGTCGAGGTGGCACGCCGGCTCCTGGAGCAGCCGGCAAGTTCGAACCAACGACGAGTCCCCGGCAAAGATGTCAGCGCCTTTCATCACACGGACTTCGACACGCGCCATCAGGCGGATGTGCGGTGGCGGCGACCGAATCTAAACAACGAGTTTTCCGTACAATACTTTTCACAGGCGGTTGACTATTCGAATCAGGCGGCCTCCTCCCCCCTGTCGCGGCGATACGCAGGCATCGGTTATGATTCGAATGATTGGTATTTCCGCCTGGTCCACCGCTTGCGTTGGCGTCCGGGCGGACAGGATTCTGTATACTGGTATGGCAGCGCGGTCCGATATGCGCATGAGACCGGCAATGTGGCGAATTCGGACAATTTCGACCGGCTGGTTTTTCAGGCCAATCTGCTTTACAGTCACCGTTTTTCACCGGCGTATGTTCTGCAGTGGGAAGCGACGGCGTATCTCGAGCATCACGTTTATCTCAAAAGCAGCCATTCGGCCGGCAACAACTGGCGCCGGGTTTTCAAACTGCAACCCTCCTGCATTTTTGCCCTGGCGCCGGGTTTGTATTTGAAGCAAAGCTTTGGCGTGCTGGCGCAATATATCGCCTATGATTTCCCGGAGCCGCTGGCGCTTGGCCAAAGCAATGTGTTCAGAAATTTTTTTATTTCAGATTCACTGTTCGTACGCTTGAGCCGGCGTACACACTGTGTGGCGCAGTATCATCTGCGTCTCGAGGAACGCGGGCAATTGGATTGGGCGCGTTGGCGGCAACGGCCCTGGTTCGATCGGCATGAGCATTGGGCTTCGGTCGTGCTGGAACACCGACCGGCGAGCCGATGGCAGGTGACACCGGGTCTGACCTACTTACGCCAGCATGACTGGACTTATAAATTGATGACGACACCAACAACCCCGGCAGGAGAATTCGTGCGTTATCGCAGTGCCGGTCAAAGGATTTGGACTCCCCTGCTGGCAGTGAGTTACATGCGTTCGCCGCAAGCAATGATTATTTTTTCGGCACGACGACAAATTGTCCTTCTTCATCAGGGCACATCGTCGTCCATCGATAACGTTCATTTGACGGTGCAGTGGTCAAACTAATGGCTGTGGAAGAACATGCAAGCGAGGTGTTAATGGTCTCCTCTTCTGGGAAAAATTATCACATGGTTTTGGCGAGCAAACCGGATGCGATCGAGACAATCGAACGACTGGCGGCAGAGGCAGCCGATTGGGCGGGTCTCGACCAGGAAGAGCAAGACAGCCTGGCGATTTCCGTGACGGAAATCGCCAACAATGCCATTGTGCATGGGAATAAACGCAACCCGAGGAAAAAAATTTTTGTGAATATCGAGGTTGCCAATGGCGAAGTCCGCCTGACGATCCGCGACCAAGGAACCGGCTTTGATCCGAATAAACTGAGCAATCCACTCGATCCGGAGAACCTCTTGCGCGAAAGCGGTCGCGGCGTTTTTATTGTGCGCTCCCTGATGGACGAAGTGTTGTATGATTTCTCCAAAGGCGGCACTGAAGTCACCATTATAAAACGCAGAAAAAATAACCCAAAGCAAGGGTAATTTACCCGTCTTGGTGTGACCACACGGGCCTTGCTGCCACGTGCTTTATGAGTCTATCTCATTTCACAGCACTCATTTTTCTCATCTGCGGCATCATTCTCTTTCTCCTGGGTTTGCTCATCTTTCGCGAGGATGCCCGGCAGCGCCTCAATCGCATTACGGCGGGCATGTTGTTTCTGGCCGCGCTGGGCCCGCTGCTGGCTGCCTTTGGCCTGCTGCTTGAAGATGTCGGCCCGCAGCCGGGTGTGAATGTCGATTTGCTCAATCGGCTCTTCCTGGTATGGGAGTTTTTCTTCCCCCAGTTGGTGCTATTCAGTCTCGTGTTCCCGACCGAGCACCCGGTGCTGCGCACACATCCCAAGCTCAGAGTGTTTCTCTACATTCCACAGACACTCAATCTTTTGTTGGCCCTGCTGCTGCCCAGACCGGAACAGGTACAGCAACTCGGCCAGTGGCTGGGCTTAAACCGGGACTGGTCGTTACTGTTGCAGCCATTCAAATTTCTCTTCAACCTGCTGATTTCCGCGTTGAATTTTTTGGTCACCTATCGCGCGACTTACTTCGCCGCGATCAACCTGGCGTATGTGTTGACGGCCATTATCGTCATGTATCTTGGCAGCCACCGCCTCACCAACCCGCGCTTGATCACGCAAGTGCGTTGGGTATTGTGGGGAATTCGCTCGAGCCTGGGACTTTATGCCATTGCCTTTTTGTTGCCGAAAATTTCGCCGCTCGATCTCGGCCGCGAAGTGGCTTATACGCTGACCATTCTCAGCCTGCTGATCGGTTCCGGCGTGATCGCATGGGCGATCATTCGTTATCAATTTCTCGACGTTCGTTTCATCATTCGCCGGGGCTTCGTGTTCTCGATCACCTCCGGCTTACTGATCGGCGCGTACATGTTGGGATACACCCAGACGAAAAACATTGCCGCGGCGACGCTGGGCAGTTCGGCGCAGGGCTTACCGGTGGTGGAGATATTCTTTCTCATCCTGGCGATCATCGCCTTCCAACCGCTGCTCAGTTTTCTGGAAGATTTGGTCGAGCGCATCTTTTTCAAGGGCGGACAAAATTATCAGGAAGTTTTACAGAACCTCAGTCACGAGATTTTTGGCATTGTTGACCCGCTCCAACTGCGCGAGAAAGTCACCACCACCCTGCAGGAAGCCCTGATGCTCGAAAGCGCACATTTGATCCTGCCAAAAAGTAGTGCCGGGATGAGCCGGATTGCAGAACAGATGAAATCAAGCCATCAGACTTTTTGCACCATGATTCGAAGGAATTCGACTCTGCATGACGGGTGGGATGAAAAAGAAGAACCCGGGCAGCAGGCTGAAACGCAGGAAACCGAGATCCGGTTTGAGTCCAACGGCCAGTTCATTTCCCTGATGGCGCACATGGAAGCGCCGGTGTATGCTCACGATGTGTTGGAAAAAATCAATTTGCCGGTGGAGAAAAAAAACCTGGCGCAACTGCGGGCACAGCTCTTTCTGCCGCTGCTGCACCGGGATGAGCTGGTTGGGGTGTTGACCGTGGGCCGAAAAATCACGCAGCGTCGTTTTTCCTACGAAGACATGACGCTGCTCTCCCTGCTGACGACGCAAGTTACCCTCGCCTTTGAAAATATCCGGCTCTATCAGGAGCGCTTGACCAAGCAGCGATTGGATGAGGAGTTGCATTTGGCGCGTGAAATCCAGCGCCTGCTGCTGCCGCGGGAAGTCCCCTACAGCGAATTGTTCGAGATCGCGGCGATCAACTTGCCCTCACTCGAGGTTGGTGGCGATTACTACGATTTCGTAAAGCTGTCCGACAACTTGATCGGCATTGCCATCGGCGACATTGCCGGCAAGGGAATCCCCGGTGCCATGCTGATGTCGAATCTGCAAGCCACCGGCCGCGCCGCCGCGATGCGCAGCACACAGACCCATCGCGTCATGGAGGAGCTGAACAATCAAATCACACGTTCGACGACTGCGGAAAAATACGCCACATTCTTCTACGGCATTTTGTGGCCGGATAGAAAGCTTACCTACACCAATGCCGGTCACAATTATCCGATCCATTGTCATCCGGATGGCTCCTGTTCCGAGCTGCCTCACACCAACTTGATTGTCGGCATACGCGAGGGCATCAAATACGACGAGCACACCGTCGATCTGCAATCCGGCGATGCGCTGATTTTTTACACTGACGGCGTGACCGAAGCCACCAATTCGCAGTTGGAAGAATTCGGCGTAGAACGTCTCTGCGAGGTGATTCATCGCACTCACCGCCTCTCCGCGGAAACCATCCGGAACGCCATTCATGAGGCTGTGTTGCAATTTTCCGGTGACACACCCCAGGCGGATGATCTGACGTTGGTGGTAGTAAAAGTGAAGTGACTGCCGGCTGCAAGCATTGCTCGAAGCTGGTACTGATAGTCATCATGATGTGCATTTATTTCAAGCAAAACGAAAAATCACTGTGGGTGGTCCCAAAATGCGACAATTGGCCACAAAATCTTTCCCGTTGCCAAAACCAGCACTGGCAATATTTATTGTCGCCAGTGTCATCGTGATCTTCTACTGGCTGGCAGCGCCTCGTCATCCATTTATTGCCATGACGGACATACCCGGCGCCGAGGAGAAAAACGAATCCGGTCCGGATCAGTACCCTACCGAATGGGCCTGGTTGCAGCGCACCTTTCCGTATTTCACTGCCGATCGAACCGCACATGTGGAGGCGCTTCAGCAAGCCCAGCACATGCAGCGTCTCGCCAAATCTTTGACACCGCAAGCGAAGTGGAATTTTGCCGGACCAACCAACATTGGCGGCCGGGTTTCGGCGCTGGCAATCAATCCCAAGAATCCGGAAATTGTTTATGCGGGCGCGGCAACCGGCGGCGTTTTCAAATCGGTGGATCGGGGTGCAACCTGGAAGCCGATATTCGATGAGCAAGCCGTGCTGCCGATCGGCGACATTGTCATCGATCCCCAAAATCCAGAAGTGCTATATGTTGGCACCGGCGAGGCCAATGGCGGCCACAACAATTTCCCCGGTGCCGGTGTCTTCAAGTCAACCGATGCCGGTGCAAGCTGGCAATTGGTTGGATTGGAGAACACCACCTCGATTGGCCGCATCGTCGTTGATCCCGTCAACTCCAATCGTGTTTACGTCGCGGCCATCGGCTCCTATTTCGGCAGCGATCCGGAGCGTGGCGTCTACCGCAGCACCGACGCGGGAAAGAGCTGGAAAAAAGTTTTATCGGTAAATGACTCCACCGGCGCCATCGATCTGATCATCAACCCCCAAAATCCTTCGACGCTTTTCGCCGCGGTTTGGGAACGTGTTCGCCGCCATAACCGCAGTCACCTGACCGGAGAATCCAGCGGCATATATCGCACCGATGACGGAGGCAATACCTGGCAACGGCTCGGCACAACGAATGGACTGCCCGGCCCCTCGCCAACCATCGGTCGCATCGGTCTTGCCATTTGTGCCAAGCAACCGGAAAATCTCTATGCACTCTATACGATCAACAGCACGTATGGCGCGCTCTATCGCAGTAAAGACGGCGGCAGGAGTTGGACCCGCACCGATCCCAATAATGCCTTGCAATCGGGCTTCGGTACCTTCAGTTGGTATTTCGGAAACGTTCGTGTGCATCCCGATGATCCGGAACAGGTTTTCGTTTTGGATGTGTCTTTTATGGCTTCTTTCGATGGCGGCCGCACATGGCCGATCAAATATGGCTATGGCGGAGGACCGATTGATCTGCATGTCGATCACCACGCGTTGGTGTTCGATCCGGCGGATTCGAAGCGCCTGATCGTGGGCAATGATGGCGGCATCAATATTTCTCACAACTCCGGTTACCAATGGATCAAAGTCGAAGCGCTGCCGGTGACCCAGTTCTATCACATTACCATTGATCCGAGCAATCCGCAGCGCCTGTACGGCGGCACGCAAGATAACGGCACCATCCGCACGCTCAGCGGCGCTCTCAATGACTGGGAGGGAATTTACGGCGGCGACGGTTTTTACGTTCTCGTGGATCCCGGCAATCCCAACATCATCTATGCCGAATACCAATGGGGCGGCCTGGGCAAATCGACTGACGGCGGCAGAAGCTTTCACAATGCGCTCACGGGCATCGACCCCAATGAGCCGACAAATTGGTCGACGCCGGTGGTGATGGATCCGAGCAACAGCAATGTTCTGTATTACGGCTCCAATCGCGTTTATCGCACGGTCGATGGCGCCAATTCCTGGCAGCCGATCAGTGATAATCTCACGGATGCCAGGAGTAGCAGGCCTCTGTTGGGCACGGTCACCACCATTGCCGTCGCGCCAAGCAATCCGGCGGTGATCTATGCCGGCACCGATGACAGCCACGTCTGGGTCACTGCCGACAGTGGCGCAACCTGGAGAGAAATTTCCGCAGCACTGCCGTATCGCTGGGTCACGCGCGTCGCGGTCGATCATACGGATGCCCGCATCGCTTATGTTACCTTCTCGGGTCTGAAATGGAATTCGCCGCAGCCGCATGTTTTTCGCACGACGGATATGGGCACGACGTGGGAAGACATCAGCAGCAACTTGCCAGACGCACCGGTGAACACAATCGTGATCGATCCGCGTTATCCCAACTTGCTCTATGTCGGCACCGATGTGGGTGCCTTTTACTCGCGTGACTATGGCAAGCACTGGCTGCCGCTCGGAGAAGGCATGCCCATTGTTTCGGTTTACGATCTCGCCATCCATCACGGCCAGCGCCGGCTCGCTGCCGGGACCCATGGCCGCTCAATGTACACGTTCGATCTTTCGCTCATCACCAATGCCGAAGAGCCAGTTTCTGAAAATATTCGATTCCCTGTGTCGCCAGCTTTGGCGCAAAACCATCCCAATCCATTTAATCCCTCGACAACGATTGAATTTGTTTTGCCGGTCTCGGCACAAGTTTCCTTGAAAATCTACAACGCGGCGGGTCAGCAAATCTGCAGTTTAGTCAACGAGACTCTAGCGGCAGGGCGGCATCGGCTGCTTTGGGATGGACGAGATGGGGATGGAAAGCAAGTGGCCAGTGGAACCTATATCTACAGATTGCAAGTCGGACAACATGTTCAGCAAAAAAAGCTGTTGCTGCTCAGATAAAACTACAAAGGAGTGTGCAATGCTTGCACGCCTTGTTTGTGTTTGTCTCATGCTGCCGGCCGTCACGGCCACCGCCCAGCACAAGTTGGGTCTCGCGGTCAAGGCCGGGCCCAATTTTGCCAACATGCGGGTCAAGGAAAAAAGCACCGGCAGAGTTCTTGATACCCGGATGCAGATTGAACCCAGCGCCACGCTGGAGATGGAAATTGTGATCAGCAAACATTTCAGTTACATCCTCGGGCTGCAATTACTCGCGCACAGTTACTCGGCGCACAGTGCGGACAGTGTTTCGACTTTTGAATACCTTCGGCGTGCGACTTATCTCGGGGTGCCGAACAAAATTCGCGTTTTCTTCAATTATCGGCGCATCCAATCATTTCTTTCCTTCGGAATCAATGCCGAAAGCCTGCTTTCCGGCAGGTTGAAAAAAAATTACCATGATCCGGCAATTACGGATTATGAAAGGGACATCAAGGTTCAGTACAATCCCGTGATCTTTACTCCGGAATTGGATATCGGCCTGCGTTATGCGCTGGCAAAATTTTACCTGACGCTGGAAGGCACACATGCCCACAGCCTGGAGAGTGTGAATAATACCCAAACCGAAGCCGGCGCCACGCACTCACGCCGGATCAGAGATTTCCGTCTCATGATCGGCATTTCACATTATCTCTATTGAAATGTATCGTCATGACCTTCGTGCGTTTCTGCTGATGGCTCTCGCCATGTTGCTGGGCCCCGCATGCGGAGAGAAGAAATCTCAGCTCATCATCTATTCGCCGCACGGCAAGGAATTACTCGAGGATTTTTCCAGCCGTTTCGAGCAGGCGAATCCGGGCGTGAGCGTGGCATGGCTCGACATGGCCTCACAAAATGTGCTGGATCGTTTGCGCTCGGAGAAAGCCAATCCGCAGGCGGATATCTGGTGGGGCGCGCCGGCACCGCTGTTCATGCAAGCAGCCGCCGAAGGCTTGCTGGAATCTTATCGACCCACATGGGCCGAGCAGATTGATTCCGCTTATCATGATCCGCTGGATCGGTGGTATGGCACTTATTTGAGTCCCGAAGTCATCATGTTCAACGCCGAAAAATTGACCAGAGAAACGGCGCCGCAAGATTGGGATGAATTGTTGGAGCCGCGATGGCGCAACAAGATAGCCATGCGCGAGCCACTTCCTTCCGGCACCATGCGCGCCATTTTCTTTGCAATGATCTACCGCTTTTATCGCGATCACCATTCAGCGACTGCCGGTTTTGACTGGCTTCGGCGCCTGGATGCCAACACCAAAACGTATTGTGCCGATCCGACCCTGCTTTACCTGTCATTGGCACGTGGCGAGGCGGACCTCACATTGTGGAATCTTCCGGATGTTCTGCTGCGGCGCGAACAGGATGGTTATGCTTTCGACTACATTGTGCCCAGGAGTGGCACCCCCATGATTCCGGAAGGCCTGGCAATCGTGGCAAGGCCGCAGCGTGCAAACGACACCGAGCGCACGCAACTCGCACGCCGGTTTTATGAATTCGTCACGACGCCGGAAGCATTTATCCTGGCGGCGCAAAAGTATTATCGCATTCCGACACGCCGCGACATGGATTTTTCGCAAATTCGCCCGGAATTCAATCCGGCGCAATATAAAACCATGCCAATGGATTGGCAGCTCTTTGCCGACAGCGCCGCCACCTGGATGCAATATTGGGATCACCACATTCGTCGCAAAGGACAGGCGGGCAAAGAATAAAAAGGCTGGATGCGCAAATGGTTGCCGGCATGCCAACACCCGGCACCATCCCATGATCCGAGACTTTCCTATTCTTTCATCTTCTGCAATCGTTCCAGATCATCTTCCTGCCCGAGCAGAACCAGTATGTCACTATCTTTGATGAGCTGGGAGGCTTTGGGCACAACGGTAACGCGTTCGGGCACCAGCTCTTTGATCATGATGACCTGAACATTGTATTTGTTCGTCAAGTCCAGCTCGGCGAGAGTCTTGTTGACAAACTCAGTGGGGGGCGCCCATTCGATGATACTGTACCCTTCAGCGATTTCGAAGTATTCGAGAATCGAGCTGCGCTCCAGGCGATTGGCCAGACGTTCCGCCATGTCCTTTTCCGGAAAGATAATCTCGCTGGCGCCGACGACGTTGAGAATTTTGCCATGATCCTCACTTACGGCTTTGGCAATGATTTCCTTGACGCCCAGCTCGCGCAGATAATAGGTGACCAGTATACTGGCATCAATGCGATCGCCGAGACTAACCACCACCGCATCAGCTTCGGCAACGCCCAAATTCCTGAGCACTTCCTTGTCCGTCGCATCCGCAATAATGGCTTTTTCGACGAATGGCTTGACATTATCAATTTTGGCCTCGTTACTATCAATCGCCATTACCGACAATTTTCGCTCGGTCATGGCGCGGCATAAAAAGTGGCCAAAACTCGACATCCCAATAACGGCAATTTTACGCATAATCCAATATGTTAACCGGTTCAAAAGCCTGCAGGGTTTTGCCAGTTGACCTGCTTGCTGGCCCATCCCAATTTTCCTTGCAGTCAACCGAGTGCAGAGGAATCGGAACCAACCGGCAAGCTGGCGAACGTCGTTCATCCAACCAAAAACGTTTCGCTGGCGTATTTATAACGTCGGGTTACCGCCTTGCTCACCGCAATGGCAACGGTGAGCGGACCGACTCTTCCGAGAAACATCACCAAAGTGATGGCGACCTTGCCCAAATTGGTGAGCGTCGAGGTCACGCCGGTGCTCAAGCCGACGGTGCCGAATGCCGAGGTGGTCTCAAAAAGTATCTCGAGAAATTCCCGGCGCGTCTGCCGAAGCGCGATGCTGCCAAGCTCGCTTTGCAAAAGTACAAATGTGAAGAAGACAATCACCAGCATGGCAAAGAGCGTGACGGAAACCGCTTTGGAAACCACACTTTCCGGAATGCGTCGCTTCAACAGATTCACCTCCTGCTGATCACGGAATCTGGCCCACGCCAGCCCGACGAACACGGCAAACGTGCTGGTTTTGATGCCACCGGCACAGGAGCCACTGGAGCCACCGATGAACATGAGCATAATGATGAAAAACAATGTGCCACTATTGAGCTGATTGAACGGCACGGTGTTGAAACCTGCGGTGCGCGGCGTGATCGAGTGAAACAGACTCACGATGACTTTGGTCGGCCAATCCAGCGGCCGCAAAATATTTCCAAACTCGAGAAAAAAGAATCCCGCTGTGCCACCAATGATGAGTATTGAAGTCACGATCAAAGTAAGTCTGGTGTGGAAATTCAGGGTGGTGCCACGTCGGCGATGGCGGCGAAAAACAAAGTCCGCGAGATCATAGTGCACCACAAACCCCAGTCCACCAGCAACGATCAAAGCACAAACGATCAGATTGAAATACCAATCGGATTGGAAACGAACAAAATTATCAGGATACAAAGAGAACCCGGCGTTGCAAAAAGCAGAGATACTGTGAAAGACACTATAGTATGCGGCAGTGGCGGGTGGATGGAATTGGCGAAAACGAAGATATAACAACAACGCGCCGGTCAACTCGATTCCCAAAGTCACGACAATAATTGATTTTAACAGAGCGCCAAAATCAGCCATCGGCTGTTGGCTGAAAGTTTCCTGCAAGAGGTTGTGACCGCGAAAGGAGATGCTGCCGCCGACGATGAGAATAAAAAAGGTTGAAAATGTGAGAATGCCCAATCCGCCAAGCTGAATCACGAGCAAGAGTACGATCTGGCCGAAATGCGTGAGCTGGGTGCCGACATCAAAAACGGTCAGGCCGGTGACGCAACTTCCGGAAGTGATCGTGAACAGCGCATCAACAAAACGAAGCGGCGTCGAAGTGCTGGATTGCGGCAACATCAGGCTGATCGTACCGACGCTGATCAGCGAAATGAAGCTGATCACCAGCATGCGCGCGGGATTGCGGATGACGTGCAGGCGGAACCACCTCAGCGCCTGATCGCGCCGGTTGATCACCACTGCGGGCAAAAGACGCAGATTGTTCTTGAAAAGACTACTAATAAAAAATTCTCCCTGAAATCAAAGTTTCTCTTGGCAACGGCTAAAAAAATAGTTAAATTTTTGACAAAAAGCAAGAGGGAGAAATTTTGAGTACGGCCCACCCCGATTTTTCGGCATCGCGCTCGAAGACATATCGGTCGGGGTTGGGCTGGCACAGGTGTAAAAATATGGAATACAAAATTCGGATTACCGATTTGCCGGAGGATCAGCGGCCGCGGGAACGGCTCATTCAGCACGGGCCGGAGAGTTTGTCGGATGCGGAACTCCTGGCGATCATTTTACGCACCGGCGATGGCAAACGCTCGGCGATTGATCTTGCTCACCACATCCTCAATCAATGTCACGGCTTTCGCGGGTTGGATGCGATGAGCATCGATGAGCTTTGTGGGATTCGCGGCGTCGGCCCGGCCAAAGCCGCGCAAATCAAGGCAGCGCTGACGATTGGCCGCAAGCTGGTGGGAGAAAAGCTGCCGGAGCGCAAACATATTCAAACGAGCCGGGATGTTTTCGACCTGTTGCACAGTCGCTTGCGCAATCTTCCGCGGGAAGTTTTCATCATGTTGTTGCTCACCGCGCGTAACCGGCTGATCAAAGAGCAGAAATTGTATGAAGGCACGCTGACCCAGAGCATGGTCACACCGCGCGAAGTGTTGAAAGAAGCCATCAATGGCAAGGCCTCAGCGGTGATCTTTGTGCATAATCACCCGAGCGGTGAGCCGTCGCCGAGCCTGGAGGATCGACAGATCACCAAACAGCTGGTCGAAGCGTGCAAAACAGCGGGCATAATTGTTCACGATCATATCATCATCGGGGATGAGAAGTTTTTTAGTTTTGCGGATGAGGGTTTGCTTTGATGAATGCTGGATCCTCGATCCGTGATGCTGGATGTCGGAAAAAGCCAGCGAGCAGCATCAAGCAATCAGGATCAAGAATCAAGGATCCAATCACAAGAAGAGGTTGCATTGAATTCAACTCAACAAAAAATTCACATTCTCTCCGACGATCTGATCAACAAAATCGCCGCCGGTGAAGTCGTTGAGCGCCCGGCTTCGGTGGTTAAGGAGTTGGTGGAAAATTCCATCGATGCCGGAGCCACTGAAATCACGGTCATCGTCAAAGAAGGCGGGCGTTCGTTGATTCAAGTGGTGGATAACGGCGCCGGCATGAGCCGTGAAGATGCCATTCTCGCGTTTCAGCGACATGCCACGAGCAAAATTGCCACCGCCGCGGACTTGGAAGCGATTCGTACACTCGGCTTTCGCGGCGAGGCCCTGGCGAGCATCGCCTCCGTGTCGAGGGTGGAAATGCGCACGATGGCAGCAGGCGCATCCGAAGCAACATGGGTGCAAATCGAGGGAGCCACAGAACCACAAGTGAGTATTGGCGCTGGTACACCGGGCACCAACATCGCAGTGAAAAATCTTTTTTTCAACACCCCCGGCCGCCGGAAGTTTTTGAAATCGGCCACGACCGAATACCGGCAGATTCTCGCCGTCATGTATCGGTTTGCCATTGCCTTTCCGGCAGTGCAGTACACGTTCGTGCACGAAGACGAAATCATTTTTGACATGCCGCCTGCCGCCAGCCTCACCGAGCGCGTGGTGACGTTGTTTGGCAGTCGTTTGCGGGATGCACTCATTGAGATAACCGAAAAAAGTCCGGCGGTGGAAATCTCCGGGGTAGTGGGGAAACAAAGCACGATCAGGCAGGCGCGGGGCGAGCAGTATCTTTATCTCAATAACCGCTATATCAACGACAAATCCCTCAATCATGCGGTGATCTCTGCTTATGGTGAGATTTTGGCGCATGGTGGTTTCCCATTTTACGCCGTTTTTCTGCAAGTCGATCCCAGCCGCGTGGATGTCAATGTCCATCCATCAAAAATGGAGGCAAAATTCGTGGATGATCGGCTGATTTATGCCATTCTGCGCAACACCGTGCGGCGGGCACTCAGTTCTGCGGCAGTGATTCCGACGGAGACGAACTGGGGATACGCGATACCGGAGGTGAATTGGCCATCGTCACCGGAAACGCAGGCAACGGAAAACGCAGCAACGACTTTGCAACTTTCGCCGCCACCCCCAAATTTTCGTGTGCAGCATCCTGGCCGGCAATTGGGACTGAAGCTTCCCCCGCCACCTCCGGCAATGCCGCCAAGTCATATCACGTCACCTCCAACACAGATCCACAGTGAAGAGCCGGGTGAATCGCGCGTGGAATCCTCCGCGCCGGTTTGGCAAATTCACAATCGCTACCTCCTGTCGCCAACACCGGCAGGTTTGATGATCATCGATCAGCATGTCGCCCACGAGCGCATTTTGTACGAGCAGGCATTGGAGACATTCGAGAAACAGAATCCTGCGCCGCAGCAGTTGTTGTTTCCAGTGTTGGTGGAATTGAGCGCCGAGGATTTCGACCTGCTCACGGAATTTCTTCCGTTCCTCGAACGTCTTGGTTTTATCATCAAATATTTCGGCCAGCGCACCATGATGATCGAAGCGGTGCCTTCCGGTTCGCGTTATGCAAACAACTTGCAAGACGGCAAAATCTTGTTGGAGATTATCGACGATTTTCGCCGCGGCAAACGCGAGAAGCTGGAGATTCGCGACAACGTGGCGCGCGCCTATGCCTGCCACGCGGCAGTGCGCTCCGGCGATCGCCTCTCCCCTACTACCATGCAGGCGTTGATTTCGCAATTGCTCACGACCAAGTCACCATATTTCTGCCCGCACGGCCGGCCGGTGATGATTCAGATTCCGCTGGAGGAGCTGGATAAGAGGTTTGGGAGGACGTAATCCTGGTTGCTGGATGCTGGTAGTTCGTTGCTGATTAAATTTTGTTATAGTTTCGGCCCCTGATGGGTCGCTTTTATCAAACCGAAATAATGCCTTAACCCCGATAATTCATAAATCAGATTTTTACGCTGAGCCCAGAAGCAGAGTGCGGCCGATTTACGCACCACGTGAATTATCGGGGTTAAAACAGTCGCCCTCAAGGGGCGATGGCTGCTTTCCCTCGGGTCAGAAAATTTAACCTCGATAATTCATACGATGCGTAAATTGACTACACTTTGCATTTGAACTCGTGCCTAAAATGCAATTTATGAATTATCGGGGTTAAAATAGTCCCCAAAGTGTAATGCCATTACGTATATAGAGATAAAAGGCAAAGAAAGTGAAGGTGAAAAAGTGCCGAATTTGGAGAAGCTCAACCAACCGGATTTTATCGCCAGACTACAAGCCGGTGAGGATGCGGCCTACCGTGAGTTGGATCAAGAGCTTTTCCCTTATTTCAGGAACTTTGTCCATAAGGAATATGGACTCGACAAAGAAGAGACCAATGATTTTGTTCAAGATGTGGCAATACGAATTTTTGAGAAAATCCATTTGTTTAATCCAAAACGAGGTCGCTTCGAAGTTTGGGCATTCCAGATTTTACGAAACCGGTTTGTCGATTGGCTGCGGGATAAGAAAAAATACAAGGCAACATCTCTTGAAAAATTGCAAAGAGAGATTATCGATCAAATTGAAGAACTCGAATCACCCAAAGACAGCCTTTCACCACTTGAGAAATTACCACCTGAGGTGCGGCAGGCCATTCTCAGGTTGCCCGATCGTTATCAACAATTTCTTGGACTGTTCCTGTTGGGAGTACAAGACTGCTACATCATGGATATTTTGAAGCTCAAAACACGAGGCGCATTTTTAACTCTCAAGTCGCGAGTATTTTCAAAACTGAAGACCGAACTTGAAAAATGAATTAACTTTGGTGTAAACCAAAATGAAAAAACAAAAAGAATTTGAAGACCTTTTGTTGCGGCTGACAAAAATTTCGCCAAGAAAATCTTTTAACAGCGAGGAAGTCTTACAAATTCTCACACGGTATGGCGAGCCGCCAAATTGGGCAAAAAAAACGGATGAAAAACTCCTCGCAAAAATTAACGAAGCCAAAACCCGACGGTTAGCCAAGGCCAAGGCCAATTTCTGCAACCCAGCGCAGATGCACTCTTTGAGCGAGCTTCTTGATAGCACGCTCATCATCAAGAAGATGTTCATTTCCCAACTGGCGCATGAATTGGACATGACGGCGGAAGAAATCGAAGACTGCATCGAGAATCGACCGCCGGCGCAAATTTTGCGCGAAGATCAAATGCAGAAGCTCACCGAGCTGACTGGCATTGCGCTCGAAGAAATACGGCGAATCGCGGCCGAAACGGCCGAGGCTGCCGAGATGAAAACCCACGCTGCCAGTGAAACAACGCAGAAGCCTCCACGGCGACCGTATCCTCTTCCCTCAGCTCATTCCACTGTTGGGATAATTCGTGACGGAGAATCTACAAATAAGGGACTAAAGAAATGATTGTCGAAAATATTGCAAGAGCGTTTGAGGCCAACTATTCAACGCGTGAACGCAAGTTGTCGGGAACGCATTACACGCCGGACAATGTGATCGACTACATTGTCGAAAGAACCATTGGTCGCGCCATTGGCTGCGTCAATGATGTTCAACAAATCCGCATTTTAGACCCAGCTTGTGGCTCCGGACTTTTTTTGCTCAAGACATTTGACGCTATTTGCTCCTCGATGCAGCAAAAAGAAGGCACTATTAGTCCGGAGCATGTCCGTGCTATATTGGAAAACTGTTTGTATGGTATCGACATTGACAGGGCGGCGATTCAGGAAACGGAGCAAAATCTGCTTAAAAAGGCCGAAAAATTTGGTGTTCGTAACGCGAACTTCATGAATCACTTTTTTGTTGGGGATGCTCTTGATCGACTAGTCGAGAGCGGTGAACAGTTGGAATTGGACTTAATCTCTACTGAGAAAAAAAGCGTTGCGGCAACAATTTTTCCGGACGTTATGACAGCAGGTGGGTTTGATTGTGTAATTGGGAATCCACCCTATATCCGCATCCAAAATATCTTTCCGCTGGAACGTCGCAACAAATACATCAACTTTTTTCAAACCGCAAGCGGTCGTTTTGATATTTCGACTTTGTTCATCGAGCTTGGCGCTTCCATGTTGAAAGCAGGTGGGTGGCTCGGGTTCATTGTATCCAACAAGCTCCTTTCTACCAATGGCGCCGCACAATTACGCAAGTTTATTCTCAATCATTTTACTATTGAAGAAATCATCGATCTTGGTGATACCAAACTTTTTGAAGCGGCGATTCTGCCAATGATTTTGATTTTGAAACGAGGCCGCTCCTCGTCACAATCACTGATCTTTGCCTCTGTCTCCGAAATAAAAACGGGTTCTGACAAAGCGCAACCGACTTCGGACATCTTTCAAGCGTTACGGGATTCGGAATTGCCTATTTCACGAGAGATCGAATGCCAGCAACGTATTTTTAAGATTCAGAAGTTCCTCACTAACCAACCATCTAAAGCGAATACAATTTGGACTTTTCATCCACCAACAGAAGCTCGGATACTCGAAAAAATTAAATTGAACTCAAAGGGAACACTCAAAGATATTGCCGAAAAGATCAGCGTTGGTCTAAAAACGACGGCAGACGATGTTTTTATCAAGCCAATGACTTTGGCATTCATTGAAGAAAAAAAATTCGAGCATGAGCTTGTTTTCCCAGTTTTAGAGAGTCACAATGTACAGCGCTGGTCGATTCATTGGCAACGAGAGCATGACAATTACGTGCTTTATCCTCATCAAGAAAAAAATGGAGCGCTTTTGCCAGTTGATTTAAATCGTTTTCCTCATGTGAAGGAGTATCTTAACTCTCATCGTGAGAAGTTGGCTTCACGCGCTTATCTTCAAGAAGCCGGTCGCCAATGGTATGAAATCTGGGTGCATCAATCACCGGCGGATTTCGCAAAGGTGAAGATCATTACTCCGGATATTTCTACGACGAATCGCTTTGCCCTCGACCGCAAGGGATACTTTATCAATGGCACCTGTTTCTATATCATTCTCAAAGACCAATCACTGGAAATGAACTTTGCTGTGTTAGCTTTGCTCAATTCGAAACTGGTAGAATATTTTCATAAAATAACCAGCGGCAACGTTTTGTATGCGAAACGCTTTCGCTACTGGACAACCTATTTAAATCAATATCCAGTGCCTGAAGCACTGGACACAAAACGTACTATAAAACAACTCGCAACCAATGCCCGCCAGCTTGAAACGCTTTCATCGCTTGATGAAGCCAAAGAATTAGAAGAAGAGAATGATCGCTTGATTTATAGCCTGTTTAACTTGGACAGTTCGGAAATAAGCGAGATTGAAGCTACATTGAGAAGAAATCGTATTTCATAACCAACATGAGGACTTTTCGTAATGAAAAACAGTAGGAAGCAGTTTTTGGCATCTGCGCTCGCAAAAAAGAAACTCATCTATCAGAAGGATCTTGAAGATGCCAATGTTCTTGCTAATCAACCTCCGGAAGATGATCTGTTTTATACCCTCGAAGAGATTGCAATTCTTGTTGAGGATTTGATGGAGATTGATGCGCCAACAGATATAAATGGGCGAATTTTGGAAGTACGTCCCAAAGGTCACTGGTTTGAATTCGAAGTTGCAAAACGATTAGGATACAATTATCCCCCTGGTGCTGGGCTCTTTCCCGATATTCGCCATCAAGCTATGGAGATCAAACATCACACCGGGAAAAATGTCACGGTTGATTTTGGACGGTATCATCCTGGCTCCAACGAGATCATCAACGAGACTTGGAATCGCAAGCTGCAACTGAAAGTAAATCAAATCCGCTATCTGATTGCCCTCGCCCCTCCTCCACAGTTCAAAGTGACAACGCTTATCTTGCTCACGGGAGCGCAAATCGTGAGCGTCTTCGGGGTATCGCCCAAGGCGACAATCAAATATCAGATGGGCATCTCAGATAAATGGCGCGAAGAACATTGGGGCAAAATGTTGGTGGGAGAAAAAATTTGGTTAAAAGCACAACAATAAATCTTTCAGCTTAATAGTTTTCTTTCCGAAAACGACTGAAAATGCCATCATCCGACTACCCCGATCCCTTCGTCATCGTCCTCGTCGGCCCCACCGGCGTCGGCAAGACTGCGGTCTCCCTCGCCCTGGCTGATCAATTGCCGGCGCCGGCAGAGATCATCTCCGCTGACTCGCGGCAGATTTATCAATACATGGACATCGGCACCGCCAAGCTTTCGCCTTGGGAACGCGATGAACCGCCGCATCATTTCATCGACATTCGCACTCCGGATGAAATCTACAGCGCCGGCGAGTTCTGCGAAGAAGCTCGCGAGGAAATTTGGGAAATTCTGGCGATGGGACACTGGCCGATTGTCGTGGGCGGCTCCGGTCTTTATGTGCGTGCCCTGCTCGATGGTTTTTTCGAGCCCAAAATCTCGAACCGCGAAATCCAGGCGCAGTTGAAGAAACGCATCGAATCCGAGGGCAGTTGGAAGCTGCATGCGGAATTGGCCCAGATCGATCCGGCGTCGGCGTGGATACATCCCAACGATGCGCATCGCATCGTGCGCGCGCTGGAAATTTATTATGCCAGCGGCAAGCTCCCGAGCGAGGTGAGAATGTATCCCAATGAACCGGCGGAATTTATTTATCGAATCATCGGCCTGGACATGTCCCGGCCTGCGCTATACGCGCGCATCAACCAACGCGTTGACAAAATGCTCGCCGCCGGCTTGGTGGACGAATGCAAACGCCTGTTGGAGATGGGGTACTCACCCCAAATGAATGCACTCAAAACCGTCGGCTATCAGGAAGTGTTTCAATATTTGGACGGCAAAATTTCTTACGACGAAATGGTAATGCTCATCAAGCAACATTCGCGCAACTATGCGAAACGCCAACTGACATGGTTCCGCAAAATGAACGGTGTGGAATGGTTGGATATTGATCCAGAAGATTCGGCAGAAGGGATTGCGAGGTTAATTCGGCTTTATTTAAATTTATAAAAATTTTTCCAAATTAAATAAATTGTTCCGATGCGCACATCGAAACTCACTCCGTGAGGAGTGGGAGCATCAAACTTGGTCGCTGAATAAGCAGTTTGAATTACCCACCCCTTACGGGATGGGTTTCTGAAGTGCGGCCGTAATTAAAGTTTGTAAGTTTATATGTCGATCCCATATGATCAACAATATAACATATAGGATAGATTAAGTCCAACTGATAAAAACATCCGTTGCCTGTCCCGGCCGCAGGCCAGGGGTCTTACTCTATCAGTTGACTACAACAAGCTTTCAAAATTTTTTTCTGAGGAGGAACTATGAACAACGTCATGCTATTTTTTGCGGTGCTGGTTTTGGGCGCCGTCATTGCAGAAGAACTTTCTGCCCAACAAACTTTCAATGGTCTGAATATGAGTATGGGCAATTTATCGCGGCTCTCCCATGCCAAGACGCGCTCCATCAGCCCGGAAAATTTTACCGGTGAAAAAGGCAAAGGCGGCATGGCCACCGAGGGCACCGGCGCCAAAGCGGCACGCGATTTGGGGCAAGGTTGGAAAATCTCGCCATCGATCCGCCTCAAATCCAAAGAGACCTTCACCCTGGCAGAGATTCAAGGAGCCGGCGCCATTCAACACATTTGGATGACACCAACTGGGCATTGGCGTTTTCTGATTTTGCGAATGTACTGGGACGGTGAGACGGAGCCCTCGGTTGAAGTGCCGGTTGGGGATTTCTTTGCGTGCGGATGGAATGCTTACGCCCAGATTTCTTCGCTGGCCATTTGTGTCAATCCTGGCAGCGCCTTGAATTGTTATTGGCAAATGCCGTTCCGTAAATCCTGCAGGATGACCATGGAAAATATCGGCGACGATGAAGTTGTCCTGTATTATCAAATCGATTATACGTTAACCGAAGTTCCGGAAGACCTGGCTTATTTCCATGCGCAATTCCGTCGCGTCAATCCGCTGCCGTACAAAGAGGTTTACACGATTCTTGATGGCGTGAAAGGTTGGGGCCATTATGTCGGCACTTACATGGCGTGGGGGGTGAACAGCACCGGCTGGTGGGGCGAAGGCGAGATCAAATTTTACATTGACGGCGACAAGGATTTTCCGACCATCTGCGGCACTGGCACGGAAGATTATTTTTGCGGCTCGTACAATTTTGAGAACAGAGAGAAAAAACAATATCAAGAGTTCACTACGCCATATAGCGGTTTGGCGCAAGTCATTCGTCCGGATGGGCTATACAATTCGCAGCAGCGTTTCGGGCTGTATCGCTGGCACATCATGGACCCAATTCGCTTCGAGCAAGATTTGCGCGTGACGATTCAGGCCCTTGGCTGGCGCTCCGGCGGGCGTTACTTACCGTTGCAGGATGATATTGCCTCGGTGGCGTTCTGGTATCAAAAAGAGCCACACGCGGCGTTTCCGAAATTGCCGGATAGGGATTATTTGGAGCTGAAGTAAACCATTCTTTTTCCGCAATTTTCTTTACAGGAAAATAAGATTGACCGGTAGCTCAGGGGCCCGGTTCGCCAAAATTCAGTAGCGCTACAGCGACCGGTCAATAAATTTCTTAGAAGTTGAATACGCACTGACGGTATTGGTGAACACCGTGCCGACGCGGACTTTGGCCCCCAATCAATTTGCCCGCTGCATGGCCATGAGCCGGGAACACCTCAACCGTAAGCTGCGCGGCTTGTTGGGTTTGCGCACCAGCGATTTTATCCGCAGCATCCGCTTGAAACGCGCTGCCGAGCTGCTGCGCCAAAAGGCTGGCACCGTTTCCGAAATCGCCCACGAGGTCAGTTTCGACCATCTCTCCTACTTTGCCCGCTGTTTCAAGGAACAGTACGGACGCTTGCCTTCCGAATTTGCTCACCAATAATCTGCGGCAACGTCCGGCTTGCGCACGACGATTCTCAAAAATCATCGAGCCGCTGAAAGGGTGTTTGGAAAGTCACCGCCCAGTCACTTTAGACACAAAATGTTCGACAACTCGACTCTTTAAGTGACCGGTCAGCCTCATTTTTGTACTTTTCAGTTTTCTATCTTTTTTTGAAAACAGGGGAAGGAATGATATTGGTGTTGGTGAACTTGCAGTGATGAAGGTGTTTTTTTAGATCAGTTGCGATCAAGAAGACTTTTTGCCGCGAGGTTTAAGTCACGACTGAGAAATATGTTCTTCTGTTGCAGCGCCGTCAGAACAGCTTCGAAATCTGAAATGATCCCCTTTTGCGCCGCCTTCAGAAGCACAGCGAAGGTTGGGATGAAAGTGATGCCTTGCAGTTTGGCTTCTTTTTGAGCACGCTTGTCATCGAGCAACAGGTAATCCGCCTTTAAAGTGGAAGCCAGAATAATGGCTTCGATCTCGCCGCGATCAAGTTTGTGGCGGAATGAAAATGGCTGTGGTGGGATTGGATGAACCTGAATAAAATCGCAATGAGCAACGGCTTCGCTTTGCTGGCGATTCCTGGTGTTGTGAACGACCTCTTGATAAACCGCTTCCGGAATCAACACTTGACCAAAAAGCTGCTGAAGGATTCCGAGTTGGCCGCAGTTATGAAGGACAATGAGCGGGCTCGCGTTGGAGACAACTTGCATATTCTCAAAGCGGTTTGAGTTTCTCCAGCGCTGCGTTTATTTCCTCTGGCGTCTCGCGAAAATAAGGTATCTTTTTTCGGCCCAGAAAATCCATGAACTCATCATAAGTCATGTCCAGCAGCTTGGCGGCCTTGCCGAAGCTGATTTCTTCGTCGAGATAAAGGCCGAGCACGAAACTCTGATAACCATAATCCGAAGGCGCGTCGAGGTCTTCAACAAGCTCATTCGGCACGGCAAAACGAACTTCCATTGTCGTCATAGTTTTAACTCCAAGTAATTCGTATTAAAATTGAAAGAGTTTCTTTTCAAAAAATTCAAAACGCCCATTGGCGATCTATTGTCTTACTACTCAAAATACGCAGAAAAAGCGATGAAGGCAAGCAAAAATCCAAGTCCACATTTTGAAATATCAGGAAGAAGAAAGGGCTTGTAACCATGAAAACGAAAAAGACATTTTTTAGCATGTTTGTTTTACCATGGCTGTTTTTTCAAAACGTGGCAAACGCGCAAACCCCGGCCGGCAAAGCCGACTGGTTTTCGCTGAACATGGGCTTTGCCATTACAGCTGCGGCGAACACCATGGTAAAATCTGCCGCCGGACAGGCTTTTGTTGGCGCCATGCAAAACAGCAGCACACAGATTGAGAGCGGCTTTCTTGCGCATCTGTTGTTGCGGGATCCAACCACCAGCGTCAGCGAAAAGGGAGATGCCCTGGAAATCCCTTCTGCTAATGAACTTCAGCAAAACTACCCAAATCCCCTACAGGTGTCTGCATTTAATCCCAGCACGACGATTAAATTTTCTCTTCCCAAGCCTTCGGCAGTAACATTTAAACTGCTCGATATAATTTGGGGCGAAATCCGACTTGCGCGAGAAGTTCTTCAAATCGCATCAACTCCCGCTACGCAAGTCGGATTTCATCAACGAGAACATCCGTTGGTATATAATCCTATGATCCGTGCCATCCGTGTTCTCTAATCAAATTGCTCCACAAAAATGCACTTTCAACCCCAGCTCGCGCATCGCCGCGGCCTTGGCGAACATGCCGGTTTGGGCGCTTTTCAGATCGGGCGCGTAAACCACGTGAATGTGATTCGACTTGTGCCGCGCCATCATTTGATCCCGCGTAATCCCCTTCATGATCGCGTGCATGATCGGCCATTGCGACGTGGTGAGCCGCCAGCGCTCTTGCGTTTCCTCTTCGGGTAATTTGACGACTTCGGCGATGCCGATGTCGTATTGCAATCTGCCATTGGCGATGAACACGCGGCTCCAAACGATGTAGCCGGGCTTGCTCACGCCTTTGACGGTGCCGCCACCGAGACGAAAATACATCGGCGGTTGACGCTCGCTCGAAGCGCCGGCATAGCCGCCGATGAAATGCTCCGGCGGCGCGGCGCCGGAAATCTCCAACACCCAAACAAAATCATCGATACCGTCGCCTTTATAGTGCCGGCCCCAACGCAAATCGTGCAGCGTGTTTTCCGGCGGAAATCCCAACTCTTTCCAGAGACGGTAGGTCACCAACGCATCGAGCCCGGCGCACTCGTCCACTTCGTTGAAATGCGGCAACGCTTCACCTTTGAAAAGCTCCTGACCAGTTTGCTCATGATAAACTGGGGGACGATCAACGTTGTTTAATAATCCCTCGACCAAGTCAGACGCGGGCGCGAGATCTTTCAATCCCTGCTGATATTGAATGCCGATGGCGGCGCAGCCGAATTCATCCGCCAGCCGCACCGCGGCGATGTACATTTTGCATTGCTCGAGTACCTGGCGTTCGGTCAAGTCGGTGGCTTCGTCTTTGCCAAATTGAAATTTCATTCCTTTTGCCAGCAGCCACTCATAGACTTGGCGCGCTTCGGCCTCCGAAACCGTGAGCATCTTGGCATACAATGTTGATTGGCTCAAGCGTTCCTTGAAGACACCGGTGGGATGCAGCAGCTCATCCGGAATAATGGCGTTGTACATGCCCATGCAACCTTCATCGAACACCCCCATAATTGCCTTGTTGCTGCGGAAGGCTTGCGCGAATTTCGTTCCGATTTTTTCGGCCTTGGCGGGAACTTTTGTCTGTTTGTATGGCACGACATGCGACAGGTCATGTTTGATACGCCCCTTCTTCATCCACCGCTGTAATCCATCCACAAAGAAATCATCGGTGAAATCTTCGCTCCACAACGTAGAGTATTTGACCCCGGCTTTGGTGAGGGAGGCGTTGAGATTCAACAATCCTACGAGCCCAGGCCATTGCCCACTCCAATTGGCAATAGTCAGAATCGGGCCTTCGTGCGTAAACAATCCTGGCAAAATGTGGTGACTGTATTGCCATACCGCTTCCGCCACGATCAAAGGCGCTTTCTTCGGAATGGCATTGAATACAGCGATGCCATATTTCTGGCTGTCGATGAAACCGTGCTTTTTCTCAGGATCATAAGGATGAGCACGTTTCACCTTTCCGCCGAGCTGTTCCACTGCGGCGACGATTTGCTTTTCCATCTCGGCTTGCGCCGCTTCGCAGTTTTGGTTGGCGGCCAGCCGAAGATCGCCGTTTGCCACAAGATAGATGGTTTTCATATCCTCCTCGCTGAAAAAGATTTTCCCGTTGACTCATTGGCCGGCTGCGCCCGTAGGGTTAACCGGTGAACCGGTTAACCCTACGGGCGCAGCCGGCCAACGCTACAACAGAACTTTGCATACGGTGATGACGACGGTAATCATAGCAATAAAGTTTGTCATTGTCAAATCTTTTTTTAAACAGAGCTTGCGTTTGCTTATAGACTTATGTATCTTTGGCCTGTCTACCATCGCACAGCGCGAATGCCGACATCACGCAATTGCTGACAATATCGAAATCAAAAGTGCGAGCGTAACTATTCAGGCCTTTTTAGAAGGCAAAACCATTTGGAGCAAAACTATTAAAGCTCTTAGAACAATCGTTTTTCCCTTAATGGTTTTGCCTTGGTTTTTGCGCTTGCAACGATACCCGCTGAATAGTTACGAGTGAGCTTCTCTCGCGCTCGAATCAACTTCAGACGGCAATCCCACCGGCCTGGATTATATCCACGTGCAAACGCAGGAGGGCAAAACCATCTGGCAGTCCAACTATCCGGGCAAATTAAAGTCACCCCATTTTCCCGATATTGATAGGGATGGCGTCCGAGAGATTCTTGTGCCCTATATCCGCCACGATTCCCTTTTTGTCAGAGGCCTCGATGGGTAAGGCAAAAAAACTCTTTCATTAAAAAAGTGATCACTCATACGAACGCGCTCAATCTTCTCAAAAACCTTCAACGACGAACCTGAGGAAAAAAGTAGCCATAACTTCCAATATGAACAAATCCAAGCGGGCAGGGTAAGTAATCACTGTGGAAACGATCGTTACAAGCGATCCCGACGTGGCGCTCTATGAGCATTACACGATTACTACGGAGTTTTTAAAGCCAAGGCCGTTTTTGACTATAAACATTTCACTCCTAGCCCGCATTATTCATAAAAAATCCGAGGATTTTTGGGAAAAATTGCTTATATTGCGAAAAAACAAAAATGATTTTGACCTACAACCGGAGAAACGCCAATGACAGTCTGTCATGACAACCTCGGATTCAAATTTTTTACGAAAAAAGATATTGTTGCCAATTTTAATGGCGGCAAAATTTCCAGCGACGCCGGCCTTTTATTGTTTGCCGAATACGATCGCCAGCTTGGATTCAGCGCAGCGCTGGCTTCGCACATTGAAGACACACGCGATCCTCGCTATACCAAGCACGCCGTCCTTGATCTCATTCGGCAGCGGATCTATCAGATAGCCGCTGGTTACGAAGATGGTAATG
>JAPDQK010000068.1:0-30325 GCA_034505955.1 Candidatus Zhuqueibacter pondensis
TTTGGCGGCGAGGTGATCGCCATCGACGGCAGCAAATTTAGCGCGGTCAATCACAATGGTCGTGCGTACACCAAGAACAAAATCGCGCTCATCTTGAAAGAAATTGATGAAAAGATCGACGCCCATCTGAAAGGTCTTGACCACCAGGACCAAGTTGAAACGAAAATTCAAGGATTGACTACCGAGCAATTGCAAGAGGCCATCGCCAACTTAAAAATCCATCGTGCCGAAGTCGAGAAAATCCAGGCGCAATTGGAGGCTTCCGGTGAATCACAGATTACGTTGACTGATTCGGATAGCCGCTTGATGCACTCGCCGAGCAAAGGCACAGATGTTTCGTACAATGTGCAGTTCGCCACCGACTCCAAACACAAGCTCATCGTCGCTCATGAAGTGACTAACGATTGTGATGATAGCCAGCAACTGGCGAACATGGCAGTTCAAGCGAAAGAGACACTTGGCGTTGAAAGCATCGATGCGACTGCCGACATGGGATATTACAATGAAGAAGAAATCAAAAAATGCGAAGATCAAAACATCACTTGCTATGTTCCCAAACCCGAAAGATCACGGAATAAAAAAGACGGCCTGTATACCAAACAAGACTTCCAGTATGATGCGGTTAATGATCGCTACCTTTGTCCGGCCAATCAAGAATTGACGTTTCGTTACGAGACGATCCATCAGGGCAAAACCCTTAAACCTGGATCCTGCACGAATGAACATAATTGAGTGTTTTGCGACCGCGAAAAACAACGTAAAATTGCGAAATTCGTCTGTTTACCTAAAACCTACCTTTGGTAGGTTTTAGATAAACGACACGTTTCACTATATTCAGCTTTGCTTTTAATGTTTCTGTTGCAGTTCAAAATAAAAATCATGCAGGATTCAGGTTAAAGTCTACGAAGGGGTGGCCTATCGGGATTGTCCCTTGCGATCACAATGTACTCGCCGACAAGCGCAGAACCGCCGTCTAACCCGATGGGTTCATGAAGCGGTCATCGAGGCGATGCAGCAACGGGTGTGGCAACATCCCGAGAAAATCAAACAGCGAAAGCAACTCGTGGAACATCCCTTTGGCACGATCAAGCATTGGATGAATCACGGGTACTTTCTCATGCGGGGCTTGGAAAAGGTCGGGGCGGAAATGAGCCTCAGTGTGCTCGCTTATAACCTGATGCGCGTCATTAGCATCCTGGGGGTCGAAGAACTGCTCAAGGCCATCGCCAAGGGGATGCATTTTTCCTTCTTCCCCTTTGAATTACATAAAAATATCAAAGAACTAAATAATCATAATATTATAGTAACAATAAAAACACATAAGACCAAGTATTTATCATTACAACTGGACTGCCTTTGTTCACCATGACTGATCAGCAATCCATTTCCAAAATGTTTTCACACAGTCTGGCAGGGTCAAACAGAACTGTTGTTTCTCATTGACACTGCGATTAATCGCGGTGCCAATGACATCACTTCAGCCGTTTTGAGACGTTGTAACAGCTTTTCCGTGCAAAATGAATAACCAAATCACTGTTGCACGGATGATTTCACTTCGATGGCACCGCTGCGGATGTGCAGATCGCGCTGTGGAAATGGAATCTCGATCTTGTGCTCCTTGAATTTGTCGTAAATGGCAAAGTTCAGCGCACTGATCAGCCGGCCTTTGCGATGCACCAGTGTCGTACTCCAGGCGCGCAGCTCGAATTGCAGGCCGTTGTCTCCGAACGCCATGAAACGAACAACGGAAGGAGGGTCGTCGAGAACGTCCGGATTCTCCTTGGCCACCTCCAACAGAAGTTTTTCAATCAGGCGGACGTCACTGCCATAGGCGACGCTGACAGGAATTCGGAACCGTACTTTTTCCTCGGTATGGCTCCAGTTGATGACATTTTCCGCAATGAAACTCGAATTGGGGATGATGATGGCAATGTTATCATTGGTGATGACGGTGGTGCTGCGCGCGCCGATCTTGACCACGTCGCCTTCGATGGCACCGACTTCAATGCGGTCGCCGATCTTGATGGGCCGCTCGAAAAGGATGATCAGGCCGCTGATGAAATTGTTGGCAATATTCTGCAGCCCGAAGCCCACACCGAGGCCGACTGCACCGGCCAGAACGTTCAGCGTCGTCAGATCGATACCGACGGTTTGGAGAATGATCAACAGCCCGATCGCGACCAAAAAATACCGCACGATGGCTCCTGCTGCCATCCGGGCACCGACGTCGATTTTGCTTTTGATCAGCAGGCGGTTCACCATCCAGTTTCGCAGCTTGCCGGTGAGATAGAACAGCAAGACGAGCAGGACGAGCAAATAAAGAAAGCTCCACAGCGTCAGCTCGGCGCTTCCGAACTTGAAGACGGGAATGTCGAGAAAGTCTCTTATTGCGAATAGAATTTTTTTGAGCATTTCCACGAGGTATTTCAGTTTTTTTAAAACGGCCAAAATTTTGGAATCAGCAGGATTGCCAACAGCCAAAACAAAACATTCAACGGCGTGCCGACACGCAGAAAATCGGCAAATTTGTATTGCCCCGGCCCGTAGATGAGTGTATTGGTTTGATAACCGACCGGCGTCATGAAGCTTGCCGAGGCGGCAAAGGTCACCGCCATCAGAAACGGCCGGGAATCGACGCCGAGCGCATCAGCGGTGACGATGGCAATGGGCGCGAGCAGGGCGGCGGTGGCGTTGTTTGACATGGTTTCTGTGAGCAGCGAAGTGAGCAGGTAAAACGCCGCCACAACGGCGACCGGACCCCACGCGCCGATCGCATGGATCATGAGCGCAGAAACCACTTGCGCGGCGCCAGTTTTCTCCAGCGCCGCGCCGAGCGACAGCACGCCAGCCAGCAGGAAAATCACCTTCCATTCAATGGCTTTGTATGCATCCTCTAAATCAATACAACGGGTCAGGATCATCAGGATGCTGCCGGCGATGGCGCAGATTACGATCGGCAAAATATTGAGCGCCGCAGTCAGCACCACGCCGGCGACGATCGCCACCGCCGGTAGAGCCTTCCGCTTGCGCAGGACCGGCAGGTCGACTGCAGAAACGACCAGGAAGGCCTCGTGCTTTTCGAGATGAATGAGATGATCGCGGCGGATCTTTACCAACAGCACATCACCGGCCCGCAGCATGGTGGTTTCCAAATTCTCGTGCACGGTTTCGCCGCGATGCCGCAGCGCCAGCACCGTGCCGCCAAAATAGTTGCGGAAGCGAATGTCTTTCAGCGTTTTTCCATCCAACACCGAATTGGGCGCGATCACTGCTTCCACCAGCATCGCCTCCTCCGACTCCAGCGTCTCGTCGCGCCATTTGATCTCCGGCTTTATTGCAATCCCCTCCCGTTCCCGCAGTTGTTTGATTTTCTCAACGTTGCAACGTACGCGCAGGACATCGTTCACTTCGAGAATCGTTTCCGCGGTCGGAAAGGGAATGCGCCGGCCGTCCGTTTTGGTGATTTCCAGGATGTCAACGTCGAGATCTTGGACCAGCGGCGCCTCCGCCACATTTTTGCCCACGGATTTCGCCTCGGGCTGCAAAATGATCTCGATCAAATAATCGCCCATGCCGAAAGTCTGCGTGAGATCACCTTTGCGCCGGCGGTCCGGAATCAAGCGGATGCCGATGAAGATCATGTACAGCAATCCCGCGCCGAAGAAAATCGCGCCCAGCGGGGTGAACTCGAACATGCCGAAAGCCGGCTGGCCGTGACGCTCGGCGATGGCGCTGACCAAAATATTCGTCGAGGTGCCGATCAGCGTACACACGCCACCGAACATGGAGGCGAACGACAGCGGCATCAACAGCTTGGAGGGGCTGACGTTGAGATCGCGCGCGACGCCGAGCAGCAGCGGCAAAAAAATCGCCACCACTGGTGTGTTGTTGATGAAGGCCGACAAGCCGCCGGCGATGAGCATGGTCATGAACAACGCCACCCAGAGATTGAGTTTGAAGAGCCGGCTCAAGATGCGGCCCAGGTAATTCACCGCGCCGGTTTTGAACAGCCCGGCGCTGAGCACGAACATGGCGCCGACCGTGATCGTGGCGGTGTTGCTGAAGCCGGCAATGCCCTGCTCCGGTGAAATGACGCCGCTCACCAGCAAGGCGCCCATCACCAGCAGCGCCACCAGATCGACCGGCAATTTCTCGGTGGCAAAGAGAATGACGGCGATGACGACCAGGGCGAGGACGAAGACGATTTCGAGGGTCATATCAATATCGTAAAATCATCGCCAAACGCTGGTGCGCAGCCAGCGCGCCGTTTTCGACGAACACGATTCTGCCGCCTTTGCCGAGCACGGTCTCGATCAACTCATCCACCGCATCATCGAATACTTCCGGTCCCACCAATTCAGTTACGGGCGTCAAACGCAAACCACTCACATCGACGCGCGCAGGATAGTGAAAATCTTCTTCCACCAGCAGAACCGCGCCGCGGCCTTCTTGCGCCATTCGCCAGGCCGCGTCGATGCCGGAAACGTATTTGGCCGCTTTAATGGCAGCCTCGAGCTCCTGCAGAACTTCCCGGCTTTGGCGCGCCAAATGTTCCTGCATCAAAGGCCAAACCAGCTTGGCCAACTCATGCGCCGGCGTCTTGTCGTGACTGCCGGTCAAAGTTGCGACGATCAGGCTCTTGTTCACAGAGACTTCGTTGAAGAAAGCCTGATTACGATCGACCCCGGTGAGGATCAGCGGCTTGGAATCGATTGCCGCTATCCGGCCAAAAGCGGCATCAACTTGGCGGAAATACTGGCGATGGCGCTCGTCACGGTAGGCCGATTTGCTGATGCCAAAACCGCCCGGCATCGGTTCGGTGACGCCCGGCCCTTCGTAGGTCATGGGAAAACCGCTGGCGGTGACTTCAATCAGCATATCGTGCCAGCCTTCGTACAGCCGTGTGATTTGCTCGCTGAGCGCGAGCACCCAGTAACGCAGGCTGCGGTTGAGTGCATGAACCAAATCGCGTGTCGCAAAAGTTTGATCCACCACCACCCGCTCCTTCACCGGAAACGGCAGATAGAATTTTCGCGCCAAGTCGCGATTCACGAACAGGGCGAGGCCATCCAAGGTGTAATTGTAATCAATCTCTGCCGATAAAGCATCAAGGCGTGACAACAGCGGCTCCGCCTCGCGCTTGGAAAATTCGGCAAGCAAACGCTCGCTGGCCTGCTTCACGAGATTTTTGACACGAATGGGGTCCTGGCGATTGTCGGGAAAGTGTCGATGGGTTGGCGTCAAAATCGACAGCGCCGGATAGCCGCGCAAGGATTGCAAAAATTGAATGTCGTTTCGATTCATAGTTTTAATTCTCCTGATATTCTTGCCGTGCGGGTCAAAGAATGGTTCGGCAGAATGATTATCTCATTGGATACGGATTGCTGACCAAAAACAAAAGCCCCTGCTTGTTCGGCAGAGGCTTTGAGTTGGCGCATCAGGTATTAGTGACTTGCGCCACCGCTTGCCGTGGGTGGCACGGGGAATGGCACACGGTTCTTGATCGCTGGAATGCTGCGCAAGTAAGTCCACATGGCTTCGAGATCCTCATCGGTTGCGTCTCTGAGGTTTTGCCAGGGCATTGGCGGCAAAATTTCGCGACCATTGGGGTGGCCGTGATGTTTGCCGGTCCGCACCGCCTGGATGAACTCCGCCTCGGTCCAAGCCCCGAGGCCAGTTCCGTTGTCTGGTGTCAGGTTCGCGGCGAAACTGACGCCCCACGGACCAGCCCAGGCCGTCAGCATCGGGCCTGCCATTGCGAGGGTGTTACGCTGCTGGATATCCACCGGCATCCAGACCGGATATGGAACGTCTTCCGGATGTCCGGAGAGCAGGCGTGTGGTATCCGGCACTGGCATGCCACCCGGCCCTGGCAGCGTCGGCGTGTGGCAATCATGGCAGCCACCGATAGTGACCAGGTATTTGCCGCGTGCGACCGGATCCATTTTCTTTTCACAGCCCAACAACACGACCAGGAGCACTCCCATGCTCAGAATGATGAGCTTTTGCATTACCTCCTCCTTCGAAGTTGAAAATAATAACATCAGTAAATTAACAAAAGCAATATTGCAAAAATTTGCGCGCAAGTCAAGTAAAAGTTTTGCCGTGAAGTAATGCCTCAAAGAGTATCTCAAAAGAGGACAAATATACACCAATATTAAAATAAAAACTATATATAAAACAAAATAGAGGACAAACATTCAGTCTAACATTTTTCATGTTTGTTTCTTATATTACAAACATGAAAAGAAAACCATATCCAACCGATTTAAGCAATGGCGAGTGGCGTATTCTTGAACCATTAATCCTCCATCGGAGTTTGGTGGTCGTCCGTGTGAAGTTGATATTTGTGAGGTTGTGAATGCAATCTGCTATTGGCCACGATCAGGTTGCTCATGGGAGATGCTGCCTCATAACTTCCCAAAAACGGTTTATGGCTACTAGGCCCAATGGCGCGATCAAAAAATCTTTCAACAAATCAATGATACACTACGTCGAAAACTTCGGCAGGCCGCTGGACGCAACGAAGACCCAGTGCCGCGATCCTGGAAGCACAATCAGTAAAAACAACAGAAGCAAAGGGGATTCGCGATTATGATGCTGGTAAACAAGTCAAGGGGCGCAAACGGCATGTCCTCGTTGAGACCATGGGCTTGCTTTAACCCCGATAATTCATGCGATGCGTAAATTGACTACACTTTGCATTTGAACTTGAACCTAAAATGCAATTTATGAATTATCGGGGTTAATGGTTGTGGCTCATGTGGTCAATATCCAAGATCGCGATGGGGCGAAGCTAGTCTTGAAAAAAGCCAGGCAACAATTCTCCAGCGTAAAGTTGCTCTGTGCCGACGGTGGCTACGCCGGCAAACTAATCGATTGAGTCAAAGAACATTGTCTATGGATTTTTAGAAATTGTCAAGCGTAACTAAAAAACTCCATCTTTGTCGTCATTGCGAATGGTACATGGTCGATGTGCCATTCTTTCGGTCAGAAACGCACCACCTGAATGTCATTCCGCCAGGAATCTTCCCATGTACTGGCACTAGGGGAAGATGCTTGCAGCATGACAAAGGAGAGCGTTTCTTGGGAGGCGTTTTTTGCCGAAGCCCTACGGCCGCAGGCTGAGAAACGCTCGCGAGACAGGCCAACTCGGTATTTCCGGACAGACACTAACTACGATGTGAAGGTTTTTGAAGTCCTTCCTCGTCGTTGGGTCGTGGAACGAACCTTTGCCTGGGTTGGACGCTATCACCGTCTGAGCAAGGACTACGAAACGCTGACGACCAGCAGCGAAGCTGTCGTTTATATTGCAATGGTTCTATAATGGTCAGACGGCCTGCCAAAATTCAACCTACTGTAACATAGATGGACTTTTCAGATACGCTCTAAAAGTTTTTCTGCAAACAAAATACCAGCCCCTTCAGGCAAGGGCGACTTCTAAAATTCGATCGATCTCCTTGAACGTCCGAATCGGAATCGCACCCTGTCGAAGCAGTTCCACATTACCGGAGGCCTGCTCACCGGCTTCTTGAAATTCAATCACAAACAGCGGCTTGCCGGCGGTTTGCGTTCGCTTTGCCGTGTCCATGGTTCCGGATTTTATGCCGCACTCAATCACCAAAACTGCTTTGGCGAGGCCGACAACAAGACGATTACGCGCCATGGCAGCACCGGCGGTCCACGTCATCGTCGGAAAATATTCCGAGAGAATGACTCCGCGGGATTTCAAATACTCTTCAGATTCAAATCCCGCATCGCGCAGGTGAAAATGGTTGATGCCATGACTCAGCACCATAATTGTGCGGCCATCGCCACGAACCGCGCCGAGATGACCGGCGGTGTCAATGCCTTTGGCATATCCGCTCACCACCGTCACTCCGGCAGCGGCGAAGCGTTTGCCAAAACCCTCGGCAATTTCAAGCCCTCGGGCCGAAGCCTTTCGCGAACCGACGATGGCGACCGCACGCGCATCACTCGCCGCGAATTTGCCATACAGCGAGATCACCGGCGGCGGATCGGGAATGGCGCGTAGAATTTCGGGATAGTCCTCATGCCAGAGCGTGGTGAACTGAACGCCCTGATCTTGCAGCGTACAGAGCAATTGTTCGACTTCATCACGACGCTCGGAAAGAGTGGGAAATTGTTCGGCTACTTTTTTCGGGAATCTCGGGATCGCGAGGAGTTGCTCTTTGGTGGCGCGCATCGCGGCCCGCGGCGAGCCAAATTTTTCGATAAGTTTTGTGTAAGTTCTTCCGCCGAGGCCTTCGAGGCTTTGCAAAAGCAGCCAATCACGGAGATCACTTGCAGGTGTCATTTTGCCACATGGCTGGTTTTGGTTAACGTCAATGCATAAACTTGTTTCGCACCGGCGGTTTTCAAAACGCGAGCGCATTCATTGATGGTTGCACCGGAGTCATAAATGTCATCGATCAACAAAATACGTTCTCCTTTCACACTCGGTGCATGAACGGCGAAAGCGCCGGCAACGTTACGGCGTTTTTGCTCCGACGTGGTCATTTCTTTCTGTGGACGGGTCGCACGTTTTTTCCGCAACTGATACGAGGTCCGCACCCCGAGCCGTTGCCGCAGCGTTTCTGCAAACAACGTTACCGGCGCATACGGCCTGTCGCCTTTTGCTGATGGCACAAAAACCACGGCATCGACCTCTTTGAAGTGCGGATATTCGGCGAGTGTTTGCAACGCTCGCTCGATCAGCCATTCAAGTTGTGTTTGGTCTTTTTGATATTTGAAAGCATAGACCCGGTTGCCAGCCTCGGTATGAACATGCTCGCCATTTTCAATGGCCGTATGAAAAGCCAGTGCGATGCCGCCATCGAGGTGGGGGCCGGAGAACTGCGGAATTTCTCTTTTCTGCAAATAGAGGTCGACCATGGCTTGCTGGTTCTGCATCGAGTCTGCAAGCGTTTTTGGCTCCGGCTTGCAATTGTCGCAGCGACCGCAACGATCCTTTTCCGTAACCGTTTCCCCAAAATAGCGACGAATGATCAACTCGCGGCAATCAGACGAGATGGCGTACAGCCACATTTGCTCCAATCGGCGTTTTTTCTGTCTCTCCAAATCCTGCATCCCGAGTTGCGTTTCGGTAATTGCCGCCAGCTCGGCAGATGGCCGCAAACATTCAACCAGCCAGCAATCTTCCACACCGTAAAATTGCAGCTCGCCGCGCCATTGCGCATCATAAAGCTGCGCCATCCATTCCACCGGCGAAACGTGGTGGGTCTGGCAGAATTCGCGCGTGTTGATTTGCCGGCCGGCCTTTTTCAGTGAAAAGAGAAATGCGGAATCTTTTGCGCTACCTTCGGCAATGCTGACTTTAATTTCACGGCAAATATGAGGGTGCTGACGAACGAAACCGAGCCGCTGCAAATGGCTGAGTCCGACATTGAGCTTGGTGTTATCCAATCCGGTTTGCCATTCCAAATCCGCCGGCGCGAGCCAGCGAAATTTTGCGACGGCCGGCGCCTGTTCGACAGCGCGCAAGAGTTTCACCAAATCGGCTTTGGATATCAAATCATTTTTGATGAACCATTCTTGCAAGCCGAGATCTTCCTCCCAATAAAGCAAGATGCAATGTGCCGGCAAGTCATCGCGACCGGCGCGCCCGGCTTCCTGATAATACGCTTCCAAACTCCCTGGCATATTGAAATGGATGACGAAACGAATGTCGCGTTTGTCGATGCCGAGACCGAAGGCGTTGGTGGCGGCCACGATGCGAAGCCCCTGGGCACTATCATCGAAGAATCTTTCCTGCACGCGCTGGCGCTCGTCACTGTTGCGGCCAGCGTGGTAGAAATCGGCGGTGATGTCCAGGTTTCGCAGAAATGCTGCGACTTCTTCGGCTTCGCGCTTTCTACTCACGTAGATGATGCCTTTGCCGGAAAGCTCGGTGAGCAAAGCGGCAAGGAGACGAAACTTGTCCGCTTCCGAATCGACTTTGTGCACATGAAAATGCAAATTGGCGCGCGCCACGCTGCCGACAAATTTCTCCACACGCGCGAGTCCCAATTGCTGCAAAATATCGTTTTCAACTTCAGGGGTTGCCGTGGCTGTAAATAGTGCCACCGCTGGTGGCTGCAAAATACGCAAGGTCTCTTTGAGTGCCAGATAGGACGGACGAAAATCGTGCCCCCATTGCGAGACACAATGTGCCTCGTCAATGACAAAAAGACGCAATGGGCGCCGCGCCAGCTCCTCGGTAAATGCGCGGCTGCGAAATCGCTCCGGCGCGACATAGAGTAATTTCACGCTGCCATCTTTGGTGCGTGCCATCTCACGGCGCTGCTGCTCCAGCGAGAGCGAGCTGTTGATGAACGCCACCTGGGCAAGGCCACGACGGTGCAGTTGATCGACTTGATCTTTCATCAAAGAGATGAGCGGCGAAACCACCACGGTCAAACCTTCTTGCATCAGGGCCGGAAGCTGATAGCACAGGGATTTGCCATGCCCTGTTGGCAACACCGCCAACACGGATCGGCGCTCGAGCAGGGCGGTGATGATTGCCTCTTGCTGGGGTTTGAAATCTTCATAGCCGAAATGCTGTCGAAGCGCCTGGCGCAAGCTTTCTCGCTTTTCAGGCGGCGCCAACGGTTTTTGCAGGCGCTGATCAATTGCGCCCAATAATTTTTTTAGATCGTCATTCATTTACAATTCAATGCGGTTAGCGTTCGTGAATTGTCCGGCGAAGCTGCGATCATTGGTGAAGAGAAGGATCTGCTTTTGTGGTGTCAGTGTCAAAATGTAATCACGGAGTCGTTCGCGCCGTGTTTCATCGAGATGGGTCGTCGGATCATCCAGCACCAAAAAATCTGCGCCCGGCATCAGCCTGGAGAGCGCGATTTTCATGCTGAGATAGAGAATCGTTTTCTCGCTGCCGGAGAGCGTTTGCAAGGCGCGGCCGTCGAGATCGGGCATCAATTGTGATTTTTCCAAATCGATTTTTTGCGGCTGCGCATGAAACAGCTCAAAACGCTGCAAGCAGGAAACAATCTCGGATTCGGCTTTCTTCAGTGAGATGCCGATGGCGGCTTGAACCGTTTGCGCAAGTGCATCCGCCGCCCATTCGCTCAGTAACCGATGCCTGGTGACGGCCTCGGCCTGGCGATTGGCCGACAAAATTTCCTGCTGCCGCTGCTCATAAAGCGCCTGCTGGCGCTCCAGCTCGGCAAGGCGGCGACGCTGTGTTTCAAGCTCCTGCTGCAATTGCTCGCGTGATTGATCGGCAGAGGAAAGCGGCGCCAGGGCCGTCAACTTGGTTTCCCATGTTTCGATTTCTGTTTGCGTCAGCGCGATTTCCGTTTCGATCTGCTGCCATTGCTGGAGACGATGCTCGAGCCCGGTTTGCTTGCGGGCCAATTCGTCGAAGAGCCGCACGGTTTCACGCGCCTCGTGCTCTTTGGTCTCGGCTTCGTCGTGATCGCGCAAAATTGCCCGGCGCCTGGCTTGATATTCGGCGACCAATTTCTCCAGCAATTTTGGTGAGATTGGCTGCTGACAGGTCGGACAGGTTTCCCGGCCCTGCAAATTTTTCAGCGTGGCGAGCGTCTCATCGATCTGCCGAAGTTGGCTCGCCAAAGTAATCCGCCATTCGGTACACTTTTCCGCTTCGTGCGCCGCGGCATCGCGTTGTGCCAACTGCTGCGCACTTTGCTGCAGGATGGCGGCGAGCTCCTCGCGATGATTGAATCCTGCGCGAATGGAATCCAATTGTGCCTGTCTTTGTGCCAGCCGGTTTTGTGCCGCTGCTTTTGCCTGTTCCCAGGTTTGGCGCAAGCGTTCATCAGGTTGTTCTGCACTGGCAGTGCCTGGCAGCGCTTGCAGACGCGCTTCCAATTTGGTCACGGTATTTTTTGCTGTCTGGAGATCAGCGCTGCGATCTGCCAATCCCTCGAGTCGCAAGCTTTGTTGCAGGCCCAGCGCCGTTTTTTCTCGACGCTTGGCCAGACGCCGCACCTCGATGAACAGCTCCTGCGCTTTCAATAACTGTTCGACACCCAGCAATTGATTCAACAGGTCACGTCGATTCGCCGGTGGCTGCACCAGAAACTCGCCCAGCTCATCCTCGTGTAAAAAACAGCCAATGCGCCATTGCAGGTGGTTGAGTGTGGGCAAAGTCGAAGCAGCGATTTCCGTACAAGGCAGCCATCGTTCGCCGCTGGCTTGTTCGATCTGCAGATCACCTTTGGTGGATCGGTAAATGCGAAATCTCTTTTGGTTATGTTGATAGAACAAGCCCACGGTGCCGCTGGCTGTACCCGTGCTGGTTAGCGCCGCAGGCTTGAGACCGGTTGTGAGCACTTTGTCGGTGAGCGCGAAATAAATTGCCTTCGCCAGCGTGGATTTACCCGAAAAATTGGCACCCCAAAATACCGTTAGTTCGCCGTTCAAATCAAATTGGCGCGTGTCCCGGTAAGGACCAAGGTTTTTAACCACCAGTTTCTCGAGCTTCATGCTTTTTCCCCGGTGAGCAATTCGAACAACAGTGTTTCGGAAATGGAAGGATTTTCCAGTGCCATCGCAAAAGCCCGACTAACGCGCTCTTCATCATCGGGTGTGAAACACCGTGAATACTTTCCCTCTTTTGCCAGGATGCGAAGTTTTTCGCGAAAGCTGTCAATGAAATCTTGATTGACCATGACGACCTCCCGGATATTTGATTCGAAGCCGGTGCTGGCCTCGCGTTGGGCTGCGACAACTCGGAAATAAGAGGCGAGTGCAATATCGGCCGGGTGCCATCAAATCAACTGAATCCCGGCTCGTGGAATGAACCGCCCGGCGCCGCGTTCGGCGCGCAAGTCGCCATCTTTGTAAACCAGCTTGCCGTTGGCAATCACGTGCGTCGGGACGCCTTTCACTTCCAAGCCCTCGAAGATATTGCGATCGACTTTTTGATGATGAGTCCTGGCGCTGATCACGCGCGTTTTGGTCGGATCGAAGACGACCAGGTCTGCATCCGATCCGACAGCAATCGTACCCTTGCGTGGATAAAGACCAAAGAGGCGACAGGCGTTGGTGGTGAAGAGATCGACAAACTGTTGCTCACTGATATGGCCGGCATTGACACCATAATGCCACAACAAGCTCATACGATCTTCAATCGCGGCACAGCCGTTGGGAATGCGAGTAAAGTCGTTTTTGCCCATCGCCTTCTGGCTCATATTGAACGGACAATGATCCGTGCCCGTGGTCTGAATCATCCCGGCTTTGATGCCAGCCCACAACGCTTCGGGATTGCCTCGGGGCCGAAAGGGTGGGCTCATCACATACGCGGCCGCCTCGAAGTCAGGTTTGTCATAAACACTGTCATCGAGCACGAGATGACTGATCAGCGATTCGGCATACACATGGCGCTGGCCGCGCAGACGTGCCGCAATTACCGCCTCGAGGGCGGCCTTACTTGACAGATGAACAATGTAAATCGGCACGCCAACAACCTCTGCAATACGAATCGCGCGATTGGTGGCTTCGGCTTCGACCGCCGGGGGCCGCGACGCCGCATGCCACGCCGGACCAGTCTTGCCTTCGCGCAACAGCTTCTGTTGCAGATGCCAGATAATGTCGCCATTTTCAGCATGCACCGTCGCGATTCCGCCGAGCTCCTTGATGCGGCTGAAGCTGCGATAGAGCTCATCGTCGTTGAGCATCACCGTGCCTTTGTAAGCCAAAAAATGCTTGAAGCTGGGGATGCCCTTCTCTCTGACGATTTGCATTTCCTTTTCGACTTGTTCGTTGATCCAAGTGATCGCCATGTGGTAGGAAAAATCGATCACGGCTTTTACTGAACGTTCATCCCGAATCTTCAGTTCCTCGAGTAGTGATTGCCCGCGTTCCGGTGTGCAAAAATCAATGATGCACGTCACGCCGCCACAAATGCCGGCGATGGTGCCCGACTCAAAATCGTCCGCACTAACGGTGCCTGCAAGAGGCAGCTCCATGTGCACATGCGGATCGAGGCCGCCGGGAAATACCAGTTGTCCGCTCGCATCGACCACTTCGGTTGCAGCAGGTACCTCCAACTTTGCACCCAGTGCACGGACGATACCGTCTTCACAAAAGATATCACTCCGCATCCGATCAAGGCTGGTGATAACCTCGCCGCCGCGGATAAGAAGTCTTCCCATATTTGTTTCCTCACAACAAAATCTGCAATGAAATACTTGCTTCCAGTAACATTTTTCAGTAGATTTAAAATGGCAGTTCGTTCGAGCTCATCGGTGAATGATGCAGATAATCACCACTGGAACTTTTGAAAGGTACTTGCGAAAAAGATACAGCGTAAGCCCCACCAAAACCGGGTTATTCAAACAAAATCCATTTGATCCAATCTTGCACATGGTTTTTGCTCTTCCAATCTCGAGTCTTGTCTGATTCGATTTCAACGAAAATGCATTGAGCTTTTTTCAAAATTGGTTCCAACTTTTGCGGACCTTCGGCTGTGCACTGTTTGTGGATGAGAGCTTGCATGAAGAAGTTTAGAAAAAAATGTCGAAATGTCAATAGAAATTATGCAGGGAATGAACGGAGTTTAAAAAAGAAATTATTGCATGTTTTTCACTCAATTTCCGTATCTCATCGCGTGCATAATTCCTGTTTGCAGAATTCTCATTCATGGGAATGACAGCGAAACCTTTCCCATGAATGAGAATTTTCCATCGACCTTGCAGAATTGGGGAATCATCATGAAGCGCTGCATGTTCTTGAACCTATTGAGGTTTAAGTTTATGGGTCATTAGCCTTGCTTGGCTGTTATTGACGGCATACTCTTTGACAAACATAAAAAATGTTTTGTGAGCGAAAATGTCGATTTCGTGCCCTCAAAACATGCGCTAGCAGGAAACTAACTTCGACGCACAAGGAGAATATTAGATGCCTGAATTAGGGACTTGGTTGCTCTGGCTTGCCGGCTTGACAACGGCATATAGTCTCGTCACGCTGATCATCGGAATTCGCAGCGGAAAAACCGGCGCCCCATGGATTGAAAGCGGCCACAATGCCGCACTCGCCTCCGGAGCGCTGATGACGCTGGCCGCCGGTTTACTTTTTTATAATCTTGCCATCTCGAATTTCCGCGTGGCTTATGTGGCCAGTTATACCAGCCGCGAATTGCCGCTTTTCTACAAACTCACTGCTTTTTGGGGTGGACAACAAGGTTCTCTGCTGTTGTGGGGATGGCTCTTGTCACTATTTGCCGTCGCCGTGCTGCTGATTTATCGACGACGTCCCGACTCGCTTTCAGTGTTGGCTGAAGGGAGATCGGTATCAATCTTGCCCTACGTGGTCGCCATCCTCATGGCGATCTTGCTTTTTTTCAATACGCTTTCGATCTTCGTGGCACCGCCGTTCGAATTGCTCAATCGGATTCCGGCTAATGGCGCGGGATTAAATCCTCTCTTGCAGCATCCGGCGATGGCCGCGCATCCGCCGCTGCTATATCTGGGATATGTCGGAATGGCGGTGCCACTTGCATTTGCGCTTGCCGCATTACTTTCCGGCCGCCTCGATGACGTCTGGGTGAAAAATGTACGTCGTTGGACGCTGATACCGTGGTTTTTCCTGACCATGGGGATCATGCTTGGCGCGCGCTGGGCGTATGTCGAGCTGGGTTGGGGCGGCTATTGGGCTTGGGATCCGGTTGAAAATGCCTCGTTGATGCCATGGCTCAGTGGCACCGCTTTTCTCCACAGCATCATGATTCAAGAGAAGAAAGGCATGCTGAAGATCTGGAACATGGTGCTGATCATTTTGACTTTTGAGCTGTGCATCTTCGGAACGTTCATCACCCGCAGTGGCATCATCTCCTCGGTGCATGCCTTCGCACAGTCCGGCATCGGGCCGATGTTCGGCACGTTTCTCGGCACCAGCACTGCGTTTTGCCTTTGGGCGTTGTTGCGGCGCGTTCCTGAATTGCGTGCGAAGAACCAGCTCGAATCCATAGTCTCTCGCGAGTCGACGTTTCTTCTGAACAATTTGATTTTGCTCGGCGCGACCTTTGCGGTTTTGTGGGGAACAATTTTCCCGCTGGTCTCCGAAGCTGTGCGCGGCGTGAAAATCACGGTGGGCGCGCCGTTTTTTAATCAAGTCAACTTGCCGATAGCACTGGTGCTGTTGGCATTGACCGGCATTGGTCCAGTGCTTGCGTGGCGGCGCAGTTCTCCGGAAAATTTGCGCAAGCAGTTCACTTGGCCTTTGGCGGTAATGCTTACCGGAGCCGTAGCGCTGTGGATTTTCGGTGTCCGGCATTTATACGCAGTCGTCGCTCTCTCGCTTTCCCTCTTTGTCACCGCGACCATCGTGCAAGAGTTTTATCGCGGTGTCAGGGCCAGACGCCAGAGCCATCAGGAAAATTGGCTCGTGGCGCTGGCACGATTGCTCGTGCGCAATCAGCGACGTTACGGTGGCTATGTTGTCCATTTTGGGGTGGTGCTGGTCTTTGTCGGCATTAGCGGAACTGCTTTTAATTCGCATCTCGAGGCGACAGTGCGAGCCGGCGAATCATTCCCTATCGGGCGTTACCACGTGCAATTCGACCGCATCCTGTTTGGCAACGATGCGGCAAAACAGTGGATGGCTGGTGAGCTCAACGTTTTTAATGAGGGAAAATTCATCAAGAAGTTGCAACCGGAAAAGCGGCTTTATGTGACTCATGAACAACCGACGACGGAAGTGGCGCTGCTCTCCACTTGGCGCGATGATCTCTATTTGGTACTCGCCGGTTATGAGGAAGAAAAACAAGAGGCGACTTTTTCGGCTTATGTGAATCCCTTAGTCGCTTGGTTGTGGATTGGCGGCTGGGTGATGGCCATCGGAACGCTTTTCGCCATGCTGCCACTGGCGCGAACACGTCCAGATGCCCAAGCTGCTTCTTCCACAAAAGATCGTCAGCGCTTGCGCCGCATTCACAAAAAATCGACTTTTGCTGCCGCGTAGGAACGCAGATCTCGGTTCAAGCATTTGGGATTTCGAGCGAAGGCACACTCGATAGTTACGAATTGCGCTGTCATTCCTTTTGAAATAGGCATTCTTAATTTATCTCACATCATAAACCCCACGATTTTTCATGTGGGGTTTTGCACTTGCAGTCATTAACAAAATAGGAGAGGGCAGCTATGATTTCCACAAATAACACCACTTACAATCCGTGGCAGGCCGCCATGCAGGTTTTTGACCGTGCTGCTGATATTTTGCAGCTCGACGAGGGCCTGCGCAATCGTGCCAAATACCCCGAGCGCGAATTGACGGTTTACTTCCCGGTCAAAATGCGAGATGGCAAAATCAAAATTTTTACCGGCCATCGCGTGCAGCACAATACCGCGCGCGGCCCGGCAAAAGGTGGTATTCGTTACCATCCCAATGTAACTCTTGATGAAGTGAGAGCTTTGGCGAGCTGGATGACGTGGAAGTGTGCGGTGGTGGGGATTCCTTTTGGCGGCGGCAAAGGCGGCGTGAAATGTAATCCCAAAGAAATGAACATGGAAGAGTTGGAGCGCCTGACACGCCGTTACGCCAGCGAGCTGGTCGGTTTCATCGGGCCGGAGCGTGACATCCCCGCGCCGGATGTTTACACCAATCCGCAAACCATGGCCTGGATCATGGACACTTATTCGATGAACAAAGGCTACAGCGTACCCGGCGTGGTGACCGGCAAGCCGCTCTCCATCGGCGGCTCCAAAGGCCGCAACGAAGCCACCGGCCGCGGCTGCGTATATACCATCGTCGAGGCCGCAAAGCATTTGAATCTGAAACTGGCCGGCGCCACAGCCGTCATCCAGGGATTTGGCAACGCCGGCTCAGTGGCAGCGAAGTATTTGGCCGCAGAATATGGTATGAAGATTATTGCGGTGAATGACTCCACAGGTGGCGCATACAACGCGAACGGGCTTGATGTCCCGGCTTTGCTCACCTACAAAGAAAAGACCGGCAAAGTCGCCGGCTTCCCGGGCTCGGAGAACATCAGTAATGAAGATCTGCTGGCGCTGAGGTGTGACGTATTGGTGCCGGCGGCGCTCGAGAATGCGATTACCGAAAAAAATGCACCCAAACTCAACACGCGCATCATTGCTGAAGCGGCCAACGGTCCGACCACGCCGCAAGCCGATCGCATCATCTACGAGAAGGGGATTTTCATGCTGCCGGATATTCTCGCCAATGCCGGTGGTGTGACCGTATCCTACTTCGAATGGGTGCAGGATAATTACAGCTTCTTCTGGAAGGAAAAGGACGTGAATGACAACCTGCGCGAGATCATGGTGAACAGTTTTGCCGAAGTCTTGCAGATGTCACAGAAATACAAAGTGGACATGCGCAGCGCGGCCTATCTGTTGGCGGTGGATCGCGTCGTCGAGGCCATCAAAGTGCGCGGCATTTTCCCGTAACCCAATCCGTGTTCATCCCCATGGGTTTGTGATTGAATGATTCGGGCCCGGCAAGGAGAAGTGCAGATTTACCGGGCCCAAATTTTTTCTTGGTGAATCCACATCTTCTCATTGATGATGCCGTGCCCAATTGAGCCAGGAATACAGCGCATTCCCTCCCAGTCGATGGCAATTATCTCAGCGGGATCTTTTTGAGGCCAGAGTTGACTTCGCTTCCAATCTGGCGGTGCAAACAGCTTGGACTTGACTTTCATGAATCAGCAAGCTTATATTATTACTGATGAACATGAAAGTCGACAGTTTTCTGGCTGTTCTAAAAGCTCTGCATGAGCATGAGGTGGATTATATCCTGGTCGGAGGGTTTGCTGCTATTCTCCATGGTGTGCCCAGAGTAACCGAGGATGTGGATATCTTTGTCAAGAGAGAGTCAGCGAATGTGGAAAAATTGAAAAAGGCGCTTCACGCGGTCTTCAAAGATGAAAGCATAAATGAGCTTAGCTATGACGACTTGGAAGATTATGCTGTAATACGTTACGGTACGCCGGAAGACTATTACATCGACATCATGGATGGTATCGGAGAATTATTTAAGTACGATGATTTGAAATATGAGATTATCGAAAGCCAAGGCATTCCAATCAGAGTGGCGACCATTGAGACGCTCATCAATCTCAAAAAAGGAACGACAAGAGAGATTGATAAGGCGGATGTTATTCTCTTGATGGAAAAGTTGAAGGAGAGGAAATAATGCCGGTCTACAAATATCGCAGTTTCCACGAAGCTCGTGCCCATCTGGCAAAGCTTCAAGCTCCTGACCCTTTGGAGAAGCTAGCCAGATTGGAAGCTTTCATCCGAACATTGCAACCACGGAAAAAGCTCGAGCGTGGCATTTTCAGATTCAAAACCCTGGAAGAGGCGAATTTGCATCGAAAGAATTCCCTCAGATAGTTTGGCGACGACAATAATTCCTCCCCATTTTTCAACTAATGACAAGATCAATTTTACGGGGGACGTCTCCGCATCAAGCCCTTCTGCACCTCCACGGCAAAAAAGATCAACGCACTCAACGCCAAACTCACGGCCAAATCATTGATTGACAGCGCCGTGGTGCTGAACAGCTTTTGCAAGAACGGCACATACACGACAACCAATTGCAACAAAATAGTAAGCGCCACGGCACCGAGCAGCGGCTGATTTGACCACAAGCCGAGGCTAAACAGCGAGACGCGCTCACCACGAATCGCCATCACGTTCGCCATCTGCGCGAAAGTGAGTGTGGTGAAAACCATGGTTTGCCACGCCGTGTTGTCGGCATGCCAATACCAATATCCCACGCCGAGTGAGAGTAAGCCCATCAATAATCCGCCGAAGATGATTTGCCGTCCCATCCCGCGGCCAAAGATACTTTCCGCTGGCGGGTACGGAGGACGGCGCATGGTGTCGCGCTCCGCCGGCTCCACGCTCAACGCCAGGCCCGGCAAACCATCGGTCACGAGGTTGATCCACAAAATTTGCAGCGGCAGCAGCGGCAGGGGCATGCCGAGAAACGGCGCCAGCAGCATCACCAAAATTTCGCCGAAATTGCTCGCCAAAATATATTTGATGAACTTGCGGATGTTGTCGTAAATCACTCGTCCCTGTTCGACCGCAGCAACAATGGTGGCGAAGTTGTCATCCTGCAAAACCATGTCCGCTGCCTCTTTTGCCACATCGGTGCCGGTGATGCCCATGGCCACGCCGATGTCCGCTTTCTTCAGGGCCGGCGCATCGTTCATGCCATCGCCGGTCATGGCCACGATGTGCCCGCGATTTTGCAGCGCCTGCACGATCTTCAGCTTGTGTTCCGGTGAGACGCGCGCATAAACCGAAACCTTTTCAACTACGCTTTCCAATTCGGCCACTGACAGCCGTCCGAGGTCTTGCCCTGTAAGAATATTCTCATCCACCGCAATGCCCAAATCGCACGCGATGTACTGCGCCGTGAGTGGATGATCGCCGGTAATCATCACCGGACGAATGCCGGCTTGTTTGCAGGTCAACACCGCATCTTTCACCTCGGGCCGCGCCGGATCGATCATGCCCACCATGCCGACAAAGATCAGATCGCGCTCAAAAGTTTCGCCGGCGCGGGTGTTGATCGCGTGCGACGGCAAAGGCCGAAACGCCACACCGAGAACTCGCATGCCATTTTTAGCCATGTGCTCGTTGCTTTCAATTATGCGCTGTCGCCACATTTTGCTGAGTGGCACTATCTCCTGATCAACCCAAGCCCTGGTGGTGATCTCCAACAAACTGTCCACTGCACCCTTGGTGAACGCGACATAAGGCACCTGCCCGATTCCCCTTTCCCAATTCCAAGCCTTTTCAAGGGTGCGTGGAATTTCGGATTTTGAAGTTGGAACTTGGTGAATCGTGGTCATGCGTTTGCGCGCGGAGTCAAAGGGCATTTCAGCCACGCGCGGGAATACATTTTCGAGCTCGTGCTTTGAAATTCCCAACCGTGCGGTGAGCATGAGCAGCGCGCCCTCGGTGGGATCGCCAACAATATGAAAGTCTCCCGGCCGGTCGCTTTTGATTTCGAGATAGGCATCATTGCAAAGCGTGCCGCCGGCTGCCATCAAAGCAAGTGCCGGCACTTCTCGCAGCTTCGCGAATTGCTCATCATCAGGCTTTGGAACGAGTTTGGGCTGGCGCAGGTCTTCGGTTATCTCGACTTTGTGCTTGGCAATATCGACGACGGTGACGGTCATGCGATTCTCAGTGAGCGTGCCGGTTTTGTCGGAGCAGATGACAGTGACGGAGCCGAGGGTCTCAACCGCCGGCAGCTTGCGAATGAGCGCGCGGCGTTTGAGCATTCGCTGCGCGCCGAGCGCCAGCGCAATCGTCACCACTGCCGGCAAGCCTTCGGGTACGGCGGCGACGGCCATGCTCACGCCAGTCAGGAACATCAGCTTCAGCTCCGCGCCGCGCAGCAAGCCGAAAATGAAAACCACGACGACGAGTGCAAGCGCAACGCCTGCCATAATCTTGCCAAGTTGATCCAATCGCCGCTGCATCGGCGTCAGTTCCGCCGGCACAGTTTGAATCATCTCGGCGATGTTCCCCAGCTCGGTTTTCATTCCGGTTGCGGTGACCACACCGTGGCCGCGACCATACGTAACGACGGTGCCCATGTATGCCATGTTGCGCCGGTCACCGAGCGGCAAATCGATTTCTGCCAGCGCCCGCGCATGTTTTTCCACCGGCTCGGATTCACCGGTCAGCGTCGCTTCCTGAATGCGCAGATCGGCGCTTTCCAACAGACGGCAATCGGCCGGCACCAAGTTGCCCGCTTCCAACATGACGAGGTCGCCTGGCACAAGCTCACGCGCAGAAATCTCTTGCACGTGACCATCGCGACGAACTTTGACCTTCGGCACGGCCAGCTTTTTCAACGCCGCGATCGCCTTCTCCGCGCGATACTCCTGGCGAAATCCCAACAGCGCATTGAGCATGACGATCACTAAAATGGCCGCAGCATCTTCATAGTCGCGAAGAAGCACCGAGACAGCGGCCGCGATGATGAGAATGATCACCATGACCGAGGTCAATTGTTCCCACAAAATCTGCCACGGGCTTTTGAGGCCGCGCTCGACGAGCTCATTGAAACCGTGCTCTGCCAAACGGCGTTTCGCTTCTGTTTCGCTCAGGCCGTGATTTGCATCAGCGCCGAGTTGGTGAAGAACTTCTGTGGCGTTTAATTGATACCAGTTGCTCACGTCGTACTTTGTTGGTGTATGCGTGAGAATCAATAACGACACCCATAAGCCAAACCCAAAAACAAAATCTCACGTAAAAACTGCGTCTGTAGCATTTTCTCCGCGTTACCTTTGCGCCTTTGCGTAAAAGTTCGCCGTGACGCCTCCAAGCGTTTATACCTTGCTGGACATCCGGCGCCTGAAGGCGGCCACTACAAAATATTTTTAAAATTTATACCCGATATTCAAATGCGCCAGAAATCGATGCCGGCTGCCGCCCATCACGGTCAGCTCAATGGGGCCAATCAAAGTTGGTGCACCAACGGTCAGGCCGGCGCCGGTGACAAAGCGTTGTCTGTTGAATTTTACGCGCCATTGGTCAAAGGTGTTGCCGATATTCCAACGCAACAGCATGAATCGGCGCGGCAGAATTTCATACTGCAAGCCGAGCTGCAGCGCTTGCACATTTTTTCCCGCCAATTCCTGCGGCTTCAAACCCACAAATGAATCCACGCCGCCAAGAAAAAATTGATAATGTAGCGGCAAGCCGCGTTTGGGCGCACTCCCGAGCTGCACTCGAGTCAGCAAAGAAAGCTTGGGATGCAGAGGAAAGAATCCCTGCCAGTCAAAATAATGATGGAGAAATTTGAGGTCGCCGTCGATTTTTTTATAGCCCACTTCGCTTTTTAGAAAAAGGGAATGGCCGCTGCTGGTAAACACGGCGCGATCGAGCGTGTCGATCCAGATCAGTCCGAACAGCGAAAAAAAGTTTTGGCTTTTCTCGGCAAAAATCGGAGAGGCAACGTCCGGAGAAAAGTGATAAAATTCTTCTTTTAAGCCGAGGCCGGAGACCAGCGCATTGGAAAATATGCTGCCGAACAAAGCTTCGGCAGAAGTGGTACGCATGCGCAAGCTCGCAATGCGCTGCCGCTGTTGATAAATTTCTATCGAAGCTCTGGAATGATAGACCCGCCCTCGAAAGCCGAGGCGCGGGCGCAGGCCCAAATGAAGGAAGTACTGCGCATCGATTTGGAGCTGATCGCCCAATTTCAAATCAAGAACCAACTTGGAGCCGTGCTCGGCGCGGTTGCGAAAGGTGGTGTTGAGCAGAAGCGCAGCTTGGGAGTGGCTGTCATAGCGCAGACCGAAGCGAAAAATATCAGCGGTTTTCTCGAGCACCTCCACAATCAATTTGGTTCCCTTGTCGCTCGATTCGAGTTTGTAAGTCACTCGCTCAAAAAATTGCGAGCCATAAACGCGGTCAATGGCTTTTTCCAATTGTTTTGCCGTTATCCAAACCGGCAGGTCAAGATCAAGCTCGGACAACACGACACGACGCGAAACATCATGCAGGCCGGCAAGAGCGAGATCATAAATGTAAATCGAATCGACTTTCGGCATGATGACTTCAAATTGTCGGGTTGAGAAGCGTTTGAGGGAATCGGCGAGTGCGCGAAGCTGCGGCAGCAGGCGCCGGGCCGCCACTTCACCGCGCTTGATGAGTGTGTCGGCCTGATCAAAACTGGCAACGTTGACTCCGGTGATGTCGGGCGTGATGAGAATGTCGCAGAGTTGACGTTGCTTGCGGTTTGTCGCTGCGCCTTGAAAGCTCACCGATTGATCAATGATGCTCAAAAAGGAGTTGAGTCGTTCTGCCGGAGACAATGAGGCGCCCACATCGACGGCGATGACAATATCGGCACCCAAGAGACGAACATCTTCAACGGGCAAGTTGCGCACCAGTCCGCCGTCCACCAAAAGGCGGTTGTTCAATTTGACCGGAGTGAAAATGGTTGGTATGGCCATGCTCGCGCGCAGCGCTTGCGGCAAAAAACCGCTGTCTAATGTGACGGCTTCGCCGGTTTCAAGATCGGTGGCGACACAAACAAAGGGAATGGGCAGTTCTTTGAAATCGCTGATATGATGTGCCGGCCATGTCAGACGCGAGAGCATGGCGGTGATTTTTTGTCCGGCAATCAATCCGGCGGGCAATTGTACAGCGTGTTTGCGAATGGGGAAGGCGGCGATGTAGCGTCCATCCCAAAGTTTCTCTTCCATCGGCAGATCGCGGCGCGTGGCGGCATCGGAAAATAAATCCTGCCAATCCTGATGCAATGCCAATTCTTCGAGCGCAGCGGATTTGTAGCCAATCGCATAAAGCGCTCCGACGACACTGCCCATGCTGGTGCCGGCGAGGTAATCGATCGGCATGCCGATCTCTTCCAAGACTTTCAATACACCGATGTGGGCGAATCCTTTTGCTCCGCCGCTGCTGAGGGCCAAACCGATTTTGGGCCGAGGCGCCGCGATGCTGTTGCTCAAAAGCAGGCCAAGCAAAACAACCAAAAGAGTTTTTTTCTTATCCTGTTGCATTTCTCCGGCCTGCCACCTCTGTAAAGCTCTGCTTTTACAAATTCGCTTTTAGCCCTTCAATCAATCTCACGCGTTTCCAGACAATATACAAAAAGATGGCGACAGCGACAAATTGTGGAATGCCGGAGAGGACCATCAGCGCACCAAGCAGGCGATTGTGCGTATAGGAGAAGATCAATTCGCTAATGAGACGTACCGGTAACCCGAGGTTCAGGCCGAAATAGCACAGCCGTGCCAACAGCAGCGTATAGCGTCCACCGCTTTCAGGAAAAGCCTCTTTGTTGAGGGGGAACATCCACAGGCCGACGCCGATGACGATATTCACCAACCATCCGACCAGCCCGGCATGAAGATGGATGACCACCCACGGCCGCGGCAGGGGCCCGAAGAGCCAATTGTAATAAAGAAAAATCGCACCGGCCAGAAACGTCAGTACCAGATAAATGGCACTGGTGCGAATGAACCAACGAACAGTCTGCGGCATAATAATATCGGCTTGATAGATTGCTGAAGTTTTGGATTAAATGAAGTTTTTGGATTATTGTGTTAATTGGTGTTACATTAAGCCATTACTCCATCAATCCACCGCTTCTTTATTTGCTATCCCCATCCCAGTTGCGCTTTGGCAAAATCCGTCATCATCTCCGGATTCCACGGCGGTTCCCAAACGATCTCGACACTGGCTTTGGCAACGCCCGGCAGGGTTTCAAGCGCCCGTTGCGCCCAGGTGCTGATGGCGTCGTGCATCGGGCAACCCGGCGTCGTCAAAGTCATTTTAACATGAACCTGATTCTCTTTATTCACCTCGATGCTGTAGATCAGACCGAGCTCAACGATATTCAATCCGATTTCCGGATCGATCACTTCGCGGAGTTTTTCGATAATCTCGTGTTCGGTAAGCATGTTTTAACTTTCCCGTGTAGCGTGAAACGTGTAACGATCTATGTTTTAAAAATCGTGATCATATTCCACACAAAGATCGCGGCGCTGGCCATGAGCACAATCGCGCCGATGCGAAAAAGCAATGTGTTGGCCAGCGGCAAAGCGACGGCAGCGATCAAGAAACCGGCCAGCATCAGCCCCAATTCGATTTTCGCCAACTGTTCGTCGAACATTTCTTTCAGCATCGGCACTGTGGCCTGGCCGACTTTGTCGCTGTATTTATTGAACCAAACCAGGAACGGCACAATTTTGTACATTTGCCCGACGATGATGAAACCGGCGAAACCGATAACGGCCAGCCATCCATAGAGCAGGATGCAACCTTCACGCACAGCTTGCGGCCAACGCACCGGCAGGAAAAATTGTGTCACGCCGAGGGCAGTCGCCAATCCTAAAAAAATAAAGGACAACACGGTGTGGTGCATGCTAACGTCGGCTTGCTTGCGCCTGCGGTGGCGATACACCAGCCACATTTGCCAAAGGAATGCCGCGATGCCGGTGGCAAGCAGCAGCGCATAAAAAATTTCCAAACGGTTTGAATTGGCCGCATGGCCGGCAAATAAGCTGAAACTCCACGCCGTCATCAGACCGACTGTGGCGAAGCTGACGAGACCGAACGCCCATTTGCCGGCAGTCATGGAATAACCATGCGCCAACGCGAACATTGGGATTAATTTATATGCGACGCCCATCACCACGAGCAAAACCCAGCCCAGAAATGCCAGATGCGCATGCGCCCGCAAGTAGTGCAGATGATCGCCTGGCAAATAAGTCTTCCACAAATTGTAAGCGAGTGCAACTCCCAGCGCCGCGGCCAAAATAATTGTCACCAACGCGGCCAGAATGTGAATGCCGGTGATATTCCACTTTTCGACTTGCGCCAAAGTCGCCAGAAGATTGGTGACAAAAAGCGCAAACGCTACGAGAGTCAAAAGTCCAAAGCCCCACAACCCGGGTCCGGTTCGATAATCCCAGAGATGAACAATCATCCCGGTGGCGCCGGGCAGAAAAAGCCAAAACGTGAATTGCGCCAATCGCGCGCTCCACAGCTTTGTCTCCAAAACCACGGGCACCAATTGATACAACGCGCCCATCATGATCATGCTGATCCATCCCAGTGTGGCGAGATGCGTGAGGCCGAGCAGATGCGGTTGAAAGTAATGTCCCTGCATCCACGGCGCGACGATCACCAGTGCGAGCGTCAGCAAAAAATACGCGACGATGCTGACGATGAAATGATTTCGCACCAGTGCAAAGGGCGGTGCATAGGAGGTGGTGAGTCCGGAGCTGATCATGCCTTCCAGATTTTGACGTGAAAATAATTTTCTGCAATTTTCTGCACGTGCCACTTGTAACCGCGCAACTGCAATTTCTCATACAAAAATAACGGCTCGCGATGGTGATGCACCAACAATAACGTTTGCTCGTCAACCTGCGGGAGGGCTTCGAGAATTTTCATCATCGGTTCAGGCGGCGAGAGATGGCGAACGTCAAGCTCGAGCGTTTTTTCTTTCACGGGTATTACCGTGTCTGCTGGTGGAGGCGGTATTTTTCCCACGCCGTGTACCTGGCGATAAAAGTGGACGTGGAAGATGCCGTCGTGATATTCGGTGAAATGATCGAAGCCGCGCTTGCAGAGCACGGTGTAAAGCGGAATCGGCTCAAAACTGTTGATTAAATGGAGATATTGATTCGGCGCCAATTGTTCGATGGTTTTCAAAATCGTTTTCAGCGGATCCGTGCCGCCTTGCAAGATGGGACGGACGTCCAAATCAACCGGCTGCAATTTGTCCAAAATTCCCGGGCGTTCGGCGTTGCGCTGAGCTGGCGACGCTGGGGATGGCGTTTCTTGAATGGGCATGGTGGCGCCGATCTTTTTGTTGAGCTTTTGCAGCAATTCGGACAGATTGACGCCCGCTATTTTTGCCGCCTGCTCGATGGTCACACGCGGCGCCAGCGTTTTGCGCAAGATGGGATTTTGCAGCTTGCGAAAATGCTCGCTGGTTTCCAGCAATACCTCGAGTGTCTGTGGATACTCTTTAAGCATTTTGCCGACTTTGGTATCGCGGGAGATCATGGCTTTTCCTTTGTGATTGAGCGAATTTTAAATTGCCAGGTACGTAAGGAACTGAGTGTCATTCCGCAGGAATCCCCGGCCTGCGGCCAGTGCAGGCTTTTCACTTTGAAAGATCAGCTTGCATTTTAAAAAGTTTCTTCCAGGATGACACGACAACCCATTAGACTTTTTCCTGTTTGGCTGCGCCTGAAGGGTTGCGGCTCGTCCGGTTTATGGTCTTGTTGTTCGAGTCGTCGAATCGCCACGCTGTTGGCTCAGATACTCGGCTATGATTCGAATCTGCCCATCCGGCAAATAAACGAACGGCGGCATGCGGCTGTTGCTTTTGATCGACGAGGAATTTTTGATCCATCGGGCCATCCATTCCGCGTCACGCTTGGTGCCGATGCTGTCGAGCGCGGGTCCGACGGTGCTGCCGACGCCATACAATTTGTGGCAGGAAAGACAGCCGAATTTTTTCATTAGCATGTAGCCCTCGCTGCCGTTGTTGCTGGCGGTTCCCGCAGAGGGAGCATAAAATGCCAGGTTGATCGTCACCGTCGTCAGCAACACACCGAAAAATCCGCTGAAGAAGAGGAAAAAGACTTTTTTGCTTGGCCTGGTCATCAATCCAATTTAGCTAAAATTCTACCGCGGTTCAACCTTTATTTTCGCCCCAACGAAGTTGTCATTCTGAAAGAATTGCCATCGACGCTTGCACACCCATCGCGATGAAAATGTAGCGCAGACATCCCTGCGGGCGTAGCCTCGTATCAAGCAGATCGCAAAAAGACTGAGCTCGTGGGCTGCTCCACATTTTTAGCAGAAAATTGAAAGCTTGCCACAGTCTTTGGATTGGGTAGGAATCAAAAAGCGTGTCGTCAGCGAGAATGGGAAATTTTTCGAAAATGCCTTGCGCAATAATTAAGCGATCAAACGGATCTCTGTGATGGTAAGGCAAATTTTCTACAACTCCGATGTGTTCAAGAGCAATATCGAGCAATTTGATTTTATGCGCCTGCGTTCGAGTCAAAATATAATCCTTGACTGGCAGGGGAAGTTTTAATTTTATATGCTCGATTTGATCGCCATTTCCCAGGCGCTTGCCAGACTGAGGTAGATTTCATTGTTGGCGTCAGCAAAGGTTGTCTTGGCCGTGGCAGACAATCTTGGGTCATCGATCATTAACCACAAAAAGGTATGGGTGTCCAGCAACACCTTCACGCCATGTACTCCTTAAAATCGTCAAGCGGGGCATTGAAATCTTTCGCTATTTCGACCAAGCCTTTATCCGCACCAATTTGTCTTTCCACCTTGTTGTTATGAACAGGCACGAGCTTAACCAAAGGCATTTTACCTTTGACGATAACGATGTCCTCGCCGGCCAAGGCCTTTTGAATCAATTGGGAGAGCTGCTGTTGGGCTTGATTCACGGTTACTCGAGACATATATAACTCCCTTTTTTTGTCCGCATTCTAGGAAAAAATATACGGAAGTCTGAAAACATATTCAAGGAAATCTTTGCACAATCTGTAATCCCTCAGTTATTGGTGGACAACCACCCATGTCATGCTGGAAGCATCTTGTTCAGGCTGAGTACAGTGCTGGTTAGAAACAAGATTCCCTACGGGCGTAGCCTACGGAATGACATTTCTCTCCACCCGTAACTGAGGCATTACCACAATCTTTGTTCGCGCCTTAAAGCCCTTCAAAAATACAGATATTAATACACCGACTTTGTCCGTCATATGCAAGCGATTGGGAAGACGATTACCCTCGGCCTCGTACTCATCGCGGCGGCCGCAGATTTCGGTGATGCCAAAATATCCAGCTCTCGAGCACGAAGTTTTGGGAAAACAAAATCCGATAATCATCCCCTCCCCCGAAAATATCAAATAAGCGTTGTTAAAATCGTCCGGATGTCTTATATTATTGGAACATTTAGCCACCGAAGGCTGTTTTATTTTATAACCTCGTTTTCAGGAGGCCTTTTGAAAAATTTCATCCGCCGGACGATTCACTATTTCATTTTTATCACCATCAGCCTTTTCGGCATCACCTACGAGCTGGTGAAAAGCGAGGTAGTGCGCTGGCCGCTGATTGGTGGTTATGCAATTGTCATCGGCGCATCGATTTATGGCATCAGAAAGCGATTCCATGAACAGGACGCTGACGCAGAACAGACCAACGATTGAATGCCCGGCTCGTTCCCTCTTTGAATTGGTTGGTGCAGAATATGCGGTTTGATTTTTCCGGTACGAATTTTTTTTGCGTTGGTATTCTGGCAGGTTTTTTTTGCCAGGCGATACTTCCTTCTACTGCCGCCGCGCGTGATGCCCAGGTGCTGCAAAGCAGCGGCCGGCAGGTGACGATTGCCTATCGCGTGACCGGGTTTCAGCTTCAAAAAATCCGCCTTGCAGAAAGCGGGGAGATGGCTTCACGCCCGGATTTTGAAAATTCGATTTATCTGAATCAAGTGGGTGCGCCGGAATTGCCGACGCGCGTGTTTGTGATTGGCGTGCCGTCTGGCGCACAAGCAGAAGTTTCAATCACGCCGGGCGCCAGCGAGGAATTGAGCGGCATCTATGTTCCTCCGGTTCCGATCAAAGAACCAGCGGAGGAGCTGACCAGATTGCGCTATGTGCCTGATCCGCCAATTTATGACCGTGATGCCTATTACCCGACGGAGTTGGTGCGAGTCGATCCGCCGGCGCAATTTCGCCAGCAAAGCATCGTTCGCGTGCAGGTGATGCCGGTGCAATATAATCCGGCCAAGCGACAGTTGCGGGTTTATCGGGATTTGCAAATGGTGGTGCGTTTTGTCG
>JAPDQK010000069.1:0-15698 GCA_034505955.1 Candidatus Zhuqueibacter pondensis
CAAGGTCTATCGTGTGCAATGGGATGGACGCGACAATCGCGGCAATCCGGTCAGCTCGGGTGTCTACATCTACAGAATGGAAGCCGGCAAGTTTATCCGGAACCACCGGATGGTTCTCATGAAGTAGCTCCAAAGCGTAAAACGTAATGCGTAATCCGTAAGTTTACGTTTTATGCGTTACGTTTTACGTATCACGTCTTATGATTTTGGTAAGAATTTAGTCATCTGAACCTTACCTTAACTAAGGCTGTCATTCCGTAGGCCTGCGGCTGTAAGCTACGCCCGTAGGGAATCTTTTTACTTTTTAAAGAAATACTTGCTAGTACAAAAAAGATTCCTGCGGACGCAGTCTTCCAGAATGACATTTTCTTCAGTTGGCTAAATTCATACTGATTTTGCAGGGGGCGAGGCCGCCACGCCCCCTGTTCCTTATCATTGCAGCTATCAACAAGCGGAAGAGCTTGCCATGTCAAGAAAAACACCTGTTGGTCGTTGGGGTACCGTCACATTCCCACTCGTTCTCGCTCTCCTTCTACTTATCGCTCAGTTCAATGTCGGCACCAAACCAAATTCCGGATGGGCGCAAGTAGAAAAGATTCTGAACAGAATCGTTCCTCCGACTTTTCCCGAAAAAGATTTTCTGATCACTCAATACGGTGCTGTGGGTGACGGCGAAACGGATTGCACGGAAGCATTCAAGAAGGCCATTACCGCCTGTCACGAAGCCGGTGGCGGCAGAGTCGTGGTTCCGGAAGGAGTGTATTTAACCGGCGCAATTCATCTGAGAAGCAATGTAAATTTGCATGTGACAAAAAACGCTGTTATTCTCTTCAGCAAAGACACCAGGAAATATCTGCCGGTGGTGTATACTCGCTTCGAAGGGGTTGAGTGCATGAACTACTCGCCCTTCATTTATGCTTATGAACAGGAGAACCTCGCCCTCACCGGCAGCGGAACGATTGATGGCAATGCCGGCCCCGATGTTTGGTGGCCGTGGAAAGGCAAAAAAGAATACGGATGGAAGGAGGGAGAACCCAATGGCGATCGCGACGTGGAGAAACTCAACCAAATGGCAGAAAATGGCGTTCCGGTCAAAGAACGGGTTTTCGGTGAGGGTCATTATCTGAGACCCAACTTCATTCAGCCCTATAAATGCAAAAATATCCTGATCGACAGCGTGACCGTCAAGCGTTCACCGATGTGGGGAATTCATCCCGTGCTGTGTGAAAACGTGATCGTCAAAAATGTGACCGTCATCAGCTACGGGCCCAACAACGATGGCTGCAATCCGGAATCTTCAAAAAATGTGTTGATCAAAAATTGTTATTTTGATACTGGCGATGATTGTATTGCCATCAAGTCCGGCAGAAATGCGGATGGTCGGCGCCTCAATGTACCCAGCGAGAATATCATCATTCAAGGTTGCACGATGAAAGATGGTCATGGCGGGGTTGTCATTGGCAGTGAGATGTCCGGAAGTTGTCGCAATATATTTGCCGAGGATTGCGTGATGGACAGCCCAAATCTCGAACGCGCCTTGCGTATCAAAACCAATTCCATGCGCGGGGGCGTGGTCGAAAACATTTACATGCGCAATGTCACGGTCGGAGAAGTCAGTGATGCGGTCATCTGGGTCAATTTCAATTACCAGGAAGGTGATGCCGGGCAGCATACCCCGATTGTTCGCAACCTCTATGTGACCAACGTCACGAGCAAGAAAAGCAACTATGCGCTATTCTTAGCCGGATATGAGCGCTCACCGGTTTCCAACCTCTATCTCGAAAATTGCCGATTTGACGGCGTGGCAAAAGGAAACATGCTGAGGCACTATCGGGATTTGAAGATGAAAAACGTCTATATCAACGGGGAATTGCAAAAATAAACATTGTTGTTCAGGTTCATCATAACGAGCAAAACTATTTATGGCAAAACAATTCAGAGGCATGTGTCATTCTGGAGGAATCTTTTTCAGGACAACCACTACGCTCAATGATTAAAAAGGTTCTTTCAGGATGACATGAATGAAGAGATGATTGCACTAAAAGCCGCTTCAAAGTTTCGTTTTTTCTTGATTACCCTGTCGATAACGTCAGTGACAACCTATGCCCAGCAGTTGGCCTTCCCCGGCGCCGAGGGATACGGCAGATTCACCAGCGGCGGCCGTGGTGGACGAGTCATCGAGGTGACCAATCTTCATGACAGTGGCTCCGGCAGTCTTCGCGCGGCCATTCAAGCCAAAGGCGCGAGAACGATTGTGTTCCGCCTTTCCGGCACGATCGCGTTGCGATCCGCACTCATCATCAGCAACGGCGATCTCACGATTGCCGGCCAAACCGCACCGGGCGATGGTATTTGCCTCAGAGATTATCCGCTCATCATCGCCGGCGACAATGTCATCATTCGCCATCTCCGCATTCGCCTCGGTGACGTACACAAGCTGCAAGAAGATGCCATCTCTTGCATCGGCCGGAAAAACATCATCGTTGATCACTGCTCAATGAGCTGGGGCATCGACGAGGTTGCCTCGTTCTATGACAACGAGAACGCCACCGTGCAATGGTGTTTGATCAGTGAAAGCCTCAATCATTCTTTTCACCGCAAAGGCGATCACGGCTATGGCGGCATTTGGGGCGGCAAGGGCGCGACGTTTCACCACAATCTGCTGGCGCATCATTCCAGTCGCAATCCGCGCTTCAATGGCAGCCGTACGCACGGCAAGCCGGACAAGGAAGTTGTCGATTTCCGCAACAACGTGATTTACAATTGGGGCGAGAATAGCAGCTACGGCGGCGAGGCGGGCAGGCAAAATATAATTGCGAATTATTACAAATACGGGCCGGCAACTCGCACGATGAAAAATCGCATCGTTGAGCCTTCCGATGCGAAAGGCAGGTGGTATGTTGCAGACAATTTCGTATTCGGCTTTCCCGACATCACGGCGGACAATTGGGCTGGCGGCGTGCAAGGCGCTTTCTGGAAGCAAATTCGCGTTGAATCGCCGCATCCGTTCGCGCCGGTGGTGACGCACACGGCTGAGCAAGCTTATGAGTTGGTGCTGGCGAAAGCAGGTGCAATTTTACCGAAGCGTGATAGCGTCGATGCGCGGATCATCGCAGAGGTAAGAAATGGAACAGCGACTTATGGCGGAACATGGGGCAAAGGCTCGGGCATCATTGATTCACAAATGGAAGTTGGCGGCTGGCCTACGCTTCATTCTGCGCCGGCTCAAAAAGATGATGATCATGACGGCATGGCCGATGAGTGGGAACTGGCGAATGGCCTCGATCCCTCGAATCCCGATGACCGCAACGGTGATTTTGACGGCACTGGATACACCAATCTTGAAAAGTATCTCAACGGCCTGGCAGAGAAATTCAGATGACAGGAAAATGGATGGTACAAAAATGATCCGTAATTTCATGTCATTGCTGGAAGACTGCGTCCGTAGGAATCCTTTTTCAATCCAGCACGGCACTCAATTTGAAAAAGATGCTTCCAGCAAGACATTTTCCCATTGCTTTGCTCTTTTTTCCATCTTTTCGACATTCCTGTGGCTGAGCCCGCTCTCGGCGCAAAATGTTGGAAAGATCGCTGGCACGGTTACGGAAGCGAAAACTGGCGATCCCCTGCCCGGGGCAAATGTCATCATTGTCGGCACAAAGACGGGAGCGGCTACCGATATAAAGGGCGAATACTACATTTTGAATGTCCCTCCGGGAAAGTATGAGCTTCGCGTCAGCATGATGGGCTATGAGGCCATGAAGGTGGTTGATGTGATTGTGAATGCCGGCAGAACCACCACCATCGATTTCAAGCTTGTAGAGGAGGCGCTGGAATTGGGAGAGGTGATTGTGCAAGCGGTTCGACCCGATGTGGAGCGGGACAAGACGTCGACCAGCGCCATTGCCCGCTTCGACGAGGTGCAGATGCTGCCGGGCATTAGAAATATCGGCGACGTCATCAATCTCGCGGCCGACGTGATTGACGGACACTTCCGCGGCGGGCGCACGGGCGAGGAATATTATACGCTGCAAGGACTGGGCATTGTCAACCCGCTGGATCGCTCCTCCGCTTTTCTGCCGATCATGAGCGGCGTCGAGGAAGTTGAAGTGATCACCAGCGGATTCGGTGCGCAATACGGCAATGCGCAATCCGGGGTGGTCAACATCTCGATGAAAGAGGGAGACGCACGGGTCTGGCGCACAAGAGTTGAATCGCGGATGCGGGCGCCGGGCCGCAAACATTTCGGCCCGAGCGTCTTCGATCCGAACGCGAATGATTATATCAGGCTATTACTTGATTCGAATGTTTGGCTGTCTGGAGATCCCAATGCCGACCAAAGACAGCCATACTATGGCTCGATGGCTTCTGGGCTCACGAGCAGTTTTGCGGGAGATACGCTGGTCCAGCTCGCCGTCGCGCAAGCGCTCTGGCAGCAGACCAGAAGAGACATTGGGCGAACCTACGGCAATGAAGTCGATTACTCTCTCGAAGCGGCAACCGGAGGCCCCATCAATGAGAGAATGAGAATGTTCATGGCATTACGGTCGAACCGGCAAAGCACGATTTTTCCGACGGAACAACCGGACATTGAGTATCAAGCGATGGGCAACGTCGTCACCGATCTTGGTGAAGGGACAACACTTCGTCTCAGCGGCGGTTTTACTCATCAACACGATAATGTCTTTCCAAGTTCAAACAACGTCGGAGGATATCAACGGTGGCTATGGGACCGGATCACCGGCATCCGCGAGCGGAAAAGGGTCAACACACAACTCGGCGCGCGTTTGACCAAGATGCTCAGCCAGAGCACATATTATGAATTGAAGTTGAATTCTCTCTTCACGAACAACAGGCTCGGCGCGACTCCCGTTCCCGACATACTTCCCGATTCGGTGGATTTCAACTGGGTGGTCGGAACCATCGCTTTCCCGAACAACAATTCTCCGGATGGTTTGAGCTATCAAATCGGATATGATACATTCACCAAAGAGAAAACTCGGACCATATCACTTGATGGAGCATTTAATAGTCAAGTGACAAAGGCGCACTTGGTCAATGCCGGCGTGCAGGTCAATTCTTATCTCATCGACGTGTCAAACTTTTTGAACGTGCGTTCGAGCCGGCAACTCGAGCGCTACACCGCGCATCCATTCGAGGCGGCGGCCTATGCCCAGGACAAAATGGAATTCCAAGGATTGATTGCGAATGTCGGACTGCGATTCGATGCCTGGTACTCCGGCGTGGATTATTATGCCGATCTTTATACGCCGTTTGGGAATCCCGATTCATTGGGTCGATTCGATCCGTCGAAGGCGCAAAGGGAAAAACCGCCGATTTACACCCGTCTGCAGCCGCGGTTGGGGTTTTCATTCCCGATTTCAACGAGCACAGTTTTTCATCTCAACTACGGCGCTTTCATGCAAAGACCGTCGTTTCAATACATTGTTTCCAGAAGGATCGGACAACGCTTGAACAATCCCCTCATTTTGGGCAATCCCAGACTTAAACCTGAAACCACGAACAGCTATGATATCGGCGTCGTACAAGCGCTCGGGGAAGGATTTACGTTGGACGTCAGCGGCTACTACAAAGATGTCAAGAATCTTATTCAACAATCGAATTTTATCGACGCCAGAGCCGGCTATCAAGTGAGCTCCTATTTCAACCTTGATTATGCCGACATCAGAGGATTCCGCATAATGCTGAACAAGAGAAGGGGAGTGCTCACCGGTTCGATCAATTATCAATACGGTTATGCCACCGGCAAGAGTGCAACCGCCACGGCCGCGACTCCGATTTTCAATCGTGACACGCTGGGAGTCGTTACCACCGATCTGACCAATGTGCCGACGCGCGATATCACTTTGGATTTCGACAGGACGCATAATTTGGTTATCACTGTTGGCTATGCGACGGGGAGAAAGTGGGGACCGTCACTCTTCGGCATCAACCCGCTTGCGGACATAAACTTTTCAGTGCATTCTTCAATTCGGAGCGGCAGGCCGTACACCTCGCCCTCCGACATCCGGCTCATCAATGTGAAGCGCGCGCCGATGGAATACAACACCGATTTGAGAGTGACCAAGTCAATCCGCAATTTCTTTGGCGTGCCGGCGAGCATCTATGCAGAAGTGTTCAATCTGTTCAACAACAAAATCCTCAATTACGATTATCTGTTTCAGCGACCCACGGCGACCAATCCCAATCTCCCACTTCAATATTATGAGAAATATCCCATCGATGACAAGCAAAACGGCATCCGCTACTGGTGGGACAAGGGAAGGCAGGGCCCGTTCAGCGTGGATCAATCGTTTTTGATTTACGATAATCAACCGAGGTCGTTCAGCTTCGGAGTTGTTTTCGAGTTTTAAAGGCAAAAGGCAAAACCATTAAGAATTGGAAAGACGAGTGAAAGAAGTAAGTCAAAATCATTGAGGTCAAAATCATTGATGGTTTTGCTTTTTAAAAAAGTTTGGTAAAAAAATGAAACGTATCGGATTTATTGTCCTGTTGTTGGCCGTCTCGGTCAGTGAGGTCTATTCGCAGCAGCGCGACTGGCGAGTACACCGGCGCGGATTGCTCCACCAAACGGTGTTCAACACCGGTGAATTGGGAAGAGCGTACAATGCGGGAGGCACCATACCACCCGGCACGCCCTCCATGGAATGGCCTCCTTATTCCAGTATGGTGCTCAATCGCGTAAATTACCCGGGCCAACACAACTCTTTCGGAAGCGGGATTTGGATTGCCGGAACACGGCCGAGCGGCAGAAAATACGCCTTCTGCGGCGCGGTGTCCAATACCAGCGGGGAACCTGTTCCGGTCGTCGGTGTTTACAGCACTCCCCTCGAATTAAGAAGAATCGAGAATTTCCCTGTGCTGGAAAGCGGTGAGCTGAATCCTGCTTTTAATCCCGATGAGGCGGAAGAAATGATTATCTCGCGATGGGATACGCCCGTCGGCATCAGGGTAACGCGCACCAGCCGGGCATGGAGTTATCCAGGCTATGACAGTTTCATCATCTACGAGTATGAGTTCGAAAATATAACAAACGAGACGATTACCGATTTGTTTATCACCTTCGCGAACACCTTTGCGCCCTCCATGTTCGGTTATCAGAGAAATCACGGTAGCTGGTCTGAAGGCGCTTTTCGCGGCCAGCCACCGGCGGGATTGGGCGATCACTTCGCGCGTTTCGATCTCAAGCGCTGGATGAGTTACAACCACGAGCGCGACGGTCTTCCCGATCCGGATTTCTTCGAGACGTGGTCAACGCCGGGCAACCGCGGCGGTTTGAATTCACCCCAGGCCGTCGGATTGATGGTGCTCCATTATGACTACGAGCATTTAAGTCGCAGAGATCAAACACAACAAGTTTTTCTTGCACGGACAGACAGCATCGGAATGTGGGATGAAAACGGGAAAGCGAAGCAGCCGTTTTTGCTCCGCTACGAAAACGGCAATCTCCCGGCGGAAGCCAAAACCGCGACATGGATGGATCCCACTCTGACGCGCAAGACCGCGATTTGGCAAGGCGCCACCGATTCAACCCGTTTTCGCAATCAGTTCGAGCCGGAATTGTGGCCGTATTGGAAGGGCCGCACGAAAAGCTCGGCAAATCTTTCTTGGTGGCAACCGGTTTCACGCGCATACGGTTTTTATCCGTATATCCTTCCGGCGGGCGAAAAGATGCGGTTTGCCGTAGCAGAGGTTGCGGGCTATGGTCCCGGTGTGGCAGGTGATAGAAAGTATAAAGATCTCGGCGGGACCGTTCGCGCCGGTGTTGATGCCGGTGCCTGGTTCAGTCCGGTGCCGAGTTGGTACGACACTCTGCAATATGCTTATTTGGGCAGCAAGAATTATATCGGCAGCACCTATTTGCAAAATCATCCGCTGCCGTGGTATGTGACACCGGGCGTCGTATCGATCCGGGATGTCGCCGACCGTGCGATTGAAATGTATACCGGACGGCCGTTGGCAAAGTACGACACGCTGCAATATAAACCGGAGGAAGCTCCTCCGACCGGCCGCTACAACACAGTCCCCGTTCCGGTTCCGGCGCCGGCCATTCGTGTTGAAGATACTCGCGCGGCAGCAAACAGGATTATTTGGGGCCCGCAAGTGGAGTCATTTGCTTCACCGCGACTGCGTGCCCCTTTCAGCCATTACGAGGTGCGGCGTGCTCCTCATCCTTTGGGTCCGTGGACGGTTGTCGCCTCGGTATTCCCAAGAGATCCGAAATATTTCAAAGATGGTGAATATGCGGTCATTGATCCCGAAAGCAATCTTGGTGACAATGTTGCCTATGCCGTGGTCTCGGTGGATAAACTCGGCGGAAAAAGTGGCATGACCAACATGATGACGCATGAAACCCAAGCGCCGCCGGCTGAAATCCTCGGCAAAGTCTACGTCGTGCCGAATCCACTCATCGTGACGAGCGGATTGAGCGGTTCCGATCCGGCGGGAGAAATTGGTGACAGAATTCAGTTTCTGGGACTGACGAAACGCTGCACCATCAGGATTTTCTCCTACACCGGCCAGTTGATCATGACACGCGAGCATGACCGGGAAACGTACGGCCATCCCTGGTATCAGCTCAGCATCAACAATCAAATCATTGCCTCGGGTATTTATTATTTTGTTGTCGAAGACCGGGAAACCGGTGCACGGGCCAGTGGCAAATTTGTCGTCATTCATTAATAGAAATTTTTAATTATTCAAGTCCCAAAAGAGGTTGTCATTCCGTAGGAATCTTTTTTCATTTCGAGCACTGTGCTTGTACGAAAAAGGATTCTTCCAGAATGACATACGAGAGGAGACTGAATAGTTACGATCAATGTATTTAACCAATGATGAGAATTATCATGAATTTTCTGAAAACGAAAATCCGATTTCTCGCTGCGATCATTACGGCAGGCATTTTCTGCACTTCCGCCTCGTATGCCCAGAAGGTCGGCAGTACGTCGATGCAGTTTTTGAAAGTGATGCCTTCCGCGCGCGGCGCCGCGCTTGGTGAAGCTTATGCAGTATGGGCCACCGGTGCCGAGGCGATTTTCTGGAACCCCGCCGGACTGGCAACGATCGATAAGATGGAGCTCTCTACCACTTATATCGACTGGTTGTTCGATGCCCAACAGGGTGCACTCGCTTATGCTCTCGCGATTCGAGGGTTCGGATCTCTCGGAGTGCAGGTCCAGTACGTCGATTTCGGCGAATTCGAGGAAACCACCAATGCACGTCCTTATATCAGTGATCCCGAAAATCCGGGGTTGACCGGAAGAACATTCAAGCCGTTCAGTTATCTCGTTGGAATATCTTATGCGCGCTATCTGACCGACAAGTTTTCCGTGGGCCTCGGCATGAAATACGCGTACGAATCGTTGTTCGATGGCCGCAAGGTAACGGCCATGGTGAAGCAGGGTGTGTTTGAAGAGGTGGATACCTGGGCGAACGGACTGCTCTTCGATTTCGGCATTCGCTACAACACCGGTTATCGCTCCATTCATATCGGCTCAGCGGTGCAAAATTTCGGTGCCGATGTGAAATATGCCAAAGAGTCGAATCCCGTACCGCTGCTCTTTCGCTTCGGCATCGGTGCGGATCTCGTGGGGCCTAACGGGCTTTTGCGTGCCGTCAGCAACGATAACCGGCTGAGTGCCGCGTTCGATATCTTCCATCCCAATGATTACGCGCAGCAAATACATGCCGGCGTGGAATATGAGTTTGCTGGTGCGTTTGCTTTGCGCGGCGGATATAAATTCAATTATGATTTCGACGGCCTAACCCTCGGCGCCGGCGTCAAACATGCTATCGAAGGTGTCCGGCTGTCGGCGGATTATAGTTACGGCGCCATGGGCACCTATCTCGGAAATGTTCAGCGGATTAGTTTGGGAATTGCGCTGCCATGAAAAATTTGATCCTCAACATGTTCAATATTTGCAAAAACTATCACACAAAGATGGTAACACCTCACTTACGGGGGGAGAAAATTGTCATTCTGGAAGACTGCGTCCGTAGGGAATCCTTTTTCAAGCCCGTACAGTGCTCGATCGCAAAAAGATGCTTCCAGTATGACAGGATAGTTGCTCCACCAACGATTGAGGAATTACCCAAAATGCAAAGACGCAAAAAATATGCAAAGTTTTTTCTTTACGGTACCTTTGCGGCTCTGCGTTTTTGCGTGATGCTATTTCTTTTTGCTCAGCCGCTTTTTGCTCAGGGATACGGCGGCCCGTTGACGTTTCAGGGACTTGACCACTATACGTTCCATTCTGCCGTGACCAGAGCCATGGGAGGAGTCACGATTGGCGTGAAGCAGGATATCGGATTGATGTTTCAAAATCCCGCGGCACTGCTATCGATACAAAGGACGCAGGTATCTCTCGGCGGGTTACGGTTGTCCCAAGATTTGAAACAAGAACAGAATTATGCGCCGGTGCGATATTATCCGAATCTTAGCCTTCTGTTGGAAGGGCTGACCGCTCAAATTCCGGACCCAGACACGACCCTTGTCGGGTTCACCGCGCAGGACACCGTGCAAAGACCATTCGACAGCATTGATCCGAATTGGTCAAGATCGAAAAATTACAGCATACCGCTGCAAGCGCTGCTGGCCGTACCGGTATCATTCGGAAAGATCAAATTTGTCGCGGGAATCGGTGCCGTCGAATATGCCGACTTGGATCACTATTATCAGAACAATAATGTACTTTTTCCTGCGATTTTGTCGCAACGCCCGCTGCCGACATTCCGCCCGACGGATGATAATCCACTAAAAGTGGACTGGTCGCAATCGATTCGTTCTCGGGATGGTTCGATAAAGGGATATGGTTTTGCATTGGCCGGAAGTATCGGTAGCCTTTCCGTTGGCTCGAGTGGTTTGATTTTGGCTGGCAGCAGCGATGACTTTGAGCAAGAGGTTGCAAGAGGCAAACTCACGTTTTTTTCAAACGCTTTCCGCGCCGATTCGGTGTACCGCCGAATCACAAAAACCGGCACCTCGGATTTCAGCGGCCGGGAGTTTACCCTGAGCAGTATCCTCGCCGGCCGTCATGTCAGTATTGGTTTTTCGATTAAACTGCCAACAACGATTACTCGAAAATATACGACGCAGGTTGCAACAGACACGACAGGCACCCCTTCGCTTTCTACAGTTCAAGGTGAGGATAAATTGCAACTGCCGTGGCGCGGCACGATCGGTCTCGCGCTGGCTCCGAAGGAAAAGCTGACCATCGGTCTCGAATATGAATTTCGTCCCTACGAATCTGTTCGGTACGTCGATTCGGAGGGCACGAAAACCTCGCCATGGCTTTCGGCTTCACTCTTTCGGGTGGGTGCCGAATACAGGATCGCTCCGTGGCTGGCGCTGCGCGGCGGGATGCGGGGAGAAGCGGAAGTTTTCGAGCCGGAAGGAAATCATCTCACGGGTGAACCGGTCACTTATACAGTTTATGCCGCGGGATTCGGGGTATTTTATTCGGGTCTGCGTTTGAATGTGGCTTATGAAAATTCGTTGATGAAATATCAGGATATATGGTCGAGTGCCATCAGCAAGAACAGCGAACGGCGCCACACGATCGTTGCGCAATTGTCGTACGAAATTCCGTGAAGGCATTAACAAGTAGCGTCACTATTCAGCAATTGATCCCGATGAACGGGGTTAGTACTGCAAGTAACATGATCATGTCATTCAGGAGGAATTCTTTTGCAATTCAGCACAGTGCTCAATTGTAAAAAGATGTTTTCAACATGACATTTTACTTGGAAGGTATAACAAGAAATGTCATTCCGTAGGCTACGCCCGTAGGGAATTTTTTTACATTTCGAGTCCTGTGCCAGTGCGAAAAAGATCCCATCCTGCGGGATGACATGCGTGAGGAAGGCTGAGTAGTTACCGAAGCAATCACCTCGCTCAACTCATGAAAGGAGGCACATCATGAAAAAAGTTGGTACAATGATGCTCGCTCTTGCTCTCATGCTGATTTTAACCACTTCCCTCATGGCCCAGTCGGTAGGCGATTACCGAACACGCGCCAGCGGCGACTGGAGTAATGCCCAGATCTGGCAACGGTTCAATGGCACGTCGTGGGTAAACATCGGCACGCCACCGACAGGAGCTGAAACCATTACGGTACAAAGCGCTGATTCAGTATTTGTCAACGTGGCGGTTTCCATTACCGGCACGCTCGTCAATCAGGGGATTGTGGAACCCAGCACCAATCTCAGCATCGCCGACAAAGGGACATACCAGCATGATCGCAACGGTGGAAGAGTGCCGCGCGCGACATGGCAAAAGGGTTCGACGCTGCTGATCACCGGCGTTACTTCAACCGCTCCCAACGACAGGAATCAGAATTATTACAACCTCACATTCAACACTCCCGGTCTAAGCGCGAACCTCAACATGAACCTGAACCGCAATACCATCGGTGGCGATGTAAGAGTCATTAATACTGGACCCACTAATCGATGGTACTTGACATCGACATCCGCCGACAGCACCGCCATTGTCACGATTATGGGTGACGTTATCGTCGAGAGCGGTCAGTTCTCGGTGCAAGGAACGAGCAACGCCCGAACCACCTTCATTGTAAACCATTATGGCAATATCAAGGTAACCGGCGGCAACTTCTCGATTAGTCGCGGTTCTCAAGCAGGTGGAACCACCACATGGTATCTTTATGAAGGAAACTTCTCCATGTCGAACGCGACAACCCAGAGTTCCACCACAACTCCAGGCGGAGCCAAATTTGTCTTTGCGAAGCAGGGCACACAAACTCTTATGTTGGGTGCAGGAAATACGTTGACCGCTCTTCCCATCGAAGTGAAAAGCGGCACGATACTCGACATGGGATCCAGTGCACTTGCCGGCAGTGGTATTTTCATATTGAATAAAGGCGCAACATTGATGACTGCTCTTGCCGGAGGTGTTGCTGAAATTTTTGCTAATACCACTGGCACAGTGACTCTCGAGGACGAATCCAGCTACGGGTTCAATGGCACGACCGCCCAAGTGACAAGCACGCGCATGCCGGCGACCGTAACCGATCTGCTCATCAATAATCCCGCCGGGGTAACTCTGTCACAGCCAACGACCATCAACGGCAAGCTGCGACTCATGGCCGGCGTGTTCGACAATACGATACCATTCACGCTCGGACCGAACGGATCGATTTCGTATGAAGGAGGAAGTCTCAAGATTCCGGTCTCGGTTAAATCACCGGTGCGGAATGTACCTGAAACCTTCTTTATTGAGCAGAATTATCCCAACCCTCTGCAAGTGTCTGGCCACAACCCCTCGACGACGATAAAATTTGGTCTGCCTTCTCCCGCTCGGGTGAGCATTAAAATATTCAACATACTCGGAGAAGAAGTAGCGACACTCTTTGATGGTCACAAAGATGCCGGGATGCATGAGGTGCGGTTCGAGGCGGAAAATCTCAGCGCGGGTTTTTATCTCTACCAAGTCAGGGCCGGAGACTTTGTTGGCATGAAGCGGTTGGTGCTGCTCAAGTGATCGATTATTCCACACGACGGATTTCGAAATCATCCAAGTAACCTTTGGTCACTCGAAAAATTTAGAAGACGGAAAGATTAAGGACAGAAAATGTTTGCAGTCTGCTGCGACCCGACACGAATGCAGATGTCATTTTTTGTTCTACCTTTTCCGTCAATGCTCTTGTTCAAGTTAACTTAACATGGAGCAGGGTACTATGAAAAGCGCGAAATATACCATTTTGGCGGCAGCCGCCATTGGAATGTTCTTCTCGAGCCAGGCTTTTTCCCAGGTAGCGGGGGACTATCGCTCGGTTGCAACTGGGAACTGGAGCCAGGCCTCAACTTGGGAGACATTCGACGGAACCAATTGGATCCCGGCCATCAATGCTCCGACAGGAACGGAAAACATTACTGTCGATGGGGTAGATACAGTACGGGTTGATGTTGCGGTGAGTATTACAGGATACGTCAAGGTGGAGGCGACTGGAGTTATTGCGATTGCTGCTGGCTCTTTAACGTTCGGCGATGGAAGTACCTACGAGCATGCCCGCGACGGCGGCAGTGTTCCCACGGCTACATGGGAAAAAGGTTCAACGGCATTGTTCACCGGTATCACCGCTACTGCGCCTGATAACCGCGGGCAGGATTATTACAATCTCACACTCAACACGCCGGGTCTGGCCTCGAACCGTGATTTGAATTTGCAAGGCCGCACCATCGGCGGAAATCTTACGGTGATCAACACCGGCTCCGCGCGCTGGCAGCTGGTTGGCGGATCATCGGGTACGGTTACGATCATTGGCGATGTGATTGTCCAAGCCGGGCAATTTGCGACTCAGGGTACGAGCAGCACGACCAATGTCGTGGTCGAGCACCATGGTAATATCAACGTCACCGGTGGCAATTTCTCCATCAGCCGAGGCACTCAAGGCAGCGGTGCAGGCACGACAATTTGGAATTTGCGTGAAGGCAATTTCTCGATGTCGAACGCCACGACGCAAAATTCCAATCCCACTCCCGGCAAGGCAAAGTTTGTCTTTGCCAAACGGGGAGGACTGCAAAATCTGACGCTCGCGAATGTAACGTATATGGGTGGCGGCTTGCCGATTCAGGTCGATACTCTGGTAACGCTGAACATGGACACCACCGCGGTTGGCGGCAACGGTATTTTCGCCCTCTCTGCCGGGGCAACCCTGATAAGCGCTCATCCGAATGGAGTCAACGGAAATCTGCAAACCACCGGGCAAATTACCCTCAGCAAAGTGGCCAACTTCACCTTCAACGGCACCGTCGCGCAGGTTGCCGGTACGTTGCTACCCGATTCGGTCAATGTGCTGACCATATCGAATCCTGCAGGCGTTTCCTTCACCGACACTCTCCGGAGTGCCAAATTGGTTGTCCCCAATGGCGCTGTCATGAAGATTGATGCTTCGGGCAGCGTGACTGCCGACTCCGGATCGGTCGCCGGCACGGTGGTCAATAAAGGCATGCTTGCTGCCGTGGCACCATTGGTATTCGGAGACGGATCAGTTTACGAACATGCCCGCGACGGCGGCAGTGTACCCACGGCTACATGGGAAAAAGGTTCAACGGCGTTGTTCACCGGTATCACCGCTACTGCGCCCGATAACCGCGGGCAGGATTATTACAACCTCACACTCAACACGCCGGGTCTGGCCTCGAACCGTGATTTGAATTTGCAAGGCCGCACCATCGGCGGAAATCTTACGGTGATCAACACCGGCTCCGCGCGCTGGCAAATGGTTGGTGGTGTCTCCGGCACCGTCAAGATAATGGGCGACGTCATTGTCCAAGCCGGGCAATTTGCGACTCAGGGTACGAGCAGCACGACCAATGTCGTGGTCGAGCACCATGGTAATATCAACGTCACCGGTGGCAATTTCTCCATCAGCCGAGGCACTCAAGGCAGCGGTGCAGGCACGACAATTTGGAATTTGCGTGAAGGCAATTTCTCGATGTCGAATGCCACGACGCAAAATTCCAATCCCACTCCCGGCAAGGCAAAGTTTGTCTTTGCCAAACGGGGAGGACTGCAAAATCTGACGCTTGCGAATGTAACGTATATGGGTGGCGGCTTGCCGATTCAGGTCGATACTCTGGTAACGCTGAACATGGACACCACCGCGGTTGGCGGCAACGGTATTTTCGCCCTCTCTGCCGGGGCAACCCTGATAAGC
>JAPDQK010000069.1:15795-29342 GCA_034505955.1 Candidatus Zhuqueibacter pondensis
TGCGAATGTAACGTATATGGGTGGCGGCTTGCCGATTCAGGTCGATACTCTGGTAACGCTGAACATGGACACCACCGCGGTTGGCGGCAACGGTATTTTCGCCCTCTCTGCCGGGGCAACCCTGATAAGCGCTCATCCGAATGGAGTCAACGGAAATCTGCAAACCACCGGGCAAATTACCCTCAGCAAAGTGGCCAACTTCACCTTCAACGGCACCGTCGCGCAGGTTGCCGGTACGTTGCTACCCGATTCGGTCAATGTGCTGACCATATCGAATCCTGCGGGCGTTTCCTTCACCGACACTCTCCGGAGTGCCAAATTGATTGTCCCCAATGGCGCCGTCATGAAGATTGATGCTTCGGGCAGCGTGACTGCCGACTCCGGATCGGTCGCCGGCACGGTGGTCAATAAAGGTGTGCTTACTGCCGTGGCGCCACTGGTATTCGAGAACGGATCGATCTATGAGCATGCACGGGACGGCGGCAGTGTACCCACGGCTACATGGGAAAAAGGTTCAACGGCATTGTTCACCGGTATCACCGCTACTGCGCCCGATAACCGCGGACAGGATTATTACAACCTCACACTCAACACGCCGGGTCTTGCCTCGAACCGTGATTTGAATTTGCAAGGCCGCACCATCGGTGGAAATCTTACGGTGATCAACACCGGCTCCGCGCGCTGGCAAATGGTTGGTGGTGTCTCCGGCACCGTCAAGATAATGGGCGACGTCATTGTCCAAGCCGGGCAATTTGCGACTCAGGGTACGAGCAGCACGACCAATGTCGTGGTCGAGCACCATGGTAATATCAACGTCACCGGTGGCAATTTCTCCATCAGCCGAGGCACTCAAGGCAGCGGCGCGGGCACGACGATATGGAATTTGCGTGAAGGCAATTTCTCGATGTCCAATGCCACGACCCAGAATTCCAATCCCACTCCCGGCAAGGCAAAGTTTGTCTTTGCCAAACGGGGAGGACTGCAAAATCTGACGCTTGTGAATGTAACGTATATGGGTGGCGGCTTGCCGATTCAGGTCGATACTCTGGTAACGCTGAACATGGACACCACTGCGGTTGGCGGCAACGGTATTTTCGCCCTCTCTGCCGGGGCAACCCTGATAAGCGCTCATCCGAATGGAGTCAACGGAAATCTGCAAACCACCGGGCAAATTACGCTCAGCAAAGCGGCCAACTTCACCTTCAACGGCACCGTCGCGCAGGTTGCCGGTACGTTGCTACCCGATTCGGTCAATGTGCTGACCATATCGAATCCTGCAGGCGTTTCCTTCACCGACACTCTCCGGAGTGCCAAATTGATTGTCCCCAATGGCGCTGTCATGAAGATTGATGCTTCGGGCAGCGTGACTGCCGATTCCGGGTTGGTGGCGGGCACGGTGGTCAACAAAGGCGTGCTTACTGCCGTGGCGCCACTGGTATTCGAGAACGGATCGATTTATGAGCATGCGCGGGACGGCGGCAGCATTCCCAGCGGCGTATGGCAAGAGGGCTCGACGTTGCTGATGACCGGTACCACCAGTACGGCGCCGAGCAATAGTAACCAGAGTTATCACAACATCACATTCAACACCCCCGGTCTGTCCGCAAACCTTAATATGGGCCTGAACAATAATACCATTGGCGGTGATGTAAGGGTCATTAATACCGGATCGAATCGATGGTACTTGACCTCGGCACTCGCCGACAGCACCGCAATCGTCAAGATTAGGGGCGACGTTATCGTTGAGGGCGGCCAGTTCTCGGTACAAGGAACGAGCAATGCCCGAACAATCTTTATTGTTCATCATTACGGTGATGTTGTGGTCACCGGCGGGAACTTTTCCGTCGCCAGAGGTTCGCAGGGCAATGGTTCTGGTTCCACGCGGTGGTATCTCCACCAAGGGAATTTTTCGATGTCCAATGCCACCACGCAAAATTCCAACCCAACGAATGCATGGTTCGTGTTCGACAAAGACGGCGTGCAAAACCTCGCACTCTCTTCGGTAACTTATGGTGGCGGCGGATTGGCCATCGAAGTCGCTGACAGTACGACCCTTGACTTTGGTTCGAGTGAGCTGGGTGGTAGCGGGCGATTTGCCTTGAATAAAGGAGCTACTTTGGCAACGGCTCATGCCAACGGGATAGCCGGCGCTGTGCAGTCCACAGGCAACGTCACCTTCGATAACGGAGCGAACTACATGTTCAACGGCACCACGGCGCAGATCACCAGTACGCTCATGCCGACGACGGTGAACGATCTGATCATCAACAATAAGGCCGGGGTAAAGCTGTCCCAGATAACGACCATCAATGGGGTGTTGAGGCTCATGGCAGGCGAGTTCGACAATACGATCCCGTTCACGCTTGGACCGGGGGGATCGATTTCTTATGAAGGAGGAAGTCTCAAGTTTCCGGTTTCGGTTGTTGAGCGCTTACCGGAAATCCCGGCGGAATTTGCGTTGCTCCCAAATTACCCAAATCCATTTAATCCATCGACCACAATCCGCTACCAGATCCCGAAGCGAACCACTGTCACGTTGAAGATTTATGACGCCACTGGTCGTGAAGTCGCGGCGTTGATGAACGGTAAACCACACGAGCCCGGCACTTACGATCTCTTTTGGGACGCCCGAGGGTTGGCCAGCGGGGTGTATTACTACCGGATTTCGGCTGATGAATTCACGTCGGTGCGCAAACTCACCTTGGTGAAGTAATAGAAATAGGCAGGTTGATTATGGCAGACTGCGTCCACACGAGAATAATTATTGACAAAATGATCTCAATGCAAAACTAATAATCATTCCGGTGCTCGATTATTCCGGACGCAGTCTGCCATATCAAAATATGACATGAGAAAGTACCACGCCGTTTTTCTTGCAACGGTGATTCTATCATCAGGCTGCCAGCCCGATAACGCTGATCGGCAGAATGCCGTACGGACCTATAACAATCCTTTGTATTGTGCCGATTATCCGGATCCCGATGTTATCGGAGTCGGCGAAGATTTTTATATGGTCATTTCCAGCTTTACCTATAGTCCCGGATTGCCCATCTATCAATCGCATGACTTGGTGCACTGGCGGCAAATAGCCAATATCGTCGATAGGAGGAAGGAAAAATTTTTTGATGTTCCGCAACATGGCAATGGGATATGGGCTCCGTCCATCCGGTATCATGACGGTAGCTTCCATGTGTTTTTCGGTGATCCTGATTTTGGGATCTATATGACGAAAGCCAAAGATCCCGCGGGGCCGTGGGAGCCTCCTGCACTTGTTGCAGAGGGAACGGGAATGATAGACCCCTGCCCTTTCTGGGACGATGATGGTAAAGCTTATCTCGTCCATGCATGGGCGAAAAGCCGTGCAGGTTTCAATTCCATTCTGACCATGCACCGGATGAGTTCCGAAGGCGACCGGTTGCTTGATGAAGGCACCCGCATATTTGATGGAACAGATACACAGCCTACTATCGAAGGTCCAAAAATGTACAAACGGAACGGCTACTATTATATTTTTGCACCAGCCGGAGGCGTGCGTTCCGGCTGGCAGACCGTTCTCCGCTCCAAGCATGTTTTTGGTCCTTACGATGCCAAAATTGTCATGCATCAGGGAGCAAGCGACATCAACGGCCCCCATCAAGGCGCGTGGGTTGAATTGGAATCGGGTGAGCACTGGTTCATTCATTTTCAGGATCGAATGGCTTATGGACGGGTTCTGCATCTTAATCCAATGAAGTGGCTCGATGACGGATGGCCGATCATCGGTGTGGATTATGACGGAGACGGCATCGGCGAACCGGTGCGCCGTTTCAGGTATCCCGCCTGTGACTCGAAGCTTTCCAGAGGCGGGCTCGATACTGGCAATAAAATTATTTCCCCGCAGACTTCCGATGAATTCGACAGTCCGCAGCCAAGTCTGCAATGGCGCTGGCAGGCAAACTATCGGGAAGAATGGTTCAGTCTTGTGGAAAGCCCCGGCTGCCTGCGGCTGAAATCGTTGCCGGTGGAGGATATCAATCTGTGGAAGGTTCCCCAAGTCATAACCCAAAAATTTCCTGCAGAAGAGTTCGAAGTTGTGACCAAGGTCAATGTGAATAATTTGCAAGATGGCGACATGACCGGTATCGTCGCCACCGGACGCGACTATGCAACATTGCAGATAAGGCAAGTCAATGGAAGGCGCTCAATCGCGTATGTAATACACAAGGATGCCGACAAAGGAACGGAAGGCAACACAATCAAAGAATTGGCATTGACCTCGGACACTGTTTATCTCGAGATGCAAGTTACCAAAGGCGCGAGGTGTGCATTTGGTTTTGGTACGAATGGCGAAGACTATGTGCTTATGGGTTCTGATTTTGAAGCAAAGGAATCACGGTGGGTTGGCGCCAGTATTGGTCTCTATTGCTTTTCGCAACGTAGTCGGGACGCCTCGGGTGCCCTGCAAACTCGGCGAAACGGGTACGCTGATTTTGAATGGTTCAGAGTCGCCTATGCGGAAAGCAATATTTAACAGTTGGAAGATCTGATGAAAGAATTTTTTCCCAGCATCATTTGGACTCTTGTATTGACCACACCGCTTCTTGCGCAAAAGTATGTCGCGACCAATGGCGACGACGCTAATCCCGGAACCATTGATCAGCCATTCAAAACGATCACAAAGGCGATTTCCGAAGTGGCACCGGGAGATACCATCTATGTTCGCGGCGGCATTTATGATCTCACCAGCACCATTACAATCAGCGCGGCAAAAAGCGGAACCGAAAGCCGGCTTATTACCTTAACGGCTTTCCGTGATGAAATTCCCATTCTTGACTTTTCAAGACAAGCCAGCGGCGCCAAGGGCATCAGCCTGCGTTCCAATTACTGGCATATCCGGGGATTGCAGATAAAAGGCGCTGGAGATAACGGAATGGAAATCAACGGCGGTTCCTACAATATTATTGAATTCTGCTCTTTCTACGAAAACAGAGATAGTGGCTTGCAATTGAGCAACGGCGCCGCGAACAATAAAATCATCAACTGCGATTCGTATTATAACGCCGATCCACCTGATTACGCGGACGCCGACGGTTTTGCACCTAAATTAACCGTGGGCACCGGCAATTATTTCTACGGCTGTCGCGCCTGGGTAAATTGCGACGATGGCTGGGACGGCTACCTGCGCGGGGCGAATGACGTCACCACAACTCTGGAAAACTGCTGGACGTGGGGAAACGGTTATTTGAAAGACGGCACCGACCCCGGCTCGCAAGCCAATGGCAACGGCTTCAAAATGGGCGGTGGAGACAATGGCAACAGCGCGTTATTGATGCATCACTTCATCCTCAAAAATTGTTTGGCCTTTGGGAACAAAGTGAAAGGCTTCGATCAAAACAACAATGTCGGCTCGATGGCGTTATTGAATTGCACCGGCTACAACAACAAGGAAGCCAATTATCGTATTCAGCGAACGTTGAATCCCGGGCAAACCCTGACAGTGAAAAATTGTGTTTCTTTTACCGGCGCGGTGCAACTGGGAAGTTTTGCGATTCAGGAAACCAACAGTTGGATGAACCCCTTCGTGGTTACGGCAGAGGATTTTTTGAGTCTCGATCCTTCATCCGCTTCAGCACCGCGCCAAGCTGATGGCAGTTTGCCGGAGATCGCATTCCTGCATCTTGCTCCCGGCAGCGACCTGATCGATGCCGGCGTCGATCTCGGCATGCCATTCAAAGGCAAAGCACCCGATCTCGGCGCGTTTGAAAGTGACTTTGTCTCCGCCGTCGAAACCGCAGAATTTGCTCCGGCGGAGTTCCGGTTGGATCAGAATTATCCCAATCCGTTTAATCCGTTGACGATGATCAAATACGAAGTGCCAAAACGTACTCGTGTAAAAATCACTCTGCTTGATATTCTTGGACAGGAAGTCATGAAACTGGTTGATGAAGAAAAAGCTGCAGGCACTTACGAATTGCGGTTGACTGCGCAAAATCTATCCAGCGGGATTTACTTTTACAGACTCGAAGCTGGAAAGTTGACGCAAACGAAAAAAATGATTTTGATGAGATAAGAGGATGCACTTCTTCGCTTACAAAAAGAGGCCGTCATTCCGTAGGCCTGCGGCTGTAAGCTACGCCTGTAGGGAATCTCTTTTCATTTCGAGCACTGAGTTCGGCGAGCTCAGTCGAGTCGTGCTAGTGCGAAAAAGGATTCTTCCAGAATGACATGCGAGACGATGGCTGAAAAGTTACAAAATAAATTTGATAAGTAGGGATATGCCGATAAAACATGGATTCATGTTTTTAATTTGTGCGCTCATTTTACCTGACACTTCTTTTCCAAGTGCAGCCAAAGAGCGCGCCGACATCATTGTCGCCAAAGACGGCAGCGGCGATTTCACCATGATTCAAGCGGCCATTGACACGATTCCAAAAAACAACAACGCGCTGAAAATCATTCTCATTAAAAACGGCGTCTACGTCGAGAAGCTGATGATCCGGACTAACTTCATTGCCTTGGTCGGTGAAGACCGCGACAGCACGCGTATTCAGTTTTATCAGCCATACAGCTTCGACTCGACCTACGCCGATGGCCGCGCCGTGATCAATATTTTTGCCAATGACATCACGCTCGCCAACTTGACCGCCGAGAACACCCAGCCCGATGTCAACATTCATGGCTTCACGGTGCATGGCGACAGTTGCACGAGAATCATCATCATCAATTGCAACATTCTGAGCAATGGCGGCGATACACTGGCGTTATGGAGTCGCGAAAACGGCATGTACTATCACAACACGCTTTACCTCAAAGGCGCGGTGGATTTTCTCTGCCCACGCGGCTGGTGTTACGCGGAGAATATCGATTTCTTTTGCACGCGCACAACCACGCCGCTCTGGCACGATGGCTCGAAGAATCAAGATCAAAAGTTGGTGGTAAAGAATGCCACCTTCGATGGCGCAACCCCATTTCGGCTGGGCCGCAACCATCACGACGGCGCGTTCTATTTATTGAATTGCATATTCTCAGAAAAGATGATCGATCAGCCTTTTTATCGGCCGGAAACCAGTCCCGCTCCCTACAAATGGGGACGCCGCGACTATTTTTACAACTGCGTTCGGCCGGCGGGAAATTATGATTGGCACAAAGATAATTTGAACACCGCCCCCGGCTCGCCCAAACCGGAAGATATTACCCCGACGTGGACATTTGCCGGCGCGTGGGATCCCGAAGCGAGTTTGCCATCTGTTTTGCCCATGGCCTTTTTGCCCAAGCCGGACAATAACGAAACTGGTGTCGCCCTCGCGCCGAAACTCACGTGGGTTCCGGGCAGAAACGCCATATCCCACAGAGTTTATTTTGGTCCCAGCAACCCACCGCGGTTCATGAAAGAAATAACAACGCGGTTGTATCATCCCGGCAAACTTCGATCAAACACACTCTATTACTGGCGTATCGATGAAGTTACGAATGACAAAGTCATTGAAGGCAAAGTTTGGCAATTTCGTACTCGATAAAGCAGATCATGGCTTGGTTGCAGACCGAAGTCTTTTTGCTCAATCCCAAGAAAGGAACGTATGAAAAATCTCCATTGTCTTGATTCCCGAATTTGGTGTTCTTTGATCTCCCTCTTTTTTGTGCTTGCTTTTATCGCCATGACGTTGCTATCTTGCAAGTCAACTGCTCAAACGGTGGTGCCATCTCACCTGCCGTGGTCGGTGCGCATGGCGGAATCCGAAATGAACCGCCGCGGCGACTCTTTTTTATTCAATGAAAACACGAAATCCTCATGGGTTTATGAGACAGGAGTTTTCTTGAAAGGAATTGAACAAGTCTGGCGCCAGACCGGCGACGACAAATATTTTGCTTACATCAAAAGCATTGTGGATTCCTATGTCGAGCCTGATGGCAGCATCAAAACTTATGAAGTGGAAGAATACAATATTGACAATATCAATTGCGGCAAATTGCTTTTGACGTTGTACAACACCACTCACGAGGAAAAGTACAAAAACGCTGCGTTCTTATTGATGCGGCAGCTCGAAACTCATCCGCGCACGAAGGAAGGCGGCTTCTGGCACAAAAAAATTTATCCCTGGCAAATGTGGCTGGATGGCATCTATATGGGAGCGCCTTTTTATGCCGAGTTCGCCAAAATGTTCAATCGCCCCGAAGCCTTTGATGACGTGGCGAACCAAATTATTTTTATTGCCGACCATACGCGCGATCCCCACACCGGTTTGTTTTATCATGGCTGGGATGAGAACAGACAACAAAAATGGGCCGATCCGGTAACGGGTTGTTCTCCCAATTTCTGGGGCCGCGCGATGGGCTGGTATGCGATGGGAATCGTTGACGTTCTGGATTTTTTGCCTTCCGATCATCCCAAGAGAGAAAAAATTCTTTCGATATTTCAAGGCTTATGCCAAGCCCTCGTGCAATATCAAGATCACGACACTGGCCTGTGGTATCAAGTTTTGGATCAAGGCAAGCGGGAGGGCAATTATTTGGAGGCTTCCGCCTCGTCGATGTTTGTTTATGCGATGGCCAAAGCCATTCGCAATGGCTATCTGGGAAATGAATACCTGCCGGCTGTCGAAAAAGGCTACCAAGGCATTATCACACATTTGATCAAGGTGGAATCCAATGGTTTGGTCAACCTGACGCAAATCTGCCGCGTGGCCGGACTCGGCGGCAAGCCTTACCGCGACGGCTCGTATGAATATTACATCTCCACGCCGATCGACACCAATGATTTGAAAGGCGTGGGGCCATTCATCATGGCCAGTGTGGAAATGGAAAGATTGAATGGTCACGATTAAAAAGCGGAACAAAACAACTAACTATTCGGCGTTACTTCCCTCAATGAAAACTCATCCTACACGTAACCGTCTTATGTCATTCCGTAGGAATCTTTTTACAATCCAGCACTTTGCCGGGTTGAAAAAGGATTCCCTACGGACGCAGTCTTCCAGAATGACATTGCCACTATTTTACCTGATCGTTGCGGCAAGCCTTTTGGGATGTTCGGCAAAAGACGAAAACGTCGCAACTCTCGAGAAGACTTACCCTGAGTTTGTAACCTTATTCGTGAAAAATCCGACCAATCTCGTGCGTCAAGATGCAGCCGTAGTTTTGGAGATGGCGAAGATCAAAGCCAAGTCACCGGATTTTAACGACAAGGCTTTTGTAATCTTGGCGGGCGGAAAAGAGTTTGCCAGCCAAGCCAACGATCTCGACGGCGATGGTAACACCGACCAAATCATCTGCATTGTTGATTTTGCGCCGAACGAGACCAAGCGCTTGGCGCTGCGTTACGCCAAATCCGGCGAGCAGTCGCGGCAATATCCCAAGCGCACGCAGGCCGAACTTTCTCACAAAGTCGGCGGCAAATTCGTCAATCGCAAATACGAAGGCGGCACGTTCCAGAACGTGCAATATTTGCGAGTGCCGCCCGAGCATACCGATCATTCATTCTATATCCGTTACGAAGGCCCGGGGTGGGAATCGGATAAAGTCGGCTATCGTTTCTACCTTGACTGGCGCAATGCCATCGATATTTTCGGCAAGAAAACGCCGGCGATGGTTCTACAAAATGTCGGGCTGGATGGCTTCGATTCTTATCACGCGATGGCAGATTGGGGCATGGACATTTTGAAAGTCGGCGAATCACTGGGTATCGGCTCTCTCGCGATGTGGCATGAGGGCAAAGCCCGTCGTGTTTCGCAGACCGACAGCGTGACTTGTGCGATCGTTGCAAACGGCGCAGTTTATTCTCAAATTCAGACCAAATACTTCGGCTGGAAAGTTGGCGCAGGTTCCTACGATGTCGTTTCCGATTTATCCATCACCGCCGGCAGCCGTTTGACCAAACATGCCATTGAGATTTCGGGAAATCCTGAGAATTTATGCACGGGTATCGTCAAACTCGAAAACAGTAAACTGCTCTCGCCGCCGGAAACAATCACTGGCTGGACGTATCTGGCAACCTATGGCCAACAAAGTTTGGCGAATGATAATCTCGGCATGGCGGTTTTATACCGAAAAAACGATCTGATTGAAGTAAGCGAAGATCAATACAGCCATGTGGTGGTTCTCAAACCGGAGAGCGGTCAATTGATTTATTATTTCCTCGCCGCTTGGGAGGAGGAACCCGGCGGCATCAAAACCGCAGAAGAGTTTGAAACTTATCTTAATCAGACTATCGCAGAGTTGAATTCGCCAGTGGTGATAGAATAGCCTATAGTCACTACTTGGAGTATGGTAAAAATTTTTGGATGTACTCCAGTGTTGTCATTCCGTAGGAATTTTTTTCAGTACTGGCAATGTCGTTGATGTAGGCATTATGCCGAATGCCTAAAAGGATTCTTACAGAATGACACCTGCTAATGATGCTATTCAAACAAAGGAACACAACGATGAAAATTTTGCCAGCCATAGATCCCATCCGCGCCAAAAGCATGACTACCTCTGAACTCAGAGAATCTTTTCTCATTGAGGATTTGTTCCAGCGCGACGCCGTGCAATTGGTGTATTCGGAAAACGACCGCGCCATTATCGGCTCGGCAGTTCCAGTGAAAGAAAACTTATCGCTTCACGCTACCAAAGAATTGGCGGCGAGCTATTTTGCCGAACGCCGTGAGCTCGGCGTGCTCAACATCGGCGGCGCCGGACAAATCCGCGTCGATCAAAATGTTTTCCCGCTCGCGAATCGTGACATACTTTACATTGGCCGAGGCACAAAAGAGATTATCTTCATCAGCGAGAAAGCTTCGGAACCTGCGGCATTTTATCTTTTGAGTTTCCCGGCGCATCAAACTTATCCGACCAGACTGATGCGCTTCGCCGAGGCCGAAGCGGTTCCTCTCGGCTCGCCGGAAGCCGCAAACCAACGCACAATTTACAAATACATTCATCCCGGCGGCATTCCGAGCTGCCAATTGGTGATGGGCTTCACGCAGGTTCACTCCGGCTCCGTGTGGAATACCATGCCGCCACATACTCATACGCGGCGTATGGAAGTGTACATGTATTTCGATTTGCAGGAGCCTGCACGCGTGTTTCATTTCATGGGCCGGCCCGATGAAACGCGCCACCTCGTGATCGCCAATAGGCAAGCGGTGATCTCGCCGAGCTGGTCGATTCACTGCGGAGCGGGCACGGTCGCTTATGCCTTCTGTTGGGGCATGGGTGGCGAGAATCAGGCGTTCGAGGATATGGATGCGGTTGGCATGGAACAGTTGCGTTAAGTTTACTTATATAACCAAAGTTGGAAAAAAATCTGAAAGTTTTCTTGTTATTTTTTTGAACACGGATTGGACGGATTGACACGGATAAAACTAAAATAAAAAATTCGTGAGAATCCGTTTCATCCGCGTCATCCGTGTTCTAAAGCTTTTGCTTTGAAACTGCCCTAAAGCACGCCCGTAGGGGCTCAAGTTTTCAGTTTGACTGAAAAAGCTTGCATAATCATTTTTAGGTAGGAATCGCGCATGATCTTGGACAAATTCAAACTCAACGGCAAGGTCGCGATCGTCACCGGCGCCTCGCGGGGACTTGGTCAGGCCATGGCCATCGCGCTGGCAGAGGCCGGCGCCGATATCGTGCTGGTCGATATCAGCGATGCGACTTCAACCTGTCAGGAAATCAAAAAGTTCGGCCGGCGCTGCGTAAATATCTCGGCCGACTTGAGCAACAAGGATTGCGTTCCCGTCATCGTCAACACTGCGGTTGAGAAGATGGGAGCAATCAATATTCTCGTGAACAACGCCGGCATCATTCGACGCGCGCCGTTGCTCGAGTTTCCGGAAAAAGATTGGGACGAGGTGATCAACATCAATTTGCGCACGTTGTTTTTCCTCAGTCAAGCAGTGGCGCGTGTGATGGTTGAACAAGGCCGTGGCGGCAAAATTATCAACGTCGCCTCGTTGCTCTCGTTTCAAGGCGGCATTCTCGTACCCTCATACACCGCCTCGAAAAGCGGTGTCATGGGTTTGACCCGTTTGTTTGCCAATGAGCTGGCGCCGCATAACATCAACGTCAATGCGATTGCCCCCGGTTACATGGCGACAGAAAATACGAAAGCACTGCGTGAAGATCCCAAGCGCAGCGCCGAAATTCTCACACGCATTCCGGCAGGTCGCTGGGGCCTTCCGGAAGACTTGATGGGCGCAGTGGTCTTTCTGGCTTCCGAGGCCTCGAATTACATGCACGGCCATGCGCTGGTCGTCGATGGGGGTTGGTTGTGCCGGTGATATTCACATGTGGCGTTTGTAGTAGCTCCTTTAGGAGCAGTGCGAGAGGGTGCCTGTCTGGCTCCGTCTTTCCTCATTTTTAAGGATGCGGGACGGAGAAGGTACTACGACGAACTTTCATGATTTTCTCTTAACAGAACGGAGTCCTATGAAAACGATCGCTGCTGAAAGAGAAGTTCCCATCACTCAAACCGGAAAATCCAAGGTCGGCTATTTTCGCTGGGTGGTTTGCGCGTTATTGTTCTTTGCCGCAACGATCAACTACATTGATCGCCAGGTCATCGGCCTCCTGAAGAACACACTGCAAGAGCAGTTCAAGTTCAGCGAGCTTGATTATGCCGCAATTGTCTTCAGCTTTCAATTGGCCTACGCCGTCGGTCTTCTGCTCGCTGGCCGCGTCATGGACAAGCTGGGAACGCGAAAAGGTTTTGCGCTGGCCCTCACCGTCTGGAGCATCGCCGCCGTGGCGCACGCCGCTGCCAATCTGTTCCCAGGATTGCGCGTGCCAACGGTCCTCATCAATCCGCCGTCCATAGTGCTGCTCACCGGCGCGGCAGCGGGTCTCGCGCTGGCGCGTTTCATGCTCGGTTTGGGCGAGGCCGGCAACTTCCCCGCCTCGATCAAAACCGTGGCCGAATGGTTTCCCAAAAAGGAGCGCGCCCTCGCCACCGGCATTTTCAACTCCGGCACCAACGTCGGCGCCGTCATCACGCCACTGGTGGTGCCGTGGATTACCCTGCATTGGGGCTGGCAATGGGCATTTATCGGCACGGGCGCGATTGGTTTTCTCTGGCTGTTTTTTTGGCTACCGCTTTACCGGTCGCCGAGTGAACACCCGCGTCTTTCACCTGCAGAGTTGGCCTACATCCGCAGCGATCCGCCGGAACCGATCACGCCGATTCCGTGGCTCAAGTTGTTTCCTCATCGCCAAACCTGGGCTTTCACCATCGGCAAGTTCATGACCGATCCAATATGGTGGCTCTATCTGTTCTGGATTCCGGACTTTCTGCACCGGAATCATGGACTCAATCTCACTTCCATTGGATTGCCGATTGTAATCATCTATGTTGTGGCCGATATCGGCAGTATCGGTGGCGGCTGGTTGTCGTCGTCACTCATCAAGCGTGGCTGGACAATCAACCGCGCGCGCAAAACCGCCATGCTCGTCTGCGCGCTCGCGGTTGTTCCGATCATATTTGCTGCGCGGGTCTCCAATCTCTGGCTCGCCGTGGCGCTGGTTGCTCTTGCCGCGGCAGCGCACCAGGGATGGTCGGCAAATTTGTTCACGACGACTTCCGACATGTTTCCCAAGCA
>JAPDQK010000070.1:0-27640 GCA_034505955.1 Candidatus Zhuqueibacter pondensis
GTGTTCAAGGTCGCGTTGTGATTCAAAATAATAGACCCATATTGGAAAACCGAAGCGGTCTGCTGCTTCAATTAATCCGGCCATAAAACATTCGTGGAAAAAATCGGTGTGCGCGCGATATTTTCGTCTATCTTTGCAACTCGGGTTCGGCGGTGTTTACATCATCCCAAATGTCTTGGAAAGTTGGTATCACTGCCTGACTCCGGGAGAAAGAGTAAAATTATACAGGATTCGTTGATGGTTTTGAATCACGCAACAGGAATTTGATCCGGTCTAGACATGCCAACCGAGCCTCTTTATCGTAAATATCTCCACCCGGCCACGATCTCGCGGCTTGCCAACATGAGCTTGCGGGCACGACTGGTGGTCGAAGGCTTCATCACCGGATTGCACCGCAGCCCTTATCATGGCTTCAGCGTGGAGTTTGCCGAGCACCGGCAATACATGCCAGGAGATGAAATTCGTCATGTCGATTGGAAAGTTTACGGCAAGACCGACCGCTTCTATGTGAAGCAGTTCGAGGAAGAAACCAATCTCAAATGTTACATTCTGATCGACCAGTCGGCCTCGATGGGCATTGTGCAAGCCGGCCAAGTCAGCAAGTTTGATTATGCCAGCTACCTGGCTGCCGCCCTGAGCTACTTGATGATCCATCAGCGCGATGCCGTCGGCCTGATGTTGTTCAACGAGCGCATCTCCCGTTACCTGCCGCCACGCTCCGTGCAAAGTTACCTGACAAGATTGCTCAGCGAGCTCGAGAATGCCAAACCGGTGGGTTCCGCGAACTGGAGCACTTCGCTGCATCAAATCGCAGAACAGCTCAAACGTCGAGGTCTCATCATTGTGTTATCGGATTTTCTTCCTCGCGATTTGGATGTGGAACCCACCCAGATGTTGGCCGGCCTCAAACATTTCCGGCATCGCAAGCACGAAGTGCTCGTCTTTCAAATTCTCGATCCGCTGGATTATCGCTTCGATTTTCGTGACGACGCCGTCTTTCAGGATGTCGAATCCGGCAGTCAAATACCGACCCAGCCACATCATCTGCGCGCCGCCGTTCAGAAGGAAATCGACAATTATCTCACCTGGTTCAAACGCCAATGCCGGGAAAATCAAATCGATTACGTTTTGATGGATACTGCCACGGATTTTGATCGCGCGCTGATGCAATATCTGCTCAAACGCAAGCGGCTGGTAGGGTGATGGCATCACAAAGAATCGCCTGCGTTCAACAGTAACCAACGGAAAATGGAAATTTTTTTTCTCTGGTTAGCGGTCACGCTCATCCTTCTTGCCGGCTATTTGAGCTTTCTCTGGTGGCGCCCTGGTTTGCCATTTTACCGGCGTGCGGGAAGAAAATCCGGACGCTTTCAAGTGCGGCTGACCATGCTGTTTTTGCTCTTTGCCTTGGTGCCGGTGGTGCCTTTGATTTTTCTCGTGAGTTCATTGTACACCCGCAGCATGGAAGTCCTGCTGGTTCCCAAAATCGAAACTTCACTGCGGAAAGGGATCGACGCGATCAAATTTGAATTGGAAGAGCGGGCTCGCCTTCTCGAAAACGCCACCCGTAATATTACCTTGACTCCCGAAATTCTGTCGCAATGGGGAATCGATTTCTGCCTGGTGTGGCGGCAAGACAGCGCCACAATTCGGCTCGTTTCCGTTGTTGGAGCCGACGACGCCGGCCGGCAGCGAGGCCTCAACTTCGACATGAACCGCATTGTGGAAGTTTGGGGCGATGCGGGAAGTGAATTGTACAAAGTCTCGAATACGGGTTCCGGTGATTCAACCACGGCCACTTATTGTCAGGTGTGGTTGCCTCGGCAGTTTTTGGGCAAGAAAATTGAAGGCCGCGACGCCAACTCGTCCTTGGATGCTCCCAAAAGAGAAGTCAAAGAGATGGTGGTGATCGGCTTTCAAATTGACCCTCGCCTGCGTGCAGCCAAAGATGAGCTGACCGAAGCGGCACGCGTCTACAATACCCTGGCGTTGATGAAAGAGAGCCTCTTGCAAGACAAAATTCTCTGGAGCGCCGCAGGGTTTTTGATCATGCTGCTGGGCGCATTTTCCGTATATGCCGCGCGCCGCTTTTCGCAAAGTCTCAGCCGGCCCATCGAAGCGTTGACTTCAACAATGGCCAAAGTCGCCAATGGAAATTTGGATATGCGCACGGAAATTCCGGCGCGTGATGAAATCGGTATATTGGTGAATTCGTTCAATCAAATGATTGAAGATTTGCGCACCAGTCGGCAAAAGTTGATTGCGAGTGAAAGGATGGCGGCATGGCGCGAGGTGGCCAGGCAGGTTTCGCATGAAATCAAAAATCCACTCTCCTCGATTCAATTGGCCTTGTATCGCGTGCGGCAGCGCATTCCAACGACTAATGGCCAACGATCAGCAATCGAGGAATCCTTCCAAAGCATTGATGAAGAGCTGGCCGGCCTCAAACATCTCGCCGAGGAGTTTTCCGATTTTGCGCGGCTCCCGCGGGCACAATTGAGTATGGGCAATCTGAATGAAGTAATCCAAATGACCGCACGGTTATATGAAGCCGGCAGCCTGGAAAAGATGAAAATGCATCTTGACCTCGATCCGGAATTGCCGCCCCGGCCCATTGATCGGGAGCAGATCAAGCGCCTGCTCAACAATCTCCTGAAAAATGCTTTGGAAGCGGTACCTGATCGTCGTTGCGAAGTACATATTGTAACGCGGCGCCAGGATGAGCGTGCACTTCTGGAGATCGTGGATAACGGGCCCGGCCTCACCCCCGAGGCGCGAGAGCATCTTTTTGAGCCGAGCTTCACCACCAAACGGGAAGGTTCCGGCCTGGGGCTGGTAATGGTAAAAAGAATCGTCGATGAGCACGGTGGCAAAATCGAAGTCGAAAGCGAGGCGGGAAAGGGAACACGATTTCGGATAGTGATATAAAACAACGGAGGGTAGTGGCGGAACACGGATAAAATTGCCGCAGCAGGATTTTGCTACCTCCGAAGAATCGCCCGGCTTCACCCATGATTCCTTGCACTACAAGGCCGATTCTTGACCATGTCTGTTGTCAACATTCGGCGGCACCGGCTCTTCATTTGCATCATCTTCCTCATTTTTCCATTCTTCGATCTTCTTTTTCATCCGCCAGCGCGTGATAAAAAAACCGGCGATCAGCAGGACCAAAATAACCGCGCCGAACAGAAAAGAATCGTCGAGCAGAAAATACCACCGGAAATGCTGGCGCAGATAATCGAAATACGCCACCTCGAAATCCCACAAATCCGTGCCAAAAGCTGCCCGAAAAGCTTGCCTCGGTTCTGCGTGCTCGCCGAGAGCCTGGGCAAATTTGCGGATGGCTTCTTTGCCAAACCGGGCGATCATGAAATTCACTGCATGATAACTTTCGGCGTACGCCAGCCCGGCGCGGGCACTGGGAAACGAGAGCAGCTCATCAATGGCCTCAAAGTCAACGAGCGATTTGGTGATGAGCGCACGTGAAATGATGGTGGGATCAGCATGGCGATTCTCACCGGAAAGCAAAATCGCCGAGCCTTCGCTGAACCAGCGGGGCAAGGAATTCGGCTGGGCTCGCGGGGTTTGGGAAGGTATCGCCAGTTCGGCAACGCACAGATGTGCCAGTTCATGCGTGACGGTCACGGAGAGCAGCTCGCGGGTATTGCTGGCCGCCGGGGTTTTGAGAAATATGCGCCAATGGGCGAGATTGGCAGCAGCCTCGCCCCAATGCGGGATCGTGCCGCCGGTCATTTGGTCGAAAATTGATTGCGTGGGACAAAGAACAACCGTCACCACCCGCTGCGGCTGATAACCGAGACGCTCCGCAAGCTGCCGTTGCCGTTGCTGCAATTCATCAAGAATCCGAATGGCCAGGAGCTTGTCCTCTTCGCGATACGCCATGACAAAGCGCGGCGTGCTGTGATAGCTCCAAATAACACCCGTACCGTTTTGTGCGCGCGCGAAGAAAGGAAATGCGCAGAAGTAAAACCACAAGAAGCCGGTTTTTGCAAAAGTTCTCACCATGGATAGTTTCGTTGATTGGGGGGGAATTCATCAGGCAATAAAGTCAATCAAATCCGCTTTGGTGATGATGCCCACCAACTTGCCGTGCTCTTGCACCAAAATCGCAGGATAGCGGCGTGCCAGCAGATACTTGGTATGTTCCATGGTGTCGTCGTATTGGATGATTGGGAAACTCTGTTCCATGACCGTGCGTACTGTTGTATCGAGCAAGCTGGCATCTTCCAAGACCCTCCCCATCAGCGCGCTCTCCTCAAGGCTGCCGATGGAATGTCCATCTTCAATCACCGGCACTTGCGAAATATTATTCGCCTCCATGGTATGCAGCGCCTCGCGCACGGTTGATGTCGGTGGCACCGAAATCAACGCCGGCAAGCCTTTGTGCTTGGCCTCGAGCAGGTGATGCACCAGGGCGTTTTCAATGTCCTGGTAGCGGTTTTCCCTCATCCACTCATCGTTGTAGAATTTGGAGAGATAGTACATTCCGGAGTCCGCCAGAATCACCACCATCGTTTTCCCGGCAGGCAGATCACGGGCGATCTGCAAAGCGATCATCACCGCGGTTCCTGAGGAGCCGCCAACGAGCAGGCCTTCTTCGCGCGCGAGACGACGTGCCATGAGAAAAGATTCCTTGTCACCAACCGAATGCACTTCGTCGACGTATTCCCACTGCAAAGTGCCGGGAATGATTTCCTGGCCGATGCCTTCGACTTTGTACGGTTGTGTGGGAATCAGCTTGCGTGTGTAAAAATGCTCCCGCAAAGCCGACCCCACCGGATCCGCGCCAATGACCTTGAGATCAGGATTTTTTTCTTTGAGATACTTGCCGGTGCCTGAAATACAGCCGCCACTGTCGATGCCGCACACGAAATAATCGATTTTGCCATTGGTCTGCTCCCAAATCTCCGGGCCCGTGGTGCGATAATGCGTTTCCGGATTAAGCGGGTTGAAATATTGGTTGAGCAGAATGGCATTGGGTGTTTCCTTGACTACTTTCTCCGCAACACGGTGGTAGCTTTCCGGGGAGTCGGGTGGAACGGCGGTCGGACAAAGGATAACTTCGGCACCATAGGCTTTGAGCGTGCGCACTTTTTCCGGACTTGTTTTGTCAGGCATGGTAAAGATCGTGCGATACCCTTTGACGGCGGCGACCATCGCCAGGCCGGCGCCGGTATTGCCGCTGCTCGCGTTGACAATCGTGCCACCAGGCTTGAGTTTTCCGGAACTGACGGCGTCTTCGACCATGGCAATCGCAATCCGATCTTTGATGCTGCCGCCAGGGTTGAGATATTCCACTTTGGCATGAACTGCAGCTTTAATGCCGGCCGTGACCCGGTTGAGACGGACCAGCGGCGTGTAGCCGATAGCATCAACAATGTTGGCACAAACGTTTTGTTTCATGATATTGCCCGCGAACAAATGAAAAAGCCGTTGGGCCAAACCCGTCAGGGTTCACTGCCCCACGGCAATTTACGAATGCACAAGGTTATGATCAAGGGATTTTATCAATGAGGCTGTCGATCAGCGCCAATAAAATCCTCCTGGCACTTTCCGGTTTGCGCACATCACAGAACATGAACTTTCCCTGCGTCGTTAAAGTGATCCCTTGCTCCCAAAGAGCCGGCGGAATCGCTTGCCGGCCTGTGGTAATGTGCGCGGCCACGACCATGGGCGTGTCGTAACGAGCGGCCAGATGGTCAACAATCGGTTTCAGACGTTCGAGGGAATCCGCGTCTTGCCAGGGAAACAGCACAATATAGCCCAACATTTTTTTCGCGATCAAATCCCAGGCAACCATCTGAGAATCCGCTTGAATTGTGATGCCATACAGATGTAACACGAGCTGATCATTGATGGCGAGGCGACCAAATATAATGTGCTCGTTGGCGTACTCGAGCTTCTGACAGACAGATTGAATGAAGAGACGTTTTTCGTCATTGCCAGTGCCGGCGATGACAATTTCACCGATGCGCATGAAGCAAACTGCCAGTTGAGATTGACTTTATCGGAGCGGCTGTGGTCAGCGGTATGTTACCGATGCAACTGCCGATGCCCCGGCGTGAGGGAGTGTTCAGAAATCATCACCCCAACAAGCCAATGCTTTTTCATTTCTTTCCCGTGGTTTGGGAGAGACTCTCGCGAATCATAATGAGCTCGCTTTTGTTCAAGAATATGCGCGTTTTTTCCCGCTGCTGGCTGTCGCGTCGTCGATCATGCTTGCGGCGATCTTCTTGATATCGGCGCTCGAACCGGCGTCGTTCGTGTTGCCGTGGCGGCGGTGGCTCCGGCTTTTTCAACATCGCTTTAAAAGCGCCGGTGATCCAGTCGGCCGTGGTCCGGCCGTTTTTCTGCTTTGTTCTGAGTGTTGCCAAATAATCACCATTCCGCTGATCTTTCGGCAAAGGCATGGTTTTCAGAATATTCCGCTGATAGAGATTTTTGACAACAGTCAACGCGCGGAGATCATCAGATTGGCTTTCCTCGACAAGATCGATGATACGTTTGGAACCATTCCGAGGCACAAGTTGCAACAGTCGGGTTTCTTCATCCGTTAGTTTGGCGCCGGACGCCTCCCCATTCACACCCACCACGGATTGCAGCGGCGGCAACTGTTGCAATATTTGCTCCCAGCGGTGCATTCGCGTCAGGCCCTCGGAAATCAGGTCACGTGTGGACATGGTTAACAGGCGCTGGCGATCATGCGTTCGTATTTCAACCTGAAAAGTTCCCTCAGTCCACGTAAACATTCTCAACAATGCGCGTCGGGTCTCAAGATCATCGAGCGTGGCATCAATCACCTGACCTTCGGTGAGGAACACCGTCCCTTCTTTGCCGGCATGGCGCAAGCGGACAACCGCATTCTTATTTCCCACCTCCAGCGTTTGCAGAAGGTCAACGAGAGTCATTTCGCTGAGATTGCCACTGAAGCCACGCGCCTGGCGTTCCGGCGCGATAATCCGCAATTCCGCCTCGCGAATCAGCCCGTCGATTCGAGCGGCGGCTTCATCGGCATCGAGAGGCTTCTGCAAATAATCATCAATCGGCTGCTTTAGGACACTGATGCGCTCGTCCAAAGTTTTGAGGCTGCCGGTCAAAATGAAGGGTAAGAATTGCTGCGTGGGATGCTTGCGAATTTCGTGAAGCAGGTGCAGTCCATCCAGCACCGGCAAGCGTATTTCCGCGAGAATCAGATCGGGACGAAAACTCTCGACCAACGCCAGCGCTTCGGCACCGTCGGTGACGATACGGACCTCATAACCGGCGGTGACAAGAGCTTTTCGCAGCTCGGAAACCTCATTCGGCTGCTTCTCAGCAATCAGTATTTTTTTCCTCTCCATAACTCGAGAAAAGCCGCTTCACGATCAAAGTCTTATTTTACCGGGATCCCAGGTTGCGCCTCAGCGCTTTTTTCTTGTGTGTTCCAACGCTGCAGGTTGGCTTCACCCGTGAAGCCCGTCAAAAACTCAGTGACCGCAAGCTTGTCCGCTGGGTTGCATTCCTGCAAAAAGTCGGTCGTCGCAACATTGAGAAGGTCCCGCAGTGTATCAATGGCCAGATTTTTTTGCTCGGAGGATTTAATGATCGCAATGCCGAGCGGCCGGCGGTAAACGCTTTTCAACATGTTGAGTAAATAGCTCAGGTATTCAATCCCCTCTCTCCGGTAAGCCTCGACCAATACGATGTAGCCAACCAAATCCGATCCGGCAGCATCCAACAAACGGGTGAATTGCTGCTCCATGGAAATGCCGATGATCTCGAACGGCTTGGATCCGAGCAATCTCCGCTCACCAAGTTCGAGATATTGAAAAACGACACTTTCCAATTTGCGCAAACTGGATTCCGGGCCGAGCAAATGTCGAACCATCGGTGAAATGTGATGGCCATTACGACCGATGATAACCAATTTCGGTTTGGCCACAGGCCGACTCTCAACCAATCGAATCAGGCACGCGGTGATCGGGTCAATGGGCTGCGGCCTCGACTCCGGCGCCATTGCTGATGGCACCGGCTGCGCAATTGGCGTGATCGGCAGCGGCGTTGATGGGATAATGGGTGGCGTGATTGTCTGTGGTGTCGTAACCTCCGGAGTCGGTACGGTGGGCTCAACGCGTGCCGTAACTTCCGGAGCCATAACCGGAGGCATGGTCTCAGCAGCTTTGGCCTGGGCCTCAGGCGTAGGAGCAACAAGCAACTCCGGCAACGCCTCCTGTGGTGGGCGAATTTCCGGGACGGGTGGTGCCAACGGCTCGGCCGTTGCCTCGCTCTCGACTGCGCCTTGTGGTTTGACTTCCGGTGCATGCACTGCGGGTTGGTCCGCTTCGCTAATTTCCAAAGGCAGTTCAACCTGAGGTTCTTCAAAGAACGGCGAGGACGGACTCGGGCGTTGCAGCAATTCGCTCAAATCGATGGGTAAACGCTCCGGAGCAGCCGGCACTTCTTCACTCTCACCAATTTTGTCCTCCGGCAATGCCGGCACAGGTGGCGGTTCATTGGCTTGTGATGATTTGCGGGATGAAGTTGGAGAAACTTGCCGTGGTTCTCGAGGAACTACCGGCACCTCCTGTCTTTTTCGCTCGGGTGGTGCGTATGGGGGCACCTCCGGCTCCCGAAAGCCCTGCGCTGGTGTGGGTCGTGTTGTTTCCGGCCGGATAATCGAAGGCTTTTCTTTTTCCAAAGGCGGGTGTTCGGTAAAACGCGACTCGCGATTGGGACTGAGATCAAATTGTTGAACAATCTCCGGTTCTGCAATTGAGGAGACGATGTCCGTAAGCCCCTCGTCCTCGGCCATCTCCATTTTACTTGGTTTGATGAAGCCCTGCTGGTAAAGTTTAACGAGACGCTCCAGAGTTTTGATGTCGTCGTAAGTGCTTTCGTCGATAATTTGCAAAATATCGCGCCTGCCATCAATCAATGCGATGAATTTGGCGACATCAGTGCTGAGCTCCCGTTTCTGTATGATGTTGCGAAACGTCTCGGTGGTGACAAAAGTGGTTTCCGGCGAGGGCAGCATTTTGAACAGCCGTTCGCGCTCTTCCATGCGTTTGAAGCCCTGGAGCAGCAAACCGAGGTTGCTCACCGATATTTCGTCGGGCACGTTGATTTCTTTGAAGGTCATGGTGAAATGCCCGCGTTTCCAGGGCAGCATTTGGTAAACGGCCTTTTCTGCGCGCAAATTGCCGAGCGAGGCATTGATCACGGCGCCGTCACGGAAATAAATTTCACCACTGCGATTGTTGGCGTTGTACAGCGTCAGGATGCCGGTCTTGCGCTCCATGCCAAAATTCTCGATGAGGTCGATGACGCTGAATTCCTCGAGACGACCGGCGAGCTTGCGGTTGGACTCGATCTCCTCCTCCCGAATGCGCTCCATGCGGCGCAAGATCATGCGCACCCGCGCAATCACTTCCTTGACATGGAGTGGTTTGATCATGTAATCTTTCACACCACCCCGCAGGCTGCGCACGCGATCCTGCAACTCGCGACGATTCGTAAGGAACATCAAGGGGATCGATGAAGTGACCGGATCGGCCTTCAACTTTTCGAGCAGTTGAAAGCCATCGAGTTTGGGAAGATTGACTTCGGAAAGGATGAGGTCCGGGACGTCAGAGGAAATTTTTTGCCAGGCCTGCAGTCCGTCTGATGCCACGATCACCTCAAAGCCGGAGGCTTCGAGACTTTCACGAAGAATCTGCAGATTCTTCGGGTCGCCGTCGGCAACCAAAATTGTTGGATTGTCCATGAGTCCGTCGCAAAATTTGCCGTTTCCTGATGATCGAGAAATTAACAAATCAATATACAGGAAATCTCCAAGCCTGTCAAGATTTTTTTCTTGTGAGAAAAAGAGGCGAGGCAGCAGGATTATGCCATGACAGGGCGCAGTTGCATCCTGCTGATCCAACGCGAAGGTAAAACGGGACTTTACTGGTGCCACCTTCGGTTTAAAGCCCGGCGGGTACGGAATCGGCCCATCCAACCGATCTCTTTATTCCTGGGAACGAATCGGAGACAGCTTTACGAAGCCTGGATTGCGAAATCAAGGAGTTGTTGTTTCCTCGATTGGCAGTCCTCAACCGCACCTCATACAAGCACGCGCAAATCCAATGGTTCAACTGGCGGGCTTCGTCCGTTGAGTTGCTGCAAGTCTCTGTGCAAAGTCGACCACGACAGGAGAAACCGGTTGTCGCATTTCTTGGTCGAGAATGACGTAAAACAACTCAATCAGGTGAATACGCCGTTGACAAGTTTCGCACACCAGAAAATGGCGTTCAAACTGCTGGTACAGCTCACGGTTATGGTGCGCCGTAAGCAGAATGTATTCCAACAACCCGGCATCCGGGCAGCCCTCGTCAATTTCCCCTGATCCGGAGATTAGATTTCTCCGATAATAGCGCGACAGGTTTTTCATCATGCTAAGTTTTTGAAAAGTTAGGGATTGCGGCGATTTTCCATATCACCGAGAGACCATTCCCTGCGTAGCCTAAACATGACTACATCCGTTTGGCTGTGGCTTGCTCTTGCTCGCGCCACGACCGATTCATGGCAGCAGCGCGAAAAGCCACGACCACAGGCGAAGCGCACCAGCCTCGTTAGCGGTCTTTCAGCTAAGGAAACCTTTTAAACTCACATAATACGTACCGACAATCCCCACAATTTACGGAAAATGTTCTGAATTTCTATCGCACTTTTGCTCAGCACATTTTCGTAATTTCCCAAGGAGTGTAACCTGCGCGTCCCCCCGTGAGAATCACGTGTCCGAGGTAAAATCGGGCGGCGGCGTGCCATTGGACGCTTTGCCGGAGAGGGCTGCTACAATTTCGTATTCGACAGACTGGCGGTCGGTCAGGAAATTTCAGAGCAAATCTTTGAGTAAATCACGGAACCATTTTTTGGTTAGTTTTCCGAGATACTCGAAAATGGTCCGTTCCTCTTCCCGGTAGCGCCGTTGCGTCAAATCCGGAATATATTTGCGCAAATGCCGGAAATACGACTCGATTTTTTTGCTGTGGGTAATATCATCCAGAACGTCTGCCAGGGTCTTGTAATAAATCTCACCCTTTTCCGGTGAGATTTTGCTGCTGGCGACATACTGAGTATGAATCTTCTGCCGTACACGCTGCAAAACTTTTCTCTTGGCGCGCTCGATTTCTTTCAGCCGCACGTAATCCAGCGGCGAAACGTCTTCGATTTGGGCAATCAATCGCGTGCGTACCATTTCAAGATTCGTGTGGCGAATCAGGCGTGCCACCACATCGGTCGGCAGAAAATTCTGGTAACGCTCGTCTTCTTTCACAACTGCGAGCATCTTGCGGATGGTGGTGGAAACGTGGTCTTTGGCGGTGTAAAGATCCAGATACTGGGTTTTGAGAGTTTTTTCTGGAATGCTGGGTTTGGCTTTGCGCAAATAAGACAGTTCTTCATCGCTCAATTCGGTGGCCTTGACCGTCTGCATGGCATGCACCCCGGCGGGCGCAACCGGCACCGAGGATCCCAACTTGGGGTAATATGAAGCGTTCTGGGTATTGGGGATCTTGACGGCTCCCATCTTCTTTTTCGTGAAATCGGCATGTGTTGCGGATTGCGTGGTGGGCCGGGAGCCGTTGTTGGTGCGCAAGTAAATATACTCACGTCCCATTTCGCGAAAAATACCCAAATCTTTGGCATTTTTTACGGCCACGCGAATGTTACGAATGATTTTGGCGCCCTCCGGATCGCGCTCTTTGAAAATGCGCGACAATTCCTGCTTGGTCTTTTTGATGACCAGGCGCCGGAGCATGATCAACAGCTCGACATCATTCAACTCAACATGGGAATCGAGATATGGTCCGAAGTACCGGCGCAATTGCACGAACTCATCGGCGTCATTGCGCATGAACAAACCGGCAACACAATCAATCGCCATGTCCTCGAGCTCGCCGCTTTTGCCGCGGCGCTCCCAACGAATGTGCTTGCCGATGACTTCCTGATACTTCAGATAACTCAACGAGATCTTTTGAACCAGATTGATAAACTCACACAATTCCCCTTGAGAATATCCCCCTTGTACGATCCTTGGAATAAGGTAAGAAAGTCTTTTGGCGTCCATCTGATGCGTCTCAAAGTTGCGTGAACATCCCCTGTGGATTCTTACTGCGCGAATTCGCCAAACGACTCCCGATTTTTCATGTTTATGAATGAGAAACAGAATCGGGACTAACTTTTGTGACGTTAAACGATCCGCACAAGGTTGACTAAAAACGTAGTCTCATTTTGCAAACGTTATACCAGCAGGCACGCACCTCGGAGGCAAGGAACGCCTTATAAAATTGAACTTAGCCCATTTTTCCGGCGAAAGCAGGAGAGAAAATTTCGTAAAATCGCAGTAAAATGTCTTAAGGTGAGACAATGTTTCCCGATGATACTGAAAACACAATTATAACCATTTTTTAACATACCCACAAAACCTGTAGATTGCTGAAAAATAAATGAGGTAATGAAGATTTTTTACAGTCACAGCACCTGCCGTTCTTCTGAGGCGGCAATCACGGTTTTGTTATTGGTGTCATAAAAGTGAAGCGGACTTGCGCTCCGAGATACAATAAACTTGGACGTTTACTCTGCGCAAGCCCGGCTGCATATTTTGGGGGGCTTTTGGGGGCGCTTTTCTGTCGCATTCCATGAAAAATTATGTTTTATTGGAGAACATTTGCGGCGCAAAACACATTGGGGGTTTCCTGGGCATCCCCCAAAAATTTCTTCAGAGCCTTTCCCAATTGCGCCTAACGCCCCGTGTCAGCGGCTCGGCGAGCATAGGATGAAGCTTGATCGAAGATGAGACGTTGGAGTTTCCACTGACCTGAATTTCATGCTCGGCTCGCCGAGTCCGCTGGACACGGATGTTAGAACCGCAGGGCGGAAACGGAACCAACTACCAGATGCCTCACCAGCCTCGGAAGCGGATGCTCTAAACACCGCTGGCAAGGCACCATGACCATCATACCTGCTGACATTATCGCGCCATTGCTGGCAAGACGCCACACCAAAATAGACACCGAACGCGGCGGGACATTGCCCAAGCGCGCCACAATTGACAACACCACATCGCTGGCAAAGTGACTCAACCATCTTTATCCATCGTTGGCAGGACACCTTACCCGAAACACTCCAAACTCATAAAATCCATCGCTGGCAAAACCGCATTGCTGGCCAAGTCGTTCTTGCATTCTCCAGGGGCGGAGAGAAAACCCCTGCGTTCTAACACTTATTCTACGACAGAAAATGCATTTTCAGCCGCAGTTAACTGTAAACAAAACAATGAAAATCAGCGATTTTTTGTGCAAGATTTTTGCTTCGCCATAATGATCAAGAGTCTCCGCATCTTTGCGCAAACCTGCGTAAACGACGCAGCTTGGACTTTGGCGGAAGGCTTGCCATCAAATCGCAGCATAAACTTTCTGGCCGGAAACGGCAAGCGCACAAGCTCAATCTTGTGGCGTTCACCGGTTTCGTTGTTCTTCACGCTGATTCTTATTGTCGCATTGAGCCGCATGTCCTCGGGTTTGATGGGTACACTGTGGGTTACAATAAATCCGCCGGACTTTTCACACCCAACGGCCCTTTGTTCAATACGTGCGTGTAAATCATCGTCGTGTTGAGATCGGCATGGCCGAGCAATTCCTGGATGGTGCGAATATCATATCCAGATTCCAATAAAAATGTCGCATACGAATGGCGCAAATCGTGGCAACTGGCGTGTTTGTTGACCCCGGCCCGGCGAATAGCCTGATTAAACGCACGCTGCAAAGTACGTTCGCTCACATGATGTCGCTGTTCGAGTCCGGTGATCCAATTGGGCGAGATGGTGGCCGAAGGGAAGGCATATTGCCAGGCCAATTCGCTGCTCGCTTTGGGATATTTCCTTTCCAGCGCATACGGCAAGTCGACCTTGCCAAAGCCTTTCTGCAAATCTTGTTGGTGCAGCTTCTTCACTTTGTCCAAATGTTCTTGCAGCGGTTGCTTCAAATTTTGTGGCAGCGGCACAACCCGATCCTTGTTGTTCTTGCCGCGCCGGACGAAAATTTGGTTGCGGCCGAAATCGATGTCTTTGACTCGTAATTTTGCACATTCGCTAATGCGCAAGCCGCAGCCGTAAAGCAATTTGGCCATCAGCGCATGCGTGCCAGTGAGATGGCTGACGACCGCTCGGACCTCTTCAAGGCTCAAAATGACGGGCAAATGTTCAGGTTTTTGACCCAAGGAAAGCTGACAGGACCGAGGTCGATTTTCAATACTTCTTTATACAGAAACTGGAGCGCGGCGTGCGCCTGATTTTGAGTCGAAGGAGCGACGTGCTTTTCTACCGCCAGATGTGTGAGAAATTGGCTGATTTCAGGCGCGCCCATTTCACGGGGGTGTCGCTTATTGTGGAAGATGATAAAACGATAGATCCAGTCGATGTAGGCTTTTTCGGTGCGAATGCTATAATGCTTGGTACGCAAAACCTGACTAACCTGATCAAGCAGTTTGGGCTCCTGGCCGGGAGCCGCTGAGGTCACTGCCTGCGCCCCGCGATGTTTTGCTTGAAACGGCTGCTTTTTTGCGCCTTTTAAGGTCGTGGCTTTTGAATTTGTGGCCGGGGCAGACTGCGGCTTTGTGGCGATCTGAGGCAAAACCCTGTCTGCCGGTGGCTTCCGGCCAACCGGTGGCACAATGTTGATTGGCCGCATGAGATCCCCTTCTCAATGAGCACGTTCAACAACAAAGGTGGGCGTTGTTATCCTGCAGGTGCAACTTGCAACCGTACGCCAACTCCCACTGATTCTAAAAATTTATGTCACAGTATAAACAAATTTTTTGCAAAAGTCAACAACGATTTCCAACGACTGCTTTTCATGCGCGCAATCAAATCCCCTCAATCGTCTTCGCTTCCAACCAGCCGACCTTCCCGTCGGCCAATTTGATGCGCCGCCAGTCACCGCTGCTTTCTTGCAGCCGCACTTTCACGCCTTCGTGCAGAATGAACATCTCGGTGGCATCCTCCGCCGGCGAGCTGCGCACCACCACTCGCGGCGCCAGAACAATGGCCTCGTGCACGGTGGCGCGTTCATAAGCCAGTATCGCAAAAAGCAGCGCGAAAATCAGCCAGACTGCGCCGCAGCTCCAGAACAACCCGCGTCCGAATTTTCGCGCAAACTCCCGGCGCGCCAGCAGCCAAATGATCGCACCAATAAAAAACAGCACCCAGAAAATCAACGCCAGGATGGCCGCATGCGCGAGCGTGAACAGGTGAATGGCTTTGTCCAACCACACCACCGCCAATGATCGCGGCATGGCGGGAATCCGGTCGGCAACCGAGAGATTGGCCAGATCGAGGTTGAAGAGAATGTCTTCATTGTTGCGATTCAGGCGCCGTGCACGCTCATAGTTGAGAATGGCTTTGCCGATCTGTCGCTGCTTGTAATAAGCGTTGCCGAGATTGTAATAGAGCTGCCAATTGGCTTTGCCGGCAGCCAGAATCTTCTCATAGGTTTCCGCTGCTTGCTTGTAATTGCCGGCCTCGTATTGCTGGTTGGCCTGATGGAAAAGACTTGCCGCCTCGTCCGCATTTGCGGAAACAACAAACAGCAAAAAGCAAACAGCAAAAAGCAAACAGCAAACGGAAATAGATAGGCGCAAGTAATGTCCGTTTTTATCCGCGTGAATCTGTCTCATCTGTGATATCCGTGTTCAAGGCTGTTCATAGCGCTTTCTCCATTGCCTCGATGGCGCGGCGGGCCTGCTCGTAGAATTCCTGCATCTCCCTGGCATTGGTTTGCGCCGGGGCAAAGCGTTGGAAATCGCAAGTGTGCAGGCAGTCCAGGTAGGCGCGAACCACCTCGGGACTGACTTGTTTCTCGGTGAGCATGCGCTCCACCTCGTCGGTGATCAAGCCGGCTTCGGCGACATTCAATTTGTTGCCGAGAAAACCCATCAAGGCGCGCTGCACTTCGGCATAGAACGCCTTGCCATCATTTTTTTGCAGGAATTTTTTCGCGGTACGGAGCTGCTTTTGCGCCACGCTGCCGGCTTTTCGGCTGCGCGCGTAGGCGATATTGGTGCTCAATTTTTCCTGATGGCGTTCATAGACAAAGGCGATCAGCAGGGCCAGCAGCGGCGCGATCATCGCGGTCAGGAACAGCGGTTGGGTATAAATTACTTCATTGACTTTTCGAAAGGGCAGCGCGGCTTTGCTGATGAAACGGATGTCCTTGCCCAGCAAGCGCACGTCTTCCTTGGAAAAACCGCTGCCTGGCACGGTGGTGTAGTCGCCGGCACCCCTCTCCACGATGAGCGGAATCGCGGCGGTGGCGACAGTACGATAGGTTCTTGCGCGCGGGTCGAAATAACTCAATGGGATCGGCTTGATCTCATGACTGCCTTCGAAGCGCGGCACAATCACATATTCCCAGGTTTTGCTGCCGGAAATTTGATTGTTGTCGTGATTGAGGTTTTCCGTCACCTTGGGGGCATAAACCTCGAAATCGGAAGGGAGATCGATTTTCGGCTGCGGCAGGACTTTGATGTTGCCGGTGCCGCTGGCTCGCACTTTCAGCGTGATGGCCTCATTGGTTTTTACCTGGGCGCGATCCACGCTCGCGGCGATCGAGAAGCTGCCCACGGCCCCGGAAAAGTTCACTGGCCTGCCTTCTTCCGGCAGCGGCAAGACTTCGATTTCGACCGGGCGTGAGGAAATGCTTTGGCGTGTGGTGCGCGCAAAAAACGGATCGTTGAAGAAATCTTCGAAGAGGTCTCGAGAGCGCCGGCGCGGCAGTTGGACTTCGCATTCGATCACCAGCGGCTCGAGCTTTTTCCTGCCGACCGACTGCGGGAACAACGCCGTTTTCTTGATCTCCGCAACGAGATACGTCAAGCCGTTGATCACCTCCCGATGCGTCTGCGGCTGCTGTGGCATGGGAAAATCTTCGGCCCAAAATCCGCTGTAATTCGGAAGGTTGGAGATGCCGTAGCTTGTGAGATTCAGTCGAGTGTAAATTTTGTAGCGAACGATGACCGGCTCATTTTGAAAGACGCGCGCGCGGTCAACTTTGGCTTCGAGGTAAAGATTGCCCGCCAAATCCGGAGGGGGAGGCTCGGTTTGCTGCCGGCGTCCGGCCCCGGCTCCTCCTGGAGGTGTTTGCGGTGAAGTACCACCCGCGACAATTTCAATCTCGATGGGTTGGCTGCGATAAACCTGGCCCTTGACTTCAACTTCGACCGGATTGATGGTGAATTTGCCGGCGGTGCGCGCCAAAAAAGTGTATTGATAGGTTCTGGACGAGGAAAACCGGCCGTTGATGATCTGGATATTTTGCGAGGAGCTGGTGCCGGCCAGGGCGGCAAAAGCATTCATATCCGGCAGCTTCGGCTCACCGGCATCGCCGGCGACTTCCACAACAAGAGTGAAATCCTCGTTCAGGCCGATGCGGGTGCGGTCGACCGAGGCGGTAATGGAGACGTTTTGAGAATATAGCGGCGCGGCAACGACAAAAATTGCAGTGACGACTGGCAAATAATTTTTGAGTAACGCTTTCATCGTTTTGAGGGTAAAAATTAAGTTCTGTGACGACTATGTTGAGTTTGCGTCGTTCGAGAGTTCGTGTGCCCAAGGCACAACTGCGAAAATTCTACCAATCTTTTTCGACGCGTACGCGGCCTGTCGCTCGCATTTGGCGCTCCTTTTGCGTCTCCTTTTCCTGATTACGCAATGCTTCGAGCAGGCGTTCGGCATCTTCCTTGCTCAGTTGTTCCTTGTCTTTTTTCTGTTGCGCTGCCTGCTGTTCCTGCTGCTTTTCATTCTGCTGCTGTTCTTGCTGTTGCTGTTGATCCTGTTTCTGCTGATCCTGCTGGTTCTGCTGATCGGAGGCGGATTGCTGTTGTTGTTGTTGCTGTTGCTGTTGATTCTGCGGCTGTTTCTGAGCGTTTTCCTTCAATTTGGCGCGGACATACTCGAGATTATATTTTGCGTCTTCATCGCTGGGATTCAGCTTCAGGGCCTGCTGGTAGGCCAAGATGCTTTCCGGCCATTTATTCAGCCGATAGAGCGTGTTGCCGAGGTTGTAATATGTCTGCGACTGTAATTGCACGTCATCGCTCTTTTGAATCGCTTTATGGTACGCCTGCAGCGCGTCTTCGTATTTGCGTTTTTTGTAGAGCGCGTCGCCGATGTTGAAATGCACGATTGGCGATTCCGGATTGGCCACCTCGGCGTCGCGATATTTGTTGTTGGCCTCGTCGAATTTGCCCTCGGAAAAGTATTTGTTGCCTTCGGCGACTTGCCGGCGGCCGGCGCCTTGCGCCATCAGCTCCGGCGCCGGGATGCCAATGATCACCAGGCTCAGAAGGGCAATGCCAGCAAATTTGGAAAAAAGTCTCATCTCTACTCTCAGCGGAATCTGGTGGTTCTGTTTATGTCGTCGTTTCCGAAATAAAACGACCGCGCCATAATCTGGTCTTCACTTTCCGGCGCTCGGACAGCAGCGTTTCCAAGACCAGCAGAAAAAGCGCAATTGCCAGCATATACTGAAAGCGCTCTTCATATTGCGAGAATTTCAGCGAAGCCAGCTCTTTCTTTTCCATTCCGGAGATGGCTTCGTAGATGCGATTCAGCTCCGCCTCTCCCGAAGAAGCGCGATAATATTTGCCGCCGGTTTGCAGGGCGATCTTCTCGAGCGTCAGCTCGTCCAATTTGGTCACGACCACCTCGCCTCGCCGGTCTTTTTTGAAGCCGATTTGAATGCCCCGTTCGTCGATAACCGGAATCGGCACGCCCTGCGGTGAACCGATGCCCACGGTATAAATGACGATGCCTTCACGCTCGGCGGCTTCGGCCATTTTCAAGGCGTCTTCATCATGGGTTTCACCGTCGGTAATGAGCACCAGCACCTTGTATTTGCGCTCGGTGGTTTCAAAGCTCTCTATCGCCAATTGAATCGCCTGGCCAATGGCGGTTCCGGGAGTGGGGATCAACCCCGGCTCGAGCACGTCGAGAAATATTTTCGCAGCGCCATAATCGAGCGTCAACGGGCATTGCACAAAGGCTTCGCCGGCAAAGGCAATGATCCCGACGCGGTCGCCCTCCAACTTGTCGATGAATGAAGCCACTTCATGTCTGGCTTTGGCAATGCGGCTCGGCTTCATATCCTGTGCGTTCATCGATTCCGACACGTCGATGGCGATCATGACATCCACGCCTTCGCGTTTGACTTCTTCCAGCTTGGTGCCGACTTGCGGCCGCGCCAAAGCCAGAACCGCGAACAGCAATGCCGCGAGCAAGAGCACAATTTTCCAGACCTGCCGTTTCCGGCTCAAGGACGGCGTCAATTGCTGCATGAGCAGCAAGTTGCCAAAGCGCTGCATGGCCTGCCTTTTCCAGCGAAAGACAAAATAGAAAAAGATGATGAGCAGCGGAACAAGCAACAGAAAATAAAGCGCAAAGTTGTTGGCAAATCGAATCACGGGATTTTCCGGAATTTTGTATGTGCAACGACAATTTCGACAAAAATAAGACCCATCGCCACCGCCAGCCAGCCGACAAACAATTCGCGGTAGCGGGTGAATTGCTTGACTTCGATCTTGGTTTTTTCGAGCTTGTCGATCTCGGCAAAAACTTTCTCCAGGCTCTGGCGATCAGTGGCGCGAAAATATTGGCCGTCGGTAATTTGTGCGATCTTCGTGAGCGTCTCTTCGTCGATGTCCACCGGCATGCGCACGTAACGCTTGCCGAAGAACGGATCCTGGACCGGATACAACGCTTCGCCGCGTGTGCCCACACCGATGGTGTAAATCCGCACTTTGAAGGCCTGGGCCACACGTGCCGCGGTGAGAGGATCGATCTCGCCCATGTTGTTGCGGCCGTCGGTCAGCAGAATAATGACCTTGCTCTTGGCCTTGCTGTTATGCAGCCGGTCGACGGCGTTGGCTATGCCCAATCCGATGGCCGTGCCGTCCTCCTTGATCATTCCGACTTGGACTTTTTTCAGGAAGTTGATCAGCACGCCATAATCGAGAGTGAGCGGGCACTGCGTGAAGCTGCGCGCCGAGAACACCACCATGCCGATGCGGTCACTGTGTCGCCCGGCAATGAATTTTTCGGCGACCAGTTTGGCGGTTTCGATCCGGTTGAGCGGCTTGAAATCTTCCGCGAGCATGCTGCCGGAAATATCCAGCGTGATGACAATGTCGATGCCCTCGGTGGTGATTTCTTCCTCGGTGTGCCCGCGCTGCGGCCGCGCCAGAGCGATGATGATGAGCGCAATCGCCAGCAGTCGCAAACCAAACAAAAGATGTTTGGGCAAATAATTGGACGGCTGCGGCAGGTTTTTGAGCAATTCGAGATTCGAATAGCGGATGGTGCCGCCGAGACGTTGATGGCGCCGCCAATACCACCAGCCCAACAGGGGCAAAAGCAGGAGCAAAAGCAAAAATCCGGGATCAGCAAAATTGGGCATCTTACGAAACCTCGGTAAGATTTGTAATAGGCTCAGCATTCGTTGATGAAGTTGCCGCTGCTTTTTCTGTGCCGGTTTCCGCCGGTGCAACAATCACGAGCTTGGTGGCCTCGATAAACGATTCTGCCAGTTGCATGGCACGTTCGTGCTCTTCCACCGAGGGCTCATATTTGGCAAATTTCACGAGATCACTGATCTCCAATAATTCACTGAGCATTTCGCGGCTGTCCGGCGCGAGTCCGGCTTGTTGCAAATTTTCCATCAGTTCGCTGGTGGTCAGCTCCAGAGCCGGCACCAAATAGCGTCCTTCAATATAACGGCGGACGATTTCAGAAAGTTCGACATAGAACTGTTTGATTTTGCCGGTCGCGAGTAAATCACTCTCACGCAATTTGCGGAGTGCCTCCAAGGCCACTTCGTGGGCCGGTCGCTCCGGCTCTTTGCGCACTGGCAACAGTCCTTTGCCTTTTCGCCGGCGCCAGAGGTAGAACCCAATCGCTGCGAGCAACAAAATGCCGAAAACGATCAAAGCAATCCGGATAATCAGTTTCCAGTCGCGCGGCAGCTCCCATGGCATCTTGATATCGCGAATGTCGCCGGCCTGGCTCGGTCGCATCGAGGCGACATAGATTTCCAGTTTCTCGGTCTGCAGGGAGTGCCATGCGGTATCCGGCGGCACCTGATAATCAACTACGATCGGTGGAATTTCAAAACGGCCGGTATCGAACGTCGAAATAGTGTAGGCAATTTCCTCGATGATCCGGCCCTTGCTTTTTCGCGGCTCGGGCTTGTTGTAGTCGCGAATTTCGAACATGCCGAGATTCGCGCCCAAAGCCGGCCAGCGCACCTGCGTCTTCTCGTCGCGGGTGAGCCGGACCGTGTACCGCACGGTGTCGCCAATCGTGATCGTACTTTTGTCGATGCGCGATTCCACCGACACCGGCGATTCCTGGGCGAAGAGGGAAAATGCAAAAAGCAAACAGCAAACGGCAATTGGCAGGCGTTTCGTTCTTTTACCGCTTCTGCGTTTATTTTGTAAAAACAAAGAATTCAAAATTCGCTTCATTGCACCTTGTCATCGAAAATCTGTACCGATTCCGCACGCAGCATGCGATCGATCAGCTCATTATATTTTTCCTGTTGCTTGTCACGAATATAATCTTGCGCCACCTGTGTTTTGACTTCGGCAAACGAGAGCTGCTGTTTCTTTTTGCTGGTGGAGTCGGTTCGGGTATAGCGATTCAAGTTGGCGCGGTAATAAAGCTCCAGATCGTTCTCTTTTAAATCGATTTTGCCGGCAATTTCTTCTTCGAGGTACTTTTGTACCATGTAGCCTTTCTTCGCCTGAAAGGCGGCTTCCAGCACTTCCGGATTTTTATCCAGGCCTTTGCGCTTGGCAGCGTCATAGAACAGCTCGGTGGCGACATATTGCCGGAGAAATTCGACGCGCTTGCTTTTGTCCTTGATTTGAGATTGAAGATAGGGCGGCAGGCGTTTTATCTCGTGCTCCAAATCACCACTGGTGATTTCACGGCTGCCAATTTTGGCAATCACGATGCCGGGATGTTTTTTCGTGACCTGGCTGGTGTCGAGAAACGTGCTCTCTTCGAGGGCCTGTTGCGCGTCGGCGGAGCGCTGCAGGCGCTCGAGGCATTCGACGATGCGCTTGCCCGACTCTTTGACCAGCTCGCTTTTCGGATAAAGTTCCTGCACGCGCAGATAGTAGGCCAGCGCCGACTCGTAGTCGTGCACACGCTCGAAATAAATATTGGCGATGGTGTAGCTGATGTTGGCCTGCTCGCGCTCGTCGAGAGGATAGCCGTGCAAGTAGCGCTCATACTCCGCAATTGCCTGCTTGTAGAGATCGCGATTATAGAGCACATTGGCGAATTCGCGCACGCGATCCGCCGGCAGGTTTTGCGGGGATTTGCTGCAAGAGATTGACAGCAACAAAACACAACAAATGAGAAACCTTTTAGTCATAAAACCTCGACGGGATTAATAAGCTTGGTATTGTTACAGATAAAAACCCGCAGAACTTTCCTCAACATTTATTTTTTCATTGAACACGAACTTCACAGATCGAACGGCTGCGCCCGTAGGGATTCACACGGATTTCAGTGAATTTTTCTTTGGAAATCCGTGACCATCCGCGCTATCCGTTGAATCTGTGTTCCACTTTTAATTTGTGCCGCCAAGTCAGGCTACCGGAATCTCTTGGCGCGCATGCGGAAAAATCGCACCAGCGGCTCAATATAAGGCCGGTCAGTGCGAATGTCCACCGGATCGACATTCGTGGCGCGCAGGTTTTTTTCACGCAATAATCCGCGCCGGGCCGCCTCCTGCGCAAATCTTTTGCGATTGGCCTCGTCGGTCGTGTCCAGCAAGTAAATTTCCCCGGTTTCCGCGTCTTCCAGTTCTACCAGTCCGACGTTGGGGATCTCGGTTTCGCGTGGGTCGGTGATGGGAATGGCAACGAGATCGTGGCGCCGGCTGGCGATGCGCAGCGCCTTTTCATAACCTTCCGAAAAAAAGTCGGAAACCAGAAACACCACGGCGCGCCGGGTGATGACGCGATTCAAATATTCGAGTGCCTCGGCGATGTTGGTGCCGCGGCCTTCGGGTCTATGATAGAGAATTTCGCGCAGGACACGGTAGACGTGCGTGCGGCCTTTCTTGGGTGGCACGAATTTCTCGATGCGGTCGGTGAAGATGATCAGCCCGACTTTGTCATTATTTTTGATGGCGGAAAAAGCCAGCAATGCACAAATTTCCGCGGCGATGTCGCCTTTCATCTGTTCGTACGTGCCAAAATCTCCGGAGGAGCTGGCATCCACCAGCAGCATGACGGTCAGCTCGCGCTCCTCATCGAAGACTTTCACATACGGATGCCCGGTGCGCGCGGTCACGTTCCAATCGATGCTGCGGATGTCGTCGCCGACCGTATATTCCCGCACTTCGGCGAACTCCATGCCCCGGCCTTTGAAGACCGAATGATACTCCCCACTGAACACGTCATTGACCAGCGCGCGGGTTTGGATTTCGAGGCGACGGACTTTTTTGAGGATTTCTTTGGGGATCATTTCATTGCCGTATTGTCACGGATAGTTGTTGGGGTTTTCAACAATCAGCCCTTCGGCACGTGCAGCAGTAAGCAATTGATTATCACTTGAAACAAAAATCAATGGTGGTAAGTTCTTCAAATCTCTTTCTGTTTGCATTTCTACGGCAGTTGCAAGCTGAACAGAGTCATAACCACGCAGTCCGTGCTTTTCAGCCAGTGTCATGGCGCGATCGATAACTTGGTCAAGGACGTATAAAATGACAAAATGCATTCTGAATTCGCGCTTAAAAGCAGCTAAGGCCATTGTCACAGTTCTACGCGTGATCGAGCCAATGCGACCACTTCTGCAAATTGCTGCAACAACCTCGGCGCCACTGATTAGTGAAGTCAAAACTTCATTCCGGCTCGCCGGATCTGTTGTCGCTGTTATCCATGCCGAGCCAGTTTCGTTTATATAGCGCTTGACTATACCACTGCTATCAAGATAGTATGTAGACATTATCGTGGTCCACGATCCTCAATAAGGATTTCAGAGACGGGTTTGCCTTTAAACGGCAGCGGTTTAAAATTACGAGGTTTACTAACTTTGCTGGATGGACATGATGCGATCCACCCTTTCGCGCGTAAATGTTCAATGAATTCGCGCTCACGCGCTTCAGTGAACTCTTGGATTAAATATTCTAAAAAGCGTTCAATACTTAATCGGCGAGCTTGCGCTTGTTTTTTGATACGCTCGTATGTCTCTAACGACACGTTAATTGTCTCTGTGGTTGCCATAGTCTTACTCCCGATCTTCAATGATAGTTTGAGAAACGGGTTCACCCTTAACCGGCACTGGCTTAAAATCTCTCGGCACAGTTATGTCGCCGGGCGGAAATGAAACGATTAACCCTTCTGCTCGCAAATGCTCAATAAAAAGACGCTCGCGCAATTTGTCAAACTCTTGGAGTAAAGAATCTAGAAACCGCTCAATACTCAATCCCCGCGTTCGAGCTTGCGTATCGAGACGTTCATACGTCTCTGGCGAAACTTTGATGGTTTTTTCGGCTGCCATAATTGGCCTCATCATTGTTATTTGTGTACAACCAGCCGTCTTTGATGTGCCTCTTGCTATCAGACGGGCCGTCTGAGTGACATTCGCTTACGGCACTTCAATTCGACTCAACACCTGCCCCACGACATACTCCGAAGTCTTTTCTTCGGCCTCGGCCTCGTAGGTGATGATAATGCGATGGCGCAATACATCCATGCCGATGGCACGAACGTCTTCCGGTGTGACATAACCGCGACCACGCAAAAAGGCGTGGGCTTTTGCCGCTTGCGCCAAATAAATGCTCGCACGCGGACTGGCACCGTAGGCAATCAAATCCTCCAGCTCATCCAGGCCGTATTTCCTCGGCTCGCGCGTGGCAAAGACGATGTCGATGATGTAGCGCTCGACTTTCTCATCGATGTAGACTTCGGTGACCACATTGCGTGCTTTGACAATGTCGGCCGGAGTCACCACGGGTTTGACGCTGTCGAGTTCGCCGCGGGTATTGCGGCGCATGATTTCGAGCTCCTCCTCCTTGTTGGGGTAGCCGATGGAAAGCTTGAGCATGAAACGGTCAACTTGCGCTTCCGGGAGCGGATAGGTTCCTTCCTGCTCAATGGGGTTCTGCGTGGCCAACACCAGAAACGGATCGTCGAGCTTGAAGGTGTTTTCCCCGATCGTGACCTGGCGTTCCATCATGGCCTCGAGCAGAGCGGACTGCACTTTGGCCGGCGAGCGGTTGATTTCGTCCGCCAAAATCACGTTCGCAAAAATCGGCCCTTTCTTGGTTGTGAATTGGCCGTTGCGCTGGTCATAAATCAGCGTGCCGATCAAATCCGCCGGAAGCAAATCCGGGGTAAATTGGATGCGTTGAAATTTGGTTTGAATGGCTGCTGATAGCGTTTTCACAGCAAGGGTTTTGGCGAGACCGGGAACTCCTTCCAATAAAACATGACCATTGCTCAATAAGCCGACAAGCAGCCGCTCGATCATGTATTTTTGGCCGACAATGATCTTCGCCACTTCGCGGGTGATTTTCTCGACAAAGACGCTTTCGCGCCGAATTTTTTCATTGATGGCTTGAATGTCAATGTGCATCGTTTCTCCTTACAGACTTTGCCGATTCATTTGCAGAAAATTTTCAGTAAGTGCATAGGTTCGCGCCAAGCGCGCCGGATCGCCAACTTCACCGGAGAACTTGAAGAGATCGCAGGTCTGCAGAATCTCCGCGACTTTTATGATTTGCTCCTCGGGCGGTGCGACTTTGCGAAAAGCCGCGATCGCCTCCTCCGTCGAAATCCCGTGCGCCGGAATTTCGTAACGCCGGCTGAGATAGCGCCGCAGCAGTTTGGACAAGGCGGCGAAGGCTTCTTTCAGGTCTGTGGTGTTGATGTCGACCGTGCTCTTGAGCTCATCGAGGAATTCGTCCTCCAGAGGCTTGACCGCCAGAGCCGCAAGTCGCGCTGCCTCTTTCTTTTTGGCACGCGCTTCCAGATGAAAAACCACAGCGACGAGCGCGGCACAAAGCAGCAACCCGATGGTTAACGCCAGGCCGAGGGGCGCTTCATCCGGCTCCGGCAGTGGATCGACAACCTTGATGCCCAAGCGACTCGTGAACAGGCTGTGTTTTTCGCCGGTGGCCTTGTCAAGATAGCGCACGCGCATGCCTTCCACATAACCCATGCCCAATCCTTCCGGCCGCAATGAATACTCGAATGTTTTGATCGAGGTTGGCTGGCCATTCTCAATCCCCACCCAATTGGAGGAAGAGGAGCCGGCCAATTGGAAATTGGAAAGCTGTGGCGATTCCGGTGGATCAAACTCGATGTCCGCCAGCCGGCCCTGCCACTTGAGCTGGATGGAATAGATGGCCAGGCGATTCAATGGAACTTCCTCGCTCACCGCCGAAGCGCTGATCTTGACGTGTACGGGAGCAAGGGAATCCGGCGGACTTGAGAGGAGCTGGCCAAAAACAGTAGCCGGGATGGAAACCGCCAACAGGCATGAAAAGATATTACGCATGAATTATAAATGCTTCACCTAATTTTCATGATGACGAACACATGATTGTTCAGCGTGACCGCCTGCAAATACAAAAAGCCGCAATGGCAAGCTTTCGGCATCTCGACCAGATTCCCCTCGGCAAATTGAATATTGTGCACGCCCAAGGTAGCTGTCGAAAACCGTCATCCGGCTTATTAAGAAGACGACAGAGGCGAAAGAAAAGTTTTATGGTTTGGCCTTGGGTTCCGATTGGGCAGCTTCTTTCACGGGTGCCGAAGTTTCGCCCGCCGTTTCCTGCCCCGATGCGGCATTGCTGAAGATGTCAATTTCACTGATGTCTTGGCCGAGATGTTGGAGCTCCCATTGCACAGAGGTGGTCAGCTCATGCTGAGGGTATTTTTCGAGGAACTGGTTGTAATAATTTTTCGCCTTGTCGAAATCCTTGAGGTGATTGGCGTAAATGTAGCCGATCATGAACAGGGATTGCGGTTGATATTTGCTTTGTGGATATTTATCGATCAAGCGTTTGTAAACGGCAACCGCCTTCTCGTATTGCTCCTTTTTGTTGAGATAAATCACGCCGAGCTTTTGCAGGACTGAATCGGCCCTGGGACTTTTCGGAAAACGGTCGCTCAATTCCTCATACACCTTCAAGGCGCCGTCGAGGTCATCTTTGGACTCGAATTCCCGGGCTTTTGTGAATAACTGCTCCTCGCTCATTTTTTTCGAGCAACCGACCATCATGATCCCGCTCAAAAGGAAAATCGGCAGAAGTAATTTTCTTGTCATCTTATTGACCTCCATGTTCAACCAAATGATCATTTATGTTAAAGCGATTCAATCTAATAAGTTCACCCCAAAAAATCAAGCATTTTTTGGGACATACGCGTAATTCCACAGTATTTGATGGATCATACACCCCACCCTGTCATGCCTGCCCCTCCGGGACAAGGGTCTCGACATTTCCTTAACTTGACACTTTTGCCCCATGAGGATTGACTTGTGGATGCCAGCCTCTTGTGTCCAATAAAGAAATTTGGGACATACTGAGGT
>JAPDQK010000071.1:0-2850 GCA_034505955.1 Candidatus Zhuqueibacter pondensis
CCGAAGGTGCGATAGGGATGGTTGCCCGCGACCGGCGGATGGGTGCGAAACGGCTGCGGCGCCTCGGCGAAACGGGGATCATCGACGCCCGTATGGCAGGTGATGCAACGGTCGACGCGTTGCTTGCCGAACTCGGTAATCACGAGCTGCTCGATGCGCGGCGAGCGGTTGGCGATGATCGCCTGCATCTGGGGATCAGTGGTTTTCTCGACGACCATTTTCAGATATTGCGCCTGATATTGCCGCCACTCGGTGCGATAATTTTTATACATAATAAAACCGTTACCGACGAGCAGGAACAACGCGCCGAGCATCAACGCCAGTTTCATTGAAAAGCTGACTCGCATGAATTTCTCCACATTCCTTTTTGTTCGTCGTCATGCCTTCTCCGCCCCGCATCCAAAAACTAAGGAAAGGCGGAGCGGGGCAAGGACCTGCCCGCCCCGGAAGGGACTACTACAAAATTTTTTACCACGGCACGACGAAGCTCCAGTTCGGGCCGCGGAAAAACGTGCCGATGATGATGAGCGCCAGCATGACGACCAGAAAGGTCATGAAGAGCGTATTGGCCAGCGCCCGTTCTTTGGCGAACCAAATGCCGATGCCAACTTTCTTGCGGTCGACATAAGGAACCAAAATGAGCGCAATCACGATCAACGTCGGAATCAGCACGCCGCCGATAAAGGCCGAGTAGCTCACCATCTCTTGCAGGCCCAAAAAGTACCACGGCGCTTTCGCCGGATTGGGCGGGTGATTGGGGTTGGCGACTTCTTCCAACGGCGCATCGAACATAAACGCTGCGAGTAACAGCAGCGCTGACACCACGACAAAGGCCACTAGCTCGCGAATCAACAAATGCGGCCACGTAAACTCCGAATCCTCCGGCGGCAACCCGACGGTCGGTTTGGTGCCCTTCACCAGCTCCATCAAGCCGTAGGTTTTGTTCGGGTCTTTCGGGAAAACGTGTTTCGTGTCAACTGCTCTCATGAGAAACTCCTTTTGCTGAGCGCATGGCGTTTATACACTATGCCCTTGGCGTTTTGTCGTTTTCGCGCGGGTGCGCGAGACCACCGTCTTTACGAATTCGCCAAAAATGAATCGAAATGAATATCGACATCAGGCCGGGCAGAATGACGACATGCAAAACGTAGAAACGCACCAGCGCTTCCTGGCCGACGCTGTCGGCGCCCAGAAGAAATTGGCGAATTGGCTCGCCCAGCACCGGCGCGTAGCCGGCAATCGAGGTGCCGACGGTGATGGCCCAAAAGGCAAGCTGATCCCACGGCAGCAAATAGCCGGTGAAAGAGAGCAGCAGCGTCAGCAGCAACAGCACGACGCCGATCACCCAGTTGAATTCGCGCGGCGGCTTGTAGGCGCCGGTGAAAAAGACGCGCGCCATGTGCAGCACGACGATGAACACCATCGCTTCGGCAGCCCATTTGTGCACGTTGCGCAGCACGAAGCCGAAATCCACCGACGAACGCAAATCCAGCATGCGGTTGTAAGCCTCCGTCGCGGAGGGAAAATAATAAAACATCAGCCAGATGCCGGTGAAGGTGAGAATGGCGAACAGGCTGGTGGCGATGACGCCCAGCCCCAACGTTGTGGAGAACTTCAGCGTGCGCTTCTGCACCTTCACCGGATGAATGTGCAGGAACAGGTTGTTGAACACGGCATACGACTGGCCTTCGGCGTCTTGCGGCATCCTGCCGTAGCGAAAGATCGAGCGATAAACGTGGCGCAAGAAGCCGGCGGGCCTGCCGTTGGATGATGGTGTCTGCAGCACAGGAGTGGAAGTCTCAGCCATGCGGCCCTCCTCAAACAGTAAAATAAGTTCCCGGCGCCACCTTCACGCTCTTGTCCACTTCGAGTTCGCCGTTGGGCGCCAGGCTCACTTGATACCAGTCGAGTGGACGTGGCGCCGGACCGCCAGTAACGTAACCGTCGTTGTCGAACTGGCTGCCGTGACACGGGCATTCGAAGCCGGCTTCGGAGGTGCGGATCGTGCAGCCGAGATGCGTGCAGGTGAGCGAGATCGCGGCAAAGCCTTTCTTTTCGCGCACCAGCACGACGCGCTCGTTCTCAAAAATTTCCTTGATGCCCTCCTTGAAATCCTCCGGCTTGCCGGCACGAAAATTTGTGGCCGGGCCATAGTTGACCGCGGGCTTGAGATAGAGCAGATTGCCGATGCCGGCAATCAATCCGGAGAAACCGACGCCGGCCCATCCCAGCGCCGTGAGAAACGTGCGCCGGTCGATTTCCGGCTGTTGCGTGCGAACGTGCTTCTTTTTCACTGATTATTCTCCACGATTGAAGCTCGTGCTCTTACTCCTACTCTTACTCGCTTTTAGAGGTGTTGAAAGGCGAGTAAGAGTACGAGTGGGAGTATGAGTACGAGCAACCAGCAACCAATTCAATCCTCCTCCCGCAACATTTGATACTTCGGCTCCTCGATGTCTTTGAACTGGTTGTTTTTCACCGCCCAGACGAACAACATCGCGAAGCCGGCGCCCAGCACCAGGCTGAGGAAGATGAGAAAATAAACGGAGATCATCATGATTGCTTATCCTTGTTTTAGAATTCATAAAAATTGCTCTGAAAATAAACCGGAGTGCAATGCTTTAGCATTGCAACAGTGAACTGCTGCACTCCGATTTTCATGATTCATGCATGCGGCAAGGGGCGCGGGCAGTGACCACAGGCAGACAGGATGTCTGCGCTACCATTTCATCTTCATCTCGAGAGGCGGGCTTGGGCCTCTGTACTTTTACTGCCACGCATACTCTTTTTGATACGCAAAATGCTCCATCGTCACCGCACCGGTGGGGCAGCGTTTGGCGCAGAAGCCAC
>JAPDQK010000071.1:2946-27545 GCA_034505955.1 Candidatus Zhuqueibacter pondensis
CTACCATTTCATCTTCATCTCGAGAGGCGGGCTTGGGCCTCTGTACTTTTACTGCCACGCATACTCTTTTTGATACGCAAAATGCTCCATCGTCACCGCACCGGTGGGGCAGCGTTTGGCGCAGAAGCCACAACGGATGCACAATTCTTCATCCTTGATCATCGCCGCGCCGAGTTGTTTGACGGCCTCGAGTCCCTCGGTCTCGGCCAAGGTTTTGATGTCCACGCCGTAGCGTTGTGTGAAAAGTGCTTCGAGCTGTGGCTCCAACGCAATCTGCGTCAAAGGCACGAGCGCCAGACAATAGGTCGGGCAAACATCCACGCAGCCATTGCACAAAATGCACAAATCGCCGTTGAAGATCGTGTTGATGTGGCATTTTAAACAGCGCTCGCCCTGCTCGCGCGCCACGGTTTCTTCAAAGTTCAGCTCGACGATTTCCGTTGAACTGGCGCGTTTGTCGGCGGCGAGCACCGGCGGATTCACACGCTGCAATTGCACGTAGTTTTGCGGCATTCGATGCACAGCCGGCAATTGCCAGTGCGGTTTGTACTCGGTCTGCAGTGTTTTCCCGCGCAAATACTCATCGATGGAAACCGCCGCGCGCTGGCCCGAGGCCACAGCGTTGATGAACAGCTTGGCGCCTTCCGCCACGTCGCCACAGGCAAAAATGTACGGAACATTGGTGCGCTTGGTGAGCGGATCGATTTTCACAATGCCTTGCGGCGTGAGCTCGAGCTCCGGCACGTCTTTGATGAAGTTGAAATCTGCGGCTTGGCCGATGGCGAGAATAATGGTATCGCCTGCAATGGTTTCGCCCGGCTCGTCATAAAAGGTGGGATTGAACCGGCCGTTGGCATCGAAGACTGCCTTCACTTTGCGCGTGGCCAAGCCGGTGACCTTGCCGTTCTCTCCGAGAATGCGCGCCGGGCCGAGCGACGGATGCACCACCACGCCTTCTTCAACGCCTTCATGAATCTCCACTTCATCCGCCGGCATTTCCTCGCGCGATTCCAGGCAGACGAGATGCACCTCCTTCGCGCCGGTGCGCAACGCCATGCGCGCGGCGTCCGCGGCTTCATAGAAATCCTGTACTTCGGTGCGATATAAGCCTCTGGTGCGCAGCGCCGTGCGTGCGACGTCGAAGGCGACATTGCCGCCGCCGATCACGATCACGCGCTCGCCGAGGTGAACTTTGCGCCCGAGATTCACCTGCTTGAGAAATTCAATGCCATACAACACGCCCTCCTTCTCCATGCCTTCGAGCTCGAGCCGGCGGCTGCGCTGTAAGCCGGCGGCAATGAGAATCGCTTCAAATCCCTGCTGGCGCATTTGCGGGATGGTGATGTCTCTGCCGACGGTGGTGTTGAGACGCAACTCCACGCCGAGACTCAGGATGGCATCGATTTCCAACTGCACCAGCTCGCGCGGCAGACGATAGATGGGAACGCCGATGGTGAGCATGCCGCCGGCAACGGCTTCAGATTCGAAGACGGTGACTTTGTAGCCCAGCAGGGCAAGATCGTGCGCCGCGGTGAGGCCGGCAACGCCGGCGCCGATGATCGCGACCTTCGTTCCGGCTTTGGGATTATGGGGATCGCGGCGGGCGGTGGAGAATTGAATCGTCGCGGCGGGATTGCCGGCTTCAACGCCATATTGCTCGGTGACAAACCGTTTCAGGGCTCGGATGGTGACGGCCTCGTCAATATCGCCGCGACGGCAGGATATTTCACACGGGGCGCCGCATACACGCCCGCAAATCGAGGCAAACGGATTGGGCCCGCGCGCCAGGCGATAGGCATCGAGATAGCGGCCTTCGGCGATGGCAATCACATAGCCGCGGGCATCGGTATTGACCGGGCAGCCCCATTGACATTTAATTTGCTTTCGCCAGTAAGCAATGTCGGCAACTTCAACTCGAAATTTATCAGTTTGCATTCGGCAGCGCTCCACCAGCTCAACGAAGTGTTTTTTTATTGCAACGAAAAGAGACTGGCAACGAAAAATTTTCTAAATTCAGAGCCCCACTTGCAACGGCAACGAATAAATTTGCTCGCGCCGCGCCAGACTTTGTTTGGCCAGCTCCGCTATCGATTTACTGCGGAGAACTTCCTTTAGTTTTTCCTGCGCCTCGTGCCAGACCAGATGCACGGCACACCACGGGTCACGGTGGCACATTCCCCTGCGCACAAGGCATTTATTGAGTGCCATTTTTCCTTCCGCGGCCTCGATGACTTCCAACAGCGTGATCTCTTCAGCGGGTTTGGCAAGCTCGATACCGCCGCCCATGCCGCGGCGCGAAAGGATGAGGTTCGATTTCGTCAGCAGTTGCACGATCTTGCGCAGGAAATGCTCCGGGATCTCCCACGCTTTGACGATTTCGGAAATTTGCGTCATCGTACCCAAAGGTTGCGACGCTAGGTGCAGCATCGTGCGCACTGTATATTCCCCTGTCATCGTAAGCTGTAACACGTGAATCTCACAAAATGAGTTCGCTTGCAATATGAGTAAAAAGAGACTTTTTTTGTCTCATAATGACACTTTCAAATTATTCCAATATTATGCCAATTGCGATGATGGATTTCCCATGAGGCCGAACAAACTATTTTTTAAAGAAATAGGGCAAAGATGGGTACGGTAAGACGTAGGGACGTTTTTCTTATTTTTGCAAAATTTTGCCAACAAATTCTTATTTATCGGAAAAAAAGAGACCTGCCTTCGTCTAATTTTTTACTGCCACCTTCTTGTTGTGATTTCCATTTCTCTTTGTGAAATGTTGGGTGATGTGATTGATGATTTAATAGTTTTAATCGTATGTGCTCAAAATTTGGTGGCACTTCGGAGTGCGATGCTTCAGCATTGCCGGCAAAACTGAAGTTTTGCACTCCGTTCCCCTAAATTTTGAGAAGATACTTTCAATCCAAGCATTTGCCTCGCCTAACCCCGATAATTCACGCGGTGTGTAAATCGACAGCACTTTGCTCTCGGCGCAAGCCTGAAAATATGGCTCATGAATTATCGGGGCTAAGTTAATGCCGAAAACCAGTGCCGAACCGTCGGCAGTTACTGGATGTTCTTTTGTCTCGGATAATCCAAGTGCTTATTTTCCAAAACGCTGTTGCTGTGGCACGGGAATTGGGAAACTACAACGAGGGGGAATAGGAGAGAGGAAGAATGGGAGAGTGGGTGAGTGGGAGAGAGAAGAAAAAGAAGGAAGGAAAAAATTTCTCACATCAGCCTTCTTCCCGCTGCCATCTCATCAATTTTTAAAATGCACCAATGAAAGGTGAACCAATTTTCAGAAAGGAGTGGCCATGTTAAAAAAATGGGTTGCTATGGGCGTTTTGTTTCTCTTTTTGGGAGCGGCCATGGCGCAAGCGCCAACTTTCAAAATCAATGGCCTGTACAATGCCTGGGGTTACTCGCAGCAGAAATTTTTCTTCGGCAAGAACAACAAAGAGCAGGATGATTATATCGTGCAGATGCTGCGACTCAATTTGAATTTTGCGCCGACGGACAATGCGAAGGTGGTTACCCGCTTCGATCTCGCGCAGGGCTGGTGGGGCGTCGACAATGAGTTGCCCAGTGGCGGCAGCCAGTCGCGCCTGTTCGACAACAAGGACACCAACTTCTCCCTGCATGTCGATCAGGCCTACCTGTGGTTCAATGTACCGAGCTTGAAAACGGCCTTCACGGTCGGGCGCATGCAATGGATGGATCCCAACCGGTTGCTCATCGATAACAACTACGAGGGCGTACAGGCGGACATCAGTGTGGGCAAGAACAAACTCAAGCTCGGCTGGGCCAAGGTTTCGGAAGGCTATGATGGACTGACCGACAAAACCGATCAGGCTGCCGATCTTTATGGCAACACCGACGCCCGCGATGCCGATCTGTTGCTCGCTGATTTTGCCAAGGCCGGCGAAAAGAACAAATGGAATCTCTTTGGCTTTTTCTACAAAGATCGGGGCCTCCGCGATGGCTCGGCGTTTCTCATCGATGGCTTGCAATACAACCGCCCGCGCTTTACCCCGCAAGTGACGCAACTGCTCGCCCTCGGCGCCGCCGGCGAATTTAAGCTCGGTAAGATCAATTTGAGCGGCGAAGCCAGTTTTCTCACCGGCAAGGATGGCATCGCCAACACCCGTTATGCCGGCACGCTGAATACCAATCGTGCGGCCAATGACCCGTTGAAGTACGACATCAACAACGGCGATCTCTCCGGTTACAATCTTTATCTCAAAGCGACGCTTCCCGGCAAGTTCACCCCTGGCTTGATTTTCGGCCTTGGCTCCGGCGACAAGGATCCCACCAGCGGCAAGGGCAACGTCAACAAGCTGCGCACGGCCGGCTTTTTCTACGTCACCGAAATTTGGGAAGACTCGGTGATGCCGGATGAAGAGGGCATCACGCCGCAGGGATTGGGCGCCCCGAACACGCGCGGCTATCGCGAGTTCGAGAACACCACGCTGATCCAGGTGAACGGAACTTACAAAGCCACGCCCAAGCTCTCCCTGTTCGGCTCGTATTCGTTCATCCGCGCCACGCAGCCGATTTATGCTTGGACAACAACGGCAGGTCCCAATCTGTCGATAAGCTCCAAGGATATCGGTCAGGAAATTGATGCCCGTCTTGATTTGACCATTCACGAAAATCTGGTCGGTGCGCTGCGCGGCGGCATCTTCTTCCCGGGTAAAGGTGCGCAGTATCTGATCAACGGCGTCGATACGTGGGATGATGCGGCGATCGAGCTGCGGACGACGATTGAGTACAAGTTTTAAAGTGTGCAAGGGGCAAGGAGCAAGTGGCAAGTATGCAAGGGGCAAGGGTGAATAGGAAATGTCATTCCGTAGGAATCTTTTTACCATTCAAGCACTGTGTTCGATTGAAAAAAGATTCCCTGACCTGCGGCCAGGGCAGGCTTCCAGAATGACTTCATCACTTTGCCGCTCGTTCCTTGCCCAAGGAGAGAATCAAATGTCAAAACGATTTCTTTTCCCAACCCTTTTTCTCCTTGGTCTGGTATTTTTAATTTTTGCTTGTGCGCAAACTGAAGCGGTGCGTACCAACGAACAAGCCGCACCACCCGGGGCCCGAGGCAAGCATCCGGAAGTTGACTTCAGTATTAGTTGTTTGGAATGCCATCGCGACGCTACGCCGGAGGTTGTCGTGAAATGGGAATCTGGAAAGCACGGCCAGGTGAATGTCGGCTGTTTTGTCTGTCACGGCGATGGCGAGGTGGAGTTCTACAACAAACCCCAAGGCGAGCGTTGCATCAGTTGCCACTCGCCGCAGGAAGTCGACTTCACCAAACTGCCGGTGAAAACCTGCTTCGGCTGTCACAACGGGCATGATTTGAAGTTTCATTTATGACCTAATTGAAAATACTCGCAACGAAAAGAGTACCGCAACGAAAGTAACTTAAGATGTCATTCTGTAGGAATCTTTTTTATTTCGAGCACTGTGCTAATGCGAAAAAAGATTCTTCCAGAATGACATGCGGAAGAATGGCTTCCCAGAAACACCACTGGGCGTTTCTGTCCAAAAGAATGGCACGTCAGTGCCATGTATTACTTCCAAGTAACATGTCATCCAGAAGGCATCTTTTTACGATTGAGCACCGTGCCGGATTAAAAAAAGATCCCTCCTGAATGACACGCGAGTGTTACTTGTCGTACAAACTCCTTCAGGGAGTTAACGCTGAATAGTAACGACTTTTTTGCTTTGGACATTTTTCGTTGCGGTTCCCTTTTCGTTGCAAAACCAAAGCATTGAGGAGATTTTCGTTATGGCAATGACCCGAAGAGAATTCATCAAAGCCTCGGCGGCCAGCGCGGCCGCGGCCAGCATCGGCGTGGATTTGCTGTTGAGCAAAGCCTTGGCAGCTGCACCGGCCCCGGTTTGGCACAAATCTGTATGCCGGTTTTGTGGCGTCGGCTGTGGCGTGATGCTGGGCGTTGAAAAAGGCAAACCCGTGGCGTTGAAAGGTGACAAAGAAAACACCGTCAATAGCGGCCTCTTGTGTGTGAAAGCCTTTTATCTGCACAAAGTGATCACCGCCAAGGGCCGGCTGCTTTATCCGATGATCCGCAAGAACGGCGAGCTGCAGCGCGCAACTTGGGATGAGGCCATGACGATGGTCGCCAGCAAATTCAAAGAGGCGATCGATCAATTCGGCCCGGATGCTGTCGCTTACTACGGCTCCGGACAGGCCACCACCGAGGAAACCTATCTCGCCAATAAACTTTTCAAGGGCCATATCGGCACGAACAACCTCGAAGGCAATCCGCGGCTCTGCATGGCCAGCGCCGTCGGCGGCTATCTCACCACGTTCGGCGGCGATGAACCAATTGGTTCTTATGATGACATCGGGCACTGTGATCTTTTTCTGCTGGTCGGCACCAATACGGCAGAGGCGCATCCGGTGGTCTACGACCGCATTGTCGACCGCAAGAAAAAGAATCCGCAGACCAAAGTCATCATCATCGATCCGCGCAAGACTCCGACCAACAAGATTGCCGATTTGCATCTGCAAGTGATTCCGGGATATGATCTCGCGGTGATGCACGCGATGGCGCGCATTATCATCAACGAAGGCTACGCCGACGAACAATTCATCAAAGAGTCGGTGAATTTCAGCGATGGCACCAATCCCATCACTTACGATGATTACAAAAAATTTCTGGAGAAATACACGCCCGAATACGCCGCAGCGCAAGCCGGCGTGAAAGCCGAAGATATCGTACAAGCCGCCCGCCTGTTCGGCCAGACCAAGACCGCGATGTCGATGTGGACCATGGGCGTCAACCAGCGCACGCGCGGCGTGTGGTTGAACAATCTCATCCATAATCTGCACCTGCTCACCGGTAAGCTCGGCAAACCCGGATGTGATTCGTTCTCCCTGACCGGCCAACCCAATGCTTGTGGCGGCGTGCGCGAAGGCGGTGGCTTGTCGCATCTGCTGCCCGGCCATCGCTCGGTCGAAAATGAACAGCATCGCAAAGAGATTGCGGCGATCTGGAATGTGCCTCCCGAAAAAATTCAGTCCAAACCCGGCAAGCATACGATGGCGATGTTCGAGGCGGTGGCCAAGGGCGAGATCAAGGCCCTCTTGGTGTTGTGCACCAATCCGGCTCATTCCTTGCCCAATCTCAACAAGTATCGCAAAGGTATGCAAGATACCTTTCTCGTGGTGGCCGATGCCTTCCATCCCACGGAAACCACCAAACTCGCTGATGTGGTTTTGCCGGTGGCGTTTTGGGGTGAAAAAGAAGGTGTCTATGGCTGCACCGAGCGCCGCTCCCAACACATGACCAAGGCGTTGGAACCGCCCGGCGAGGCGCGTTGGGATGGCGAGGTGCTGATCGATCTGGCCAAGCGGTTGGGCTACGGCGCCAACTTCGAGCATTTCAAAACGCCGGAAGACGTATGGACGGAATATATCAAATGCACCAAAGGCACGGATATGGATTTGTCCGGTGCGCCGTATTCCCGTTTGCGCGAAGTACATGGTCTGCGCTGGCCGGTGCCCTCGGTCGATCATCCCGGCACCACCCATCGCTTCGTCGAAGGCGATCCGCTCTTTCCGAAAGACAAAGCGGCCGGGCGCCGGATGTATTTCTACAAAAAGCCCGATGGCAAAGCGGTGATCTTCGCGCGACCGGACAAAGGCCCGGAAGAGCCTACCGATGCCGAATACCCGATTGCGTTGACCACCGGCCGCGTGCTCGAGCATTGGCACACGATGACCATGACCGGACAGATTCCGGAGCTGGTGCGGGCGGTACCCAAGCCTTATGCCGAGATCAATCCGGATGATGCCAGCGCGTGGGGCATTGCCGACAAGAGCAACGTGCGAATCGTCACTCGTCGCGGCAAGTTAGAGCTGGAAGCGCGCGTCATCGACCGGCCACGCAAAGGCACAATTTTCATTCCGTGGCATTGGCCGGAGAAATTGGCCAACCTGCTGACGATCGACGCCATCGATCCCGGATCGAAAGAGCCGGAATATAAAGTGTGTGCGGCGAAGATCGAGAAAGCATGAGTGGGAGACGGGGAGAAAGAGAGAGGGAGATGGGGAGAAAGGGAGAGAGGGTGAAATGCCCTTGTCCGATAAATTCTCTCCCCGTCTCCCACTCACCCTCTCCCCCTTTCGATCATGCGGCTGTGTATTTTGTATATAGAAAGAAAATGGAGAGGAAGCCATGCTCATCGCCAGTATGATCGTCAAGGTCGTGCCGGAAAAGGCCGAGGAAGTCATGCAACAATTGCGGCGAGTTCCTAACGTCACGACCTATGGTGTGCACAAGGAGAACAACCTCATCATCGTGGCCGAAGCCCACGATGCCGAACAGTTGGAGAATCTTTCCAAATACCTCACGACTGAATTCGAAGGGGTGTTGGGGGTATTCCCGACTTATGTGACGGCGGATGAGGAGGGGTAAGAGGGAGAAAAGGTGAAAGGGAGAGTGGGAGGAGTGATGGTTGCCATAAGCAGCGATGAGGAGTAAAAGTTCAGCGAACTCCCTATTAAAACTGTCATTCTGGAAGAATCTTTTTTGCATTCAGGCCAAGTGCTCAAATCAAAAAAGATCACCACGAAAATGCCGTAGCGCAGGCTTCCAGCCTGCATGCAGACAAGACTGCGTCCGTAGGATGTCTGCGCTACATTTTCATCGTGATGGGTGTGCAAGCGTCCATGACAATTCCTGCAGAATGACAACGTGTTTTACTGAACATTTACGATAAGGATGATGACCTGGCTTCTCGAATTCCTCGGCCGTGCCCTGAATTATCGTTCGCCTTTGCGGCCACCGGGTGCGGTGCCGGAGAAAGAATTCGTCAAGCGCTGTATCAAGTGCAACAAATGTGCGCAGGTCTGTCCGTATGGGAGCATCAAAATAGCGCATCTGGAATGCGGCGACAAGTTCGGCACACCGCTGATCTTTCCGCGCCAAGTGCCGTGTTATGTGTGCATGAAATGTCCGCCGGTGTGTCCCACCGGAGCATTGGACAACAAGCTGGTGGAGAAAGAAAAAGTCAAAATGGGGGTGGCGGTCATCGACGCGGACAAGTGTTTCCCATTTCAGGGCATCATTTGCCGCGCCTGCTTTGAGCGTTGCCCGATCTATCGCGAAGCGATCACGTTGAAGGACGAGCTTTATCCCGAAGTGCACGCCGACAAGTGCATCGGCTGCGGCATCTGCGAAAATGTTTGCCCGGCACCAGACGCCGCCATAACGGTTGCGAGTAGACATGCAATTTAAATGAACACATCAGCAATTAAAAATCCGCCACGTTTTTATCACCGCCTGAATCGTCTCCGGCAGGTGGTTCAAATCCTGTCCATCATTTTTTTCATCGCCGTTCCAATCCTCAACGGCTTTGGAATTCATGCGATTTTAGGAACACTGTATTCGTTGTCGATTGGTGGATTGGACATTGCCGATCCCTTGATGGTGCTGCAAACGATATTGTTGACCAAAGCGATTTACTTGCCCTTGTTGCTGGCCGCGCTTTTGCCGATCGTACTGGCGCTCGTTTTCGGCAAGGTTTTTTGTAGCTGGATGTGCCCGCAAAACACCATCTCGGAGTGGATCGACGCGGCAGAAAAAAAGATTTTCCCGAAGCGCTGGCGCCGGGTACATCATTTCAAACGTGGGAAAAATCCCCGCGCCGTGTGGTATTGGCTGATTTTGAGTCTCTTCATCGTTCTGGTGCCTATCTTTGGCCTGCCTTTACTCAGTTATCTCTCTGCCCCCGGCATCATCACCAGTGCGATTTCACAAGGCCTATTGGGAATGGGGGTAGGATTGGAAATCGCCATCGTGCTGTCGATCTTGGTTATTGAAGCGATCTTGCTGCGCCGCTGGTGGTGCAAATACGCCTGTCCGGTCGGCGCCTTTCTGGCTCTCTTTCGCGCGCGCAAGACTCTGCGGCTTTTCTATGAACACCAAGCCTGCGATTGCAAACCGGGCACCGCGCCTTGTTATTCGGTTTGCCCGCTCCATTTGGCGCCGAAAGAAACCGCCACGGTTTATCCCTATTGCTTCAACTGTGGCGTGTGTGTGGCCTTTTGTGAGAACACCGGAAGCCGAGCCTTGTCGCTGCAATTCGGTGAAATAAAAAAGCCGGAGGAAAATGCGTCACGGGCACAATACGCGCCATTGAAGTTGGTACACATAGCGCGGCAACGGCAGTAAGCGGATTGGAGAATCAAACTTAGAAAAAATTTTAATTTTTTTATCACCAACGGATAGATGAAGACCAGCGGATGAAAAGCAAACGGCATTATCCGTTGGATTTAATCTATCAGTTGGGGCCGCCCGAAGGGCCGCGGTTTTCAGCTTGTCTGAAAATCCGTTGTAGTTCTTTAATCGCAGAGATACTGATGAAAAGCCCCCAAAGTCCTCCGGCCATCCTCGAAATCATCGGCTACTCCGGCGCCGGCAAAACGACGTTGATCGAAAGGCTTATTCCCTATCTCCGCAGGCGTGGTCTGCGCGTGGCAGTCGTCAAGCACACCAGCCATCACCACGAATTCGACAAGCCGGGAAAAGACAGCCATCGTCTGCGGATGGCCGGGGCGGAGAGCGTCTTCGTCTCCTCGCCGAAGATGGTGGCGATGTTTCGCGAGGTTGCAAGCGAATGGCCGCTGGAGCGCATGTTGCGCCTTATGCCGCGCCGCGTTGATCTGGTCATTGCGGAAGGCTTCAAGAATGGTGAGCATCCTTGTCTTGAAGTTTTTCGTCGGGGCCTCAGCAAGGATCTCATCAGCCGGGGACGGTGGAATTTGTTGGCTGTCGTGGGTGATGATCCCGGCGATCTCGAGGTACCGTACTTTTCTCGCGAGACGATCGCGGCAATAGGCGAATTGGTGATTGAGAAAGTAGTAAAGCCGTGCCCGCAGGACGACAGCCGCAGATTCTATGAAAACAACTTTCGTAGTAGACCCCTACGGGCGTAGCCTTCAGGAGCGGCGCCTAAAGGCACTACTACGAAAGAATAAATTACCAATTTTCAACGGAGATTCTCATGGCAGAAGAAAATGTTCCCAAAACTTCGCGTCGTATCTTTCTCGCCAATCTCGTTATGGGCGGCGGTCTGGTGATCGGGGTCGGCGCTTTTCTACGGGACATCTGGCAATTCCTCTATCCCGATATCGGCAGACGCCAATTCACTAGATTCATGGTCGCCAAGGTCAAAGATATTCCTATTGGCAAGGCCCAAAAGTTGGAGATTGGGCGCGTGCCCATCCACGTCGTGCATCTTGCTGACGGATTCAAAGTGTATTCCGGCATCTGCACGCATTTGGGCTGTTTGGTGAAATGGGAGGAAAACAAAAATCGTTTTTACTGCCCGTGTCACAAGGGGATTTTTGCGCCTGATGGCAAGGTGCTCAGCGGCCCGCCACCCCGGCCGCTGGATGAATACAAAGTGACCATTGAAAACGAGTTGGTCTTCATCGAAGTCGAGAAACGGAAAGGCAGGTGGTCGTGATGCGCCAATGGCTGTTGGAGAGATTCCCGATCGACTATCAAAAGTTCATCGAGATCAACGAGAAAATCTTCATCAAGGAGCCCATCCCCTATCACATGAAGAGCTGGTTCTTTGCGATGGGCGCCACCCCGCTCATTCTCTTCGCCTTTCAAGTAGTCACCGGGATTTTGCTGACTTTCTACTATGTCCCGTCTCCGGATTTGGCTTATGAAAGCATTCGCCACATCACCGAAGACGTGCGCTTCGGCTTTTTGATTCGCGGCATCCATCGTTGGGGCTCCAATTTGATGATCGTAGCGTTATTCCTGCACATCGTGCGCGTGGTCTTTACCCGCGCCTATCGTGCGCCGCGGGAATTGAATTGGATCATCGGCGTCCTGCTCTTGCTCACGACGCTCACCTTTGCCTTCACCGGATACTCGCTGTTGTATAACCAGCTTTCCTATTGGGCGACAACGGTGGGCACCAATCTCTTCAAATCTCTGCCCCTAATCGGCAGCACGATTTTGAACTTCTTGCGCGGCGGCGAGCATGTCAACCCCAACACCCTCACCCGATTTTTTATGGTGCATGTCGGCCTGTTACCGCCGATCATGACCTTGCTGGTGTTCTTGCACATTCTCGTCTTGCGCCTGCACGGCGTCGCCGAGATCGAAGGCCGGGAAGGCGAGGGCTACTATTCATTTTATCCTTCGCATTTTTACAAAATCATCATTGCCACGCTGTTCCTCATCACCACCATGAGCGCACTGTCGATCATTTTCCCGCCTGGTCTCGGCGAACCGGCAACGCCGGAAGAGACCCCGCTGCACATCAAGCCGGAGTGGTATTTCTATCCGGTCTATCGCTGGCTCAAGTTGGTGCCTTTGAACGTGGGCATCTACACGATCATCGCCGGATTGATCGTCTTGACGTTTTGGCCTTTTATTGATGAGTTGCTCAGGGGGAAATTACCGCGTATCAAACTGAACTATGTGTTTGGAATTCTGTTTGTGACAATAACCATCGTACTTACGGTTTGGGAAGCCATGGTCTTTTAATCTGCAGCGCGCAAGGAGCATAGCGCCTAGCGGCAACTAACTCTATGCGCTCTGCGCTCAGTTCAAAAGGGAGCAATCTATGAACGCCCAAAATGACACCCTCACCGCACAAAAGATCCTCATCGGCATATTCAGTTTTCTACTCGTCGTCACGCTGATCATCGTCGCCGGCGTGGAGATGAAAAAGACCCGCGTGGAAAAACCTGAGATCGAAATTACCGGCGTAACCAAACAATGCATCTCCTGCCACGAGAAAAAAGGCATGGCCGTCGGAACCACCAATCAATGGAAAGAGAGCGTGCATGCCGAGCAAGGCATCGGTTGTATCGAATGCCATGAAGCGCAGGAAGGCGATTGGGATGCTTTCAAATGTCCGGAAAGCGATATTCTGGTGGCACGGCATCCCACTCCGAAAGATTGCGCCGAATGTCATGAACAGCAGGTGCAGGAATTTGCCGACAGCAAGCACGCGCATCAGTTCTGGCTGATCAAGAATACCGATCGCTCCGTCTTTGAATTTCCCATCGTGACACGACACGGCTGTGAACAGTGTCATCAAATCGGTAACCTCTGGCCGGATAACAGCGTGGGCGAATGTGACGCCTGTCACGCCAAGCATACCTTCAGCAAGGCGATTGCGCGCCAACCCGAAACCTGCGGCGAATGCCACATCGGCCCGGATCATCCCCACATCGAAATCTATCTCGAATCCAAACATGGCAACATCTTCAAAGCCAAGGGCAAGAAATGGGATATGAATTATTCCACCAAGAATAATCAGAAAATCCCCATCGACGCGCCGGTGTGCACCACCTGCCATATGGATGGCAATGAAACGCAACCGATGACTCACAATGTGAGCGCACGTCTCGCCTGGGACTCGCAAGCGGCCTGGAGTTATCGCACCGTCTGGAAGCAGGAAAAATTGGGAAACTGGCAGACGAAGCGTGCGCGTCTGGAAGCGATCTGCAAGAGTTGTCACGCGCCGGATTTCGTCGAAACGTATATGCTCACGGCGGATTTGAATAATCTCCAGTATAACGAGCTGCGCCGCATGTTCGTCTATTGGACAAAGAAGTTGACGGAGAACGGCACCATCAAGCGTTTGGAAGCCGACGGCAAATTCTACTCCGATCCGGTACTGAACGGCTGGGACGAAGAACCCGAGATTTTGATGTATCATGCCTGGCATCACGAGGGCCGACGTTTTCGCCACGGCGCCGAGATGATGGCGGCGGATTACACCCAGTGGCATGGCATCTGGGAATTGCAGATGGACATGAACGAAATGCTGACCTGGGCGGCGGAGCACGGCGACAAAGAAGCCAAAGAATGGGTGGAGTCGACTCATCCCTCCAAATGGGTGCCGTTTTCGCTTTATGATATTCCCGGCAATGCGTGGGGTATCAACTCGATGAGCAACAAATTGCCCTTCGTGTACAACAACTATCCGGATTATTGGGACCGCATCTCCGCGAATGTGAAGACCGCGTTTGAAAAGGGGTTGCTGTCAGAGAAGCAATGGCAGCTCTGGATGAAGCGTTACGAAAACAAAGAATACTATTTGGGCACGAAATTCAACGGCGACTCGGTTTATGCTTATTACAAAGCCCTCGACGATGTCGATACCAAAGCCTTTCAAGAACAAGTCGTCGGGCTGAAGCTGCCCGGCGAGCCGTTCTGGCAGGCGAAGAAAAAAGTTTACGGCAATGGAGCTTATAGCAATGGAAAAAAGTGATTGACGGCTGAATACATTTCTTTCTCCGAGCTTCGACTCTAAAGCCCGATTTGCCGCAAAAAAATCGGGCCATGAGTTGGAAGCCGTTAGGGTCTGGCGGGAAACGGCCAGGCCTCCCAACGGGACAGACGTTGCCGGAATGTGTCAAGCGATCAACTCCCGTGCTTTGGAAAGGAGAAATCAATAATCATGACGGCTACATGCGGTTGATTATTAGAACCCTCGCTTCCCACACGGGACGAGGGTTTTTTGTTTTGTCGAGTTGGCAGGACAATAGATACTCGTTTGGAGTTGGCTTTTTATTGTCATCGAGATGCCGTAGCGCAGGCTTCCAGCCTGCATGCAGACAAGAGGTCTGCGCTACATTTTCATCGAGATGTCAATCAGCGTCCAAAAAATTTGGTTGCGGCATCAATGCCGCGGTACGAAAAAGAGGCAGCAAATGAAGAAAAATAGTCTAACCTTATTGCAGCCCCCAGACCTCACCACTCTGGCCTTGCTTTCAGCACTTTGGGCGGTGATCGAGATCGTGGCGGGCTTCACTTTGCAGGCGTGGAACATCCCTTTCCGCGGTAGCGTGCTGGCGGCTATCAGCGTGGGCATATTGATTGTCGGACGAGTGTCGGTGCCGAAACCGGGAACGGCGGTGATGATGGGCCTCATTGTCTCCTTTCTTAAAATAATCCATCTGGGTGGTGTCGCAATTTATCCCCTCATCGCCATTGTCGCCGAATCAACTTTGGTGGAACTGGCGCTATGGAAAGCCAGACCGCAGCAATGGCGGTATCGGCTTGCGGGCGCGCTGGCTTTGATATGGGCACTCATCCATCCCTTTCTTGCGCAAGGCCTGCTGGCCGGTTGGGGCGTGCTGAAAGTCTATGCCCTTCTGGTTGAGCGGGGTGCGGTGCTTGTTGGCACCCGGCAAGGGGCTGTTGTCATTGCCTTCTTATTGGGCGTACATGTGGGTATTGGCATTGTCGCTGGTTGGTATGCCGAGAGATTCACCCACATGCTCACCAACCGCATCCGGGGTGCCGCGGTCTTGCCAGAAGGGATCAGGAGCCCGGTGTTAACTGCCCGCCGGCATCAAATTGATTTGTCTTGAATCGTATGAAACCCAAATTCAACTCGGCATTATTATGGAGGTCAATCATGCGACAAATCTGGTTTACTGGCATGATGTTACTATTCGTGACAAGGATCGTTGCCGCCCAGGAGGAAAATCCTCCGGTGTATGAGTTGCAGGAGATCGTTGTGGTTAGCCAAAGATTGTTTGACCCGCCCCACAGTTATGTTGAAATCACCAAAGAAGAAATTCATCAACGTGGCGCGACCAATCTCGCTGAGGCGCTGGATCTCATCGCCGGCATCGATGCGCGCACCAACAGCAAAGGAGAAGTCAACTTCGATCTGCGCGGCTTCGGCCAGCGCGGCGTCGTGCTGATGATCGACGGCCGTCCGATATATGAGCCTTATTTCGGCACTCTCGATGTTGCGATGATTCCGGTGTCGAACATCGAGAAGATCAAAGTGAGTCGCGGGCCGGCGTCCTCGCTTTACGGGCCGAATGCCATGGCTGGCGTCATCAACATCATAACGCGAAGCGCGCCGAATTTGGCCGCGTCTTTGTCTTACGGCAGCGGCGATACACGCCGTGCGCTGTTGCAATTGGGTCATGCATTCAAGTCAATGGATTTCGGCGTCACGTTGAGTCACGATCAAGCCGATGGCTTTCCCCTGCCGGACAATCCTCGGGGAGCAAGCAGCGAAACCGGCGATTTGCGCACCAATTCCGATTGGCGACGCACCTCAGCCGACGGCCGGATCACTTTTCATTTTGGTGACAACAGCACGCTGTCTTTGTCGGCCGGAACATGTGAGGCGGAAAAAGGTGTTGCGCCCCAGCTTGGAACCGTCCAGCCGCGTTATTGGCGCTTTCCAGAATGGGCAAGGCATTATGCGGATATCGCCGGGACTTTTGCTCTTCGTGAGCGCATCAAATTGCGGGTGAAGGCCTATCAGGATCGTTATGAAAATACGCTGGTGAATTACAAAACCGCCGCTTATCGCGAGCCCACTTGGGAAAGCCGCTATCGCAACCGCGTTTCCGGTGGACACGGCTATGTCGATGTCCACTTCTCGCCGCGCCACCTGCTCACCGCCGGCATTTTAGTCAAAGAAGACCGCGCCAAAACACAGAATGATACTGGCATGCCATGGCGCCATTTCCGCGCCCGCACCTACTCCGGCGTCGTTCAAGATGAATATGCGCCGGCTCCGAAAGTCACGCTGATGGTTGGCACGAGTTACAACAAGCTCCATCCTTTTGACGCGGCCAATGTTGCCTCCTTCAATCCTCAAGCCGGCCTGGTTTATCGCCCCTTTGCTGCGACTTCCGTGCACTTGCTCGCGGGCAGAAAGACGCGTTTTCCGACATTAAAAGAGTGGCATGAGGCCAACCTCGAGAAGATTCATTTGAAACCGGAGCGCACGCTGAGTTTCGATGTTGGCCTGCGCCAGACCATTGGGCACGCACAAATCGCCGGTACGTTTTTTCATAATCAGGCGCGTGACTTGATCAATCGCAAGAGTCGCAACTCCCCCTTCGAGAACATCGATCGCGCGCGCCTGCAAGGTTTCGAGGCAGAAATACAGTCTCCCTTCGCACGCGTGCTTTCGGCTCGTTGCCAGTATGTCTACCTCGAGGCGATTGACCTGGCGACCAAGGCGTCGTTGGATTACCGCGCCAAGCACCGGCTCTTGCTCACAACCGACTTTAAAATTCGCGCACCACTGCTGATTTCTTTGGTGGCAAATTACACCGGCAAACGGCATTACTCGATTCAAGGCACGCAGAAGACTTTGCCTGCGACCATGACCTTTGATCTTCACCTTGTTCAAATGGTACGGCAAGATTTGAAAATCATTCTGACCGGCCGCAATTTGACTGACAAATGGTATGAAGAGGAGGCGGGATTCCCAATGCCCGGCAGAACGATTCAGTTGGGGATGCAATACGGCAGATGAATCATCCGGCGAAATAGTTTTTGAGCGACCTCCTCATGTTCATTGTGCCAACCGATATAATGAAACGGGCTTCTCTTCGCCTTTGACCTGAACGAGCCCCAAATGAACCGCACCCTCGACCGCCGCCGATTGCTTTTCACACTTCTTCCGATATGAGCAGTTGTGATTGAAATTGCTCGTTCAGTGGCTCGAGGCGTGAAGCTAAAATGACCACATTGCCGGTGATCGAATACTGCTTGCAAAGCGAGGAGCCGACATTGCCCGCTACCACTTCACCGGCGTGAATGCCGATTCCCACTCTGGCCGGCGGGATATTCCCGTTGTCGTTTTCCTGTTTGAGCCGAGCAATGATTACAGAGAAAAGTAGCAACGACGGCGTGGAGACTGAATATCCCGGCCAAGATCGTCGCGCGCATTTTTTCACGGTTAAGTTCATGATTTTATTTTCTTAAAAAAATCATTGACAATACTCCATAATTTCGCTAATATTATGGAGTATGTTCCATAGAATAATAAACCTTCCCAAAACGCATAGTTTCTTCTTGTTCGGCGCGCGAGGAACCGGCAAGACGACTCTCCTGCGTCATCTTTGTACGCCAGAAAGTACACTCTTTGTTGATTTGCTCAATCTGGAAGAAGAAACAGGCTTCATTCGCGATCCTGAGCGCCTCGGTCGCCTCATCGACGGACTCTCGCCGGCGATTCGAGTCGTGGTGGTCGACGAAATTCAGCGCGTGCCGCGTCTGCTGGATGTGATTCATCGCAAACTCGAGGAGCGCAAACGCCGGGGCACGCCACTGCAATTTATCATGTCCGGATCGAGCGCCAGAAAACTCAAGCGCGGAGCGGCAAATCTCCTGGCTGGTCGGGCTTTTGTCTATCATCTTTTTCCGCTCACAACGACGGAATTACAGAACGTCTTTGACTTGCAGACGGCGCTTGAATACGGCACCTTGCCAGAAGTCTGGAACCTCAAGGAAAAAGAAACCGTCGTCCGCTACCTTGAAGCCTACAGTCGCACCTATTTGAAAGAAGAAATCTGGAACGAGCAGATCATTAGAAAGCTGGAGCCGTTCAGTTACTTTCTGGAAGTCGCTGCCCAAATGAACGGCAGGGTCTTGAATTTTTCCAAGATCGGGCGGGACATCGGCGTCGACACCAAAACGGTACAGTCCTATTTTCAAATACTGGAAGACACGCTCCTGGGATACTTCTTGCCTTCCTTCCACCGCTCCCTCAGAAAACGCCAGTTGACCAATCCGAAATTCTACTTTTTTGATACTGGCGTCAAACGCGCCCTAGAGCGTTCTCTGACTGTTCCATTGCTGCCGCAAACGTATGCTTTCGGCGAGGCCTTTGAGCATTTTGTCTTCCTGGAGATGCAACGGCGCAATGAGTATCATAAACGCGATTACCGGTTTTCCTATCTGCAGACCCACGACGGTGCTGGGGTTGATTTTGTCATCGAACGTCCTGGCAGACCGATAGCGCTGGTTGAGATCAAGTCTGCTACCCGCATCGAGCCTTCAATGGCAAAGCACCTGCAGCGTTTCTGTGGCGACCTGGGCGATTGTGAAGCTTACCTGCTATCGCTCGATTCTACGCCTCAAAAATTTGGTTTGGTGCATGCTCTGCCCTGGGAGCAAGGGTTGCAGGCGTTGGGGCTTTGAAAGTTGCTTCCCAAACCTATATCAGAATTCATTGGCGGGCCTGCGTTGAATCCCCAATTTCTTCATGCGGGAAACTAAAGTTTGGGTTTGATTCCGAGGATTTGAGCCGCGCCATTCGGACCACTGACCCGCCAGGGGGTGGAATCCAGCACCTTCAAGAGATGAGCGCGTTCCATAAAGATGAGTAACCTCAAAGCCAATCGAACGAATAAATTTCACCGCATGCTCAAAACGAGCGCTGCGAGGACTGATCCGGCAGGTCGCAGCGATATTATCCTTTGCCCAAGACACGCCCTGGAGCATTACGGCACGGCCTCCCCCTCTTCCGTCAATTCTGTGGGGTAAAATTGGAGATATTTCCGAACTTCAAGTTGCATGCAGTCAATTTCAGCCAGATAACCGGAAACGGAAAGACGATAAGGGTTGGATTCGTTTCTTTGCGGCGCAGTTCCGCGACCTGCTGCTGCATGCGCGCAATGCGCTCCAACGTCACTTGCAGTTCATTGTCATCTGCTATCAAAATCGTTTTCCATAATGATGAATATATCGACATCGTTGGGTTCGGGTTTAGCGATAACAAATGAACCAAAGGCCACAAAATGTACGACCTTGCCTGTCAGTAAAATATATAAGAAAATGTGAATAATGCAACTCGTGAATCACAAATTAGTTTCACTCCTTGGCGACCCCGAGAGATAATATTCACACCACGTTTACTTCGATGTTTTTAACTTTCCTTTGGGAGCAAGCCCGCAAAGAATATTTTCTATCTCACGGGGTGCCACCGGCATTCATGCCGGCCCTAGCCTGCGGCCAGGGCAGGCGCGGCGATGCGGCTGGATGATTATTTGAAGAACAGCTGTTTGATCAATCCGATTAGCGGGAGTGTGAGTTTTTATGATACGAAGGTGAGGTTGGTGAGGGTGTGATCTTGAAAATATGATGCAATGTGACAGAACGTAAGCCTACGGGGTAATTTCTCCATATTGTTGCTTGATTTTGCCGAAATGTTTGAGTATTTTTTAAAACAAATATTGCCCTTCAAAAATATCAATCGTTCGCAAGGGAATCGAAAGGAGAAGGCGATTGTCGGTCATACAAGGCAGAAATTGAGCTGAATCGTCAAAAGTTCACTGCGACAAAGCATAGCGCGGCTTTGGCCGCAACCAAATTTTTTGGACGCAGATAAAATCTGATCCCCGCAGATTTCTAATCAGCGTTGATCTGCGTTAATCTGTGTCCTAAAATCTTCGCGGTCATGATAGTTTTTGCCGAGTAATACAATATGCAGGCGCTTTAAATAGAAGCTTCCACTTCTTTCGGTTATTTTTGATGCATTAGCTTCGCGGCTTTGACAAACGCATTGACATCGCCCAGGCAACATTCGCCTTTGGGATTTTTGACATCGCACGCACAATGACCCGCTTTGATTTCACGCGCGATTTCCAAGGCCGCGGTAGAGTGACCAGTTTCTTTGATCTGCTGCTTGAGGCGTCCCCGTGTCCAATTGAAGCAGTAGCAAACCGGAACGTCGTCGCCCTGATCTTTGACAAAAACTTTTACCGCTAAATCTTCGGTTGTAAAGAGAGGCACATTCTCGTTGGAGAAATAAACCACGTTGCAGGTTGGTTCTTTGCAGTAATAATATTGCACATCCTGAAGGAAGCCGCGCTTCTCCGGTTTCAACAAATGTTCCAGCGTTCGACGCTGAATCTTGCGTGAAAGCGTTCCGGAAACAGGACACTCAGCTCTTGCAGGCGTGGGCGTTTTCTCCGTCACGAGACAACAACTTTCTTCATGGTGATGCTTGTCGGCGGCAATCACGTCAAGAGGTTGTGTGCAGCAGGAATTCATCTCATTCTCCTTTGTTTTCTTGGGCAACTGTTGCCTTGTAACCGGTCTCAACAATGCGCTTGATCAAGGCCTCCGGCTGCACAAGGCCGGGATCGTATTCGACCACGCCCTTGCCGGTTTCATATTCCACGCTGGCGCGATGAACACCTTTGACTTCGGAAAGCGCGGTTTGAATATGCGAAGCGCACGCGGTGCAGGTCATGCCTTTGACTTCCAACACCACAGCCGCTTTGGGCGTGAAAGCGGCATTGGTCGTGGCAGAAGGCTTTGCCGCGAGATAGGGATACGAAATGGCAAGAACAGCAATAATCGTCGCGCTCCACACGCCGAGCTTGTTCCATTTGCCCGCGCCTTCGATTTTGCACGAGCCGTCTTCGCATTTCACCTCGCGTCTCCTGTAGGTGAGATAAAACGCCAGTCCGAGCAAGATGGCCGTAAGTCCGATAAAGTACGGACGATATTTTTCAAAAGCAGCGAAAGCGCCGAGGCTGCCGGCGCCGGCAATTGCCAAGACGGCCGGCCCAATACAACAAAGTGAAGCAACAATTGCGGTCGCGAGACTTCCAACGGTTGATAAAGTGGTTTTTTGCATATATTAGCTCCTTTGATTCAAAACGAAAGCGTATTGTTCTTTGGTTTCATCTTGTGAAAACATATCTGCCAAATTAGCTGTAAAAACATTCGATACGAGCGAATAAAAAATGGTTTGACCTTCGCGACGAGTTTTGACCAGATTTTTGTCTTTGAGCTTGCGCAAATGCTGTGAAGCCGCGGAATCAGTCAACTCCAGCACTTCGGCCAGATCACAAACGCACATCTCGTGGTGTGCGTGCAACAGATACAAAATTTTCAGGCGCTGGCGGTTGCCCGCTACGGCCAAGAGATCGGCCAAATTACTCAGGCCCTTATGACTGGCGAGATTGCGCTTGATCAGGGCAAATTCAGCTTTGGAGAAATTCGGGCCGATACAAAGTTTGCCCTCGACAAGGATTTTTCTCATAAATGAATTGGTTTTTACGTATTTTAGCAATTTCTAAAATATTAGAACAACGATCCGAGCCCCAAAATTCCAAGTCATGACTTGGATTTGGCAATTTTTCAAAATTTTATTTTCGGAGGAATTGTCATGTACGTTTGCACACCCATCACGATGAAAATGTAGCGCAGACATCTTGTCTGCATGCAGGCTGGAAGTCAGCGCTACGCTCAGCGAAAAAGAAAAGGGGCTGGCGCCCGTTTGCCCCAAATGCGGTGGCAAGCACGCGGTGCAACTTTTCAACAACATTTTCTTTATGAAAAGCTCCGGCCAGAGCGCCAATGCCGCATCTCAAGCCGGCTGTTGTTGTGGGTCAAATACCGGGGCAGGTTGCTGTGGATAATTCTACAAAACTTTTTTAACAAACATTTCCACCAAAGTATGTCGCTGTCACTCAGGAGAAGTCTTGTTCAGCAGGGAGCATGGTTATATGTGCTCAACAAGATGCCTCGTGCATGACATGCTCCGCGAGTAGTCTCAATTTTCATCACGATGGGTGTCCAAAACGGACATGGAAATTCTTCAGAAAGAAGCTTATGAGCCCAAAACAACGCGTCATCTTCATCTGCACCCACAATTCCGCCCGCAGCCAAATGGCGGAAGGGCTGCTGCGCCATCTCGCCGGAGATCGTTACGAAGTTTTCAGCGCCGGCACGGTGGCGACCAAAGTCAACCCGCTGGCGATCAAGGCGATGGCGGAAAAGGGCATCGACATTTCGCATCACACTTCAGATCACATTGACAAGTATATGGGGATGGAATTCGATTATGTGATCACCGTCTGCGACAACGCCAAAGAGACCTGCCCCTACTTCCCCACCAACAAAACGCGATGGCATTGGAGCTTCGAGGATCCGGCAGCAGCAACGGGAACAGAGGAGGAAAGATTGGCCAAATTTCGTGAAATTCGGGATCAAATCGAGAAGCGGCTGGCGGTGTTTTTGGCATAATCTCCTTTGATGGCAAGATAATTTCATGGCAGAATTATTGTTTTGAATTATTTTGCCATTGAATTATTTTGCCATAATTTTTTGTGACGAAGTATAGTATTACCACGAAAATGCCGTAGCGCAGGCTTCCAGCCGCATGCAGACAAGATGTCTGCGCTACATTTTCATCGTGATGGGTGTGCAAACGTACATGACAATTACTCCAGAAAAACTATCACGATCGCGAAGATTTTGTAGCGCAAGCTTCCAGCTTGCTTTTGTTTGCAGACTAGTAAATTTTCGTTGCACTCAATGGCAATTTTGTTTAATTTAGTTCAACTCCCAAGTAACAAAACAGTCGTAACGAGAGGAGCCAATCATCATGGCCGAAACCGACTTTTACATTGAAGAGCGCGACATGACGCTCGAAGAGGTCATTGCGGCGCTCAAAAAATACGAGCGCAAGTATGGGATGACCTCGGAAGAGTTTTATGAAAAATGGAAAAGAGGGGAAACCTTCTTGGTTTCAGAGTCAGTCGACTGGAGAGGTCTATTTGAGGCCTACAAAGCTCTCAACAGCCAAAACCACAGAGGACCTAAAGAATAAGGCTATGCCGGCAATATACGCAGAGTATAAAAAGCATATTCGAGCACTCCTAACGGAATACGGACGGCATGGCATCCTTCAAGGTGTCATCCCTATACGATTTTCGCCTGTAGAAGGCATTCCACAAGACGAAGGCGGCATTATTCGTGGCCGTGATCCTGATTTGGTTTTTCGGGATGGCGCAAAACTGGCGTTTTATGAAAAGGTCCAAGTGGTCAATAACGAAATCCACGTACTGAACTATTCTTATCATTACGAACGCCCCAACGGCTATTTCTTCCGCTACGAACGTGAAGATACGACCGACCCTATTCGCAAACCCGAGTACCACATGCACGTCATTTTAGACCTGCCGCATTTTGTCGCTCCGCCCGTCAATCTCGAAATCATCCTCAAATTGATCACCAACAACTTTTATTCCCAAGACGTCTACTCCAGGCAAATCCTTGGGCATGAGATCCATTTGACGGTTTGATTCTTGCGACGCGCCTGTAAGAGTCGAAACCGGGTTTCAATCTTTCATCCTCGATCAACTCTCATATTCCTGCAATAATTCCTTCCGCCGGGCTTCATAATCAACCAGCAAGCGTTCATATTCTTCATTCATCAAATGGGAGGAAATCATGAAATCCGCCGAGGCGCGATTGCACGCCACCGGAATGTTCCACACCACGGCAATACGCAGCAGCGCTTTGACATCGGGATCGTGCGGTTGGGGCAATAATGGATCCCAAAAGAAAATCAGGAAATCCAATTTCCCTTCGGTGATTTTGGCGCCGACTTGCTGATCCCCGCCCAGCGGCCCACTCTGAAAACGCGTGATCGCCAGGCCGGTTTCCTTGCTGATAATTTGGCCGGTGGTGCCGGTGGCAAAAAGATTATGGTTGCGCAGCAGCTCTTTGTTGAAGGCGACCCACTCCAACAGATCTTTCTTGCGATTATCGTGTGCGATGAGGGCGATATTTTTGCGCACGCCCATTTTGATTTTTTTTGTGGACATTGCTGGCTTCCTAAAAATATTTTTTTTGGATATAACGAAATTTTCAGCCAAATGCAACAAAAAAGAAAGCCCGAGTGTAATCCCTCAGTTATAGGTGGACAACGCCATCCCACTGCCATAAAATAAATTTTCATCTTTTTAAAAAAGACTGGCGTCTCGATTTTCTTTTTTGTATATTCCTTTTCAGTATGGAAAAGGAAAT
>JAPDQK010000072.1:0-27431 GCA_034505955.1 Candidatus Zhuqueibacter pondensis
GAAGTATTTATAGATCAAACCTTTGCCATAAAGCAATTCGCAGACGATTGGATCCTCAGGAAATTCTTTGATGATTTGATCGGATAAATCAATGGCTTTCAGATAGTTCTTCTGTTTAATGTGGGAAGGGATCAAAGCACTCAATGCATAAGGCCTTAGATGACTCAATTCGGTGTCGTTGGCAATCGTTTGCATATAGTTTTCGAGCGGCTTAAAATCATTCAGAGCCCGGTATGAAGTTGCGATCCGCCCCAACGAGGATATGGCGTCCGCACTGCCGGGATAATTCGCTACAACCTGTTTGAATTTCTCGACGGCGGCAGCAAACTCAGCCGCATACTTTTGCGGGTTGACCAATGCTCCGGTTAAGCGATCTTGCCGGAGGTTTCGCTTAATGGTCTGGTAAATATTCATGGCTTCCCGATATTCGGTTGGACTCGAATCGGTGCTATGCAGCGCAACGTTCTTATTCCCACTTGAAGCTGCGTTGGCGTTGGTTACGGCGCGTTTTTGCATGCCGCACCAATCCCATACATCCCACGACACATTTCCCAAAACGGAGCCGCCTTCCTCGGAGCTGCTGAAATTGCAGGACCAGGCATCGGCAGAGCATCCCGGATCCGCATTGATGTCATAATTGTTCTGGCAAAAATAAACACCTTCGATTACAGCATCGGTGCTTAAATATAAATCGACGCCCCAGGATTTATTTCTCATCTCCAAGCCCCAAAAACCCAAATCCGAATAGTGATGCGCGTAGATGCCCTGATTGCGGCTGACCGTGGAAGTCATGGAGGCATCCGCCCAGGAGCCGTAAATATCCAGGTAACAGTCAGCGCTGCCGGCTTTGATAGCGATATAGACATAATCAGAGCTGGTCACCAATATTTTCTGGTTGACTTGAACCGCCTCGAGGCTGGCATAATCATCACCATTAAAATTCACTCTACCATTGATGGTCGTGTAGTCTTCACCCTTCCCATAGAGACCAACGTTTGGCTTCATGTCGATGTCGCCAGTGTAGGTGTCAGAATCCAAATACACAGATTGACCGGAGGCAACATTATCCCAGGCCTGTTGAAAGGTAGGGTACTGGCCGAGAATCGTGCTTCCACTCATCAGCCGGATGTCGGGATTGAAAGTAGTACCGCCCTGTCTGACGATCGTCCCGCCAGTGCTCGCGACTTTATACCTGCTGAGGTTCACGGTGGCGTTTTGTTTGACCGTCAGCGTGACGCCCGAGGGCACATACACATCCGCCGATAAGCTGTGGGTCTTGCCACCTGCGCCAACCCATGTCTTGGGGTAACTTGAGAGAGTGCCAGAATGGGCTGTTTTGAGTTTCTTAAAGTCAAATCCAGTAGTACTCTTTAGCCGATAGATATCATGCCCTTTCTGATGCTGGTACAATCCAAAATAGCCCCATTTGGAAACATAATCTCTCGCTCCATCGATGGGGCGAGGATAGGAGTTCTGAATTTTCCGAACAGAATGATCCCCCGGATTATACCATGCATGAGTAGCTTCTGATTCGGAGGCGGTCAGATACGATGGTTGTCCGTCATTGGACCATGCGCCATCTGTCCAGTAATATATCTCAACATCCGGATCTTCGTCTGTCCCAATCCATACTTGTTCACCCCCCTCAGAAAGACTCCAAGCGTACCCATGACAGTTGTAAGTGTTGCTAGCGTTGCCAATACGAACTGCATTAAGGTACGGAGGATTGTCTATGTAATAATACTGTATATACCAGTGGCACCAAGCTATATCCGTATCTGACATCTCTGGCGGTGTATCCGCAGGGACGGGTCTTCCTTCAGGCGTCCAGACAGTCGTATCACCTGCGTGCAACAGGTTCGGAAATAGAAAAACCAACGTTGTTAGGCAGAGAAGGAAGATGTATTTATTGGGCGCTGTATTCATCTTTACACACATGACTCGCCTCCTTAAATATTAATACATCTTGAGAAATTCTTGCGCTTTTTGAATAACGATAGACAGGACATCGCTATTCTGCAATCTTCCAGTTTTTAATAAATGCCTGACCCCTGGTGACTGAGACAAGGCCTGAGAGATGCGGCTCTCTCCCCCTTTAGATTCTAGCAGTCTAGCAATTGAATAAGCATTAAATTGAACACCAATGATTGAGTAAATTTCTGGATGACGAGTCTTGTATTCATTCTTCTTCAATAGTTCAGTCAAGAGTGTTCTTACTTGTGATCTCGTCAGCTTCTTCTGGATACTTTCATGGGCAAGCAGAGCTTCAACAAATACAAAGGAGAAAGTAAACGAACCTTTCTTGACGGGTTGCCAATCCGGTTCATACGCAGCGGGATCCATTCTTCTATACAATTCAATCAACTTTTGTGGAGCGTCCTCCCTCTCAAGCAGTTCACGTAATCCATTAAACTCATTGCAGGCGTGCTCGAAGGCATCTTGAACATTGTTGTAAGCCAACAAATAGCCAGGATAACGAGTATTTAAGTACGCTTGAATCAATTCTTCAGTAGACATAGCAGAGAGAGTTGCCTCTGGAATCTGCTCTGCCAATCTTACCTCCTCCCATGCCTTCCCTCCTTGTGTGTCTTGTCCTCTAATCTCAACGCGACTAATGAGACAAAATCCCATCAGCAGGTAAAAGAACCACTTCTTTTTTGTTTTCATAACAACCTCCTAATCAATATTGTCTCGGAGCCAGATGAAGAATTTTGGGCACTGCGGGTTTTCCTGATTACTTGATACTTCTATAGCAAAGGATCACTCCCTCCACAATCGAGTCAGATAGCTCCAAACCTACTGCCCATCCCAAATCTTTATTGATAAAAGAGAATGCGGCAATGTCGCGAACATTCATGTTTTCTGGAAGAAATCGCCATGTCTGCCCGCCATCTGCTGTTTGAGCAATCGCAAAGGGTCCAGCTCCAGGGAAAGTGCCGAGCCAGCCATGTAACGAGTCGACGAAAAAGAATGTACTGATGCCAAATATCGATAGTGATTCCTTTGATCTTTGAATCCATGTATTGCCGCCGTCAGTGGTGCGGAAAAATCCCAGCCAATCATCCCGGCTCCCGACCCAGCCATTGTATTCATCCACAAATTGAATTGTTGTAAGAGATGGAGGAGGTGCTGCGTTTAGATTTTTCTTTGTCCATGTTAGCCCGATGTCCGTAGTACAAAGAATCGTCCCGTCAAAGCCGCATATCCAAATATTCTGTTCATCAACAACAGAAATATGTGAGAGCGTTCGTAACTCATTTACGGCCGCTTTCTGCCAGGTTTCTCCGCCATCTCTAGTTTTCTTCAAAACACCTATGCTGCCGAAGGGACCTCTCCCTCCAACAACAAAACCGGTATTCTTATTTAGAAACTGTATATCGTAGAAATGTCCTTCTCCTAAATCTTCGCTATGCTTGACTTTCCAGCTTCTCCCTCTATCAATTGTCTTTAAAATGGAATTCCTGCTGCAAATCCACCCGTTTTCATTGTCCACAAAATCAACGGCGAGTAAAACATCTTGGATTGGACACGTCTGCCGTTGCCATGATTCCCCACCATTTCCAGAGTATAGTACCATACCACTGTCTCCAACAACCCAGCCATGTTGCTCATCGGCAAAATCAATATCGTACAGCCGACTTGTTACCCCCCTTTCAACCTTAGTCCACGTGCCAACTTCGCTGCTGGGGACTTCGGTCGTGTTTTCTTTGCAGCCCTGATCACAAAAATACAAAACAGTGAGAATTACTGCTGCCACCAATACAAGATACTTGACATTCTCCATAACCATTTGACCATTCCTCTTGATATTTTCTCTTGCCTATTTCTCTTGACCGTTTCTCTCAACATTTTGCCTGCGATACTGCGTTGGAGTGCAGTGGAAGGTTTTCTTAAAGAGCCTTGAAAACGCCTCTTCCGTATATCCTACAGCAGAAGCAAGAAGATAAACATGTGCGTCGCCGTTGCGCAAAACGGAACTAGCCGCTCTAAGTTTGAGGGCTGCAATATATTCGCACGGTCCAACTCCGACGCACTGCTTGAATCTTGACGAGACGTTGTTGTTTGCCAAGCCACACGCCTTTCTTATCCTTTCGACAGTCAACGTTTTTTCAAAGAGATGCCGATGGATGTATCGTAACATCGTCTGAACTTCAGCAGGGAAATTGCTGAAGTGCGAATCCAGCGCATCTCTGAATTTCGCCAGTGCGTGTCTGATGAGCTCCTGCGAAGTGATTAAGTCACTCCACGGCGTTGTAGTGTTCGGTTCGTTAAGCGTGGTCGCCATCGTCTCTTCTCTCATCAACGGCGGCATGGACTTTCCCGGCTCGGCCTCAACCTCTCGATCAGGCAAAAAGGTCTCAGGGGCAGTTCTGTCATTTCAAGAAGAGTTCGTAGACTTATGGCTTGCTCTGCCATCTATCATAGATAAAAGGATAATTCGCTACCACCTGTTTGAATTTCTCAATAGCGGAAGCAAACTCCGAGACATACTTTTGCGGATTGGCCAATTCTCCGGCTAAGCGATCTTGCCGGAGGTTTCGCTTAATGGTCTGGTAAATATTCATGGCTTCCCGATATTCGGTTGGACTCGAATCGGCGCTATGCAGGGCAACGTTCTTATTCCCACTTGAAGCTGCGTTGGCGTTGGTTACGGCGCGCTTTTGCATGCCGCACCAATCCCATACATCCCACGACACATTTCCCAAAACGGAGCCGCCTTCCTCGGAGCTGCTGAAATTGCAGGACCAGGCATCGGCAGAGCATCCCGGATCGGCATTGATGTCATAATTGTTCTGGCAAAAATAAACACCTTCGATTACAGCATCGGTGCTTAAATATAAATCGACGCCCCAGGATTTATTTCTCATCTCTAAGCCCCAAAAACCCAAATCCGAATACTGATGCGCGTAGATGCCTTGGTTACGGCTGACCGTGGAAGTCATGGAGGCATCCGCCCAGGAGCCGTAAATATCCAGGTAACAGTCAGCGCTGCCGGCTTTAATAGCGATATAGACATAATCAGAGCTGGTCACCGCTATTTTCTGGTTGACTTGAACCGCCTCGAGGCTGGCATAATCATCACCACTAAAATTCACTCTGCCATTGATGGTCGTGTAGTCTTCGCCTTTCCCATAGAGACCAACGTTGGGCTTCATGTCGATGTCACCAGTATAGGTACCGGAATCCAAATAAACAGATTGACCGGAGGCAACATTATCCCAGGCCTGTTGAAATGTCGAATATTGGCCCTTGATGACAGAGCCGGACTTAATGCTGATATCAGACGGTGAGAAAGTAGCTGAACCCTGCTTGATGATTTGGCCGCTCCCTTGGCATTTGACGTAGTAGCCATTCAGATTGATCGTCGCACCATCTGCAATGAAGAGAATTACATTGTCGGGTACAGTGACATTGCCGGTAAGGGTGTGACCATTGGGCCACGTCTGGTCATAAGGTAGCGTACCGCTCGTCGTCAGGGGCTTGGGCGTCGGGTCGGCCAGGTAGGTTTTCTTACTACTGTTGAACCTGTCCTCAGCCGGGATACTATAAGACAAACCACCACTTGTCGTTGTTTCGGGGCCAATTGCAGGCCATGTATATATCCCATCCAAGAAATCAGGTTCTGATGAGTAATAATATGAAACATCATCCAACCTGTAACTTGAATAAGCACCATAATCATAAGCTCTGTTGTGAGATACAGGCGTTGTATAATTGTTTAAAAAGCCATATATGTTCTGGGCAGGTCCATAATCCCAATTATGCTGTAAAGGATATAATAAACCTTCCATAAATCGCATATTCCCCAAGGTCGACCATTGCTGCATCGTCTTAAAATATGTAATCCTCTTAGTAGCCATGTTTCGTACAAAAGTATTGTAAGGACCGTTGTTGCCGTGATAATCATCAGATTCAATTTGTTCGACAATATTGTGCTCAAAAAGATGGCCGAATGGGTATTTGGCATGCAGATCGAGATCGCGATCGCTATAAGGAATTCCATTCCAGGTAGAATACTGTTCCCGCGAATAGTTAAATGTCCACACATTACAATTTGAACCGCCGCCGGCAACCATGGCATGACGCAGCTTTCTGAAAATGTTGTTTTCGATCAGGCAATTGGTTGAGCTGGCGCACGTCACCACACCGTAACCCCAACCGCCATCGCCATAATACATCGCTTCGTGGAAATAACAACCGGATACTTCGATGTGCGAAGAGTGACTAATACTAAAATGATTCCGCGAGGCCTTGTACAATTCCACACCCTTCACCCAGCAATTGACGGCAAAATCAAAGTTGATGTTAGAAACATACGCTGTTGCCTGTTCGTCCGGGTTTCGCTTTATTGTCAAATTTTCGATGCCAATGTTCTGCACCGGGATCACCTCGCGAACTTTCAGCGAATAATTCGGATCGCTCGAGTCGATATAATTCATGTTGGCTACGTCTTTGATCTCGCCCCATTCGCCGTTAGCATCCGTGCCTTTCGCTTCGAGTCGGGTGATTTGGCCGACGATGTCTTCTTCTATGGCTGCATTTGGATCTTCATAATCAAAATTAAACTTGACAAAATGTATCCAATCTCCGGGGTTAATGCTACTCAAGCCGTAACCGTTGGCCGCATGAATGATCGAATCACCTTTGTTAAAATTCTGATCCAGGTCGGACTGGCTGGAGAAGTCAGGCGCACTACCAGACAAGTTGAAGCAAGGCAAATTCTTCATATTTTGAAACACGAGAAAGGTCCTGTCCGAACCAGCGCCTTGAAAAACGATATTACTATCGCTCGGAACCGTCGGGATTGTCGTTGTTAGAGTATAGGTTCCAGGGGGAAAATAAATGATTGCCAGACCACCGATGCTCTGAACATGGCTGCGTGCTTGATTGAGAGCGGTCTGAACTTTTTGGTCATCATTTCCAGACAAACTCGCGACATTGATCACCAGTTTCGGCTCGACAGTGCTCATATCCCGCAACAACCCCGCGCGATTCCATCTTTCCTGATATGCGGCAGGTATGTGGCCTACGCCATTGTACAACGTTTGCGCTTGGATCGGCAGAGCGCCAAGAAAAAGCGCAGCCAGGAGTAAATAGCTTTCCATTTTGCACCTCCGGGTTAATGGTTTAAGCTTGGGTTTATTCAAGAGCCGCAATCGCTTCAAAAAGCATAAAGGAGCATAACATGAAACGAATCCAGGGAATCATTAATGGTTAAGCCTCGAATACATTTTTGGCGTGAAGCCCTATCATAGCGAATCTCAATGCCAAAACTTTTGTATATAGCAGCAATTCCCATAAACCAATGTAGAATCTTGTCCGCGCCCTCCGACTCGCATCGCAAATAGTCGAATTCGTATTTTCCCCGGTCATCCGGATCAAGAAAAATTGTGCTATCAGCAAGAAAGCGAGATAAGTACTTGATAGGAAACGATAACAAAGGTCCGGCGAATAATCCGATAGCCGCCTTATTGTGGGATAGAGAAAAACTGTATCCTAACTTTGTGTGAAATTCCAGGTATGATCTATCAAGAGGAATATCTCCAACCTGAGCATTCGAATGCCCAGGATCTAAACCTCCCGGCCATGTCTTGTTTTCCAGTTTAAGCTTTTTAGTGACATAGTATAAATTAAAACCAAAGAAACCGCTAAACGATCGAATCGGATGGAAGTCTTTACCGAAACCAAAGGTCAGTCCTGGTTTGCTTTTTCCTCCCTCCGTGCGAAAGGATGAATAGTTGACCCCCAGTTTCAGGTAGTTCGAAGGCTGCGCAGATAGGGAAAGCGGCGTGAGCAGGGAAAAAACCAAAAAGCATGTGATTCGTTTTTTCATATTCATTCCCCTTTTGGTTAATAGTTGATTTTTCACCTGGCAAAAAACAAAAGCCCAAACCTCACACGCTGGCTTTCACATACCTATGCCTGTGAGATTGGGGCTCCCAAAACAGCGGCAAATTGATAAAATTTTGACTGCACGACTACACCACAACTCGGCCTTCAACACTTTCCCTACGGACGCAGCCTGTTGCCATCAGCAGCCGCCCAACGTTGCGAGGGAATATACTAAAAAAAAAGCCTCTGTCAAGAGAAATTTTCGCCTTGGCATATCGCCTCAGTGACTGACGGGGGGAGTAGCGCAAGCATCTTGCTTGCAGTCAGGATGACTGCGCTACGTTTCCCCCCTGCGAGTGAGGCATTACACCTTTGCATAAAATCTCTTGTAATCTTACCAATTCGCGATTAAATTTATCATGCGTTCGCGCGTTCAACTGATTACTGACAACTGGCAACTACCGCTTTCATCTCTAAACCCGCTTGTTGCTAAAAGGATTCCAGTAGCCAGCCTTGCATTTCCTGCTCGCGCTGGCAAATTATGTGATTGAAAAGTCGGTTGCAAGACCGAGAGAAAAGCCAAAGGGCAAGGAAAAAGCGCGCCGTAGAGATAAACAACCCAGACAAGCCTGCCCAGCCGCAGGCCCGGGCCGGAACCCAATGGGCGCAGCCAAACAGGTAAAAGCTTTTGGTATCCGGATTTTACGAATCGCCCGGATCAAAAATCTAATGGCTTGAATCCGGGCGATTCGGCAAATCCGAATACCACAACGAAAAAAATTTAAAGAGGCAGCAATGAATCCTCAAATTTCCATCCGAACTATGGCAGGCGGCGATATTTGGCCCATCGTTGGCCTTTGGAATAAATGCCTTCCTCGCGACCCCATTAACCTGAGCCGGTTCATAACTACGTTTCTCATCGATGTCAATTATGATCCTGTTTCCGGCGAGGGCTGCTATGTTGCGATAAAAGAGAATCAAATCGTCGGTTTCATCCGGGCCGTCATCCGCCGGGCACCAAACGATGGGCTTGGATTCGAAGAGAGCGACGGTTGGATTTCGGTTCTTTTCGTCGATCCTGCTTATCAACGAGAGGGCATCGGCACGACACTATTACAACAAGCGGAACAGTTTCTGATCGAGAATAAGCGCAGTCGTGTTTGGGTGTGTGGCAATACCGGTTCTGCGCCGGGCTACGTTTTCCCGGGAGTCGATCAGGAGGCCTATGCCCCGGCGCTAAAATTTTTCATCAAGCACGGTTACCGGATTGATCACGAACCGGTATCGATGTCCGGCCCGATTGTTGACTTCGATGAGGAAAAATATCGGAGAGAGGCCTACTCGACAGGCCAGGAAGTCATCATCGAAGAACTTTCTCCCGAAAAAGTGCGGCCGTTTCTGGCATTTTTGGCTGAACATTTCAAAGGGGATTGGAATGCTGCCGCGCGACAAAAACTCAGCACGGGTCGCTTGAATGAAGTCCTCATCGCATGGATGGACAATCAAGTCGTCGGCTATTGCCAATGGGAAGGCGAGCACTTCGGTCCCTTTGGCGTCCGCGAAGATATTCGGGGAAAGAAAATCGGTGCGAAACTCTTTTTTGAAGCCGTCGTGCGAATTCGCCGAGCGGACGGCCGCAACGTTTGGTTCAATTGGGCAGACGAAGACGCGGCGCGGTTTTATAAACGGTTTGGGTTGAAAGAGACCAGGAAATTTGCTATATTGAAAAAAGACCTGTGAAAGACCAATCAAGTATAACTCGTAAAAAATCATCGTAACCCTGTCGACCCGACTGAATCATGGTGATTCTCCATGCCAGCGATCTGGGTTACGATTTTTTACGAATAACCCAAACAGAACCATCGCTAAAAAGAGTTGAAGCCATGCCTGAAGTAATTACAGAGATTATTGGCGGAGAGATTTATCAATATTATCCGCTTGGCAACCATGTGGTACGAGCCATTGGTGTTTGTGGCGGACGCCCTACCTTCAAATATACGCGCATTGAAATAACCGGGACCCTTGAACGCCTGGCCGCCGGCGAAAGCATTGATGACATTGTCAAAGGCTATCGTGGCCGCGTCTCTCGCGAAGCGATTATCGAAGCGATTAGCTTGGTGAATGAGCAATTTATCAAATCTCTGCCGGTGTTAGAACCCGCTCTATGATCGTCTTAGATGAACAATTGCTCGGACGTAATCTGGAGCGGGAAATTGCAAAATGGTATCGAGGAAGGGTTTTGTTCATTACGGACTTACGTCCTAATAGCGTCATCAAGGACGATGCTATTCCCGAGCTGCTTCACCGTCAAACTCAACCAACTTTTGTAACCATCAACGAAAGGGACTTTTGGCATAAGGTGGTTGTAGATAATCGTTATTGTGTGATTTGCTTTGCCTGGCCGGATTCACGCGTCCGTGAAATTCCGCCATCATTGAGGTTTTTACTTCGTCGTTTGGAATTCAATACAAAAGCGAAACGCATGGGTAAAGTGATTCGAGTTGCCGACGAGAAAACAACTTATTACACGTTTACTGATAGACAAGTTAGAACGCTGACGTGATTTCACGACTTGTTCAGGAAAGCGCAGATCTCGCCCATTTGTTGACCTTACAGGCGTAGCCTTAAAATGCTGTTAGAGAGTAGTTCAGAATATCATTTGAGATCGGCACAATAAGCAGAAATTACATAAAACAGAAGAGGAGATGAAAAAATGGTGTTTGAAAAAAAATTACATCTCGTCGTCATCGGCGCCCATATCGGCGATGCCGAAGTTACCGCCGGGGGCGTCGTGTGCAAATATACGCAAGCCGGTCACAAAGCCACGTTCATTCATTTAACCGCCGGAGAGAGAGGCAATCCCAAGATGAATCCGGCTGAATACAAAAAGCAACGCCTTGACGAAGCCCGGCGTTCTGCAAAAAAGATGGGAGCCGAGGTGATTGTGTTCGATTATCCGGATGGCGAGCTGCCAGTCAATGACGAAGTCAAATTGAAAATCTGCGATGCGATCCGAAAAATCAAGCCCGATCTTGTCATCACCCATTGGCATGGAAGTTTTCATCGCGATCATCGCAATTGCCATATCAATACCATGGAAGGCGTGTTTTGGGCGGCGCTGCCGGGCATTGTCCGGGAGCTGCCGGCGCATTGCATTCCGGCGCTTTACTATGCAGAAAATTGGGAAGACCCCTATGATTATCACCCGGATTTTTGGATCGACATTTCCGGCGTTTACGATCAGTGGATGGATGCCTTAAAAGAACATGCCCTCTTTCGCGGCGAAGTCGCAAGCTTTGATTATCTGCAATACTACAGCGGACTCACTGCGATGCGCGGCGCCGAAGTGGGCTATAAACGCGCGCAAACCTTCGCTCTGCCGCCGATCTCGAGAAAACGCGGACTGCCGTTTTTCCCGACGGATGAGCCGGTGTTGATCTTTTAGAAAAATGGCTGGAGTGAATTTCACACCGTCCGGCCCTCCCATACCCATCCGGACGGTGCGAAATTCTTCTGCTCTTATTCCCTCTTGTCGTATTCCTCCTTGGTTAGAATTTTGATGGGATCGAGTTTTTTGCCTTGCAGCTTGGCGTTGAGGCCAATCAATTCTTTTCCAACCAAGGCTTCGAATGCCGCATTCGATTTTTCAATTTCCTTTTCAAGCACCGCCATTCGTGCAAGCTGGGAAGCAGTCGGCCTGCCACCGTAACTGCTGACCGCGCCATAAAGGTCCACGATTTTCTCACGCAACTGTTCCTCACCGGTGAGAAAACCCTCTTTTGTTGCCACCAAGGTTTTGTGCAGCCCATCCAGCTTTTCCGCGAACGCTTCCAAAGCCTTTGCCAGTTGCTCGCCCGGTTTCAGTTTCTTCGTGCGCTCTCTCGCCTGATCCCGCGCCTCGGTCACCACGGCGCTAATGAAAGCGAGCCGTTCCTGCATGTGATACAGTTTCATCACCGCCTGCTGCTGCACCGCGCGATCTTCTGCCGAATGAGGCAATTTCGAATCCGCAACGAGTTTGATTTGCCCGGTGTAAGTGTCGTTTCCTTTCACCAACTTGATCGTATAAGTTCCTTCCGGAACCATGGGCCCAAAGAGCGCCCGGCCCGCCAGTGTCGGCGCTGGAGGCACTTTGGGTGGCTTCAACCGCATATACCATTTCACCCGGTTGATCCCGCGCCGCTTGCCGCCGGGCAGCGTTGTCATGAGTTTGCCTTGGGCATCATAAACTTCAACCTTGAGATCGCCAAACACGTGACGATCCTTGAGGTAGTATGTAATGATCGCCACCTCGCCCGGATTGTTGCCAACATACTCACCGTCACCGGGAAAATCCTGCAGCGAAGTCGGAATCGTGATCACCGAGGGGCGCGAGTCCAAGAGGAAAACATTGGCTGCAAGAACTTCAGGGGTGATTTGCCGCAACGGTGTGATGTCATCGATGATCATGATGCCACGGCCATGGGTGGCGAGGATCACGTCGGATTCTCGCGGGTGTATGGCGATGTCGTACACCGATACGTTCGGCAAGTTGCCGGTGAATGGTGCCCATTGCTCGCCGCCATCGACCGACACAAAAAGTCCGAACTCCGTTCCCAAAAACAACAAATTCGGATTGACCAGATCCTCGCGAATCACATGCCCATAGCCTTTGATCGTCTCGGTGGCAAGGGATTTCCAGGTTTTGCCGAGATCGGTGGTTTTATATACGTACACATTCATGTCACCGGTTTGATGACCATCGAAAACCACGTAAGCAGTAGCTTGACCGAAGTGGCTGGCTTCCACGCAGGCACACCAGGTGTTGGGAGGCAAACCCGGGATGTTGCCAACAACACTGCTCCAGGTCTTCCCGCCGTCGGTGGTGATTTGCAAATTGCCATCATCGGTGCCGGCCCAGATCACTTTTTCATCGCGCGGCGACTCGCTGATCGTGAAGATGGTGCAATGATTTTCCGCCGTGGAATTGTCGATGGTCAAGCCGCCGGATTCTTCCTGTTTTTGCTTGGCCGGATCATTGGTGGTGAGATCATCGGAAATACGCTCCCATGAGTCTCCCCGATCGATGGACCGGAACAGAAATTGCGCACCGAGGTAAATGACGTTCGGATGATTCGGACTGAGGGCCATCGGCGTATTCCAGTTGAAGCGATATTTCGGCTCACCTTCTCGAGGATAAGGCTTTATCTCTTTGGTTTCGCCGGTGGACTTATGATAACGCAAAACGTTTCCGCCCTGATATTCACAATAAACAATGTCCTTATCCGTCGGATCCGGAAAAACATAGAACCCATCGCCGGCGCCGATATTTTGCCAATCGCGGTTTTCGATGCCATTGGGACTTTGCGAAGGGCCAACCCAGGTGCCATTATCCTGCAGCCCGCCATACACATTATAAGGTCGCTCCAGGTCATAGCTGACATGATAGAACTGCGACACCGGCAGATTTCTCAGGAATCGCCAGGTATTGCCCTTATCATACGAGGCGTATACACCGCCATCGGTGCCCAATAATAATTGAAAGGTGTTGTGGGGATTGATCCAGAGCGCGTGATGATCGGAATGCACGGCACCGCCGCCCTCACCAGTAAACGGGGAGGTGAAAGATTGGCCGCCATCACTACTCACTGAAAGCGAGAAGCCCGGTTTATAAACGCGACGGTAATCTTTGGGATCGACCACCAGATGGCTGAAATAAAAAGGACGCGCGGTGACATTGAACGACGAATTCACCTTCGTCCAGTTTTCACCAAAATCGTCGGATCGATAAAGCGCAGTTTTCCTGGCTTCGATGACGGCGTAAACCACGCTCGGTCGCGAGGGCGCTACGGCGATAGCAATCCGGCCAAGATCTCCCTCCGGGAGACCGGCGGTGAGTTTCTTCCAGGTTTTACCGCCATCGCTGCTCTTGTACAATCCGCTGCCCGGCCCACCGGAAGTGAAGAAGTAAGGCAGGCGGCGGAATTGCCACATCGCGGCGTACAGAATATCCGGTTCCTGCGGATCGATCGCGAGATCGGAACAACCGGTGTTTGCATCGACGTAGAGAATGCGCTCCCAAGTCTTACCGCCGTCAGTGGTTTTATAGAGGCCACGCTCATCGTTGGCATCCCAGAGATGTCCCGGAACTGCCACATAAACGATCTCGGAATGACGCGGGTGAATGACAATTTTGCTGATGCGTTCCGATTTTTCCAAGCCGACCAACTTCCAATTTTCGCCACCATCGGTAGATTTATACAATCCGGTGCCGACCGAGACGCTATTGCGCGTGCACGATTCGCCGGTGCCAACCCAAACCGTATCGGGATGGGCTTGATCGATGGCGAGTGCGCCAATGGATTGCGTGTATTTGTCAAAAATCGGCTTGAACGTTGTACCGCCATTGATGGATTTCCAAACGCCACCGCTGGCAGTTCCAACATAAATGATCCGCGGCTCGGTGTTCACCGCCTCGATGGCCATGATGCGTCCGCCCATGACCGCTGGGCCGAGGTGGCGCGCCTCAATGGCACCAAAGGTATTGGCATCGATCTTGACTTTATCGTCTGCAAAAAGCTCAGCGTGCAAGCCGACAACCGCCAAGAAAAATATTGAACTCGTTCGCAAAAATTTCGCGCCCATAAATGCCCTCCTTCTGATTTCTTAGTCTACAGAAGAAATTCCGCAGTGCAAAAACTCGAGTCACGTGAAGACGATCAAAGCATAAACACCTGCGGTTGTCTTGTATCACCCAACGCGGACCAGCCGCAACCAAAAGACAAAATGATTAAAGACAAAATAATTATTTTGTCTTTTGGAATCCCTATGGACGCAGTCCTTGCCAAAAAGCAAAGATTCCATTGATAAGAGACTACACCAGTTTTCAAACCAGTTGAAAATTGGGGCGCCTACGGGCGTAGCCTTCAAGCAGCCTATGGCCGTAGGCTTCAAAACAAAAACTTTAGAACACGGACTGCGTCCGCAGGATGAAGCAGATAAAACGGATTTTTTGTTTGATCCGTGTAAATCCGTTGCATCCGTGCAATCCGTGTTTAAAAAAATGATAAAAAACTTTCAGAATTTTTTTCTAATTTTGATGGACCAAGTCAACTTACCGTGATAATTTTTCATCTCACTGCTTTGCCGGTTGCTTCTCCGTGGTTTTGGCCGGCATCTTGAACATGGCCTCATCAACCGGGACGTTCAGCTCGATCTTTTCAACGGTCATTTGATTCATCGTTTGGCCTTTGACTTTACTTTCAATGGCATGGGGGAACACCAAACCATCGACCGGCTTGTAGTCACTCAAATAAGTGTCCACCTCGAACTCGGCACCTTGGCGCTTGCGTATGCCAGTCCATTTCAGCTCGACAAAAGTCTCACCGTCGAGATAAACATACCGGACATCGCCATTTTTCAAAGTGACCTTGAGTTTGTAAACTTCGGTGCCTTCCAGATCTTCTTTGCCGATCAGCTCGACCGTGTGCCCTTTCTCTTTGTAATCGACCAGAGGCCCATCGAAATCCGCCTGCTCTTGTATTTCCTTGGAGGCCTCTTCCGGCATTTTTTCCGGATCGGTGGAGCCCATGAATGGCATGATCATCCATGCCGTTTGGCCGTCATAAGCTTGGACCATGGTTTTGCCTTGGAGCGTCATGTCAATGCGCACAGAATTCGGCCGCGCCGCGTAGATGGTAAATGGTGCTTCCATCCCTTGAAACAACATCTTGCCCGACATTTTCATGGAGGTCGCGGCTTTGAGTTTTTCCATTCCCCCACGCGCCTCGAGGTTTTTGCTGATCAACTCATCGACAGTTTGCGCCGAGGCGGTCAAGTTGAATAGAATAGAGATGAAAAAAACGAGACCCAAAACTTTTCGTAGCATGGGAGTCCTCCTGGTTTTGAAATTTTTGTTTATTCTTCATTCGATCAAAAACCGATTCAGCTCATTATAGTATTACCATGAAAAAACTATCACGCCCGCGAAGATGTTGTAGCGCAGGCTACGCCCGTAGGGCATCCTGCCTGCTTGGTTTGCAGACTGGAAGTCTGCGCTACGGGATGTGAAATGGTAAAAGATTTGCCCGAGAAAAGCAAGATTTTTTTCAAAGTTCCGCAACCTCTCGCAAATGGAGCACAAAGATTGAAAAGTTGCACAATTGCTGTTGCCACCCTTGACACCAGCCTGGCTTTTTATTATTTTGAACTCGTGCAAATTGGCAGCCTGGCATTTTGTTGCAACTTCATTTTATGTGAGGAGGAATCATGATCAAAAATTTTATCAGCATGGTGTCGAGTTTACTTTTGAGCGTCGCAAGCGTGCATGCCCAAATCGATCCCGACCTGCTCGCAGGCATGAAGGCACGTTCGATTGGCCCGGCTGGCATGAGCGGGCGGATTGCGGACATCACCGCGGTGGAATCAAATCCCGACATCATCTACGTCGGCGCATCGACCGGCGGCGTGTGGAAGTCGGTGAATGCGGGTCTCACGTTCACGCCGGTCTTCGATGATCAACCGGTGGCAGCGATCGGCGCGGTTGCCATCTTCCAGCCCAATCCGGATATTGTCTGGGTCGGAACCGGCGAAGGTAACCCGCGCAACAGCGCCTCGGTGGGCAACGGTGTCTACAAATCGCTTGACGCCGGCAAAACCTGGATCTATCTCGGCCTCGATGGCACCGAGCGCATTCACCGAATCGTGTTGCATCCGACCAATCCGGATATTGCCTACGTCGCGGCCATGGGTAGAGAATGGGGCGAAAATCCCGAGCGCGGTGTGTTCAAAACCGAGGACGGCGGGAAAACATGGAAAAAAATTTTGTATGTCAACGAAAAGACCGGTGCCTGCGATCTGGTGATGGATCCCTCCAACCCGAACAAATTGTTGGCTGGCATGTGGGAGTATCGTCGCTGGCCGTGGTTCTTTCGTTCCGGCGGCCCGGGTTCCGGAATGTACCTCACCGTTGATGCTGGCAGCAATTGGAAAAAGCTGACCGAAGAAGATGGCTTGCCAAAAGGCGAACTGGGTCGAATCGGAATCGCATTTTGCCATTCATATCCGCAGACAATTTACGCGCTGGTGGAAGCGGAGAAAAGCGCGCTGCTTCGCTCCGAAGACGGCGGCAGAACCTGGAAGACGGTCAATGACGACCAGACTGTTGCCAACCGCCCCTTTTATTATTGCGATATTCGCGTTGATCCCGAGTTTCCGAATCGCGTTTACAATCTCGCCACAGCGATGACCGTCTCGAATGACGGCGGTAAAACTTTCGAGCCGCTCATTACCTTCCGCATGATCCACAGCGACCACCATGCACTATGGATCAATCCGCATGACGCGACGCACATGATCGTCGGCAATGACGGCGGCGTGGCAGTGAGTCACGATCGCGGCGCGACCTGGCGGTTCGTCGCGAATCTGCCGCTGGCGCAATACTACCACATCAATGTCGACATGGAAATGCCATACAACATTTATGGCGGGTTGCAGGACAATGGTTCGTGGCGCGGACCGAGCGCAGTGTGGGAAAATGGCGGCATTCGTAACCATCATTGGGAGGAAGTCGGATTCGGCGACGGCTTCGACACCGCACCGGATCCGCAGGATGCAATGATCGGTTACTCCATGAGCCAACGAGGCTACCTCAGGCGTTATAATTTGCGAACCGGCGAGCGCAAGGATATTCGGCCCCCGGCGCCGGATGGCATCGAGTTGCGCTTCAACTGGAATGCCGGTTTCGCAATTGATCCGTTTGAAAGCAGCACCATTTATTATGGCAGCCAATTTTTGCACCAGTCGACCGATCGCGGCGAGACCTGGACGATCATCAGTCCCGATCTCACCACCAACAATCCGGAATGGCAAAAGCAAACGCAAAGCGGCGGCCTGACCCCGGATGTGACCGGCGCGGAGAATTTCACCACCATCACCGCGATTGCACCGAGCCCGGTGCAAAAAGGTGTGATTTGGGTGGGAACCGATGACGGCCGAATTCACTTCACACGCGACGGTGGCAAAACCTGGACGAGTGTGGAAAAGAACCTCAAACTCGTACCGGCAAATACATATGTTCCACATATCAAGCCCTCGAAGTTTGATGCTGCCGAAGCATTTGTCGTTTTGGACGATCACCGGCGCTCGAATTGGACACCGTACGTTTTTCAGACCACGAATTTCGGTGCGACGTGGACGAGTCTTGTGACTCCTGAGATTCGCGGTTACGCGCTGGCGATCGAGCAGGATCCTGTCAAAAGAGACTTGCTCTATCTGGGTACGGAATTTGGGCTTTATGTCACGCTGGACGGAGGCAAGCATTGGCTGAAGTGGACGCATGGCTTTCCGACAGTTTCTGCAATGGACCTGCTGGTGCATCCGCGTGAGCACGACTTGGTGATCGGCACTCACGGCCGCGCGCTCTACGTGCTCGATGATATTCGTCCGCTGCGCACAGTTTCGCCAGCCACCATGGCCGAGCCGATCCACCTTTTTGATATTCCCGACGCGCAACAGTACATGGTCAAACAAACTGGCGCCTCGCGTTTTCCGGGGCACGGCGAGTTTCGCGGCGAGAATCGGCCGTACGGTGCGCTGATCACGTATTCGCTCAACTTCGAGGGATTGCCGCATCCCAAAGATGAAAAAGAGCGCGAGCGCAAAGAGAAAGAGCGCCAGGCGAAACTCCAAACGCCAGCAGCAAGCAGGGCCGTGGCGCAACCATCGGAAGAAGAGAAAAAGGACACAGAAAAAGGTCCACAGGTCGAAATCAAAATCACCGACGCAACCGGCAAAGTCATTCGCACCTTTAAAGGTCCGGCCAAGCTCGGTGTGAATCGCGCCGTTTGGAATTTGCGCCGCGACGCCTTCAAAACGCCACCGCGCGGAGAAGAAGAACGTTTCTTCGAGGGTAGTGGACCGGAGGTGCTGCCTGGCAACTATGGCGTGAGCATTAAATACAAGGACAAAGAGGCGAAGGGAACAGTGAAAGTGTTGGCTGATCCGCGTTACAATATTTCCGAGATCGATCGCAAGGCCAAATGGGCGGCCATCCAGCGCGCGGGCGAGCTTCAGGAATTGACCACCGAGGCGATCACCCGCATTCGGAACACGCAATCTGACATCGACATGGTGTTGAACAAAGTGAAACAGGCACAGGACAAAGGGGACGGCCAGGAAAACAGGGAGAATCCCTACCAGCCATTACTCGATGCCGCAAAGCCATTGAAACAAGCGCTCACGGAAATGGAAAAGCGGCTGTGGATACCGCCGAAAACAAAAGGCATCGTTGCGGACACCGCCATGATGTCAAAAATCCAATATGTCAGCAGCTCGCTGACCTCTTCGTGGGATGCGCCAACACCTGCGCAGCTCACTTATCTGCGCCAGGCTGAAGCCCAGCTCGAAAAAGTGCTGGTGGATTACAACAAACTCTTTGCGGAGCGCGTCGCGGATTTCCGCAACAAAGTCCGGCAGGCACAGATCACGATTCTGCCGGAGAAAGAACCGCTGCAAATTAAAAAGTAGACTTATTTTTGTAGTAGTGCCTTCTAGGCACTCACACTTGGTAATCTAAAAATTCCTCCGGTACAAAGCAGAAGGTTCACATACTCTGCACTTAAAGGCACTACTACAAAAATTTCCTCGAGACCAATGTCCAAACGCATCCTCGGCATCGACGCGGCCTGGACCGAGCGCAACCCGTCCGGCGTGGCCTTGGTACGGCTTCAGAAGCGCGGCCGGCCGCGATTGCTCCGCGTGGCGCGTTCGTATGAAGAATTTTGTACTCTTGCCCGCGATGAGCAGATCGATTGGATGAGTGAAGTTCATGGCGGTGCGCCGGACATTCCCGCACTGCTTGCAGCATGCAAAAAAATCGCCGGCGAGATGCCGAATGTCATTGCCCTCGATATTCCGCTGGCGCCACGACCCATCACCGGACGGCGCGTTGCGGACAATCTCGTGACACGACTGTATGGCGGTCGCCGCGCCGGAACGCACACGCCGACCGCCAAACGTCCGGGGCCGATCAGCCGAATGTTATTCGAGCAACTCACCGCGTATGGATTTACTTGGCAGAGTGCCGAAACCCAAATTTTACCGAACAAAAGTAAAGCGCAAAACTCCCACGTTTTCTTCGAGACCTATCCGCATCCGGCAATTATCGAGCTGCTCGGCCTCGAGGAACGGCTCAAATACAAAGTGAGCAAATTGCAAAAATATTGGCCTGAACTTGATCATGAGGCACGTCGAGTTGCCGTTGCGCGGGAGCTTGATCGATTGCGAACAGCGCTGGCCAAACGCATAACCAATGTCAGGAAATGGTTGCCTCCAGCCAGATTCTTTTTGAATGTCAGACGTACCGCATGGCTGAAGAATTATGAAAATGCCATTGACGCAATCATCTGCGCCTGGATCGGTTGCCAGTTTGTTTACGGACGATGCTCGAGTTACGGTGATGCAGCCTCGGCGATCTGGTTGCCACGGCCAAATCATCGATCGATTAAACAGTAAGCCGGTCTGCCCATTGGCCTGCTGCCGCGGTCGATCAAAAAGTGCCAGCCACCTGCCGCCCAATACATTACGTACACCCACTTTGCGCGCCGTGGCCGGGTTCAAGTAGTTGCTGCAGGCATAGCGCAAGCAGAGAGGTGCTCTGAGCCGAGGTCACCAAGTAAATCCGCTCAGCATAACGGTGATGCCGATCATGGCTCCACTTGTGCGCACGAAAAGAAGAAACAGAATGCAAATCGCCACGCCGAGTGCGAGGCCGGCGAGGTTGACGGCGGAGTAAATTTTATGCCGCAGAAAATTGCCCGGCGCAATTTTGAGGTAGTTTTTGAACATGGCTTCTCAATTTGGGGTTTGTGATTGCGGAAGTTTGGTCGGCTATGGAGCCGCAATCCGAAATCCACAATCCGCGATCATTCATACCGCAGCACCTGCACCGGATTCGCCAGCGCGGCTTTAAAGGCTTGCGTGCTCACGGTTGCAAACGCGATGATCAGCGCCAATCCACCCGCCAGCGCAAACACCCACCATCCAATCTCAATGCGATAGGCATAATTTTGCAGCCAACGATTCATGGCATACCAGGCAACCGGCCAGGCAATAAAATTGGCCAGCAACACCAGTTTGCCAAAGTCTTTCGAAAGCAAAAAAAGAATGCTGGCCACCGAGGCGCCAAGCACCTTGCGAATGCCAATTTCTTTGGTGCGTTGCTCGGCGGTGAAAGATGCCAAGCCGAACAAGCCGAGACAGGCGATGAAGATGGCCAAAGTGGAAAAATAGCCGAATATTTGTTCCAGGCGTTCCTCCGACCGATATAGCTTATCAAAAGCTTCGTCAAGAAAGGAATATTCAAAGGGTTGATCCGGAACAAAGGATCGCCACTTTTCTTCTAAAAAGGTCAAAGTCTGGTGCAAATTTGCTTGGCGAACACGCACCGATAGGTAGCTTGGGGAGGTGGCAAATAACATGACGAGAGGATGAATTTCCTGATGCAGCGACTCGAAATGAAAATCTTTCACTACACCGATGATGGCTCCAGTGCGTGCATTCCCTGCGAGTTTTTTACCTACCGCATTTTCCCAGCCTAATTTTTTGACCGCTGTCTCGTTGAGAATGAATGCCGACGTCTCCGTTGCAAACTCCGGCGAAAAATTTCGTCCAGCCACCATTTCCATTCCCATGGTTTCGATAAAACCTTCATCCGCGAAGACGTACCATAAGCGTTGACTTTCATCCATCCCTTCCGCCTCGAATACGGTCGAATCAAAGTACCGGCCTGGAACCGAAGAGGAGCCCGCCGTGTGAATCACATTGGGCGACCACATCAGCTCGTGCTTAAAGGCCTGCCAACGCGGCCCTAATGCACTCGCTCTACTGATCACTACCACATGTTCTTTATCAAACCCCAGTCGTTTATTGCGAACATAATGGAGCTGGCGCTCAACCACAAACGTGCCGATGATGAGCACGATGGAGATCGCAAACTGAAGGAACACCAAGCCGCTCCGAAGCCATGCGCCACGCGTGCCCTGCTGAGGTTTGCCGCGCAAAGCGACAATCGGTCGAAAGGAGGAGAGAAAAAATGCCGGGTAGCTGCCTGCAAGAATTCCCACCAATAAACCCATGCCGATAAGACCGGCAAGAAGAAAACTGTTGCTGGTAAAGTCCACCGCGATTTGTCTTTCCGCAAGTCGATTAAACAGCGGCAAGAAAAGCTCCAGTAAGCCGACCGCGAAAAGCACGGCAATCACGCTCAATATGGTGGATTCGGACAGGAATTGCCGGAGGAGCTGGCCGCGACTGGCGCCGAGAACTTTACGGACACCGATTTCCCTGACGCGATTGGCGGAACGAGCTGTGGCAAGGTTCATGAAGTTGATGCAGGCGCTCAACAGGACAATGAAAGCAATGATGGAGAAAATGTAAACGTAGATGATGTCGCTGTTGGGCTCGAGTTCGAGATCATAATTGGAACGAAGGTGAATCGCTGTGAGAGGCTGCACGAAAAACCGGTCATCAAATTGCATTGTCCGGGCTATATATTTTTGAACCAGTTGGGGAAGCTTCGCTTCCAATTGCGCTGCCGAATATCCCTTCGAAAGCAGGAAGTACGTATAAAAGGCATTTTGTCCCCAGGAAGTGGAGCGACTCCAGTCCAGCGTCACCAGCGAAGGCAGAAAATCAAAATGAAAGTGAGAATTGGGAGGCACGTCCTTGGCAACGCCCGTGATGGTAAAAGCGAGGTCGGCATTGCCTCCGATATTAATTCTCAAAGTTTTGCCCATCGGATTTTCATCACCAAAATATTTTTGCGCCATGGCCTCGGTGATGACAACGCGATTGGGCTTATCGAGGGCCGTCCTTGAATTGCCCAGAAGAAGAGAAAAGGTAAAAATGTCAAAAAAAGTGGAATCAGCAAAAAGGATGCGATTTTCAACAAATTGCTTGTCGGCATATTTCACCACGCACTCCGCAAATGCCTTTACGGATAGCATGCGCGTGGCTGCAAGCACCTCCGGAAATTCTCGAACCAACGTTTCGGCCAAAGGCGCGGGGTTAACCGGTATCGTATAATCACTGTCCTGCACGCGCCCATGTCTTAGAATACGGTAAATTCGATCTGCTTTCTCATGAAAATGGTCATAGGCAAGCTCGTGTTGCACATAAAGCAAAATCAACAAACAGCACGCCATGCCGATGGCCAAGCCGGCGATGTTGATGAAGGAATAGACTTTGTATTTGAGCAAATTTCTGGCAGCGATTTTGAGGTGGTTTTTGAACATGGCTTCTCCTTGCAGAGCGCAAAGCGCATGGCGCATAGCGAGTTCAAAAAAACGCTATGCCCTTTGCGCTTTGCTCATTAAAACACTTGTTGACTTTCAGGTTATGAATTGCTAATTTTTAATTATCATACTGATCCATTTAAGACTTTATCATTGGGAGCAAGGCGATGGGCACACAACCACTTGCCAAGAAGTTTTATACTCCGGAAGAATATTTGGCCATGGAAGAAACCGCCGAGTATAAAAGCGAATACTATCAAGGCGAAATCTTTGCGATGGCCGGAGGCTCCATCGACTATAACCGTATTGTCAGAAATCTGGAAAACCGCATGAGCAAAGCCTTCGAAGGAAAAGACTGCGAAGTCTTCTTCAATGATATGCGTCTTCGGGTCGATGCCGTAGATTTGTTCACTTATCCTGACCTCATCGTTATTTGTGGGCAACCGAAGTTTTATGAAAATCGCCGCGACACCATACTTAATCCCTTGTTGATTGTCGAAGTCTTGTCCGAGTCGACCAAGAATTACGACCGCGGCGAGAAATTCAGGCTCTACCGGGCGATTCCAACGTTGCGAGAATATACTTTAGTCGATCAATACAAAATCCACGTTGAGCAATTTTCCCTCGGCCAAAAGGGCAAATGGGTCTTAACGGAATATGATGGCGCCGAGGCCGTCTTGCACTGTACCAGCGTGGATTTTCAGATTCCACTAACAGAAATTTATAGTAAAGTCGAGCTTGAAAGTGAATGAGCATAGCGTATGTTTGCGCCCTATGCGCCATGCGCTCTGCGCTTTGCTCATTCATACAGCAATGCCTCCATTCCGAAAATCGGAATCTGACTTTTTATTCATATCTCAAGGAGTCGACCGGATTCGCCAGTGCCGCTTTGACGGCCTGAATGCTCACTGTCATCAACGCAATCATAAGAGTCAGTCCACCGGCCATCGCAAATACCCACCATGCCATTTCAGTTCGGTAAGCAAAGTTGTTCAACCAGTCGCTCAAAAGCCACCATGAAACCGGAACCGCAATGACAAGAGCGATCAATACCAACTTGACAAGATCTTTTGATAACAGCAGGATCAAGCCGGTTACCGTGGCGCCCAACACCTTGCGAATGCCGATTTCTTTTGTTCGCTGCTCGGCGGTGAAGACCGAAAGACCAAAAAGCCCCAAACAGGAGATGATGATGGCAAAAATCGAAAAATATTTGGAGAGTGTGCCTGTCTGCATTTCATTCCAGTATAAGGCTGCATATTGCTGATCCAAAAAAGAATACACGAACGGATAAGCGGGATTGAATTTTTTGTAGATGGCTCCAACTCCCTGAATGGTTTTATTGATTTCATCTGATTGCAGCCGCACAAATCCGAACTGGGCGTAATCCGTGTTGAGAATCATAAACAGGGGTTCCACGTTATAACGCAGAGATTCGTAATGAAAATCTTTCAACACACCAATAATCTCCCAATCCTGTTCCCAAAAATTGATGATTTGTCCGATGGGATTCTCCAATTCCATCACCTTAACCGCTGCCTGATTGACAATGACCCGGGAACTGTCGGCGCCGTGTTCTCTGGAAAAAGACCTGCCTTCGGCAATTTCAAATCCGAACGTCTCAATCAAATCATAATCTACCAGGATGGATTCAAATAATACTTCGGTATTTGCGGGTTTACCTGGCCAGCTTACTCCGCTGGTATTGGTGCTTCTGCCAAGAAAAACATGGTTTGATCGGGAAATGCCGATAATTTTGGGATGTTGCAGCATTTCATGACGAAACGCCTCCCATTGATTCTTCATTTCTCCCTCGATGGTGAAGTAGATCAGGTTTTCTTTTTTATAACCCAGATTCTTATTCTGCACATATTGAATCTGGTTGTAAATGATGATGGTGGCAACAATCAGAATCGCTGAAAGGGAAAATTGAAAGATGACTAAACCCTTCCTGACGAACAATTCACCTGTGGAAGATTTCAAATTTTGCTTGAGGACGTTGACTGGTTGGAAAGCAGACAGGTAAAATGCCGGATAACTTCCGGCCACAACACCGGTGAGTAAAGCCATTCCCAAGAACAACAGCAGTAAAGGGGGATCGGCATAGTTTACCGCTACCTGTTTCTCCGTGAGATGATTAAAAATCGGCAGGAACAGCTCGACCAGCAGTAAAGAGATGAGTAGAGAGAGGAAAACAATGACCATCGATTCGCCAATGTGCTGTGAGATCAGTGCCCGCCGGCTGGCGCCAACACATTTGCGTATTCCTACTTCCTTGGTACGGCGGGAAGCCCTGGCCGTACTCAAATTCATGAAATTGATGCAGGCAATCAACAAAACGAAAAGCGCGATCATTGAAAACAGCCGTACGTGCTCAATTTGTCCGCCAACGGCTTTACCATTGCTGAACCGGCCATAAAGGTAAAGATCGGCATACGGATACAAAAACAATTCGACGATGGAGTTTTCATTGCGTTCTTTAATAAAATTCTTGATTTTGGCGTCAACAATTGCCTTGTCGGATCTTTCCTTCAGTTTTACCAGGGTGCGAGGGCCATTGCTTCCCCAGGTTGTGGCCCACTGATTGGTTTTCAAGAAATCTTCAAAGGGCAATACAAAATCAAATTGTAGAGAAGAATGATCCGGCAGGCGTCGATATACCCCGGTGATTTTGTGAAGTTGATCCTGGTTGATCAGAATCGATTTGCCAACCGGATTTTCATCACCAAAAAATCTTCGGGCTAAATCCTGCGAAATAACCACGGAATTGGGGGTTGTTAAAAGCTCTTCCTGGTTACCGGACAGCAATTCAATGGATAAAATTCTGAAAAGATCCGGGCGAGCATAAATGCCCCTCTCTTTGATGGATTTCTCCCCCAATGTAAAGAGATAGTTTATATTCCAGGTGTACGTAGCGGCAAATTCGATCTCCGGGATTTCTTCGTTTAATGCAGGCGCCAAGGGTCCCGGGGTGGCGGAAACCGTAAAAATATTCCCCTTTGCGTATTCCTGGTTCTCCATCACCTGGTAAATCCGGTCAATGTCTTTGTGAAAGCGGTCATACTTCAATTCGTCCAATACCCATAACAGGATAAGGATACTACCGCACATTCCGATTGCCAATCCGAAGATGTTAATAAAGGAATAAACTTTTTGCTTGAGTAAATTTCGGATGGCTATTCTGAGGTAGTTTTTGAACATGGTTCCTCCGATTTCGGATTTCGGATTTTGGATTGCGGAACCTCGAGCTTTCATACCGCAATCCGCAAACGATTCATACATACCGAAGTGTCTCCACTGGATTCGCCAGCGCGGCCTTAAATAAGCTTGACAAACAGGTCAATTTTTCGTTTCTTAATTCTATATGAATAAAGCCAAAAGCCGATTATGGAAAAAACTCTCAAAGTTATCAACCAAATGCAGAAGAAAAAAGTGATTGCAAAATACGCCATTGGCGGTGGCATTGCCGCAATCTTCTACATAGAGCCGATTTTAACCTACGATCTGGATATTTTTGTTTTTCTCCCGCAGACTGAGCATGGACTCGTTACGCTTTCTCCACTTTACGAATTTTTAAAGAAGAAAGGATACCAAACCAGTCACGAGCACATTATCATTGAAGGCGTGCCGGTGCAATTTATCCCGGCTTACAATCAACTCATAGAGGAAGCCATCACCCAGGCCCGAGAGACGAAATATAAAAGAACGAAAACCAAAGTGATCAGAGTAGAGCACCTACTGGCTATTATGTTGCAAACCGATCGCCCGAAAGATCGAACGCGAATAACTCAACTCCTTGAACAGGCAAAAATCAATATGGATTATCTTCTGGACATCTTCAAGCGGCATGGATTGCTTGATAAATGGCAACGATTCCGGAAACGATTTTATGGCAAATAAGAAACCTTTACCAACCGAAGTGGAGGCGCTATTTCGCGCCAAGCAAAAAAGGCGCAAAGAATTGGCTAACCTTCCATTCGAAGAAAAGATCAGAATTCTGTTGGAGCTGCAGAACATATCTCACGATCTTCGGAGCGCGAAAAGCCGTGACCAACATTTGATCTGGGACATTTCTGCATAGCGTATGGCGCAGAGAGCAAAGCGCATAGCTTTATCGTCGCTTTGCGCTATGCTCGATGCGCTCTGCCCTCTGCCCACTCATACCGCAACGCTTCCACCGGATTCGCCCGCGCGGCTCAGATCGCCTGCGTGCTCACAGTTGCGAGCGCAATGAACAGCGCCACTCCGCCTGCCAGCGCGAAGACCCACCAACTGATGCCGATGCTATACGCAAAGTTTTGCAGCCATCGACAATCACAGTCAAAT
>JAPDQK010000073.1:0-27094 GCA_034505955.1 Candidatus Zhuqueibacter pondensis
GTGTCGAGAAGGAAACGGCGGAAAGCTGCATTTCGTCTCCGCGTCGATAATCCATGAGGTACTTTCGCTCCAACGCCGGATCGCCCGGAAATGGCGGGGTGGATTCATCCAGCGGCAATGTGAGATCCCAAAGCATGGCTTCGATGATGACAGAGTTTTTTCCATTTTCCTTGCCGTATTGCAATATAGTCAATATGGGATTCGTTTTCAAGTAAAAAAAATGCCCCGCCCATTGGCGAGGCACGACGGATGGGATTGAGTTTAATCTGATCGTGAGTCCAACAAAACATCGTCAGCTCAGATGATCCCCAAATCGACTCTTTGAAGCTTTTTGGGCATGCGCTCCAGTTCCCGCTGCAACTCTTTCATTTGTTCATTCAAACGGCGCTCGATAATGTCGAATTTTTGTGGAAATTCGGGAATGAAAACATCGATATCGCGCTCGGCCTCAGGGAGAAACCGGCGAATGCGAATCTCATTACGTCCCGGACCAAAAAACTGAAATCTACGGCTTTCGGAACGTTCGATCTCGGCTTGCGTTTTCTCGCTTTTCCCCATGCGCATGTACTCAATGGTTACTTTATCGCCTTCCTCGTAATCCTTGAGCGCTTCGATCAGGTCGTCGGGGTCCGTGACTTTTTCATCGCCAATCCGGGTAATCACATCACCGGCTTTGAGACCAGCCTTCTCCGCTGGCGAATTTTTGCTCACCTCCAAAATCAACACGCCGCCTTTTTCTTCCACCTGGAAATACGGAGCCAGGTCCTTGTTCAACTTCTGTACTTGCACTCCCAGTCGCGGTCCGCTGGTTATGAAAATATCCCGGCCGTCATCCCAGCCAAAACGGAAGGATCGCGGTTCGCTTTCGCGCGCGCCAATAATCACTTCAAGCTCCTTTTCTTTGCCGTCACGGAGAATTTTGATTTTTACTTTTTTGTCCGGCGAAGTGTCACGCACCAGTTTCACGAACTCATCTGCTTTTTCCACGGTTTTGCCGTCAAAGGTCAAGATCACATCTTCTTCCTTGAGATTCGCGTCGTCGGCCGGGCTATTTCGCACCACACTGGTAATGAGCAGCCCCGGACGATTGCCCACTTTCATCGCTTCTCGCAGGGAAGGAGTGAGCTCCTGCACACTCACTCCGAGCCAGCCTTTTTTCGTTTTCTCCACAGCCTCGGCATCACGCCAGGCGACAAACGAAAAGCCGGCAAAGGCAGTGAGGTAAACAACGGCAGCGGTTAAACGATGCGACAGAATACGTTCGAGCATTTGCAACCTCCAAGGTTAAGTAACCAAACAATTTCGTTTGGTCGTGTCAATATAAGCGCCACGTTGGTGATTTTCGTGCAGCCTCGAACCATGGGCCAGGATGCGCAGCGCTGAGGGTTGGTTTGCGAGGTTTCAATTGATAAGACCAACTGACTCAACAAAAAGTTTTGTATCTTGTCATTTTGTTTGTATATTGGCTTGAACGGAAGACGTGTCTGAACGTCTATCTAGTTGAACGACCCGGAATCACGACCAATGACAAACTGCCTGCACGAAACCGGGCGAGGGAATAGCGGCGGATCTGATTCAAACAAACCGGAAGGGATGATCGGACAAACGGCCTCCAACCTGCGTGTGATTAGTGCCGCAACGGAACAATACGCCGATTTGCCAGAAATCGAACTGGTTCTGTTGGCGCAGCAGGGTGACGAACTGGCTTTCAAAACACTGTATCGGCGTTTTGCGCGCACCGTTTATACCGTCGCACATCAAATGCTGGGCAATCATCACGATGCCGATGAGGTGCTGCAGCAGACGTTCATCCGAATTTTCAAAAATCTCTCCCGCTTGCGCAGTCCGCAGGCTTTCACCGCATGGGTGTATCAGATCACGGTGAATCTGTGCATGGATTATCGCAAGGTGCGCTTGCGCAGTCGTTGGGAGCCGCTGGAAGCCGGGGAAGACCGGCAATCGCGTTTTGAGTTGGCCACTGCCAAATGGGTACGCAATCCGCAACAAGTGCTCGAAAACAAGGAATTATTGGCGCACATTACAGCTGCGATCGAGGAATTACCGGCTCAACAAAAGGCGGTGATCTTGCTTCATGAGGTGGAAGGACTGTCGAAAAAAATGATCTCCGAAATACTCGACTGCTCGCTGATCACCGTGCGCACGAATTTGCATCACGCACGCAAAAAACTGCGCCGTAAATTGCTCAAATATCTCAACTCCTGACTCGAATGAGAGAGTGCACAATCTTGAACTGCAGCGAAATTCAGGAATATCTTCTGGATTATCTTGATAATGAATTATCGGCTTCGCTCCAGCAGGTGGTGGCGGAGCATTTACAAACCTGCATGGTCTGCCGGGAAGAAATTGAGAGCTATCGCAAAACCACAGTGCTTTTGCAATTACGTGCAGTCCCGGAGCCTCCTGCTGCCTACTGGGATGAGACTTGGGAAAAAATTCGTGCTGGCTTCAAAGCACGCGTTTTGCCACTACGACGGAAAAGCTCGATGGCGGTGTCGAGCAGGTTGTGGCCGAAGCGTGTCAACCCGCGCCGGGCACTGGCGGTGGCTGCCATGTTTTTGCTCCTGGTGATTGCTGGATGGTGGTCCTGGCAGACACGTTTTCGCCAATTGGCTGAAATCCCCGCGCCTGTGCAGTACTCGAAACCGATCACGCGTTCAGTAATGCCGCCGGAACAGGAGTTACCAGAAGAGGTGAGACGACAGATCGAATTGATCAACGCCAGCCGTGTCGCTTTCGGCGCCATTGATCCGGTCTCAAAAAGCAGGCTGTTGGCAAGGATGGAAGTGAATGCGCCCTGACAATAATGGGCTGGCGACCGGACACCAGCAAACTTTGACATCATGCACGTGACCAGAAGGACTCGCATGTGTTGTACCTGCTCGGAATGGAAGTGATCAATAAAATGAGAGTGGCTTCAACTGGGCTCATACCAAGGGTCAAGCTGGCGACCAAGGGGCTGCTTCCGTGTGTGGCTTTGATTCCATTCCTCAGTGGATGCGGCGAGCATCGGGCGGTGAAAGAAGTTCTGTTGGAATTCAAACAGCAGCCGCAGGAGAAATATGTGTACCGGATCACGGACAGAGTGGAGGGGGAAATCCAGAGTGTCGATGGTCACCGTTACACCTACCTGCATGAACAGGAGCAAAAATCAGAAATGACGATTGCTGCCATCGATTCTGCAGCAGTTCGTGAGTTGGCACTGGTACTTGTGGTTACAAAAGATACGGTCATAAATGCGCCGGAACTTGCCTGGCAGAGAAGACGTGGTTCAATTGTTGGCAAAATTTTCGAGTACCGGCTGCGGATGCATAAAAATGGTGAAATCATCGAGGTCAAAAGCAATGACCCGAAAGTGACCTTTTTCTTTGACAGTTCGTACAAGCCAAGTCAGCCGGTGTTTCCGGATCGCTCGATTTCCCCGGCTGATATCTGGACACAAAATTTCCCCGTCGAAGTTCCGGGAGGCGCCCCGACTGTGGCCACCACACAGTATCACTTCCATGGCTTTACCAGACTTGCCCAGTTTGATTGCGCGGTGATTGATTTCAAAGGGGAACTCGAGTTTACGGAATCCCATGAATCGCCTGACAAGACTCCTGACAAATTTATTGTCAAAAAAAATCATGCGCAAATGACCAGCGAAGGTCAGATCTTCTTTGCATACCGTGAAGGTTTCATGGTCAAAAAAGTGAATTTGATCACTTCGACCATGCGCACGACCACCTTTACAACTGACAAGGTTGAAATGCCCTCTCAGGCGATTTTTAAAGATCATGAAAAAATCACCCTGGTAGAAATCCACCGTCCCGGTGGCGATGTGGGTCACTATCGCATTCCGTGATTTTCTCATTCCCAGCACGAGTACACTCTTGCAAGAATCGGCGCCAATATGTAAATTGGTGCAAGATTCAGGCGGTTATCATATGTTACAGCGACAGCACAAACTCAAGAAACCCTATCGCGTCAAGCGGTTCGATGACTTGCGCCCCGCCTCCGAAGAATTCCTGAAGTCGCTCCATCTCGTCGTCGGGCTGGATCAGCTGCTCGAGAATTTCTCGGCCAAGCTCAGAGAAATGTTCGACGCCGGCACCGTTTACGTCGTTCTGTTTGAGCCGATCACCAACCGGTATGTAGGGAAGAAAGCAAAAGGGGATCACGCCGAATGGCTGGCGGAGCTGAATTTTTCGCGATCCGACAATTTGATTAAATGGCTCAACGTAAATCAGTGTATCCTCGAGGTGAGCCAGGAACCTGAAGTCATTCAATACCTGTCGGTACGGGAACAAGAGCTGCTGCAAAAGACCAACTCCGTTCTTGTTGTCCCTTTGATTGTGATCAACCGCCTGACCGGCGCCTTGTTTGTCAGTAAAAAGCATAACGGCAAAGCCTATAGCTCGGAAGAGATTGCCGTTTTGTCAAAACTGGCCGATCAAAGCGCTCTCGCCATCGAGCATGCTTTGATGTATCAATTTCAAGAGGACAAGCTCAAAAAGCTCTTCCACGCGGATAAGCTGGCCACCGTTGGCGAGCTGGCTGCCGGTGCCGCGCATGAGATCCGCAATCCATTGACCTCGATCCGCAGCACAGTCCAATACGTTCAAAAAGCACTACCCGCAGACAAGCAACCCCTGATCGATGGGATTATCGAAGAAGTCGACCGCATCGACCAAATCATTAAAGGGCTCCTGTCATTCAGCAAATCTTCCGAGCTGCATTTTGAAACCATCAATCTCGAGGAGGTTCTTAACCAGACACTTTTGCTGCTCGATCCCGAATTTCGCAAACATAACATCGACGTCCGCAAAAACTTTGATCCACCCCATTGTCGGATGGCAGCCGACGCGGCCCAGCTCAAACAGGTCTTTCTCAACATTCTCTTGAACAGCATCCAGGCCATGCCGCAAGGTGGAACAATCACGGTCACCATGACCGAAGACAACAAACATGCAAAACGCACCGACAAGAGAGATTTCGTCGGCGTGATCATTTCCGACACCGGGTCCGGCATTCCCGCAAAAGACTTGCCAAAAGTTTTCGATCCGTTTTATACGACGAAAGAAACTGGAACCGGACTCGGTTTGTCGATTGCTTACGGCATCGTGAGCAAACACGGCGGAGAGATTGAAATTGCGAGTGCGGCGGAAAAGCCGAATACTGGCACGACGGTTATGATTCGGCTGCCGAAAGCTGCGCATTGATTTGCGGGCATTGATTGTTGGGAAAAAATTCAGTATTTTATAATCGCAAGTCGATTTCATCTGATCGACTACGGTTTTGCTGAACTTCCCTTATACCAATTTGAAGAAGAGCGCCAAGAGACCTGACTTGAAAAAAGATCATTCAACGTGTGATTGGCAAGCTAGCACACGTTGTTGATCCTGCCACTTGTCAGCTTCAATAGCGCTAGAAAGCAGATTAGCAGCTTTTTCAAGTGCTCCATGCAAAATTCTCCCAGAACGGATAAAATCCTCGTCGTCGACGACGAAGCAAAAATCCGTGCCATTCTTGCCGCGGTTTTGCAGGATGACGGCTACGAAGTGGAAACGGCACAGGATGGATTCGAGGCTATCGCCAAGGCGAACGAATTCAAGCCTGAGGTTTTGATTGTCGATCTCCAGATGCCCCGCCTGGATGGCATGGAAACGATCATGAAAATCAAAGCTCGTTTCCCGCGCGCGATTCCCATTATTCTTACCGCACACGGCACGATTCAATCTGCCGTACAGGCGATTAAGCAAGGCGTGTATGATTATCTCACCAAACCTTTCGACAACGAGCAGATGCTGCTCGTCGTCAAGCGCGCGCTGGAACTCTATCGCCTGAACGAGGAGGTCGATCAGCTCAAGAGCGAGCTTGGGAAAAAATACAGCGTTGACACCATCATCGGCGAAAGTCCGGTGATGCAGCAGGTGCGCAGCCAAATTCGGCAAATTGCCACGACCGAGGCGACCGTGCTCATCGAAGGCGAAAGCGGCACCGGCAAAGAATTGGCCGCGAAAGCCATCCATTACGAAAGCAAACGCAAGAATCGACCGCTCGTGATTGTCGACTGTACCGCTATTCCAACCAATCTCATTGAAAGCGAATTCTTTGGGCACGAAAAAGGTGCCTTCACCGACGCGCGACAACAGCGCCGGGGAAAATTTGAAGAAGCCGATACCGGCGCCATCTTTCTCGACGAGATCGGCGAACTTCCATTGGAAGCGCAAGCCAAGCTCCTGCGCGTTCTGCAAGAGAAGGAGTTCACTCGAGTTGGTGGTAACGTCCCCATCCAAGTCGACGTCCGCATCATTGCGGCCACCAACAAGAATTTGGAGCATCAAGTAAAGGAAGGAAAATTTCGCGAAGATTTGTACTTTCGTTTGAACGTCCTCAAACTTCGCCTTCCTCCTCTGCGTGAGCATGTCGAAGATATTGCTTTGTACGTCCACCATTTTCTCGTCAAACACCGCGAGACGTTTGGAAAAAATGTGAGCGGCATCTCTGACGAGGCGCTGGCCTTGCTCACGACTTATGAGTGGAAGGGAAACATTCGCGAGCTGGAAAATGTGGTGCAGCGAGCTATGTTGCACATAAAAGGAACTTGTATCGAGACCTCAGATTTGGAGTTTCTTGATAAGGCTTACGGCGAGATGGCGCATTCTTACAATCCAGCCGAAGGATTGGAGGCGTATGTGAAATCCGTGACCGAACAGACGGAACGTCGAATTATCTTGGAAACTCTCAAAAAGACCAATTGGAACCGCACCGAAGCGGCGGAACAATTGCAGATCAGCCGCAAGACGCTGTTCAATAAAATGCAGCAGTATGGGATTGGGGAATGAAAAATAGAAGTTCAGGAAAAAGTCCATTGCTTTTGAAATGACAATTTTATATCTTTAGGCTGATAAAAAGATGAGTCGGATTCGCATGAAAGAATTTCCTCGAAATATCCAAGACGCTTTGCGGTATCTGCGAGAACAGGTTCAACAGAATGGGGCGATTGTTCTCTTTGGCAGTCGGGTAAGTAAGCCTTCCAAGAAAAATGCCGACTTCGACATCGGTCTGTTCATGCAGAAACCACTTTCATGGAAAACATTTTCGGTATGGAAAACTCGAGCTGAAGATTTGGCGTGGCCATACCGAATTGATCTCGTTGATTTAGGAAGAGCTCCCTCAGAATTTTTGGATGTTATAGAGAAACAAATGATCGTCCTGCATGGAGAATGGCATGGTCGCAAAGGGATCAAAAGAGAAACTCGACGCAACGAAGAGAAAGGCACTGGAATCACTGCAACGCTTGGAGCAAACACTTCTGTGGCTTGATCGTGAACCACAGGCCGACGACCGTTGGGGACGACTTGATGCAACCGCAAAACGGTTCGAGATTGCATTTGAGTACGTTTGGAAAACTCTCAAGGCCGCACTCGAATACCAAGGTGTAGATGTTTACGGGCCGAGAGATTCGATTGCACTGGCGGGAACTTATCAATGGATTGATAACGTCGAAGAGTGGGCCGAATTTCTTCAAGCGCGGAACGCTGGCGTCCATGATTACTTTGGGCTTTCTGAGGAAGAATATGCAGAGATTGCTCGGCGGTTTTTAATAGCAGCTAATAACGTTTTGGAGTGCCTGCCCTCACAATAAAAAACCTAAGCTATCAAGTTGTCATCCGGAAAAACGAAGAAGGCAATGGCGATGGGGCCTATTGCCCTGACTTACCTGGCTGCAATTCAATTGGTGAGACTCTTTCTGAACTGAAACGGAACATTCAAGAGGCCATTATTGGCTATTTGGAAGTCTTGCGATCATTGCAAAAAACTATCCCGGTCCCACAAAAAGATTCGGTGTATTTGGAGACGATTGCAGTCAGCATTTGAGTAATGACAACTGATTTCTTGTTTCTTGTTTCTTGCTTTTTGCTTTTTGATGTTTGCTTTTTGCCCCCTGCCCCTTGCGCCGTGTAATTCCTTTCCCACCATTGGGTAAGCACTTACCCACCACCGCCTCGAACCCGTCAAGGATACGCACAAAAAATCATGCTCTGGTTTGGTGGCACAGCTCTTGCGATTTGAAGGAGCGTCAATTTTCTCGAGCTTCTAACCTGCGTCAATCCGTATAATCTGCGTCCTCTATGTTTGCGATCACAGACATTCACCGCAAAGGAATTTTATTATGCTTGCCACCATCATCAAAAAAGAAATCCTCGAAGCGCTGATCAGCCTGCGCTTTCTCATTGCCACCCTGCTCTGTCTCGTTCTCATTCCGCTCGGGATGTACGTGAACTTGAAGGAGTACGAACAACAGCTAGCGGATTATCAAGAGGCGGTGCGGCTATATCAACAACGAATCGAAGGTAATATCGATTTTGATTTGCAAGCAGAAGGTTACCGTCCGCCATCGCTCCTCAGCATTTTTTCTGTAGGACTGGAGTATTTTCTTCCCAACAAAATTGTGACCTCACGCGATGGGAATTTTCGCATGAGCAACGAAGCCGGCGTCAATAACCCCCAGTCGCTTCTATTTGGCAAAATAGACTTGTTGTTCAATGTCAGCTTCGTCATCTCGCTGCTGGTGCTGATTTTCACTTTTAATGCCATCAGCGGCGAAAAAGAAGAGGGAACCATTCGGCTCATCATGTCAAACCCTGTCCCACGATGGCAGATTCTGTTGGGCAAACTTATTGGCAACTACACGGTTCTCATGATTCCATTTATTCTTTCGCTGCTCATCAGCTTGATTATTCTGAGCATCTCGGGTTATTTTCCGGTCTTTTCATCGAGAATTTTGCTCCCTTTTCTTGCCGTGCTTTTTATTACCCTTCTGTTTATCCTTTCCATATTCAATCTCAGCATTTTTATTTCATCCCTTACCCATCGTTCCAGCACTTCCCTGGTTATAGCTCTTTTTGCCTGGACGGTTTTTGTTCTTTCTCTGCCAAAAATCAGCCCGATGATTGCCGAGATTTTGTATCCCGTGGAATCGCAGCAAGTGCTTAATCTACGGAAAACACTAACCCGGGAAAACATACTCAAAGAGCTCGACAAGGAAAGACGCGATCTCTATGAGAGGGTTTTAACTGACTTCGGTTTAAGTTTTCAGGGTGCTATTGCTTTGGGTACCAAAGGACCATTGAGTCCGGAGCAAAGGAAATTTTTTGGATTGAGTTCTGAAGAGGCTGATAAACTATTTCGGGCAAACGCGAAATATGGCGAATTAGTGAAGCCTATGGAACAAAAATACAATGAGCGTGTGTCCATGGAAACTAAAAAACTCGAGAATGATTATATTCATCGGCGAAATATACAAGCTGCGATAGCCATGAATCTTTCGCGGATTTCCCCGGTAAGTTGTTACAGTTATGTTGTTGCAGAGATTGCAGGAACTGGTGTTACGGAAACGAACAATTTCCAGAGAAATGCTGATAGATTTCAAAACGAGGTTAAAGAGAACATCTACGACAAATTTATCATTTACCGGTATGCAAGAGCAAGTGGAAGCGAAGCTTGGGATATGGACTATGCCGAAGGCTTTGATCCCAAAGCGGCTTCCGTTCCCCATTTAAATTATCAGCAAATCCCGTTGAGCGCTGCATTGCAAGCGGAGCGGATGGACATCTTATTGCTCTTCTTGTTTAATGTTCTATTCTTTGCGGCAAGTTATGTGAGTTTTCTCAGATATGATGTGCGGTGAGATGACGAAATGGCAGATGTTGAGTTTTCAAGAAGAGGAGAATCTATTGCTCCACTTCAACCTGAGCATTGAAAACATCGATATGTGCCTTTGCCTGTCGGAGAAAATCCATTCCCAGGATGCCAAATCTGGACATTTCGGCAGGTAATGTATGAGCGACAACCGGAAAGGAAGGGAGCAAAAGACCGCAACAAGAAAGCCACTCGACCTTGAATACTGGCGCGATGACGATTCCGCTGGCTGTGACGATTTTAACGTTCCCCGCAGCGAACGCTGGTTCAAATCCGATGGCTAACAAACGTTCCCAAGGAAGAATCGTATATGTCGAGCCCGTATCCACCAAGACAATGAAGGTGGCGATAGCGTCTTTGCCTTTTACCGCGCCTGTCGCAAAAAGAAGCTGGCCAATTCTTTTTAACTTGTAGATTCTCATAATAGAACCGCAATGTCCTCAGGGAATTCGCCGGCGTATAGCACGGCAAAATTGATTTTTTGACCTTTAAGCTTCAATTCCTCTTTGCCGACTTCATCAGCTATTGGTGAATGGAAAAGGACTTCGCCATCAACTGGTTCCCAATTCTCATCGTATTCTTTCACTTGGATGAGAAGCCACTCGCGGTCATATTGTTTGAGGATTTCGTCGATGCGCATAATGACGACCCTTATGTTAACTGTGCTTAACGCTACTAATAATTTTTAATGTAATCCGAATTTTCCACAATTGCAAGATTTTTGATAATCAAACTAATCATTATTTGGCTGACAACTCGATGCAAACGACGTATCAATAGGTTTCTCAGAAACAATTCGTGGAAATCCGTGTTATCCGCTCCATCCGTGTTCAACATGGTTTGTGGCGCAGACCAAGCTTGAGTGGGCCGGGAAACATCCTGCCGATCAGAGCTTGGTGCAAGAGATTCAGCTTGATAAACTTCCCGCGTTGTCGATGGCGAATGTTCGTCTCCGGTTACAAGCGGTCATGCCATTCCAGCAATTGCGTGTCAAACAAGCCACGGACAGGGTGATCAAACATCTGGTGAATCGCTCCGCTTCGACGCGAAGCCGCCTAAAAAAACAAGTCAAAGGACGGAAAAAGCGAAAACGGAAAAAGCCAACTTGACATTGTCAAGGTATAACTTTATCGCGGTGATCTCGCTTTACTGCTTCCCATCCCACCATCGCCTTTTTTCTCGCAGTGCCCCAACGATAATTACCAAAATCGCCGAGTTTGCGCACCACACGGTGGCAGGGGATTATGAAAGCAATCGGATTCTGGGCGACGGCATTGCCCACGGCACGCGAAGCATTGGGCATGCCGAGATAAACAGCAATATCTTCGTACGAGACAACGGCGCCTGGCGGAATTCTCAACAAAGCTTCCCAAACTTTGATTTGAAAATTGGTTCCGGAGAGAAACAAGTGCAGTGGGCGCGGCTCGGCCTTTTTTATGGGATTGTATATTTGGTCGATCAAGGGGCGCGTCCGCGACGGCGCCTTGATCAACCTGGCATTCATCCATCTTTCTTCGAGCAACTTGAGTGCCTGGGAGCGATCGCCCTTTTGCACAAAAGCCAGGCTGCAAATGCCCCGCTCAGTCAATGCAAGCAAACATTCGCCAAACGGGCTGGGATGGAATCCGTAGAATACCTGCAATCCTTCGCCCCGATTTTTGAACTCACCCGGGGTCACCGCTTCGCAAGTTACAAACAATTCGTGCAGGCGGCCAGTGCCCGATAACCCGCTTTCGTAAGCGACGTCAAGGAGATTATGGGAATCTTCCAACAAACGCTTCGCATATTCCTTGGTGAGAAACTGGAGGAATCGTTTCGGGCTGATACCGACCCAACGGCTGAACAAACGCTGGAAATGATATTCACTGAGAGCGACGCTTTTGGCCATTTCTTTCAAACTCGGTTGTCGACGAAAATCTTTTCCGAGCGTAAGAATGGCTTGCTCGATGCGCTGATAGTCAGCGGATAGTTGCGTGTAATTTGTTGATGGCATTGGCACCTCGAAGGTTGGCGCAGTCGAACTTTCGTGTAAAGTTATCTCGAAATTTACAGCGTATTATCGAGAATGTCCGGCTTCATTGTACGGTGCTATATTACTCATTCCAGCAGTCAAACGCAACCCGCTTCTTGCGGTTTTTCTGACGCTAATCGCCAGGGCTTCCCTCGAGCGCAAGGCGCTGGCGCTCCGCCTCAACCCATGCACAGATTTTCTGAACCTCCTCCTGGGAAAGTTTGGCCTCGCCATGGAGAAGCAAATAGGATTTGAGAGGCATGACTCCTTCCTCCACTTCATTGCAGATATCTTCCAACTTCTTTCTCGCTTTCTTGGAATCGTAAGAGGCCCATTCGGAAAAATTCAAGTGCCGGCGTCCATCATTGACATGCTCAATGAGCAACCACGAAACCGGTGCAACGTGACTATACCACGGCCACTGAGTTTTGTAAGAATGACAATCCCGACAGGAACGTTCAAAGATTGCCGCGATCTCCGGTGTCATTTGGGTGTTGGCCTCGATAGTTCGGGTTGCTTCGACAGGAGGATTGCTCTTCTGCGGCCCGATGAACTGAATGACAATGAGAGCAACAACCACTGCAGTGATCGTCCATTTTAGGATTTTCTTCATTTCATTTCTCCAATCGGTACCGAAATTGAACGTCAAAATTCATGAGGCGTTACAACAAGCAATCATTACTTGATCGTTAGTAGATAATCCGCCATGGCTTCCAGCTCTGCTTTCGGCAAATTTTTGAAAGAGGGCATGTCCGAGTCTTTGACAAAAGCCTGCGGATCGACAAAATGATCAATCAGCCACTTTTTGTTATGTTTACTTCCGACTCCCTTTAAATTTGGCGCAACCTCGGCGCCGATGCCGTTGATCGCATGGCAATTCCGGCAGCCTTCGCGGGTCATCACAAAGCCGGCGGTGACGAAGGTTTTTGCAGTCGCATCGGTAGTCTCGCGATTTTTCAGATATGCCACTAACGCCTGGATTTCGGTTCCGAAAGTTTTTTTCTGCCGGCGTGGTGAGGTGTCCTTGCGCAAGACGTTTTCCAATTTCAACGCCTCCACGTGAGCCGCCAATTTTGCCGAATCCGGTGCCGCTTTGATGGGAGTAAATTTCGTTGCGCCCTGATTGTGACAGTCGCCACATTTTTTCAAGGCATAGAGTTGCCGGCCGGCGAGCGCCGCAATATCCGGGATCGCGGCCTCTTGCGCATGGATAATGCGGCTGCCCATGGTCATGAGAAAAATTCCAACGAACAATAAAAGCTTTGTCAATAATTCACGTGTCTTCATCTTTTCTCCAAGTTGTATTCTCATGCTGGCTATTGTTGGAAATGTGAAAAACGCGGGATGACCATTAAGCCATCCCGCTTCGAAGCTCAGTTGTTTTTCGCGCCGCCGGCAATCCAATCTTTCACCATCTGAATGTTTGCTGTACTCAATGCGGAGCCACCGGAGGGCATGCGCGCGCCCGCGATGTTTGATCTGCCCTCGAGTTTGTGGATCAGATAACTGTTATCCGGCTCGTTGGGTTTCACGCGCATCAAAGTCGGGCGACCAAGAGAAGCGACATTCACAATGTTATCATAGGCGTTGCCGGCCGATAGGTTCATCGGCTTTCCCAAGGGTTGGGTATTTTGAGCACCATGACAACCACTGAAGGCGCAATTGGGTGTAAAAATTTTGTTTTGGATATCGGTAAAAGTTGACACTGTTGCTCCCGGCTGTGGCGGCTGCGGAGTAACAGCCATATCAGCTTTATGCCCACACGCAGCCAACAAGCCAATCATTGCGAGCGCAACCACAAATATTCCGGCAAGATTCAAAAGGATGCCTTTCTGCATTGATGCTTTCTCCTCTATTTGTTCACCGCGTCGAAGTGAGTTCAACTCGGGTTCAAAACATCAGAACCCGATATATATTAAAACCGATACGGAAGTCGCCAAATTCCTTAAAAGTATCGGTGGCGGTACCGTTCATATATTGGTCAGTGGCGATGAGGTTCGTGTTAGTCAAGAAAATTTGAAAAACATGACCACCGATTTTCTTTTCCAAACCAACTGAAAAGCTGTCGTAGCCTTCTTTTTTGTTCCCACTCACAAGGGCGGCGTAGGAGGGGCCGGAGTAGCCGGAGACGATCGGCACCCATTCGCCAAACAGCGCCAGGTCATTATAGAAACGAACACGTGCGCCCACGCCGATTGCGATCAATGCCTCTTCGTCGGTCACCTCGCTGTTGCCATTCAGCAAAATCCCGGGCACCGCTGCAACCGAAAACCGCTCAGCGAGTTGTTTGGCCAACACCAACTGCCCATAGTAATGAAATGCCTCGCTATTGGTACGTTTGTAGTTGAATTCCGGATTTTTGCGCGACTCCCAGTTGACGCCAAGTTGTACTGCCAGCGAGATCGGCATGGCGCGATCAGTTTTTTCGCGCAACAAGCGCCCGCGCCACGCCAGTTCGACATCCTTGTTGAAGTTCGACCGCGAGAGAATAACCGACATGTTCTCTGTGATCGGAAATCCCAAATGGAGCATCATCACCGCGCCATTGTCCAAGCCATAGCCGCCATCGTAACCATCACTGAGCAGTGCATTGAACCGGTGGCTGATCCGAAAGAGCAAAGTGCCTTTCTCGATCATTTCCGTCGTCGGAAGATTGGCCAGCGTCCAGCCCGGAAACGCATGTGCATATTTCTGCTTCGGCGCTTCTGTTTTCATTCCTGCGGGCAAAGATTTGATCCATGCCTCGACAGTGGCAATTTCCTCTTCGGAGAGCGGCTTGCCGCGTGGCATGCGCTCGCCTTGAATGTCTGGCGTGCCGCGCAGCTTTTTGATGAGGTAGCTATTGTCCGGATCGCCGGGTTTGACGCGTAGAAACGGCGTCTCGGCGCTTTTTATGCCAACAAGGTTCGCCATCATCATCTCTTCGGATAAATCGAGATTCTTCGGCGCTGTTGCACCGGTGTGGCAGCCGGCAAAAGCACATTTGTTGTCAAAAAGTTCCAGCACTTTCTCCTGCAAATCTTCTTGCACCGCAGGCAGGGGATTTACTTTTGGCGGTTTTTCAAACGTCGGTTCTTTGGCGGCAATCACGCCAGTGGTCAGCAGTACAAATCCGAGCAAAGTAATCTTGTTGCACAACGTGCACAAATTGATGGGATGCATCCGTCCCTCCTCTGAATGAGTCATGAGTCGTTATGTGATTTATTAATGTCCGATGATACTCCCGGTTCCATGAGCGAATCCTTGCAGGAAAAAATAGTAATCGAAAGAGCCTTTTTCTTGCGATCTTTGCAAAGTAACTTTATTCGTCAGACAAGGCATTTTCCCCGGCCAGACGCTGGCGCTCCGCAGTTGTCCATGCGACAATTGCCTGAACATCGACTTCAGAAAGTCTGGCCTTGGGATGAAGAGGCAAATACGATTTCAACGGCATGTCTCCCTTTTGCACCTCGTCGCTTATTTCTCCCAGCAGTTTCCGCGCCTTTTTGGAGTCATAAGACGCCCATTCGGAAAAATTCAAGTGCCGGCGTCCCTCGGTGACGTGGTCGATAAGCAACCACGAAACTGGTGCAACCTGGCTGTACCACGGCCACCGGGTTTTATACGAATGGCAATCCTGGCAGGAGCGCTCGAAAATGGCTGCGATCTCCTGTGTCATTTGGGTGTTAGCCTCGATGGATTGGGCTCGATCAAAAGGTGGGTTGATTTTCTTTGGGCCAAAGAACTGAATAATGATAAAAGCAGCAAAGAATGTCACGACCACCCCTTTGAGGATTTTCTTCATATTCATTCTCCGTTTTCATAAATGAAGATCTGCAGATCACTCTGGACATTCCGGTAATATCTATAATTGTCAACATTCCGCTCAAAGATTTCATTCCAAATATGTTTTATGAAGTTGCCGGAACTGGTCTTCGGTCGGAACGCCGGGAATTATGATAAGGGAAAAATATAAACTTTGCAATTGCCGGCCGGCAAAAACCGTCTCTTTGACTTCATGCAATCGGCGGCTGTGAGTTATTTTTCTGCGCGCCTCTTGACTGCAAGAGAATTCTTTTGTAGATTCAGCATATTGGCAGTCGTTGTTGAATCGAAAGTCAAGATATCTGTTGGCCAGCGTCAGGTTTTGACCGTTAGCCGGTTACTCAATGTCTCGTGGTGATTTGGGAACCATCTGGCGGACAGAATGCCAATCGCCGAACCGACAAACCGATCAGGTTAGAAACCGATTTACCAATTATCTCTGTGTCCGAAACCTTTACGGGTCTTCTCGAGATTGACGACAGACGCCGCGGTTTTTTGCGAAAAATCTCATTGGTGCTGAATCCGCAGCCCGGAGATCCATTCGTTCCTCGCGATTTGATTGAAGCGCTCAATTTGCGAGCCGGCACTGTTGTCGAAGCGGAAATTATTCCCGGCGCGCGCGGTGGCCGGCAAATTGGCACTGTGCTCCGGGTTAATGGGCGTGATCCCGCAGAATGGACGAAATTGCCGGAACTGGAGTCGCTCGTAGCTGTGACTCCCAATGAACAAATTGTTCTGGAAACACGATCATCGGATTCGGCCAAACCCAAACAAAAGCCGTCAGGTGAGACTTCGATGCGGGTGGTGGATTTGATCAGCCCGCTCGGCAAAGGACAACGTGCGCTCATCGTCTCGCCGCCTCGTTCTGGCAAGACGATGCTGTTGCAGCAAATGGCGCAAGCGATCGGCCGCAATTATCCCGAGATTCATGTGATCGTCTTGCTGCTCGACGAGCGTCCGGAAGAAGTCACCGACATGCGGCGCGCAGTCACGGGCGAGGTATTTGCCAGCTCCAACGATGCACCGATTGAATCGCATCTTCGTCTGGCACAACTCGTCACCGAATATGCCAAACGCCGAGTCGAATGCGGCGAAGATGTGGTTCTGCTGCTCGATTCGTTGACACGCACGGGCCGCGCTTTCAATCTCGCGCAGCGCGGCAGCGGTCGCACCATGACCGGCGGATTGGATGCGCGCGCACTCGAGATTCCTCGTAGAATTTTTGGCGCCGGTCGCAAAATTGAAGGTGGCGGATCACTCACGATTGTCGCCACGATTCTCGTCGGCACCGGCTCGCGCATGGACGAATTTATTTTCGAGGAATTCAAAGGCACCGGCAACATGGAATTGGTGCTCGACCGCGGTCTCGCCGACCAACGCATTTTTCCCGCCATCAATATTCCGGCTTCGGGTACACGTCGGGAAGAGTTGCTTTTTGGCAAACAAACCCCACAGCATCAAGCATTGCGCCGCGCCTTGCATGGTATGCCACCCAAGGAGGCCATGAACGCGTTGCTCAAAGCGATTGCCGCAACGCCAGACAATAAGGCACTTTTAAAGAAGTTTGCAGAGGCATAAAAAAAGAAGGCTACCAGCGAGCGCCGCCAATTCTGCGCTGGTAGCCGCACCGCTCAAGGGAATTTGACTCCCGAGCAGTTTCATTCATGTAAACGAAAAAACAAGCCGATTTGTTCCCTCTGCCGGAAAAAAATTCACAAATTTTGGTTCATCCGACTTTTGCGTACAAGACTTGACAGGGATATGAAGACATGGTTACTTTCTAGTTCATCTTCAAAACTGGAAAGGATCAATCATGTCTATCAGCTTGTTACATCGTGGCTTTGGAATTCCTGCCGGCTATGAGTACAAACGAACGAGCTATCAAGAGGGTCGAGTGGTCTTCACGATTCACAAGCCGATCAATAAATGTCGGTGTTCGGCATGTGGCAGTTCCGACGTTCAACCCCGTGGCACCGTCACACGATTTTTAAGAACAGTTCCCATCGGCAAGAAAATTGTCGAACTGGAGCTGATCATTAACCGGCTGGAATGCAATGACTGCGGTGTCATTCGACAAGAGCGCTTGAGTTTCGTCGATGAGAGAAGAACCTGTACTCATGTTTTTGAACGTTATGTTTTGGAGCTTTCCAAACGTGTGACGATTAAAGATGTGGCCATTTATGCACAAACCAGTTGGGATATTGTTAAAGATATTCAAAAGCGCTATTTGAATCGAAAGTTTGGCAAACCCAGATTAAAGCATCTCAAATATATTGCGATTGATGAGATCAATATTGGTCATGGCTACAAGTTTCTCACCATCGTTCTGGATCTGGAAGAGGGTGTTATTGTTTATGTTGGCGACGGCAAAAGTGCGGAAAGTCTTGATCCTTTTTGGCGCCGCCTCCGTCGCTATAAAGCCAACATCAAGGCAGTGGCCATGGACATGTCGTCAGCTTATATCACCGCCGTGCAAAAGAATTTACCCCATGCCAATATCGTTTTTGATCATTTTCATGTGGTCAAACTCCTTAATGAGAAACTCACAGAGCTCCGTAGATACCAGGAACAAATCTAAACAAAAGTTATCCAAATATCCACACTGGTCCACAAAAAAAGAAAGAAGAAGCAAAAAGAAGAAAAAAAATGTAATTGTTAATTCATCAACTGAAATCCAATATACAAGGGACTTATATCATGAACTTAAGGACACGATGCAAAAGGAGTCAATCTCTTTTTTAGTTGAAATTTCTGATGGCTCCCCCTACGGGCGTAGCCTGATCCTGGCCTTAAGGTCAGGATCAGGCCGCAACAGGTATCTGAATTTTCAGCTCCCGTTGCAACGCCTGTTGCAGTTGCGGCAGACTGCGTCCGCAGGATAGCGATAGCCTTTGATCCTACGGAGTTAGGCCTCGGTTCCTTTAGCTTGACACTTATACCCTTCGCACTGCAAACCGCTTTCCCGCAGCGCCGCCGCGAGACGCTGGGCGATTTGAAAAATACGAGCGCCGGTATTCTCATCAAGGTCAGCCAGAAACGGCGCATGCGTATTCGGAACAACCACGAGATGCCCGGGATTCACCGGCTGAATGTCCATGAATGCGGTGCAGCGGTCGTCTTGAAAGACGATACTCGATTCTGCTCTGCCGGCAATGATTTCGCAAAAACCGCAGGTTCTCATCTGTTGCTCCTGAATGTTCGGGGAGCGAAGTCGGACTTTCGCGCGAAAGCCCGACTTCACGCCAACTTGTTTTTTATCGCAGCAAAATGAGTTTTCGGGTTTGCACAAACTCACCCGCTTCCAAGCGATACAGATACACCCCACTCGCCAAGCCCTTCGCCTCCCACACGCACTGGTGCTTGCCCGCCGGCAGCTTTTCCGCCACCAGCGTGGCGACGTCATTGCCGAGCAAATCATAAATCTTCAGCGTTACCAAGCTCGCTTTCGGCAGCGCGAATTCAAACGTCGTGCTGGGATTGAACGGATTGGGATAATTTTGATGCAGCGCGTAAACTTTCGGAATATCTGATTCAGGCTGTGATTCGACTCCGACAGAAAAGCCACGTGTTGATTCCCACGCGCCAATATCCGGCTTGGTGCCTCCTGGATAGGGCCGCGACCTGCCGTTGATGTCTTTGTCCGGACATTTGCAAACGATGCCATTGCCAAAATCGAAAAGATGGATTCCAGCGCCAATGCACGGGCTGTCATTCGACAAGCTGTCGGCAACCAAGCGAGGATCTTCGTTTTTATTACCATCCTGCCAGTTTACCGTAGCAGCCGAATCGATGGCAATACCCGCCGCGCCGAATTGAATATCTGAGTGCGCTGCGCTTAAAGTTCCGCCCCACATTTCGATTTCAGGACCATGCGGCGCTGTATTGCCCCAGCAGATGGTGTTCATCACGACTGCATTTGATCTATGAATCGCAATACCGCCAGCCGTATCCGCCACATTGTTGGTTATGGTATTGTTGAGTATTTGCGCCACAGTTGAACCGTATGAAGGATGATAGTAGTAAAAAATTCCACCACCCCGACGCGCCTCGTTTTCCACAATGATGTTATTGATGAGTTTCGCATTTAAAGCCCTAATCCCGCCGCCCTGCGTTCCACCAAAATTCTTTTTAATGAAATTTCCGCTTATCAGATTTCCCGAATTACTGGTTTCATCAATCCCTCCTCCTCCGATCTCTTTTGGTTTGGAAATGCGGTTACCTTCAATTATATTTCCGATAACCTGAACGCCCTGGGTACTCCCTAATTCTATGCCGCCGCCGGAACCAGATACTGAATTAAAGGCAATTGTATTTCCCTTAATAATGCTTGGTGCACTTGAATAAATCAGGTCCACTCCACCTCCATACGCATCTGATGCTGAATGCACCTGATTTTTTTGGATTTTGTTGTCAATTAAATAGACAACAACTCTCCAGGTATCAACGCCGCCGCCTCTGCACCAAGAGTTTGCTGGATTGGTGCATTGGTTATTCTCGATCACATTGTTCGAGATTTTTAGAGTGGTGATCGCATCTTCATTGCAGGCGCCGTGAATTCCGCCTCCCAATGAAGTAATCGATCCTTGACATAAGTTGCCACGAATGATATTATGGGAGATTCTGCCGTGCGGCATATAGATGCCGCCCCCCTGCCCTCTCTCATTCCCGATGCAAGAATTTAGTTCGATAATATTGTGTTCGATGACGGCATATTTGTTATTGCCAAATGGGTACGTACCAATACCACCGCCTCGAGCTGCCTGTGAGTATGTTACAGTATTGCCGCTAATTTTATTATGGATAATACGCGGCGCGGAAGATAAGCAGCAAATTCCTCCGCCAACCCTGGCGTCCGTGTCGGCAACAATCGTCCCGGTCCCGCCAGTAATCGTAAATCCGCAAATCACCGACGTCGTATCTTCGCCAGAAGTAAAACTGACCACCGAGCCTTTATTCGGATCGCTGGGTCGGCTGCCATTGATGATGGTGTTATTGATGTGCGTGGTATCGCCATCAACCAAATAATAGCTGGCGACGGTGATGGCTTTGCCTTTGAAGTTGATGTTCTCGTAGTAAGTGCCAGCAGCGACCAGCACCGTGTCGCCTTTGGCCGCGGCATTGATGGCCGCCTGAATGGTGGGTTGATCTGCCGGCACGCGAATGATCGTGGCCAGGGCAGTGGTAGCAAAAAGGATTGCCACCGCGAGGGTGTAAAGAATGCGGTTCATGATCGCCTCCGATAGTTTTGGGGGTTAACGAACTAAGGGGGTGAGATAAAATAACTTGCCCATTTTACATAACCTGTTGCATTTATGACCTGGTGAGATTTAAAATGTCCAAATTATTAAATCTCACCCCTAAACCATCTGAACGTTAGGACGCGAAGACGGTTTTGTGTGTTTTTACACTGCAATCTACAAAAAACCGGAGGCACCATGCTAACACGCATGTTTCAAATTTTGACAGCCATGTTACCTCGCGGTGGGATTTTCTTTGCTATCAGGCGGGATGCTGGAGGAACGAGCGGAATAGGTGGATGGCGAGACACCAAATTGCTAGTGAAGTATTTGGCAAAATAGGAGAGATTGTTGAAGCCGACCTCGTAGGCCACTTCGGTGACTTTGCCACCGTGCTGCGCCAACGGTTGGGCGGGGCGCTTGAGGCGCAGGATGCGGATGAATTCGCTGGCGGAGTGATCGGTGTCCCGACTGGACGAGATGGGGTGTAACTGCACGCGGCTCATCCATTTAACAAAGTCCTTGCATTTGTATTCCAGAACAAATATATTTTATTGTCAAACGAAAAGCGCAACGATAGGTGAGATGCCATATTTAAAGACGCCACGATGAGTGCACGAGTCAAGCCCTGTCTCAAAATGGAGAATTTATGATGATACAAACAGTTCAAGCGGTTATTGATAAAAACGGCCAAGTTCGCTTGCTGGAGAACGTGCAATTGTCAAAGCCTCGTCGCGCACTTGTTACGATTTTAGACGAAGAGGTATTTGATGAAATTCCGAATATAACTGCCTTATTGAGCGAGTCAGCTTTGGCAACTGATTGGAATAGACCGGAGGAGGACGAGGCATGGGCGCACTTACAGCAGGTTCGGTAGTTTCCGTTCCCTTTCCCTTCACTGATCTATCACAATCCAAACTCAGACTAGCAGTGGTATTAGCAGGGATCGGGCGCAATGATTGGATATTATGCCAAGTTACGAGTAATCCTTATTCGGATCCCAAAGCTGTGACCATAACTGATGATAGTTTCGCGAAAGGATCATTGCAAAAGAAAAGTTACGCACGGCCAGGAAAACTTTTTACCGCTAATGAGCAATTAATCGTGTTCGAGGTGGGATTGCTGAAAAACAAGCGTTGGAGAAAGTCATTAATGCAGTAATTGAAATTCTACAAGAGGGGCTTAACACATACAAAGCTGGTTAGATTTTTAGCATTAAACGAAAAGCACAATAACAGGTGAAATGCCATGTCTAAAAGCGCAACAATTAAAGCGCAAGTCAAGCCGAATCTCAAAGCGGAAGTGGAAGAAGTCTTGAAGAGACTGGGGCTATCCACAACCGAAGCCATCGTCTTGTTTTTTCATCAAGTCAAGCTTCACCAGGGCCTGCCATTTGAAGTCAGAATCCCAATGGAGGGCAAAATCCCCAATGCAACGACACTGAAAACTTTTCGGGATACTGATGCCGGCAAGAACTTGGTCGAATATGATAGCTTGGAAGAAATGTTTGCTGATTTGGAAGACTAATGCTTAGACCTGTACGAACAAAGCAGTTTATAAATCATCTTCGAAAGAACGGGTTCCCACTCTGATTTATTTGAATAGCAATCAATTTCCTATAGCGATTATCATTCGCTCGATTATGAAGTGATACTCATGAAGCTTTTTTTAATGGTTTTGCCCCAAATTGTTTTGCCTTTTGGGGAACACCTGAATAGTTACGATTGGATTATTCTTGTGATGCGTTTTTAGCTGCATCGGCCGCATAAGTGGAAGGCGAGACACCAAACTGCTGATGAAAGCATTTGGCAAAATAGGAGAGATTGTTGAAGCCGACCTCGTAGGCGACTTCGGTGACGTTGCCGCCGTGCTGCGCCAAAAGTTGGGCGGCGCGGTTGAGGCGCAAGGTGCGGATGAATTCGCTGGCGGAGTGATCAGTCAGCGCCCGTAGCTTACGGTGCAATTGCACCCGGCTCATGCCGACTTCTCTGCAGAAAATCTCGACGCCAAAATCCTCATCGGACATGCGCTGTTCAACCACGGCCAGGGCTTTTTGCAGGAACTTTTCGTCCGTGGCAGTCACCGCCAAATCATGCGGCTGCAACGCCGCCTCTTTGCGAAAACGCTCGCGCAGCTTGCGGCGCTGCTCGATGAGATTCTTCACACGCGCTTGCAGCTCCCGCGCCTCGAACGGCTTGGCGATGTAATCATCGGCGCCGATTTCCAAGCCGGCAATTCTGCTCTCCGCAGAAGCACGGGCGGTGAGCAAAACGACGGGAATGTGACTGGTGCGCTCATCAGTTTTCAATTTGGCGCACAACGCAAAACCATCCATTTTGGGCATCATCACGTCGCTGATGATCAAATCAGGAATGAGGCGCAGCGCTTTCTCGAGTCCATCCTGGCCATCGAAGGATTCGATCACCCGATAGAGCGGAGAGAGAGCAAGCTGCACAAATACGCGCACATATCTTGATTGTCCTCGACAATAAGCAGAATCGGCGCCGACTTCGCGCGCCGAGGGCGTTGCGCTTCCGGAACGGTTTCTGTGGTGAGGATTTCTTGCCATTCAGCCGGCGGCTCTTCCAAGTCTTTTTCCGAGACGGGCGCTTCAACAATTTCTTCGGCTTGCAGATGCGCTTTGCCCAACGGTAACCGCACGATGAAGGTTGTTCCCACGCCCTTTTCACTGGCAACGGAAATTTCGCCATGATGCAGCTCGACCAGCTCTTTGGCCAAAGCCAGGCCGATGCCGGTGCCGCCATAGCTGCGCGTTTGCGAAGCGTCCACTTGGTAAAAACGATCGAAGACCTTGTCAATTTTATCGGTGGGAATGCCGATGCCGGTGTCTTTTACGGTAATTTGCACCCATCGCTCTTCTTGTAAGCGAGAGGGAGAGTGGGTGAGAGGGTGAGTGGGTGCGCTCGCATCTATTCTCCCACTCTCCCAATCTCCCTCTCTCCCTTTCTCCCCATCACTCTCTCTCCGGCGCCCCCTCTCCGCCATTACATTTACCACGATTTCAATCGCTCCCCCTTCCGGCGTGAATTTGAACGCATTGGCAAGCAGATTGTTCATGATCTTTTCCAGCTTATCCCGATCGACGTAAGCCAGGATCGTCTCCGCTGCCGGTTTGAAGGCGAGCGTGATGTGTTTGCGCTCCGCCAACGAGATGAAGGAATTCACGATCCGCCGCAGCAAGCCGACCACATCCTGGCAGCTCGCCCGCAGCGTCATACTGCCGGATTCCAGCTTGGAAATATCGAGCAGTTGGTTGATCAGATTCAGCAGGCGTTGTCCGCTGCGCCGCATGACTTGATATTGTTGTTTCAAATCAATCTCGCGCGCTTCGGCAATGAGCTTTTCCAACGGGCCGAGGATGAGGGTCAGCGGCGTGCGGAATTCGTGCGAGATGTTGGCAAAGAAATGCGACTTCACGCGGTCGAGTTCTTCCAGCTTTGCGGCATGGACATGCTCCAATTCGAGCTGGTGTTTCAAGCGCTGGCGCCGGAGGTCGTAAAGGCGTAAAACATAAAGCGTGAGTGCGAGCAACGTGACGTAGAGCACATAAGCCCACCAGGTCTTCCACCAGGGCGGAGTGATGATGACTTTGATGGACGCGCCTTCTTCATTCCAGACGCCGTCGTGGTTGGAGCCTTTTACACGAAACACATATTTCCCCGGGCTCAGATTCGTAAAATTCACGTCATGCTTGTTGCCCAAATAAATCCAGTCATCGATAAATCCCTCCATTTTGTATGCAAACTGATTTTTGCGTGGATTTAAAAAATTCAGTGCGGCAAATTCAAATGCAAAAACATTTTCATCGAAGGAGAACACGAGCTGTTTGATCTGAGAAATGGCGGTGTCAAGATGCACTTCTTCATTGAATTTCTTCAAACCGGTGATGACTATCGGGGGTTCTGACACGTCCCTTTTGATGCTGTCCGGGTAAAATGCGGTGAGACCATTATTTCCGCCGAAGAGCATCTCTCCGTTTCTGGTTTTGAGACCGGCACCGGAATTGAAAGTCGTATTCTGAATACCATCCCAATAGCCGTAGTTCTTGAATTCTGCGGTTTTCGGATTGAGTTTGGAAAGCCCGCTGTTCGTGCTTATCCAGATATTCCCATCGTCATCCGGCAACAATCCATTTATGACGTTATCAGGAAGTCCGTCTTTTTGGGTAAACAGCCGCAAGTTTTCCGTTGTCTGATTGAACGTTTTTAGTCCGTAGGCCGTGCCGATCCAGAGATTGCCCGATTTGTCTTCACACATCACCCGGATGTCATTGTATCTCAGATGCGCAAGGATCTGCGCGTCCACCAGAGCGTTGAGAAAGGCCTGCTTTCCCGGATCAAATTTGTTTAAGCCATAAACGGTGCCGACCCAGAGAATGCCAGCACGGTTCTGCAAAAGGGAAAAGACCCGATCATCGCTGAGCGTATTGATCAATTTAGGCTCGTGAACAATGCGAGTATGACTCTCATTTCGGCTGTCAAAGCGATATAGGCCCCGCTGAGTTCCGAGCCATAATATCCCCTCCTGATCAATCTCAATTGTGTAGACATAGAGAGCGCTTTTGCCAGAGGATTCTGGTTCATTAAAGGTGTAGGAGTTTTCCTGTCTTTTTACCGGATCATACTTGATCAAGCCGTGAGCCGAGCCGATCCAAAATACACCCGCGTTATCTTGAATGATTGAATTGACATAACTGCCGGTCTCGAGTGACAGGATGGTAGCCCAGGTGCATGCAGCGGCGGAGCGGTCGAGTATATTGATTTCCCCTTCGCTGCCAAGCCATAATTTTCCGGATCGGTCTTCATAAATGGACCTGATATTATTCACTTCATAAGCAGATTGCGTTTCTTCGCCTGAAAAGTACTTCTTATAATGGCGGAAGGAATTGCGAAAGGGGTTGATGGTGTTAATGCCACCTCCATGTGTTCCCATCCACAAACAACCATTACGATCCTCATAGATGGAGAGCACTTTATTGTTGCTCAAACTATGGATATCCTGCGGGTTGTTTTTGTACTGGATAAATTCACCGGTGGCTTTATCCAGCCGGTTCAGGCCGCCCCCGTAGGACCCCACCCACAAATTGTCTTTGCTGTCAATGAGCACAGATTTGATTGCATGCATGGCCGGGGATGAGGTCGAGCGGCCATGATAATAATAGTGCCGGGTGAATGTATTTGTTCTCAGATCATATTGGTGCAGACCGGCATCCGTGCCTATCCACAAATTGCCTGAGGCGTCTTCAGCGATGTCAGTAATCCAGTTGAAATAACCAGCCCCGCCTGGCTCAAATTTATAACTGATGAACTTTTCTGTTTTTCGGTCAAATCTATTGATCCCTCCGCTTGTTTCTGCGGTGATCGAACCGGTCCCGATCCACAGATCGCCGCGGCTGTCTTCATACAAACAACTGACAAAGTCAAGGCTTATGCTCTCGGGATTATTGGGATCATGGATGAAATGCTTGAATTTCTGAGTCTTGCGATCGAACTTGTTCAGACCATGGCTTGTGCCAATCCAAAGCGCACCATTTTTGTCTTCGAGGACACAGGTTACATCATTGGAGCTTATGCTTTCCACGCGCTGATCGTCATGAAAATAACGGCGGAATTTTTCAGTAAGCGGATCAAATCTATTCAAGCCATTTCCAGTGCCAACCCAAATAAAGCCTTCGGAATCTTGAAACATGTGCCAGATGTAGTTGGCCGAAATGCTGCCGGTATCATCCGGCACATGTTTGAACGCAGTAAATCCATAGCCGTCAAATCTGTTCAATCCCTCTTCAGTGCTAAACCACATGAAACCCTGGTGATCCTGCAGAATGCAATTGACGGAATTGTTGGACAAACCGTCTTCCATGGTGATATGCGCAAATTGCAGATCCTGCGCTTGGGAGGATGAAGAAGCCCTGAAGAGAGCGAGAAAAAGGATGCTGACAACCGGCCCAAAAATTTTGAAACGCTTGTCCATAACAACCCCGGCTAAATTTGGATGATGATCTATGCCAAAATATTTACCCTGCTCACCAAGACAAGCTGGGCCCCGTGAATTTAGTTTTATGCCACCTTCACGAGAAAGGACGTCGAAGGACACCGGCTACGGTTGTGAGATGACGATCAAAATTCGTGGGGGATTCACAATAAACTTACAAAAATCAGGTGTTAATTTCAAGAGATTTTTTGCCGAAGCTGTAATCCCTCAGTTATAGGTGGACAACGCCATCCCACTGCCATAAAATAAATTTTCATCTTTTTAAAAAAGACTGGCGTCTCGATTTTCTTTTTTGTATATTCCTTTTCAGTATGGAAAAGGAAAT
>JAPDQK010000074.1:0-26852 GCA_034505955.1 Candidatus Zhuqueibacter pondensis
TGCTGATGGAACAGATAATTCCCACACATGGCATTCTGTTCTGTAACGAATCTTCTTAAGTATAAGAACAGTACTCATGTTGGTGAAGATTCCTACGAGCCCTGGCCTGCGGCAGGCTACGCCTGTAGGGGGCAGGCATGACAGGGTGGGTATATGATCCACCCATCAGAGGGATTACCTCCTATTATGGTTTCCCATCACGTTGATTGAGATATTCCTTCAACTTTCGCCACAAGGTGGTGCGACTGATGCCGAGCACTTTGGCGGCTTCATCGTAATTTCCGCCACAAACGTTGACGGTCTCGAGAATATACTGACGCTCCACCTCCTTCAAGGTCGGACGTGGAATTCCGTGCGCCGGGCGTGAGTTTTCAAGAATCTTCAAAGGAAAGTCCGTCGTGCCAAGTTTGGCGCCGGCCGCCAGCGCCACAGCGCGCTCCATCACCGTTTCCAGCTCGCGCACGTTGCCCGGCCAGTGATATTCGCGCAGCCTTTGCATCGCCTCCCGCGAAATGTCGGAGACTGGTTTGCCCATGCGACGTGCAAACTTGCGGAGAAAATGAAAAGCGAGAAATTCGATGTCTTCCGGCCGTTCACGCAAAGGCGGCAAATTAATAACAATCACATTCAGCCGGTAATAAAGATCGCTGCGAAATTTCCCCTCATTTACCATCTGTTGCAACTGGCGGTTGGTGGCAGCGATCACGCGCACATCGGGCTTGAGCGGTTCATTGCCGCCCACGCGCTCGATCGCTCCCTCTTGCAAAAAGCGCAACAATTTCACTTGCAAGGCGGGCGACAGGTCAACGATCTCGTCGAGAAAAATTGTACCGCCGTTGGCTTCCTCGAATAGACCTCGTTTATTGCTTGCTGCGCCGGGAAAGGCGCCGCGCACGTGACCAAAAAGTTCACTCTCCAAAAGATTTTCCGGAAGTACGCTGCAATTGACTGCCATGAACGGCCGGTGCGCCCGCCGGCTCGATTGATGAATCGCGCGCGCCACCAGCTCCTTGCCGCTTCCGCTCTCGCCTTCGATGAGCACGGTAATATCGGTTTGTGCAATGCGCGCGATCAACTCGAAGACCCGCTGCATCTGCCGGCTGCGTCCAACCAACAAACCAAAGTGAAAGCGATCTTCGGAATTCAACCATTGATAGAACTGCTGGATTTCATTATGAATCCAGCTGGCGACCTGAATGTCAACCTGCTGCCGTGCACGCAGATTTTGTTCAACCATCTGCTGTAAATCATGACGGCGAAAAAAGAAGAGGTTGTAGATTTTATCAATTCCCTCGGTGGCGCTGGATTTTGTGTGTTGAGCTGTTGACGCATTGCCCAGATCCACCAGCAGCAACGGTGCATTGTTTCGTGCCGCCATCAATTTCTGCAGAAATGGTCGCTCCGCCAACTTTCTGTCACCGCCATCAAACACCAGCAAGAGATCAATATGAGAAAGTTGTTTTGCCTCTTGCGGTGCCGTAATACGCACGCCCTGATTTTCATGGGCCAGCTCACCTGGAGCAGCTGCGGTAAAATAAAGCTGGTCCATGCCGGCTTGTTTCAATGCACTCGCCACCAGAGGAATCTCTTCGCTACTTCCGGCCAGCAACGCAGCACGTTCTTTCAGTCCGCCAAAAATTTTGACCGCGATTTCACTCAGGACATCGATGATCGTCACCGAGCTCCGAAAGAAATCCGTCTCCATTCGGACTTTCTCGCCCAGCCATAGTGCCCTCTGGAAAAGACGATTCAGCAGGATGCCCGCAAGTCCGTGCTCAGAGGCGAGGGTATAGGCTCGGCGAAATGCTTCAATGTGTGCGCGCTCACGCTCACCATCAGGCATCCATCCCAAGGCAGAACGGAAAAATTGCTTGACTGCCTCCTGGTCAATAAACATGCTGAGGTTTTGTTCTGGCAGAGAAACCAGGGCTTGAACCTGCCCTGTTCCGTTCAGCACGCTTGTTTCATGAATGAGATACAGCTCAGCAACTTTTGTTCCGATCACAAACAGGCATTCCTGCGCACGCGGCTCCAATTTCGATCTGGCGCACGAAGGGAATTCCTGCAGTGTTTTTTGAGTCGAGTCATCGAATGAAATAAAGGAATGGTCAGATTTTAATTTGGTGATAATCCTGACGAACTCATCTTTCCAGCTCGATGGTCTTTGGGACAAAGCGTTCTCAGCATGAGATGTTTTTTTCTGTAATGGCGCTGAGGCGAGTTGATCAAGGCGGGCTTGGTAAGCAACAATGGACATCGTGATTTATTGGAACTGATGGATTTTTGAAAACATCAAGGAAACGACCAAAAAGGAGAACAGCACCCAGCCGAAGCCCAGCAATGAAACCACGGCGGCTCTCTTCCCTTGCCAGCCGAGGGCGCGTCGAAAAAGCAGATGGAGGGCATAAATCAGCCACGTCAAACCGACGGCGAAAAATTTCGGATCCCAGGAAGTAAAAAATGGCTGGGGAAGTTTTAGACCGGTGTAAATTCCCAATCCGATACCCGCAGTGAGAAAAATCAAACCGATGCCGATAGCCGGTGTGCTGAGTGAATCGAAAAATGCCAAAGACGGCAAGCGCTGGTAAAAAATCCCCTGGCTTTTTCTTTCGAGGTCGCGCGACAACAGCAGATAGAGCACACTGGCGATGAATGCGATGGCAAAAGCGGAATAGGACAGCAACATCGTCAGCACGTGAATTTCGAAGACAACGTTGCGTAAAATCTCCGGCAACTCATGATGCAAGTCCAGAAAGAGATTGGAAATGATTTGCAGGATGATAATCACCGGCGAAATGAACAAGCCGAGTGAGCGTTCCTTGAAACGCCATTCCAGGCTCAGATAGACGACACCGAACAGCCACACACACGTCGTCATGGCTTCAAACACATCGGTCACCGGCAAATGCCGCAAAGAAATCGTAAGAATGATCAAATAAACGAAGTGCAGGATTACGGCAATGGTCATCAATTGCCCGGCGCGCGTACTTGCCACTTTGGAGCCGTGGCGAAAAGCTTTGGCGTGATAAACCAGTGCAAGCAAGTACGCAGCAACGACCAGCCACTGTGCAAGATAAATTAACAGCATCGGTATCGCCTGCGCACAAGAATATCCATATTGCTCCGGCAGTAAATAATAATATGAAAAATTCCGGTGGGGATCAATAATTTTGTTGAATGAACCAGGAACCGCTTTGGGTGAAGGAGGCCGTCGTCGGCTCACACTGTTTGCAATCCAATGGGGAAAAAATTTGAGGAATGGCACACCGATATGACTTGACCAGCCGAAGAGCATGCCAAACAAAAATATTTTCCACCAGCAAGTCCGAAGAAACTTCAGCCCTCACGTGCAGTTTGGTTCGGCACCGAGAAATTCAGAACTGTTTTCGCAAAGACGCTCAATTGCTTACGAATTCATGTTCTTCAAAAACTCGTCGTTGGATTTGGTGCCGCGCATCCGTTCGAGCAGAAACTCCATGGCTTCCACAGGTGTCAGGTCGCTCAAAAATTTGCGTAAAATGTAGACGCGATTCAATTCAAAATCACTGAGCAGAAGCTCTTCCTTGCGCGTGCCGGATTTATTGATGTCGATGGAAGGGAAGATGCGGCGATCGGAGAGACGGCGGTCGAGCACCAATTCCATGTTGCCGGTGCCCTTGAACTCTTCAAAAATCACTTCATCCATGCGGCTGCCGGTGTCGATCAAAGCGGTGGCGATGATGGTCAGGCTGCCGCCTTCTTCAATGTTGCGTGCGGCGCCAAAGAACCGCTTGGGCCGTTCGAGCGCGGTGGCATCGAGACCGCCGGAGAGAATTTTCCCGGAATGCGGAACCACCGAGTTGTGGGCGCGCGCCAGGCGTGTGATGGAGTCGAGCAGGATGACAACATCATGGCCATATTCGACCAGGCGCTTGGCTTTTTCCAAAACCATGTCGGCAACCTGAACGTGACGCTCCGGCGGTTCGTCAAAAGTCGAGCTGATCACCTCTGCTTCAACCGAACGCTCCATATCGGTCACCTCTTCCGGCCGCTCGTCGATCAGCAAAACAATCATTTTGATTTCCGGATGGTTGGCGGTAACGGAGTTGGCGATTTTCTGCAGAATCGTCGTTTTTCCGGTCTTGGGTTGCGCCACGATCAGTCCGCGCTGGCCTTTGCCAATGGGTGTCAGCAGATTCATCACTCGGGAAGTGTAATCTTTGGCCTCATGCTCCAAATTGATGCGCTTGATGGGGTAGAGTGGCGTGAGGTTATCAAACAGGATTTTGCTCTTGGCGACTTCCGGATTCTCGAAATTCACGGCTTCCACTTTGAGCAGGGCGAAGAAGCGTTCGTTCTCCTTGGGCGGCCGAATTTGTCCGGAAACCGTATCACCGGTGCGCAAACCAAAGCGTTTGATCTGGCTGGGCGAAACGTAAATATCATCCGGTCCCGGCAGGTAGTTGTAATCCGGCGAGCGCAGAAAACCGTAACCATCCGGCAGGACTTCAAGCACGCCATCTGCGAAAATCAAACCTTCCTTTTTAGTCTGCTCTTCTAAAATTCGGAAGATAAGCTCAGACTTGCGGAGACCAGTGGCCCCCTGAATGTTCAGATCCTGAGCGACCTTGTTGAGCTCAGAAATTTTCAAAGCTTTCAATTCTGCAATGTCCATACTCTTTCCTTCAAGTTAAATGTTCGAATTCAGCCTGCGCAAATGACCCTCGGATCCTCTTATGATTTGTTTTTTTGAAAGGAACGGAGCAAACTTTTAAAAGACGAGTGTGTCCATATACTGCACCCGCACAGACTGCGGAAGGTCAGCAGGCAGTTTTATTTGAAAAGGACGAATGTTTCTTTGGAGAAAAATTCAGACGTAAACAATAACCGTAGAGACAAGTTGATTGTTGCAGTGCCACGTTGTAGGCTACGCCCGCAGGGAACTCAAACTCACTTCGCTTTGAGCGTCAAAAAAGTGGGCCTTGCTCATATCCAACACCAGCTTCAGCTGACTGCCGATGGGGGGTTCGTAACGAGCGTTGACACGCGCCACCAGACTGTTGATACCAGTATTCAGATAGAGATAAATTTCATTACCCATTGGCTCCACCACCTCCACCGTAGCCGTCACCTCCGCCGCCTCCGCCAAACCAACGGCTTCGTCCATGAGATAAAAATCCTCCGGGCGAATACCAAAAATCACCTCGCGATCCTTGAATGGCTCCAAATTGCCAGCCATTTTTTCCGGCACGGGAAAACGAAAACGGCCCTCATCAAAAAGCAGCCGATTATCCTGTATGATTTTTCCCTTCACAAAATTCATCGCCGGTGAGCCAATAAATCCGGCCACAAATTTGTTTTTTGGATGATTATACAAATTGAGCGGCGTATCAATTTGTAGAATATCACCGTCCTTCATCACCACGATGCGATCGCCCATGGTCATCGCTTCCACCTGATCGTGGGTGACATAGATCATCGTGGTTTCGAGGCGATTGTGCAATTTGGAGATTTCGGTGCGCATTTGCACACGCAACTTGGCGTCGAGATTGGAAAGCGGTTCATCAAAGAGAAAGACCTGGGGTTTACGAACAATCGCACGGCCCACGGCCACGCGCTGGCGCTGGCCACCGGAAAGGGCTTTCGGCTTGCGATCCAGCAGTGTTTCGATACCTAAAATATGCGCTGCTTCGCGCACCCGTTTTTCAATCTCGGCTTTGGGATATTTTCTGAGCTTCAGCCCAAAGGCCATATTCTCGTAGACCGACATGTGCGGATAGAGCGCATAGTTTTGGAACACCATGGCAATGTCGCGATCCTTCGGTGCAACATCATTGACCAAACGATCACCGATGTAGATTTCGCCCGAACTCACCTCCTCCAGACCAGCAATCATGCGCAGCGTGGTGGATTTGCCGCACCCGGAGGGGCCAACGAGAACCACAAATTCTTTATCCTGAATGTCAATATTCGCACAATTGACCGCTACGACATTCTTCTCGTAGATCTTGGTCACATCTCGCAGTTCAACACGTGCCATTCAGCAGGAGGTTCATAGGTTCAATGCAACGACAGGCTATGCCCGTAGGGATATACCAAAAAGGATTGGATCGCGTTGTAGGATTCCGACACACCTGAATTGGATTATCGCACAGGCAGTCGGATTGTACTACTTACTCCTGGCGTGAAATGTAAACAATCTGTTTCTAATTGTCAAGTATTTTTTCATAATTTTTAATTTCTTTTTGATAACAAAGCGGCGGCATCTGTTTTACCAGCCTGATCGAAAGGATGCCGCCGCCATTTGCCGCACTCACCCTGTTGCCGCGCCCTCACAGAGAGAAAACGTGCGCAACTCCGAGAAATGATGGTGTTCTCGTCAGCCGGAGTCTTCTACTCTTCGGTGGTCTGATTGCCCGAAGGGAAAGTGGCAAATTTTTTGGGTTTTTCTGTGCGCAGGCGCTCCATGATGGTTGCCACGATGCTCCAGATCAACGTCTCGGCTATCTTGATGGCCTCTTCGATTCTATTGAAGGGACCACGAAGATCCTGCCGGAGTGACAGCTCGTCGCTCACCAAAATCTGCACGCGGCGCAGATCGCCCTGCAGCGCCTGCTGGTCACAGTGAATCCAGTAGGGCATAACCCACCCCTTTCTGCTCCCGATCATCACTAAAAACATCCATGACCAATCGGGAAAAATAAAAATGGTCGAAGGGAGCGTTGCCACAGAAACCAGCGAAGGTTTTTGTGCGGGGCCTCTCGGACACCCGCCCGCTTCTTCGACCAATTTTATTTGCAAAAAAATTCGCTGATTTCCATGGCTGTATTAAAGTAACATTCATTGGCTAAAAAAGCAAGCAGATTTTTCCCTTGCACTTCACTCCCTAAATCTTTAAGTTATTTTATTCCCAAATCGAGTTGCATGAACCGGAAATATCAGTCGAAAACCTTGGTCCCGGATTGCCGCCTATTTACCGGGTACAAACCCTGCATGCCATACAAACTTTGCGAGGGCTGCCAGGATCGCATTCCGATGGGCACGCGGATTCTGCTGGTGAATCTTGATGCCCTGGGTACCGTTCTGGCGACGACGGCGCAATTGCCGGCGATCAAGCGCAGTTATCCGAACAGCCACCTCACCTGGATCACGCGCAAAAGTGCGTTACCGCTGTTGATCAACAACCCGTTCATTGACCATCTTGTCGAATGGAGTGATGAAAATCGCATGGTGGTGCAACAACAGAAGTTCGAGGTGGCACTCAATGCCGATAAGAGCAAGCCGGCGGCGGCATTCATGAATTTGGTCAAGGCCGGGATCAAACGCGGCTTTGGTTTGAATGAAAACGGCGCGATTATTCCCCTCAATGCCGGCGCCGAGTATAGCTTTCGTCTCGGCGTCGATGACCATTTCAAATTTCGCGTGAACGAACGAACGGGAAATGACATTCTGGCCGAAGCCTGGGAAATTGACTTTCGGCGGGACGAATACGTTCTGCACTTGACTGCTGGCGAGCTTGCCGAATGTGAACGCTGGCGAAAAGAGCTGGGATTGGAGGGAGCACCGTTAGTGGTGGGATTCAACACCGGCTGTTCCGAACTCTTTCCATTGAAGAAACTGGAGCTCGAGACACAAGCAGAAGCCCTCCGCCAGATTGCGGCAGAAATGCCGGAAGTCAAAATTATTCTTCTCGGTGGTCGTGAAGATACGGAACGCAACCGCCGCCTGGTCGAGTTGACAGATGGGATCGCAATTCCAACGCCGACCACGCTCGGTCTGCGTACCGGAATCGTTCTCGAAAATCTGGCTGATCTGGTGGTCAGCGGCGATTCGCTCGGCATGCACATCGCCATCGCGTTGAAAAAATACGTCGTCGCCTGGTTTGGCCTGTCCTGCGCCGCCGAAGTCGATCTTTACGACCGCGGCATCAAAATCATTTGGAATCTTCCCTGCGCCCCGTGTTGGAAAAAAGTCTGCGACATGCCACACGGTCCGATCTGCGTGACCGAGTTCAAACCGGAGTGGATTGTCAGCGCGGTGCGGGAAATCTGTAATCATCTTTCTTCAGCTCGCACCGAATTGATGCACCGACATTCTGTAAATGCCAAATTAATGCGTTAAAAGAGGGAGGCGATGTGTTCATCAGGCAGGTCATTATTCCGGAAAATGTAGAAGAAAAGCTTTGGCACAAGCATCATGTGGAAGACTTCGAGGTTCATGCGGTTTTCGAGAGTCGTCCCCACTTTGAATTTCGAGAGCGAGGCGAGCTTATTGAAGGTGAAGATTTGTATGCAGCGTGGGGCCGTACCGATGCAGGTCGACATTTGATTGTGTTTTTCATTTACAAGTTTACTCAGGATGCCTTGATCTTGAGTGCAAGAGACATGACCAAAAGCGAGCGCACGTTTTATGCAAAAGTCAAACGCAAAAAATAAAAAAAAGCAAAACCGTGCCACTCTTCCCAAGTTTAAAAGCCTGGAAGAAGAAGTGGAATTTTGGGAAACCCACGATTTGACCGATTATCGTGATTACTGGCGCGAAGTCAAAGACGTCAAGATCGATCTCATTCCCCGGCGGTTGAGGTTGGAAGATGATCTGGCCAGGAAAATTGGTCGAGTGGCGCAACAACGCGGCATTTCCTCGGAAACGCTGGTCAATCTGTGGCTGCAGCAAAAGTTGTCCGAAACTTTGAAACGCGACAAGCGCCGGCAGAAAACCTCTTCGAGACGCGTGGCCGCTTCTCAATACGCATGACGACGGCAGGCTCCGAAAATATTTTGCTCGCAGGTGGTCGCACGGACACTCGGCCGCAATCCGCAACCCGCAACCCGCAATCGCTCTCGGCGCTCGTCATCACCAAAAACGAGGCCGAAAACATCCGCGAGTGTCTGGCTTCGCTGCAATGGGTCGATGAGATCGTCGTGGTCGATGCGGAGAGCACGGACGCTACCGTTGCGCAGGCGGAAGCGTTTACAAATAAAATCTTTGTGCGCCGGTGGGAAGGTTTTTCAGCCGCAAAAAATTTTGCGCTCGCGCAATGCACCGGCGAATGGGTGCTGTGGATCGACGCCGATGAGCGAGTGACTCCGGAGTTGCGCGACGAGATCATCGCGACGCTTGCAGGCGGACCAACCGCCAACGGCTACGAGATACCGCGCCTGGCAAATTTTCTCGGCAAGTGGATTCGCCACGGCGGCTGGTATCCGGGTTACGTGCTGCGCTTGTTTCGCCGGCAACTCGGCCGTTTCAATCAAAAGCAAGTTCACGAAGGTGTGCAGTTGGATGGCAGGGTCGGCCGCTTGAGCAATCCTCTTTTGCACTATACCGACCGCGACCTGTGGCACTATTTCGAAAAATTCAATCACTACACTTCGCTGGCTGCTGAAGAATTGTTTCGTCAAGGCAAGCGTTTTCATTTATGGGATTTGCTGTTTCGGCCGTTTTGGTTTTTTTTGAGAATGTACGTGTTCAAGGCCGGATTTTTAGACGGCTTGCAGGGATTTATCCTGGCAAGTTTGTCGGCGACTTATGTTTTTGCAAAGTATGCAAAACTGTGGGAGAAACAAAAAGGCAACACCGGATTTCACTGATTTCGCCGATTGAATTTACAAACATAGAATCCGTGAAATGTTTGCAATCCGTTGTTGTTTTTATATCTCCAGGTATGAAAATCCAATGGTGTTGCATCCTCTTCTTGCTGAATTTCTCTCAGGGTCGCGACGCGCCCTGGCGAAAGTGATCTCTGCCGTTGAAAATGATGGCGCCGTGGCGTATGCGATACTCGACGAGCTTTATCCCAAGGTCGGCAATGCCTATCGCCTCGGTGTCACCGGGCCGCCGGGTGCGGGCAAATCCACGCTGGTGGATGAGCTTGCCAAAATCATGCGTGCAAAGGGAAAAACTGTTGGCATTATTGCGGTCGATCCCACCAGTCCCTTCACTGGCGGTGCCCTGCTCGGGGATCGTGTGCGCATGACTGATCTTACGACGGATTCCGGCGTGTTCATCCGCAGCATGGCAACACGCGGTTCGCTCGGCGGTCTTTCTCAAAAGGCGCAGGAGGCCGCCGATGTGCTCGACGCGTTTGGCAAGGATTTCATTGTATTTGAAACCGTCGGCGTCGGCCAGTCCGAATTGGACATTGTCGAGGCCGCGGACACCGTCATCGTCATTTTGGTGCCGGAGAGCGGCGATTCGGTGCAGGCGATGAAAGCCGGACTGATGGAGATTGCTGACATCTTTGTGCTCAACAAGGCAGACCGCGAGGGTGCGCAACGTGCTGTGCATGAGCTTGAAGCCATTTTGCACTTGCGTCCGGCCGCGTCGTGGAATCCACCGGTTGTTGCGACTGTGGCTTCCCAGGGCAAAGGCATTGAAGAGGTCTGGCAGAAAATTCAGGAGCATCGCGACTTTCTCATGCAAGATGCCCGTCTTGCTGCCAAACGCAAGCATCGCTTGGAGAAAAAAATTCATGAACTGGTGAGCCGCAGATTGAGGCAGGAATTTTGGGATGAAGAGGCGCAGCACCTGTTGAACAAGAACCTGGATAATTTTCAAAATCAAAAACTCTCGCCGTATCGCATTGTGGATGAGCTGATGGAAAAGTCCAAGGCTTCATTATATCGAAAGATCGGTACTTGAAAAGGAGGGATGATTATGGGCATTTTTTACGTCGACTGCCTTGTCGAAAACGTGCGCAAACCGCGCAACATTACCGGAGTAAAACGTTTGATGGTTGACTCGGGATCAGAGCACACTTGGATTCCCGAAAAAATTTTGGAAACCATTGGTGTGCATGTGGCAAAAAAAGATGTGCGCTTTGTCATGGCAAATGGTCAGGTCGTTACTCGTGATGTTGGGTATGCGATTATCCGAGTCGATGAGTTTGAGACCGTGGATGAAGTTGTTTTCGCCAAAACCGGCGATTTGAAATTGCTCGGAGCGCGCACGCTGGAAGGCTTTGCCGCCAGAGTCGACCCGCGAACGAAAAAACTGGTGGCCGCAGGGCCGATTCCGGCGGCGTGACCAGCTCAGGGATTATGGAGTTGGGATTAATGCGGCATGGGAGGCGCATCAATCCCGCGAGCCATTTCGCCATTTGCGCACAAATATGAAATTTACCTGAACCCAAACCCCACGGGAGCCAATCATGTCCACCGAAAAAACCAAATTCGAGTTGGAGCGCGAGCGCTGGAAAAGAACCACCGCGGCGCAATACAAAGACCGCCCGGCCAAATTCATGACCACCTCGAGTGTGCCGATCAACGAGCTGTATGGCCCGGAGGACATTCAGCATATTGATTTTTTCCACGATATCGGCTTTCCTGGTGAATTTCCCTACACTCGCGGGATTCACGCCAACATGTATCGCGGCCGGTTGTGGACCATGCGCCAGTTCGCAGGTTTTGGCTCTGCGGCGGACACCAACAAACGCTTCAAATATCTTCTCGAACATGGCCAGACCGGGCTTTCCACCGCGTTCGATTTGCCGACGTTGATGGGCCGCGATTCCGATGACCCTCTCTCCGAAGGCGAGGTCGGCGTTTGTGGTGTTGCCATCTCTTCCTTGCGCGACATGGAAGTTCTCTTCGATGGCATTCCCCTCGACAAAGTCAGCACCTCGATGACCATCAACTCGCCGGCGGCGATTTTGCTGGCGTTCTATATTTGCGTGGGAGAGAAGCAAGGCGTGCCGCAAGAGAAACTGCGTGGCACCATTCAAAATGACATACTCAAGGAGTATATTGCACAAAAGGAATTCATTTTCCCGCCCGAGCCTTCGATGAAGTTGGTTGTCGATACCATCGAATATTGTACCAAGCACGTACCGGAGTGGAATACGATTTCAATCAGCGGCTATCACATCCGCGAGGCCGGCAGCACGGCAGTGCAAGAATTGGCGTTCACCCTCGCCGACGGCTTTGCCTATGTCGAAGCCGCAATGGCCGCCGGGATGGCAGTGGACGACTTCGCACCCAGATTGTCTTTCTTCTTCAATTCACATCTTGATTTTTTTGAAGAGATTGCCAAGTTCCGCGCGGCGCGACGGATCTGGGCACGCCGGATGCGCGACAAATATGGCGCGAAAGACGAACGCTCCTGGAAACTGCGCTTTCACACTCAAACCGCGGGATGTTCGCTTACCGGCCAGCAACCGTTCAACAACATCATGCGCACGGCCTTTGAAGCGCTGGCTGGCGTGCTCGGCGGCACTCAATCATTGCATACCAACTCGCTGGACGAAACCTGGGCACTGCCGACAGAGTTCGCGGCGAAAATCGCGCTCCGCACACAGCAAATTATCGCACACGAAATCGGAGTGGCAAACACGGTCGATCCGCTCGCCGGTTCTTATTTTGTGGAATATCTCACAGATAAAATGGAACAAGAGGCAGAAGCATACTTCCAGAAAATCGATGCGCTCGGCGGTGTGATTCCGGCAATCAAACAGGGCTTTTTCCAGCGCGAGATTGCATCGTCAGCGCGGCAATACCAGCAGGAGATCGAAAGGAAGGAACGCATCATCGTCGGTGTCAATGCCTATGTGGAACCGGAGGAAAAGCTCGACATCCCGATTCTGAAAATTGATCCCAAAGTCGAAAAAGAACAAAACGAAAATCTCAAAAAGCTCCGAGCTGAACGCGACAACACGAAAGTGCGACACACATTGGATCAGCTCAAAAGCGCGGCGCAGGAAGACCGCAACCTCATGCCGCCACTCATCGACTGCAGCCGGGCCTATTGCACCCTCGGCGAGATGATCAACGTATTGAAAGGCGTTTACGGCACGTGGCGGGAGGAGCCGGTGTTTTAACCCCGATAATTCATAAATTGCATTTTCGGGCTCGAGTTCAAATGCAAAGTGTAGTCAATTTACGCATCGTATGAATTATCGGGGTTGAGAGTTTGTTGTAGCCCGTTTGGGCGCCTGCGGTTCAGCGCTCGAGAGTGTCTGAAGTATTACACTTAACAGGGAGTAACCAATTCAATGCAACGTAAGATTCGTGTTCTGGTTGGCAAAGTCGGACTCGATGGTCATGATCGGGGCGCGAAAGTGATTGCCAGCGCCTTGCGTGATGCCGGTTGCGAGGTCATTTACTCCGGGCTGCATCAAACGCCGGAAATGATCGTCGAGGCGGCACTGCAGGAAGATGTGGACGTGATCGGCATCTCCATACTTTCCGGCGCCCACATGACGCTTTTCCCGCGCATCCTGGAGCTGATGAAAAAGAATCAAATGGATGATGTGCTGTTCATTGGTGGCGGCACCATTCCACCCGAAGAAAGAGTGCAACTCGAAGCGATGGGGGTGGGAAAAATTTTCGGACCGGGAACGGACACGCGCGACATCGTTGAATTTATCCGCAGTTGGATGGCGACACGAATCACTCAAGTGTAGTCCGAGACAGCAGACTGGGGAAACAATCAGATCGTATGGTGATGGTTGGATAAATTACACTCGTGACACAGCGAACTGAGGGAATGGGAAAATTTTTGCCGACGGACTTCGGGTACCACCGCAATGTCATGCCGGTTTGCCAGCTCAAGCGGATTTCGTCCGATGCGACAAGGGTAACACGGTGGTTTCTTTGGGACTCGAAAGCACGATACTGGTACGAGTACTCTTGACCCCGGGCCACGATTGAATTTGTGACAGCAACTTTTCCAAAGTGAGGGTGTTCTGGGTTCGCACCTTCAGCAAGTGCGATCCCTCGCCGGTTATGGCATGGCATTCGAGAATTTCCTCATGGGCTGCCGCGCGCTCGATAATTTGGGGGTACACCGTTGAAGATTCCGCCGTCACAAAAATAAATGCGGTCACCTCCAGACCGATTTTATGGGCATCGAGCACGGCATTAAAGCTGCGAATAATTCCCCGCTCTTCCAATTTGCGCAGGCGCTCGCTTACAGCCGGAATGGAGAGCGCAACTTTTTCCGCCAGCACATTCCGTTTGGTGCGGCCGTGTGATTGCAAAACCTCCAGAATCTGGAGATCAATGGCATCGAGTTTTTCTGGCTGATTGGACATAAACCCCTCCTCGGACTCATGGTCTGTTTGAGACTTTTAAACTAAATCAGACTGAAAATATTAGGAAATCGCTTACAAGCTATAAATTTTTACAATATCTGTCAAGAAAAATGTTAATAATTTTGCAATGCCTCGGTTGTCGTTGGACAACCAACCCTGTCATGTTTGCCCAAGCCACAGGCCAGGGCTCGTGAGCATCTTCACCGACATGCGCATTGGGGATTTTGCAAGTTTGCATCTTCGGCTATCCATTCAGATCAGAAACGCCGTTAAAGCGGCTCAAACCGCTGAAATTAGTGAGAAAAAATAGTTCTGGGCGCAGCCGCTTCAGCAGTTTTGCTGATTTGAATGGATAACCGCGGAACAAAATAGACAACCCCCAAGATACGCATCTCCGGCCTGCAAAAGCAGGCGTCAAGATAATTGTGCCCTCCAGCAACCAGCATCCAGGATCGAGCATCAAGGATCCAGGATCAAGCATCCCGTTTACTTCCACCCGAGCCGGCGCAGTTCGAGGCGCACCTCATCCAACAACTCGACCGCGTGCTCACGGATCGGCGCGCAAATTTCCGGTACCAGCAGATTCTGCCGCTCCACATTTTCCAATTCATTGAGACCTTTGACAAGATTTTTGACGGCGCGCTTCAGCTCGGCAATTTTCAGATTCCTCGGCGTGCTGAGATGAAAATCGTCATCCCACTCGCGCATGTAGCCGGAGCCAGCCAGGCTGTCCATGGCATCCAAAAAGGCGCCGCTGAACACGACCAGTGGATGCGCGCGGCTGTCAATCTCATCGTGGCCCTCCAGCGATTTGAGTACCATGAGTGTCAGCTCATACACCGCGTTGCCGAGTGGATGGCGAAAATTCGCTTTCTCGAAGTCTTCAGTGGCGTAGCGCGACGCGCGCAGGATTTTGTCAATTTGTTCTTCATGGTCTTCTTCCTCGTCCTCGACACCCGGTTGATTTTCCTGTTCGGCTGCGAGACGGTCAAGCTCCTCAAAGATGGCGCCGAGGCCAAGCTCTGCCATGGCTTTGCGGAAACCGGCCTCGTCGTGGCCGTACTTGTCGAGCAGTTCCGCCAATTTGCGGTGACGCTCGTCGCGCTCCTGGAGCTCGGCCTCCCATTGCTCGACGGTCCAGATATTCGAGCCGTCTTCTTCGTCGCCTTCGTCATCGGCATCAAAGTCGAAGTCATCAAAATCTTCCCAATCTTGGTCTTTACGAGGCATAACTTCATCTCCTCTGCTAAAAAGTGAAAGTTCGCTGAAGCGAGCTGGGTTTTGAGGCTGGTTTTAAAATTGTGCCATCTAAAACGGTAAAATCCACACACGCACATCATGGCACTGAAAAATAGTGAAAACTCCTTCAGGCTGGAATTTCCAACACCACCTTGCCAAATTGTTCCCGTTGCGCCAAAATTCGATGCGCCTCGGCCGCTGCAGTCAGCGGCAACACGCGATCAATCACCGGCCGCAGCTTTCCGGTTTTGAAAAGTTCAGTAATTTTCCAAAGCTCACTTTTGGAACCCATGAGATTGCCAAAAATTTTCAGATTGCGAAAATACACGTAGCGCAAATCCGTTACCGCTTTATAGCCGGTGGTGGCGCCGCAGGTCGCAAGCCGCCCGCCTTGCGCCAATGACTTGATCGAATCATCCCACGTTTTCTCCCCCACATGCTCGAAGACTATATCGACGCCGCGCTTGTCCGTGAGCTTGCGCACTTCTTCGCGGAAATTTTGTTTTTCGTAATTGATGAGATAATCAGCGCCCAGCTCTTTGGCTTTCTCCAATTTGGCTTCGCTTCCGGCGGCGGCAATCACCGTGGCGTTGTAGAGTTTGGCAATTTGAATCGCCGCCACCCCGACGCCGCTGCCCGCCGCGAGAACCAGCACCCAATCGCCGGGACGGACTTGACACTGTGTCACCAACATGTGCCACGAAGTGAGAAAGGTGAGCGGATACGCTGCTGCTGCAACGAAATGCAAATTTTCCGGTTTGGGAATAATGTTCTGCGACGGCACGACAATGAATTGCGCATAACCGCCGCAGAGATGCTCACCGAGAAGGCCATACTCCCGGCAATTGTTGTCAAAACCGGAAAGACACGCCTGGCAGTGGCCGCAGGAAATACCTGGATTGAGCACCACTTCCTGACCGACTTGCACGTGGGAAACCCCAGCGCCAACTTGCGCCACGACACCGGAAATATCCGAGCCGAGAATGTGCGGCATTTTCACTTTCAGCGTGGGAATCCCACGGCGTATCCACAAATCGAGATGATTCAACGCGCAGGCTTTGATTTCGACCAGAACTTGATTCGGGCCGGCGACCGGAGTGGGCAGTTCGCCGTATTGCAGTACCGACTCGTCGCCGTGTTGAGTAAGGAAGACGGATTTCATCGTGTTCAGTTGTCAGTTCATGTTATTAAGTCAAGCATGCTTGCTCGAATTCTATAAACCGAAACAAAAAAAGCACATGCAAATATTTCCTGACCTCAGGACAAACATCTACGAATTCTCTCCGCCACCTCATCCAGCGCCGGCCGGCTCGGCTGGCGATAATAATCCGGGCCAAATTGGAAAGCCAGGCCATCACCGGCAAAGCGCGGGATGACGTGAAGATGGACGTGAAAAATTTCCTGAAAGGCGGCTTTGCCATCGGCCAAAAAGAAATTGATGCCTTCGCATTTGACGCCGGAATGGCGCAGCGCCGTGGCCAGTCGCATCGCCGCCTTGAAAAGATGCGCGCCGAGATCGGCATCAAGCTCCGATAATCCGGTTGCGTGTAATTTGGGCACGATGAGAAGATGGCCGGGGTTAACCGGCCGAGTGTCCATGAACGCCAGTGTCTTTTCATCATCATAAACCACACTGGCGGGCGCCTGGCCCTGAATGATGCGGCAGAAGATGCAATCGGTCATGGCAGTCAATTAATCTTTTACAGATTCAATGTGTGCAAAAAAGCAAAGTTTTTTAAAAGACAAAATAATGAACGACAAAATGATGAAAAAATTATTTTGTCGTCAATCAATTTTGTCTTTTTGGGGGTTGCGGATCGTCCACGTTGGGGCACAAGAAAATAAAACATCGTTGAACCCAGATGATGCGGATTAAACAGATTGACACAGATAAAAAACCAAATCAAAAATACGAGAAGCGGAAGGTATGCAGAACATTAATCAAAAAAGAATCCGTGTCAATCAGTGTCATCCGTGCAATCCGTGGTCTATTTAATCAACCCTTCGAACTCCACATTCCCTCTTAATCCCGCCAAATCGTTATCGCCACCGGCCTGTTTCTTCAAATTCGGATTCAGCTTGATCGCCTTCTTCAAAGCTTCCAGCGCTTCGGCTTTCTTCCCGGCGGCGAGGCGAATGACAGCGAGATCGTACAACACTTCCGGATTTTCCGGCGCCAGGTTCGCGGCGCGCTCCTGATGCGGCAAGGCGTCGGCATATTTTTTCTGAGTGAACAGCGTCCAGCCCTGGTTCCACGCGTAGTTCATCTGCGCGTAATTCAGCAAGCGGCCCAGCTCTTGGAACGGCTCGGGATGATCATCGACGCGGATGTCGATGGCGCGATCGGTGTAGCCGCCGTAACCGGCGCCGGCTTTGACCACGAGCATGGCGGCAGATTGTTTGCCGCGCGCATCGCCGCCTTGGGCATCCCCGGCCACTAATGCAGCGTAAAGACGATCAGCGAGTGTTCCTTTCGTTTCGAGAAAGGCTTTCTCCATCGCCGTCACCACCGCCTCACCGGCGAGAATGTTGCCTTGCACGGCGTAATTCGGGCCGTGACGGCCGCCCGCCCACGCGATGCAATTTTCACCAGTGTAAGTCGCCGACTTGCCATCTGCGGCTACGATTCCAATCTGGCGTCGCGTCGGGTTGTCATCATGGCGCAAGAGCACGTTCACGACTTCTTCGGGAGTGAGGCCTTTTTCCAAGAGTTCCAAGCCGCGCCAGCCGAAAGAGGTGTTGGCAAACGATTGCGTGGCCACCGCACCGACGCCGGCTTTGGCCCACGGCACGACGTTGCCGACCGCAAAAAATCGCGAGGCAACGGCGACACCCAATTCGCCCTTAAGGGAATCCCGCGCGACGATGGAGAAGGTGGCGATGGTTTGCGGTGCCTTCACTTCACGCGCTTGGCGCAATGGAGATGCCGATTGGCACCATAAGGAAACAGGAGAAGAAACACATACAAAGGCGAGAGCAACTCTCACCACGAGCTGGGGTAAAAAATGATCGTTGAACATGGCGTAATGCCTCAGTCTTCGGTGGAGAAATGTAGCGCAGTCATTCTGACTGCAGACAAGATGTCTGCGCTACCCACCCGTAACTCAGGTGATACAACATGGCCAAAAAAAGTTTGTCTTTTAAACGCATGAAGTTTATATTTTTTACAAAAGAGTGAGTAGGTCCTACTAAGCGGCCGGGGTGTTTCCCTCCTGGCTAAGGGTAAAGCCCCGGGCAAAAGCTTGGTAGGGTTCACTCTTTTTTATTTTGTGGTACCGGGCTTGTCGAAGTCAAAGCCCAGATCACCGGACTCATCGAAAAAGAGATAAAACATGCAGGCTCCGAGCTAACCTTCCGAAAGATACGATGGCGAGCCGAATTTTGCAAGTCTCGGCATGAGCGCCCGGCGCAACGCCCAGGTGTTGGCTTGGTCTGCATGCCCCAGCCAACTCATCAGCGATTGTCGAATCTGCGGCAGCGAAATTTTTTGCCGGGCATACCTCTTTTGAAACTGCCGCATCCGCCGGGCAAAGCGCCGCACGTTTTCCGGCGACAACAGCCGCTTCGACCCATGAGGGCCGTTTCAGCTCCAGTGTGTTTGCAGGATTGTTGAGCTTTGCATTTCGATATTCGTTTGCGACTGATATTTCACAAGGCGTCATTCCACAGGAATCTTCCCATGCACTTGCGCAAAGTCTGAAATTCAAGCACAATCACATGGAATTGCGATGACTCATACAGAATGCCAAGGCGGTCGCGGAAGTAGTTTTTAAACGCCATTAAATTCGCAAAGTATTCCATTTCGGATTCTTAGTTGCAATCAGTTCTTCTTTTTTACGACGCGTCATGTTCTTGATTTCCTTTTCCCGGGCAATGGCTTGGCGGATGTCTGGGAAATATTCATAATAAATGAGATCATAGCAATAATACTTTCCCGCAAAGCTCGTTTTGTTCCCCCGGTTTTGATAATGCTCCAGCAGGCGGCGTTTCAAGTCGTTCGTAACCCCTGTATAAATTACCGTCCTGCCGGGGTTGGTCGTGAGGTATACATAGTAGTTACCTTTGCTCATTTTCGATCCCTTCCCAATAACTTAATTGTCATGCTCGCAAGCATCTTCTTCGTCATGACGGCCTTGCCCAGTACTGGGGAAGATTCTTGCAGAATGACAGGTGGAGCTATTCGCAGTACGGACCCAAGTCATTCAGGCCGATAATTTCCGAGCAACATTGTCATGCTGCAAGCATCTTCTTTGTCATGACGGCCCTGCCCAGTACTGGGGAAGATTCTTGCAGAATGACAGGTGGAGCTATTCGCAGTACGGACCCAAGTCATTCAGGCCGATAATTTCCGAGCAACATTGTCATGCTGCAAGCATCTTCTTCGGCATGACGGCCCGGCCCAGTACTGGGGAAGATTCTTGCAGAATGACAGGTGGAGCTATTCGCAGTACGGACCCAAGTCATTCAGGCCGATAATTTCCGAGCAACATTGTCATGCTCGCAAGCATCTTCTTTGTCATGACGGCCTTGCCCAGTACGGGGGAAGATTCTTGCAGGATGACATATCAAAAAAATACGTATTGCGACTGAATCTTGCAACTCCGGGTAACAATGTTTGGCGCAGCGCCCAGGTATTGGCCTGGCCTGCATGCCCCAGCCAGCTCATCAGCGACTGCCGAATTTGCGGCAGCGAAATTTTTTGCCGGGCATACCTCTTTTGAAACTGCCGCATCCGCCGGGCAAAGCGCCGCACGTTTTCCGGTACCAGCAAGCGATGCCTCGGAAAAACAATTTGCCCCAAAAATCTCTGCCCGCATGCTACGGGACGAATCTGGCATTTCTCCAGATAGAGCTTGAGGCGAAAATCATCGAGAAAATTTTGCATTGGGGGCACAAGCGCCTCGAGACGCTGCGACGAATCATCGAGAAAGGCCGCATCGTCAACAAAGCGAAGATAGAAACGGCAGCGCAGGGTCTCCTTCACGAAGTGATCAAACGGGTCGAGGTAAACATTGGCAAAGAACTGGCTGGTCAAGTTGCCGATGGGCAGGCCGCGCCGGCGCTCGAAGGGCGTGAACAGGTCGTCGCCGGGAAAATACCAATTAGTTTCCACTTGCGGGTTGCTGCTGTCGATGATCTTGTCAATCAACCACAGCGTTTCCAGATCGGCAATAACGCGGCGAATGAGCTGTTTCAAAATTTCGAGATCGATGCTGGGAAAATATTGGCGCAGGTCGATTTTGAGGACGTAGAGCGCTTGCCGCATGAATTGCTGCAAGCGGCGAATGGCGGCGTGGGTGCCTTTGCCGAGGCGATTGGCGTAGCTGTCGAAAATAAACCGGCGCTCGAACAACGGGCCGATGACGTTGATGAGTGCATGGTGGACGACGCGGTCGCGAAACGGCGCTTTGCTAATCATACGCTTCTTCGGCTCGTAGATGTAAAAGCTTTCGTAGCTGCCGGGCTGATAAGTCTGGGTTCGCAGCTCGCGCAAAAGCTGCAGCGTGTTGCCTTCGAGGTCGTTGAAGAACTCCAATACGTCGGGCCGAAAACGCTTGCCGGCCGCGGCTTGTTTTGCCGCCAGCAGGAGATTTTCAAACGAGCAGATTTGGGCGTAGAGGTTTTTGTGGGTTTTCATAAAATGAACAAAATTGTCATTCTGAAAGAATCCCTGCGGGCGTGGCCTTTTTCAGCACAAGCACAGTGCTCGGCATTAAAAAGATTCCTCCGGAATGACATGTTACTCAATTTGCAAGTTTTTTTCCGCTTGCTTTTTGCTCTTGGACATGGCGGCGCTTTCGATATGTTTGTAGTCGCGCCTTCAGGCGCCAAAGGCACGGAAGCACGAAACAACCTTTGTCGATTGACGCAATCTCTTCATCAGCAAGAGTTGCTTGCCTGAAGGCAACACTACATAAAGACACTACTCACGCCGCCAGGCCCGCACAAGCCATGCCGCCTGAGGGACGGCACGACCGGACTTTGTTTGTGTGCCGCACGCTCACTTTTCATGCGGCCCAACCGGAGGGAGCCCTACGGGCGTAGCCTTGTCATGTTCAGTCGTCCATCCCGAAGTCCGTGAACGCGGAGCATTGGCCGGCTAAACTCGCCGGTTTGGTTTGAACGTGACTCGCCGACCACGCACACCCGGAAACCGACGTCGAGGACCCTGTTGACGGGATAGTAGTCGACGCGCCCCGACCCGCGAAGGTCATTAAGGTCAGTCGTATAATAAGCGCCGCCACGCAAAGCCCGCCAATTATACGTTCCAACTTTACGCCAATTCTTCAACAAGTCACGATCTTCACCCAAAACAAAATCCGGCTTGTCCCATCCATTCAAACACCATTCCCACGCATTGCCAGCCATGTCCATAAGGCCTTCCGGCGTGGCACCGGCCGGGTAAGAGCCGACCGGCGTGGTGTGGCCAATTTTATTGCCGTAATTGGCGCGCGTCTCATCCAGCTTGTCACCCTCCCACGGATAAATCCGCTTGCCCCCGGTCGCCGCCCATTCAATCTCCGTTGGTAAACGAAACACCAAACTTTCTTTTTGCTTTTTGCTGTTTGCTTTTTGCTGTTCCGTCAGCCACTCACAGTACGCCATCGCGCTGTACCACGTGATAGCTACCACCGGTTGATCGTCGCCGAGAAAGCGTTTTTCAGTTTGCCGTCTCTGGTACTTTTCACGTTCCCTGTTTGACAGCGATTCAAGGAAAATACGGTAGCGCTTGTTGGTCACCGGGAATTTGGCAAAGTACATATCCGGCACGGTGACTTTCTTTTTTGTTGTGGAAAATTGGTAGGTGCCGCCACGAATGAGAATGTATTCGGCGTTGCCTTCGATGGGATTGAAGAAACGATCCGGCGTTTTCGTGAGCACGGCCGGCGGCTTCTCAGACCACTCGATTAAAATCGCTTCGGCCAGTTGGCGCAGGCGCGGCTCTTTGTCACCGTGCACGAATTTGACCAGCTCTTTAGCCGCTTCGGAGCGTAACAGGCGCACACCCTTCAGGGCGTTGTAGCGTTTCTGCCAGCTCAAGCGCTTGTCGCGCAAGACTTTTTCAAACGGCGCCAGCGGCTTGACTGCGGCTTCCTGCAGCATTTGCAAATACAACGGCGAAGTCGGGCCGTCGTTTTTCTCGTGCTTGAGATAATGCTCCAAAAACGCCGGAAAGATGGCCGGGCTGGTGAGGCCGGCGGAGAACAAAACGGTTTCGCGCCACCAATCATTGCCGAAATTCTTCACCAAAATCTCGGCGGCGTTTTGGTTGGCAATTTCAATCGCCGCCAGGAACTCGCGAAAGGATTTGTGCTGGAAGGTGTAGGTCTCGGCGCCGGAGCCCACCAGCACGCCGGCGCGGTCGCGGATGTTCTCGAGAAATTCACCGGGCGAGGTGCCTGGCCGCACTTCTTGCAGCTTGGCAGCAATTTGGGCTTCAACCTTTTCGCGGGACGTTTCGTCCTGGCCTTGCTTCTGCATCCACAGCGCCAGCGGCTGCAACACGAACTTGGCCTTGGCCGCGCTCGGCAGCGGTTCGATTTTCTTGGTGCGATCGCGATGCTCGAGCAAATAGTCGATGCTGCTGTTGTACAGCTCGACGCGCTCGCCGGAGAGGCTGCCCCGCTCCCGCCAGATGATGGCCATGATTTGCAGCAGCACCGGAATACCGGCCATCTCGGCGAGGGAACGGTTTTCCTTTTTGCCGAGAAATTCCATGATCGCTTGGGCGTGAGCCGCGGCGTCATGCTCGATCTCCTGCAAGCGGGCCGGATCATTGAGCTCGACGGCTTCCAGACTTTCCAAGCCGGCAGCGCGAAACCATTGCTGCAAAAACGTCCGCTGCTGCTCGGTGTTGAGATCGAGCACATCGGCGCGGGTGTGCGGGGTTTGCAGGGCCACGCCCTCGGCCTCACGATAGCCGGTGAAGCGGCAGGTGACGAGAAAGGTGGATTCGCCATAGGCGGGCGCGGCTTTGTCGATCCACTCGCAAATTTGGCGCCGGGTTTTCAAAGCGCTGACTTCGTCGAGGCCATCGAGCAGCACCAACGCGCCGGGCTGATGCAGCCGGGCGGCGAAATTTTTTGCGGTGATGTTTTGATTGTGGGCTTTGGCCCATTCTGCCAGCGCTTCGGTGAAAGGCTTGGCGGGATCGATTTGGCGCAGCGGCACGAAAATGGGAATGAGCGGCCGTTGCAGTTGAATGCGGCTGTCGGCGTCGAGACAGCAGACGGCGAAATATTTTAGCAGAGTGGTTTTGCCGGAGCCGGGCCCGCCGAGAATGAGCAAAGATTTTTTCTTTTGCATGGCGCGCTGCAAAACTTGCGGTGGGGTGAGAGCACGATTCTCGCGCTCCTCCGGCACAGGCAGGCGTTTTTTCTCCATCTCGCGCCAAGGATCCGAGAAGTGCAGGGAGACGAAGACGTCCAGCAGGCGCACGTCGATGTTGGCGCGGGAGAGAAAGCCGAACAATTTGATTTTGCCGTGTTCGTTGCGGACGAAGTTGAGGTAATGCTGGGTGAGATCATCGCCGGGCAAGTCCGGTGGCGGCGGTGGTTGTTTTTTCTGCAAAACTTTTTCACCGTACTCGAACAGCAGTTTGGTGAGATCGAAGCGCACGCGGCGTTCAAAATCGTCGGTGGTGGCGAAAGACAGCACAAGCCCCTGATGCGCCCTGTTCGCCTCGAATTGCTCAAAAAAAGTTTTTACGCGCTTGTATTGGTCGGGATCGAGCTGCGCGAGATCGACCGGCGGACGGGTGCAACGATAAAACAGGATGCGCGGGCGGCCATTCTTTTTCCAGGAATCATAGGCAAGATTGAATTCTTCCTCGGTACCGGAATCGTACGCCCTGCCGGTTTGCGGATCAATACCGCCGGTGGGGCTGCCGAAGCGCAGCCACAGGATGCCGATGAAGATGTCCCAGGTTTCGACTTTCAATTCGTCGAGAATCACTTGTTGGGGCCGGCCCATGTTGGGCGTCACCTCGCGCCAGTCCAGGACTTTGAGCGTCACGCCCAATTGGTCAGCGACATTGCTCTCGCGATTGAGTTCCGCAGCGACGGCATGCACGGCCTCGCGCTCCTTGGTCACATCGCCGGGCGCGGCGACGAAAATGCGGAGTTTTTTGTAAGTTTTGTCCCCGTTCATGAGTTCTCCTGCTGCAGGGTGAGTTCACCGACCGGTCACTGCGAGTAGAACATGGCCTAGTGACCATTCTTTCGAACAGAAATCTACCACCTGAATGTCATTCCGCCAGGAATCTTCCCACGTACTGGCACCGTACTCATGCGGGGGAAGATGCTTCCCGCACGACAAAAGGAGGAGCGTTTCTTGGGAGTGACCGGCCGGTCTTTTCATTAGTCTTCATCGTCGTCATATTCATCATCATCTTCATCCACATCCGGATACTGCGGCGGACTCTTGCCAACGCGCTTGATGATGCGCGGAAATTTTCCTCGCGTCGGCGCCGGTTCAATGGCTTCGACGTTGATTTGGTGCTGCCAGTCGTCGCCGAAATCGAAGGTGTAGCCAAAGGCGCGGCCAACTTTTAATCCCAAGTCATCAATCGTGGTCGTCTCGATCTCGCCAATGGGCTTCTCGGAATCATCATAGCCTATAGACGCGATTCGCAATGAGTAGATTTTAGAGCGATCATAAGGCCCCGTGCCAAGATTGAATTCATAGAAATGATTTTCCCAGCGATCAAAAGCAGCAAAGATGACTTCATGCAAGTCTTCCAAAGTCTGGCTGCCTTTGATTTGAATGGTGCGGGAAGTTTCCTTGCCTTCGTATTCTTCTGACAATGGGCCGCCGATAATGTACACCGTCAAGGTATAGAGCTTCTCCGGTTCTTTGGTTGTTTTGCTACGATCGGTTTTTGGGGCGGCCGGATGGCGAACAGTCTTTTTCGCCTTTGTTTTGGCAGCGGATTTGGCGGAAAGTCGTTTTGGCATATTGGCTCCTTCTCGTTAAAAAACGATGCCATGGACGTTATTTCTTTTTCGCTTTCGGCGCGACGCTGAGAATCTTTTGCAATTGCGTTTCGTCAACTTTCAGCAAATCCACCTTCGGCAACCGTGGCGTGAGTTCCGCCCAATTCGGATCGCCGGCAAAAATTTTTTTGAATAGCGGCAAAGATTCTTCGAGCTTGCCGATGTTGACGAGATTGACGGCGTGCCAGTAGATCATTTCGAGATTGTCCGGCATCATGGCCTTGGCTGCGGCGTATTCCTGCATGGCTTTGGCATAATCGCCATGCTCGACCGCCAGATCGCCGGCATTCATATGTTGATAAGCGCGATGCACATTCACCAACCGGCGCAATTCTTTGAGCGGCTCGGGGTGATCTTCGACGCGCAAGTCCATGAGGCGATCCACCCACGGCCTGCCGGTATTGGTTCCGCTCACGATCAAAATCGCGGCGGATTGTTTGCCGCGAATGTCGCCGCCGACCGCCTGCGCGGCATCGAGAGCAGCGAGCATTTTGTCGGCAAGATCGCCGTTGGTATTTTTGTATGCCTCTGCCATCGCCGGCCAGACTTTGTCGTTGAGCATGAGATTGGCCTGCACGGAGAAATTGTCGCCGATGAGGTGTCCAGCAGCAGGGATGCATTTGCTGCCGGTGTGCGCGGCGACATTGCCTTTGGCGTCGATCATGGCGACTTGGCGCACCTCCTCGCCGGGATCACTCTTCAGCAAACCCTCGAGTGCTTGTTTGGCGGTTTTGCCGGCGCGCATCAGCTCGAGGCCGAGCGGCCCGTAGGCCGGATCGACAAAGGATTGCGTGGCAACGGCGCCGACACCAGCTTCCGCCCACGGCACCAACGGCCCGACGGAAAACCAATGCGACTGCACCGCCACACCGAGCTGGCCGGTGGCGGGATCGCGGGCGACGATGGAGTAGGTGTGGACGGGGCGGGAGATCTCTTGCGCAGAAGCAAAAGAGAAGATCACCGTGAATGAAAATATGAATAGACAGAAGCGAGAAGACATGGGATCGACCTCCCTAATTTGATGGATTCCACAACAATGACGACACGAACGTTTTCACCCTCGAGCAACTCGCGCAAAGGCACCGGAATCTCATGTACCCTCATGTCTGAGTCGCTCCGGACGATTGAAACGGAGAATGCCGATGGCGTTTTGTTTTTCGAGCTGGAGGAATTGGTAGGTCATAGCACAATCTTTCCGACTTCTTTTTCAAAAAATTTTTTGACTTCTTTCCAAGTAACTTTGCTGATCATTTCCGGCATTTCGTCGGTTTCGGCATCAGCAAAGTAAGTTAGGGCGCGTAAAAAATGGTAGGAATCGTAACCCGTGCCGGCGTACTTTGTCTCGAAATCCCGCCAGACGTTTTCAATTCCCAGATCGCGGGCGATGAAATACAAATCAACAAAATCTCGTTTCCGGCCACGATCACCGATGGCCATGATTTTCATCGCGCCAATTTCTCGCATCGAAACAATCCCAAATCCCCACGGTGTCGGTGATGGCAGGTCGAGAAGCGGGTATTTGTAAAAAATAAAGCTGCAAAGAATGGCGTCAAATTCAAGAAAAAGCGTTTTCGGCGCTTTGCGAATATCTTGACATTTGCCTCGCCGCT